>DDPV01000011.1:2522-29743 GCA_002342365.1 Burkholderiales bacterium UBA2459 | reverse complement strand
TCCCGGGCTGATGCTCGATGCGATCTGCTCAGCGTAGGCTTGGGCTTTTGCATAATCCGGGTGTTCAACCATGACCCGTATCACCGGCTCGGTGCCCGAAGGACGAACAAGGCTGCGACCATGGCCGGCAAGCTCCTCATCCACCGCCGCGCAAACAGCCTTGAACGCTTGATCAGCCTGTAGCTCGAAACCCTCTGGCTTGGGCACGTTAATCAGCACCTGCGGCATCAAGCTGAGATCCGAGCACAGCTCGGCAAGTTGTTTTCCGCTATCGACCACCGCCGCCAAGACCTGGAGCCCGCTGATAATGCCGTCTCCCGTGCTGTGCAAGTCGAGGGCAAGCAAATGCCCCGATCCCTCCCCGCCAAGCAGCCAACCCCGGTTTTGCAGCCGCTCAAGAACATAACGATCACCAACCTTTGCGCGCTCAAAAGCAATGCCATGCTTGAGAAAGCCCTGCTCGAGCGCGAAATTACTCATCAAGGTACCGACAACTCCGGGCACCGGCTGAAGGCGGGCCCGATGGTTCACGATGATCCACAGCAGCTCATCGCCGCCATAGATTCGTCCGGCGCTGTCGCACATGATCACGCGATCGGCATCGCCATCAAGCGCCATGCCCAAGTCCGCACCGGATTCGAGCACCTTGTCCCGCATCGTCTGCGGATGGGTTGCACCACAAGCCTGGTTGATGTTGGTGCCGTCGGGTTCATGACCGATCCGAACCACCTGAGCGCCCAGCTCATGCAGCACCGGCGCTGCTATGTGGTAGGCCGCTCCGTGGGCTGCATCGACCACGATCTTCATGCCCCTCAGGTCAAACCGTTGAGGAAAGCTGCTCTTACAAAACTCGATATATCGCCCTGCAGCGTCATCGATGCGCCTTGCTCTACCCATCTCCGCTGCGGCCACACAACCCAAAGCCGGGTGCGTCATCGCATCGCTTTCCAGGTAAGCCTCGATACGCGCTTCAATCGCATCGGATAACTTGCTGCCCTGCCCTGAAAAAAACTTGATCCCGTTATCTTCAAAGGGGTTGTGCGAGGCCGAAATGACAATGCCGGCATCAAGCCGCAGCGCCCGGGTGAGATAAGCAACGCCGGGCGTTGGCAGCGGCCCAACGAGCCGGACGTCCACACCCATCGACGAAAGCCCGGCTTCAAGCGCAGCTTCCAGCATGTAGCCCGACAAACGGGTGTCTTTACCGATCAAAACAACCGGTTTGCGGCCGTTGCGCGTGCTGCCTATTTCAGCCTGTGAAGCCATCAACACCTTACCCGCAGCCTGCCCGAGGCGAAGGACAAACTCCGGTGTCATCGGCAAACGGCCAACCGGTCCGCGAATCCCGTCAGTGCCAAACCAGCGTCTTGTCATTGTTTTGCTCCTCACACAGCCCGATCCATCAGCGACAGCACCGAAGACAAGGATTGGTCAGACTTTCCGATCGATGAAACGGCGGTAAACCCGAAGCGCATCAACCGTACCCGCGACATCGTGCACACGCAGTATCGATGCACCAAGAGCATAAGCAGCCAGTGCGCCGCCGATCGATCCCGCATCCCTGTCGGCTAGCGCCTTACCGGTAATTTCTCCAATCAGGCGCTTGCGCGACAAACCGACCAAGACTGGAAAGCTCAGCTCAAAGCCCGGCAATCGTGATAATAACGGTAACGCAGCCAACAACTCAAGGTTATGGCCTTGATCCTTGCCAAAACCGATTCCGGGATCAACAAGCACCTTGCTCGGATCGAGTCCGTAGCTGAGTCCCGCCTGCAGCTGATTGCAAAAAAAATCCCTCACCACGTTGATCACAGCGCTGCCTTCGCCCTGATACTGGGGTGCGTCTTGCATATTCAGAGGCACCCCTTGCATATGCACAATGCAAATGCCGGGCGCTTGAACCGCCACCGGCCAAGCAGCTTCGGCGCGAAATCCGTTGACATCGTTAAGAAGGTCGGCGCCCGCCTCAAGTGCTGCTGCCATGACCGCCGGTTTCATCGTGTCGACAGAAATCTTGAAGGCGCGCTTGCGCTTGTGCGCCGCAAGCAGGCTCAGCACCGGCATGAGCCGGTCGAGTTCTACATGCACTGGAACTGGTGAGGCGCCCGGTCGGGTTGATTCGGCGCCGAGATCGATCCAGTCTGCGCCTTGATCAAGCATGCGGCGTGCACGGGCAAGCGACTCGTCGGGAGGCAGCAAGCCACCGTCTGAAAACGAGTCGGGGGTCAGATTCAAGACCCCCATCACTTCAGGCATCAGGCCGCCGGCGCCTCCGGCACGTCGCTTGGAGTTGGCTGGATTTGTGGGCCGCTGCTACCGGTCGGCGCGCTCGGCTTGTTGCTGCCAGGCTCTTTAGGCGGTCTTGGCGGCAGGCCATTGATGATGTCATCAATTTGGTCTGCGTCGATCGTCTCCCACTCGAGCAAAGCCTTGGTCATCGCCTCGACCTTGTCGCGGTTATCTTCAAGGATTTTGCGCGCAACGGCGTATTGATCATCGATGATCTTGCGGATTTCCATATCGACTTTGCGCATGGTCTCCTCCGACACATGCGTGGTCTTGGTGATCGAGCGTCCCAGAAAAATCTCACCCTCGTTTTCTGCATACACCATCGGGCCCAGCACATCGCTCATGCCGTATCGTGTGACCATGTCGCGGGCAAGCGAGGTCGCCCGCTCAAAATCATTACTCGCGCCGGTCGTCATCTGATTCATGAACAATTCTTCGGCAATCCGGCCGCCAAACAGCATCGAAATCATGTTGAGCATGCGCGTGCGATCCATCGAATACCGATCTTCAGTCGGCAACTGCATGGTGACGCCAAGCGCGCGACCCCGCGGGATGATGGTGACTTTGTGGACCGGATCGGTCTTTGGCAGCATTCTCGCCACGATCGCATGGCCAGATTCATGGTAGGCGGTGTTTCGACGCTCTTCTTCAGGCATCACAATCGAGCGCCGCTCGGCACCCATGATGATCTTGTCCTTCGCCTTTTCGAAATCAACCATTTCCACCAGGCGCGCCGCACGGCGGGCGGCAAAGAGCGCCGCTTCGTTGACCAGGTTTGCCAGATCCGCGCCTGAAAAACCAGGCGTGCCGCGAGCGATGATGTCGGCTTTCACGTCCTGGGAAATCGGCACTTTGCGCATATGAACGTTCAGGATTTGCTCCCTGCCGCGAATATCGGGCAGCGGAACCACCACCTGCCGGTCAAAACGGCCAGGACGCAAAAGGGCCGGGTCGAGTACGTCGGGTCGGTTGGTCGCCGCGATCACGATGATGCCCTGATTCGTCTCAAAGCCATCCATCTCCACGAGCATTTGATTGAGCGTTTGCTCCCGCTCATCGTTGCCGCCGCCCAAGCCGGCTCCACGCTGACGTCCTACAGCGTCGATTTCGTCGATAAAGATAATACAAGGCGCCTGCTTTTTTGCGTTTTCAAACATGTCGCGCACACGCGCTGCGCCGACCCCGACAAACATCTCAACAAAGTCAGAGCCCGATATCGAGAAAAAGGGAACCTTGGCCTCACCCGCTATAGCTTTTGCCAGCAGGGTTTTTCCGGTGCCGGGTGATCCAACCATCAAAACGCCCCGGGGGATGCGTCCACCGAGCTTTTGAAAACGGGAAGGGTCGCGCAAAAAATCAACGAGTTCTTGCACCTCTTCTTTAGCCTCATCGCAACCGGCCACATCGGCAAAGGTGATCTGGTTGTTGTTTTCATCGATCATGCGTGCTCGCGACTTGCCAAACGAGAAGGCACCGCCTTTGCCACCACCTTGCATCTGACGCATGAAAAACACCCACACACCGATCAAAAGCAGCATCGGGAACCAGGAAACAAAGACGCTCATCAAAAAGGACTGTTCTTCGCGCGGCTTGACATCAAACTTCACGCCGTAGGACACGAGATCGCCCACAAGGCCGCGATCGAGATAGGTTCCTGTTGTGCGAATGCGACGATCATCGACGGTAACGGCCGTGATATCGGCGGTGCCGGTGGTATCGCTGATCACGACGCTTTTGATACGGCCGTTTCTGACATCGTCGAGAAATTCCGAATAGGGCACCGCGTTGCCCGAGCTTGTGCTTCGGTTGTCGAACTGTTTAAACACCGTAAACAAGACCAAGGCGATCACAAGCCAGATGGCAGCTTTGGAGAAGACGTTATTCAATCGAGTAACTCCTTTGGAGACCGATCAGTGTACGGAATCTTGATGACCTTCGCCACTGAAGGGTTCGCGTTATGGGATTGCCGATGGCCGGGGTAAGAGACCTTTTCCCAGTAGATAGGTTTCAGACGATTCTTCACGACTTGCCTTGGGTTTTCTGATCAGGACCTGACGAAACTCTCGCTTGAAAGACTCCACCCACTGACTGAAACCGCTGCCTTGAAAGCTTTTCACCAGCAAGCAGCCGCCGACCTTGAGGTGCAGCTTGGAAAAATCGAGCGAAAGTTCGATCAAATCGCCCATCCGGGCTGTGTCGGCCGCTGCCACACCACTCAAATTGGGTGCCATATCCGAAATTACAAGATCACAATGTCCCTCGGGCAATACACTTTGCAGCGCCTTGAGCGTGCTTTCTTCGCGAAAATCACCCTCAACAAAATGAATCCCGTCAAGCGGCTCGATGGGCAGCATATCCACCGCGATCACTCTGCCGCGCAGGCGGTGGTCGGCAAAGCCAAGCCGCTCACGCACCACCTGAGTCCACGATCCCGGGGCAGCACCAAGCTCCACGATGCACATGCCAGGTTTGATGAGCTTGTCCTGATCGTCGATTTCCGCAAGCTTGAAAGCGGCGCGTGAACGATAGCCCTTTTGCTGCGCCTTGCGCACATAAGGATCGTTGAGATGCCGATGCATCCAGTTCTGGTTAAAACGTGGTTTTTTTCCGGCTGGCACCTGGGTGTCCTATGTGCTTTGCAGCAAAGCCTTGAAGTAGGCAATGGTCCTGCGCAGACCTTCTTCAAGCGGCACTTTCGGCTGCCAGTCAAGCGCCTGCTTTGCCAGTGCGATGTCGGGTCGGCGCTGCTTCGGATCATCGGAAGGAAGCGGCTTGAAGCTGATTTTGCTCAGCGATGCGGTCAGCTGCAGCACCCTCTCAGCGAGCTCGAGCATGGTGAATTCGCCTGGGTTACCGATGTTGACCGGACCCACAAACTCGGTCGGTGAATCCATCATCCGCAACATCACCTCAATCAGGTCATCAACATAGCAAAAGCTGCGCGTCTGGCTGCCATCGCCGAAAATCGTGATGTCGTCGCCGCGGAGGGCTTGAACGATAAAGTTGCTGACCACCCTGCCATCGTTGGGGTGCATTCTCGGCCCATAGGTATTGAAGATGCGAACAACTTTGATTTCAAGACGATGCTGGCGCCAGTAATCGAAAAAAAGCGTTTCGGCACAACGCTTGCCTTCGTCGTAGCAGCTGCGCAAGCCAATCGGGTTGACTTTGCCCCAATAGGACTCGGGTTGCGGATGGACTTCCGGATCGCCATAGACTTCGCTGGTTGAAGCCTGCAAGATCCGCGCTTTCACACGCTTTGCCAGCCCGAGCATATTGATCGCGCCATGCACGCTTGTCTTGGTGGTCTGGACCGGATCGTGCTGGTAATGAATCGGCGAGGCCGGACAAGCAAGATTGAAAATACGGTCAACTTCCACATAGAGCGGAAACGTCACATCATGGCGCATCAACTCAAAGTGCGGATGGTCAAGCAAGTGCTTGACATTGGCCTTGCTTCCGGTGAAGTAATTGTCAACGCAAAGCACGTCCTCACCGCGTTCGAGCAATCGCTCACAAAGGTGGGATCCCAAAAAGCCCGCGCCACCGGTGACCAAGATTTTTTGCATAGCCTTACAATCGCCTCATGAATCAACGCACAACAAAAAGCATCAAACGCTCATCGCCCGGGGAGTCTTCAAAAGGCCGAAAGCCATCATCCCCATCGGGCAAGCTGGCTGCCAAAAACACCGGTCGGCAGAAAAAAAGCCTCGGCAATCTTGCCGAAACAGCGCAGGGTCGCGCCCGCAACGCGCTGCTGATCGACCGGCAACTCGACGGCAACCCGCAGGCCTCGACCCTGATTCTGAGCACCGCCGAGCGCAAAGCGCTCAAAGCCGCCGCGCATCATCTCGATCCGGTCGTGATCATCGGCCAGGAGGGGCTCAGCGAAGCGGTGATCCGCGAGACCGACCGCTCGCTCAAAGCCCATGCGCTCATCAAAGTGCGGGTTGCTGGCGACGACCGCGAAACGCGCCAGGCCATGCTGGAAGCCTTGTGTGAAACGCTGGCCTGTGCGCCGGTGCAATCCATTGGCAAGCTGCTCGTGCTTTATCGCCCGAAAGACTACTCGTAGCGCACAGCGAGTACTTCGTAGGACTTGATGCCCCCAGGCGCTTGCACATCGATGGGGTCACCTTCGTACTTCCCGATCATCGCGCGGGCGATCGGCGAGGACACCGAGATCTTGCCTTTTTTGATATCGGCCTCATCGTCGCCCACAATCTGATAGGTCACAAGCTGTCCGGATCCGATTTCTTCGAGCTCAACCGTGGCGCCAAACACCACCCGGCCTTCGGCATCGAGCAACTTCGGATCGATGATTTGTGCATTGCTTAACTTCGACTCAAGCTCAGCAATGCGGCCTTCAATAAAGCCCTGACGCTCTCGTGCCGCATCGTACTCGGCGTTTTCTGACAAATCACCCTGCGCTCTCGCTTCAGCGATCGCGGTGATGACCGCTGGACGCTCGATATGCTTTAGGCGATGCAATTCCTCTTTGAGTAATTCAGCGCCATGGACCGTTAAAGGAATCGTAGCCATTACATCCTCTTTTCTTGAACGAGTGAAGCATGCAGCTGTTGCAACGCGTAAACATCCAGCGACTTCATCGCGCGCATCCCCTCCACAGCAGCCGATGCGCCTGCAATCGTGGTGAAAACGGTCACGCGTTGCGCCAGGGTTGTTGTGCGAATCGACCGAGAGTCGGCAATCGCATTGGGCTTTTCCTCAACCGTATTGATAACCAGATCGATATCGCCATTTTTAATCATATCCACAATGTGCGGACGACCGTCTTGAACCTTGTTGACGATCTCAACAGCAATGCCTTGCTCACGCAACACCGCCGCTGTACCTTTGGTGGCTGTAAGGCGAAAGCCTAAATCACACAACCCGCGGGCAACCCCAACCACCCGAGACTTGTCGCTTTGCCGCACCGAAATAAAGACCGTTCCTTTTTCTGGAAGCCTCGTGCCGGCACCAAGCTGTGACTTCACAAAAGCCTCGCCAAAGGTTTTCCCCACCCCCATGACCTCGCCGGTGGACTTCATTTCCGGCCCAAGCAGAATATCGACGCCAGGGAATTTGACGAAAGGAAATACCGCTTCTTTGACCGAGAAATAAGATGGCCTGACCTCTGCACCGATCTGTTGATCAGCAAGGCTGCGCCCGACCATCACCCGCGCTGCGATCTTTGCCAAAGGCAGACCGGTGACTTTTGATACAAAAGGCACGGTACGCGAGGCACGCGGGTTGACCTCAAGGACATAAACCCGAGGCTCCAAGGCTTGATCGCCATTGTCCCTGCCCGATGCATCGACATGTTGAATCGCAAACTGAACATTCATCAGCCCGACCACCTTGAGCGCCTTGGCCATCGCCTCGGTTTGCTGCTTTAAAACATCAATCAGTGGTGCCGGCAACGAATAAGGCGGTAGCGAGCAAGCCGAGTCGCCGGAATGCACGCCGGCCTGCTCGATATGCTCCATCACGCCACCGATGAACACACGCTCGCCATCGCTGATGCAGTCCACATCAACTTCGATTGCATCGTTCAAGAATCGATCAAGCAAGACAGGCGAATCGTTTGAGACTTTGACCGCTTCGCGCATATAGCGCTCGAGTTGCTTTTTCTCGTGCACGATTTCCATGGCTCTGCCGCCGAGCACATAACTTGGCCGCACCACCAGCGGGTAGCCGATTTCTGCCGCCAACTTCATCGCCTCAGCCTCGGTGCGGGCCGTACGGTTGGGTGGCTGCAACAAATCAAGTTCGTGCAAGAGCTTTTGGAAGCGCTCTCGATCTTCGGCCATATCGATCGATTCCGGTGATGTGCCGATAATGGGAACGCCCTCTTTTTCAAGCGCCAGAGCGAGCTTTAAGGGCGTCTGACCGCCGTACTGAACGATCACACCCAAGGGCTTTTCAATAGCTACAATTTCCAGAACATCTTCGAGGGTGAGGGGCTCAAAGTAGAGTCGATCTGAGGTGTCGTAATCGGTCGAAACCGTCTCGGGATTGCAATTGACCATGATCGTTTCATAGCCGTCTTCGCGCAAGGCAAAAGCCGCATGCACGCAGCAATAATCAAACTCAATGCCTTGGCCGATACGGTTCGGACCCCCACCAAGCACCATCATCTTGGCCTTATCGCTTGGCGCGGCCTCGCATTCATCCTCATAGGTGGAATACATGTAGGCTGTGCTGCTTGTAAATTCTGCAGCGCAGGTATCCACGCGTTTGTAGACCGGACGCACGCCCAGCGCCCAACGCGCCTCACGCACCGCATCGGCTGTGCTGCCCATCAGCACCGCCAGGCGGCGGTCGGAGAAACCTTTGGCCTTCATGGCTTTGAATTCTTCGCGGCTGAGTGAGTTCAGGCTACGCTGTCTGATGCGCGCCTCGGTATCGACAAGATCAGCGATATGATCCAGAAACCAGGGATCGATCCCGGTCTCCTCATGAACTTCCTCAACCGACAAGCCGATTCGGAATGCATCAGCAACGTAAAGCAGGCGGTCGGGCCTGGGTTCGCCAAGTTCGCGGGTGATTTCGTCTTCATCGACAGATCGTTCATCAAAGCCGTCAATACCGGTTTCAAGCCCTCGCAATGCTTTTTGTATCGATTCCTGAAAACTTCGCCCGATTGCCATGACTTCGCCCACTGATTTCATTTGTGTGGTCAGACGCGAGTCGGCCTGGGGAAATTTTTCGAATGCAAAACGCGGCACTTTGGTCACCACGTAATCAATGGACGGTTCAAAAGACGCCGGCGTGAGACCTCCGGTGATTTCGTTGCTGAGTTCATCGAGGGTGTAGCCCACAGCCAGTTTGGCTGCGACCTTGGCAATCGGAAAACCCGTCGCTTTGGACGCTAATGCCGAAGATCGCGAAACCCGTGGATTCATCTCGATCACGATCATGCGCCCGTCTGTGGGATCGATCGCAAACTGAACATTTGACCCCCCGGTATCAACACCCACCTCACGCAAGATCGCAAGCGATGCGTTGCGCATGAGCTGATATTCCTTATCGGTCAGCGTTTGCGCTGGCGCCACGGTGATCGAATCACCGGTGTGTATCCCCATTGGATCAAGATTTTCGATCGCGCACACAATGATACAATTATCATTGCAATCGCGCACCACCTCCATTTCAAACTCTTTCCAGCCGATTAAGCTTTCTTCGATCAGCAACTCCCGGGTGGGCGATAAGTCAAGCCCACGCTTGCAGATTTCGAGAAATTCTTCCTGGTTGTAGGCAATGCCGCCGCCGGTGCCGCCGAGCGTGAAGCTCGGACGAATAATGACCGGATAGCCGATGGTGAGCTGTACCGCCTGGGCTTCTTGCAAATCGTGGGCAATTCCCGAACGCGCAGAGCCCAGTCCGATGCCTTGCATCGCAAGCTTGAACTTTTGGCGGTCCTCGGCCTTTTCGATTGCTTCAGGCGAAGCACCGATCAACTCGCAACGGTACTTGCTCAAAATGCCGCGCCGGTGCAAGTCCAGAGCACAGTTCAGCGCCGTCTGCCCGCCCATCGTGGGCAAGACCGCATCCGGACGCTCTTTCTCGATGATGCGTTCGAGCACCTGCCAGGTGATCGGCTCAATGTAGGTGATATCCGCAGTCTCGGGATCGGTCATGATGGTGGCCGGATTGCTGTTGACCAAAATGACCTTGAAGCCCTCTTGCTTGAGAGCCTTGCAAGCTTGCGCGCCCGAGTAATCAAACTCACAGGCCTGGCCGATGATGATCGGGCCTGCACCGATGATTAAGATGCGATGAAGATCAGAACGTTTTGGCACTTTTTTATCCTTGAGCCCGGTTCTGACGCATCAGTTCCACAAACCGGTCAAACAAAGGGCTCACATCGTGCGGACCCGGACTCGCTTCGGGGTGCCCTTGGAAGGCGAAAGCCGGGCAGTCGATGCGTTCGATCCCTTGAATCGACCCATCAAACAGCGAGATATGCGTGACCCGCAAAGACGCGGGCAGGTTTTCAGGGTCAATCGCAAAGCCATGGTTTTGGCTTGTGATCATCACGGCGCCGCTCTTTAAATCTTTCACCGGATGGTTTGCCCCGTGATGACCAAACTTCATTTTCAGCGTTTTGGCGCCGGAGGCAAGTCCCATGATCTGATGGCCGAGACAAATGCCAAACAAGGGCATCGCGTGCGCCATCAACGCGCGGGCGGTTTCAATCGCATAGTTGCAGGGCTCGGGATCGCCTGGCCCATTGGATAAAAATACGCCGTCTGGCTCCAAGGCCAGGATAGCCTCAACTCCGGTCTGCGCAGGAAGCACCCGGACTTCGCAGCCTCGATCGACAAACATGCGCAAAATATTGCGCTTGACACCGAAGTCAAGCGCAAGCACGCGAAGTGCAGGGCGCGGGCTTGATGGCAGGTGCTCGGAAGAAACAAGGCCTGACTCTGTCCGCTGCTCACTCGGCTTTAAAGACCAGACCCCCTCAGGCCAGGTGTAGACCTCGCGCGTGGAAACCTCTTTGGCAAGGTCAAGCCCTGCCATGCCCGAGAACTCACGAGCTCGCTTCAGTGCCAGCACACCGGCTTGCTCGCGGTCTGCAGCCAGAGCCCCGGTCAGCAGGCAGGCAGCCTGTGCTCCCTCGCTGCGCAAGATGCGCGTGAGCTTGCGCGTGTCGATTCCGGCCATCGCGCAAATGCCGCGGCGTTTCAAATACGTCGGCAAATCCTCCCGTGCGCGCCAATTCGAAGCGCGCTTGGGCGGCGATTTCACAATCAGCGCTGCGGCTTGAACCCGCTCTGCCTCATCGTCTTGCGGATTCATCCCCACGTTGCCAATGTGCGGGTAAGTCAGCGTGATGAGCTGTCCTGCGTAGCTTGGGTCGCTGAGAATTTCCTGATAACCGGTCATCGCCGTGTTGAAGACTGCTTCGCCCACAGCACAGCCGTGGGCGCCAATCGATTCACCGTAAAACAACTGACCGTTAGCCAGCGCGAGCACCGCGGGCTCGCCTGCGGGCAAAAGGCTGCTCAAGGGCTGCCCAGCCGGGTTGGATTGGAGATCAGCGGGAATGTGCTCAGGTTCGGGGGCGGAAGAAGCTTGCTGAAGCGATGGCGAAGAAGAAGGCACAGTGATGGGCACCAGGTTGTGACGCAAGGCAGCTCAAAACCGATGACCTTACGCAGTTAAACCTTTCTATTTTATCCGAAACAGAAGGCCCATAGACGATCAGTCGTTTGAGCCCAGCCGCTTTCGATCGCGAAGCGCCTGCGCAATCGTGCTTGCATCGACATATTCGAGCTCACTACCCACGGGCACACCCCGGGCTAAACGGCTGACCTTCAAGCCTTGGCGCTTGAGCATCGCGCCGAGATAGTGGGCCGTGGCTTCGCCTTCAGCGGTGAAGTTCGTGGCAAGGATCACTTCGCTCACCAAGCCGTCGTTGATCCGATCGATGAGGCGATGCATATGCAGATCGGAAGGGCCAATGCCGTCGAGCGGCGAAAGGCGTCCCATCAGGACGAAATAGTAGCCCGAGTAACTGAGTGTTTGCTCGAGCACCAATTGATCGGCCGGTGTCTCGACCACACATAAAAGACCCGGGTCCCTGCGCGTTGAGGCGCAGGTGTCGCAGAGGCTTTGCTCGGAGAAGGTGTTGCAACGCTCGCAGTGGCGGATTTTATTGACCGCTTCAGAGAGCGAACGGCCGAGCATGGCAGCGCCCTCACGGTCATGCTGAAGCATATGAAAAGCATAGCGCTGCGCAGATTTCGGGCCAACGCCAGGTAGCCTGCGCAAGGCAGCAATCAGCGCATCGAGGGTTGGTGACACGTGTGCCGCTAAAACGGCAGCTTGAATCCGGGTGGCAGCGGCAGACCTTGCGTGAGCTTACCCATATGCGCCTGGGCAGTTTCATCGGCCTTGCGCAGGGCATCGTTCAGTGCCGCAACCACCAGATCCTCGAGCATGTCTTTGTCCTCGGCAAGCAGCGAAGGATCGATGATCACCCGGCGAACTTCGTTGCGCGCAGTGACAATCACCTTCACAAGGCCTGCACCCGACTGGCCCTCCACTTCGACAGCGGCCAAGGCCTCCTGAGCCTTTTTCATGTTGTCTTGCATTTGCTGAGCCTGCTTCATCAAGCCGGCTAACTGCCCTTTAAGCATGAGGATGTCCTTTCAAGGTTTTCGCTGCATTTTAGTGCTTGCGCGTTTGCACCGACTCCGGATCGATCTGTGCGCCGAGTTCGCTCACCATCGCTTTCACGAAGGGGTCACTTTGAAGCCTTTGAAGCGCTGCGTCGCGCTCGACCCGGCGCTGGGCGTCGTGAATCGAAGCGGCGGTCTGCACGCCAACCGATCCAACCTCAGCCGACAGACGCAAGGGCTGCTTCAAGTGGGCGATGAGCAAGTCCTTCACCTTGTTTACGGTCGCAAGCTCGGCAAGAGGACGTATCGGCACACGCACCCGAATATGCATGCCTTCAATCGCGATCAGTTCGCTCTGCTCAAGGAATTGCCGCGTAAAGCCCGACGTGTTGATGCGGGTGGCAAGATCGGACCACTCGCAGTCGAGCACAAGCCGGGCGTCTTCGAAGGACGGGGCTTTTGCTTCGGACCTGGACGATGGGGCTGATGCGTTGGATATGGACGCTGTGGCTGATGCGCTTGTTGCGGCATCCGCGCTGCTCAGGATTGACGGCGGGGTTGCCTGCGGGGATGCCACATCCCGAGCAAGCGCGCCCTGCGAAGGCGCACGCATCGCAGGCGGGCCTCTTTGAATCAGCCCGGAATTGCTCGGACCTGCATTAACCGGGCCTGATTTGACCGGACCTGATTTGACCTGGCCTGAATCGACGGAGCCTGAATTCACCGGGCCTGATTCAACGGGGCGAAAGGCATGCAAACGCAAAAGGGTCATCGTTAAACCCGATTGCTCATCCGGTGCCAGCGAGAGATCACGCCGTCCATGGAGCAGAATCTGCCAATACACCTGAAGCTGCTCGGCTTCGCAGCGTGAAGCCCAGGCGATAAGTTGACGGTCCTCTGCTTGGATCGCATTGAGCTTGATCAAGCTAAGTTCTTGAACCAACTGGGCAAGCGCATGCAAGACTGCAGCCGGATCGATACCAAGCGCGCAGACTTCCTCGGCGAGCGCGCGGAGTCGCTGCGGATTGGCGTCGAGGATTGCATCCATGATCTGCCCGACCTTGTCGCGGTCGATGGCACCGAGCATCGATAAGACCTGCGCGGTACGAACCTCGCCGCCACCATGCGAAATCGCTTGATCGAGCAGCGATAAGGCATCGCGCATCGATCCTGCGGCAGACTTCCCGATCAGCGCGAGGGCATCGGCTTCAAAGGCGATCTTTTCGTGCTCGAGCACCATCGCCAGATGTCCGGAGATCGCTTGCGGGGTCATGTTGCGCAAGCCAAGTTGCAGACAACGCGAAAGCACGGTGACAGGAACTTTTTGGGGATCGGTGGTCGCCAGCACGAAAACCATATGCCCCGGCGGCTCTTCCAGCGTTTTGAGCATGGCATTGAAGGCGTGGTTGCTCAGCATGTGAACTTCGTCGATCACATACACCTTCCAGCGCCCCACACTTGGCGCGTAAACCGCGTTTTCCAGCAGTTGGGCCATCTCTTCAACGCCGCGATGGCTGGCGGCATCCAGCTCCAGGTAATCGACATAACGACCTTTGTCGATTTGCAAACAGGCCCCGCACTGACCGCAGGGATCCGGATCATCGCGATCGCTTTCCTCGCAGTTCAAGGCCTTCGCAAGGATTCGAGCAATCGTTGTTTTGCCAACCCCGCGGGTGCCTGTGAGCAGGTACGCATGGTGAATCCGGCCGGTTTTCAGTCCGTGACGAAGCGCGCGCACCACATGATCCTGTCCGACCAGCGACGCAAATTGCCGCGGCCGCCATTTGCGGGCCAGCACCTGATGCTGCGAGACTGGGTCGTTGGGAAACAATAGGTCCATAGGCGCCTGCAGACTGGACGAGCCGGGACCTCGGCACTCATGACGAACGGCTGTGGCTGCTTCCTTCCGGACCTGACCAGGTTCACCGAGCCACAATGCGAGGGGACCCGTCCGACGGCATTCTAACAACACCCCGAGCGCCCGGCTTGCTTGGTGATTTTTTGCGAAGGCTTCAGGCTATGATTGAGTCGACCTTGAAAATGCGGCACAAGGCTGCATTGGGGTCAGATTGATCGTGCACACTGAGGAGAGGATTGATGAGCGTCAAGCATGTGAGCGCCGGCAATTTCGATGAAGAAGTGATGAAGGCAAGCGGACCGGTTTTGGTCGATTTCTGGGCTGAGTGGTGCGGCCCCTGCAAAATGATCGCGCCCATTCTTGATGAAGTGGCCAAAGACATGGCCGATCAACTTCAAGTCGCCAAACTCAATGTTGACGAACACGGCGAAATCGCTCAACGCTTCGGCATTCGTGGGATTCCCACGCTCATTCTCTTTAACCAGGGCGAACAAGTCGCACAGCAGGTCGGCGCGGTCTCGAAATCCCAGCTTGTGCAGTTTCTGCAAAAAAACCTCTGAGCCGAACCGTCTTGCCAGGATCGGCGCTGCGCATTACAATCGAAGGCTTTGCAATGTACGCATAATCCGAGGCTGCTATGGCGCGCGTTTGTCAAGTAACTGGAAAAGCACCGATGGTCGGAAACAATGTTTCCCATGCCAACAACAAAACCAAGCGGCGCTTTTTGCCCAATTTGCATTACCGGCGCTTTTGGGTCGAAACCGAAAAGCGCTGGGTTCGCCTGCGGATCTCGTCGGCAGGTCTGCGTTTGATCGACAAGCAAGGCATTGACGTTGTACTGAACGGCATGCGCGAAAGAGGCGAGGCTGTTTGACCGCCACTTCGATTTTGAGGAGTTAAACCATGCGTGAAAAGATCAAGCTCGAGTCAACCGCCGGCACGGGGCACTTTTACACCACTGACAAAAACAAGCGCAATACGCCGGGCAAAATGGAAATCAAAAAGTTTGATCCTGTTGCCCGCAAGCACGTGACGTACAAAGAAACCAAGATCAAATAGACTAATCGAGTCTAGGGTCTTGTTGCGCTGAGGTTTCAGTCTCAGTTTCCACACCCTCTTGTTTCAGTGATCCATGTGCAAGCGGATGAGTCTTTCCGCTGGCGCGAGCATAGCCTCACTAGCCTTGAAAAAGGCGCATACAGCGCGCTCCGCTTCGACAAAAAGCAAGCACGGGCTTTGGCAACAATGCAAGATGTTCGTGAAAACGTTGAACATCCTCGCTTGTCATATGCGTGGAAACAACCGGCTGGTGAACATAGTGCAGCCCTGCGCTGGCTGCTGCCTGCTGCATTTGCGCACTGCTTGGCTGATGCGGACCGCCTTCACCGTCGGGGCGGTTGTTGATCACGCTGGCAAAGCCCGCCGAACGAAGCAAGGCCATATGCTCAGGGGCAAGTTGCCCGGCCACTGCAACGCGGGGGTCAAGCGCTGCAAAATAGGGCAAGTCAACAAACTGATAGGCGCAGTCGTCCTGACTCATCGCTACGCTAAGATTTGTATCGATCAGAACAATCAGGCGTAGCTGCGCGCCCGCAGTGAAAGTTCACGCAGGGCCGCCACACCGCTTGCCTCGGCACGCCGGCACCAGTCCTCGAGCAATTGCACCAATTGTTCAACCGATAGCGAGGAACGCTCCCAAAGGCCTGCAAGCTCAGCGCGCATACTCATGAGCGTGTGCAAAGCGTCTTCGGCACTGGCCCGCTTAGCTTCACGGATCGAGCGGGCGTATGCCGACATCATGTCGTAGCGGTTGGCGATCACCGCCTGCAATGCCCGTGCATCGATTTGTTCGCAGGGCAGCTGAAACTTGGGGCGCTGCGACACCCGACGCACTTTAGCCAAACCCAAAAAGGCCAAGATCTGAATGTACATCCAGCCGATGTCAAACTCCCACCACTTGTAACTCAAGCGGGCCGACGCAGGAAATGTATGGTGGTTGTTGTGAAGTTCTTCGCCGCCGATCAGAATGCCCCAAGGCGATAGGTTTTTGCTTTGATCCTTCGAGTCAAAGTTTCGGTAACCGCTGGCGTGTCCAAGACCATTGATGACACCGGCTGCGAAAAACGGAATCCAGCCCGACTGGATTGCAAAGATCGCAAGCCCTAAGGCTCCAAACAACAGCAAATCGATGACCAGCAGCACATAGACGCCGAGATAGGTGTGCGGGGTGTAAAGCTTGCGTTCGATCCAGTCATCGGGTGTGCCATGACCGTAACGGTCCATGGTTTCGCGGTTGAGCGCCTCGATTCGATAAAGTTCAACCCCGCGAAAAAGCACGGTTTGAAGGCCACGGGTGACCGGGCTGTGCGGATCTTCTTCGCTTTCGCATTTTGCGTGGTGCTTGCGATGTATTGCAGCCCATTGCTTGGTGACCATGCCGGTGTTTAGCCAGAGCCAGAAGCGAAAGAAGTGCGAAACCAAGGGATGCAAATCAAGCGCACGGTGCGCCTGGCAGCGATGCAGGTAAATCGTCACTGCAGCGATTGTGATGTGGGTTGTTATAAAGGTAACGAGCAGTAATTCAACAATACCGAGTCCGGAAAGCCCATAAGCAGCCCAATGAAGCACCGGTCTTAGCCAGGCCTCGAAAACGCCGAGTTGACTCAAAAGGCTATCGCTGACTGGAACCTGGCTCAGCAGACCCTCTCCCGCCGACTGCAACAGGGACTGTTCGGTTATTTGACTCAAGACATGTCTCCCTTTGTATCAAGATTCCCGCGGCATTGTAGGCTTATTTGACGATGCCGCCATCGACTTAGCGTTCCCGACGCATTCGGGCTGCAAAAAAACCATCACAAGCGTCGCGAAGCGGGTCGGTTCGCCAAACGGGGCCCAGCACCCTGCCCTCGGATTCAAGCGGCGTTTCGCAACCAATCACTATGGCCTGAATTTGAAACACCTCCATCGGCGATTCAAGAACAAAGTCCGGATGTTGGGCAAGAAAGGCCAGGACCTGATCGTCATTTTCCTCCCGCAAAAGGCTGCAGGTGGCGTAAACCAGCCAACCGCCCGGACGTACAAGCCGGCTTGCCGCCGTCAGAATCGAGGCTTGCTGCGCAAGCAAGCGATCAAGATCATCGGCCTTAAAGCGCCACTTCAAATCGGGATTGCGGCGCAAGGTCCCAAAGCCGCTGCAGGGCGCATCAACCAGCACCGCGTCGGCCTTTGATGCAAGCCGCATCAGTTTCGGATCGTGTTCACTGTCAAGCGCAAAAGGTTGAACATTGCTCAGACCGGAACGCGTCAGCCTCGGCTTGAGTCTTGCCAACCGCGCGCTGTTATTGTCGCAGGCGTAGACCTGACCGGTGTTTCGCATTGCAGAGGCAAGCGCAAGTGTCTTGCCGCCTGCTCCTGCGCAAAAGTCAACGATGGTCTGATGCCGTCGCGGTGCGAGCAAAGCGGCGACAGCCTGGCTTGCTACGTCCTGCACCTCAAGCAATCCCTTGGCAAAACAGGCCGACTTTTCAAGCGCAGGTTTGCCCTCAACCCTTAGCGCCCCTGGCAATCCCGGATGCCCCTGCGCAAGGATCGCATCCTTGCGAAGTTCGTCGATCAAAGCTTCGCGCGAAAGCACCGGCAGCTTTGGATGCCAGCTCACCACCCGCAAATCAAGTGAAGCAGGTTCAAGCAGCGCTTCAAAAAGCCGATCGTCAGCGCCTTGCGCACGCAAGCGCTCGTAGAGCCAATGCGGTATCGAATAGCGAATCGGAGCAGGCCATTGATCGAGCTCCTCCGGGGGCTTTCGCATTTCGCCCAAGGTTTTTTCAATCAGGCTTGCTCTGGCGTTCCATTTGAGCGTTGCCGGCCAATCGCGGGTTGGGGTCGAGAAAGGATGCTGATTCAGTCGCAGCCGATGGCGAAGCATATGAAAGCAAGCCTCTGCGATTTCATGACGCTGCGCGCGGCCCAGCTGAGGATTGGCGCGAAAATGGCTTCTGAGGACCGCATCCGCAGGCGATTCAAAGTGCCCGAGCGTCTCAAAAACCTTGTAGAGCTGATGGCGCAGGCTCAAGGAGCACCGGAAAGGCCGGGGACAGCCAAAGCGCAGGCGTTGAAATCGTCGGCCAACAAGCGCCGCGCTCCGGGTCTTGTCCAGAGCTTACCGCTCACATCGAGCCCGATGCGCTCACAACAAATGTCGATCACCGCGTTCGGCAAGAGCCTGTGCTCTTGTTTCAACACGCGCGCTGCAAGGCTTTGCTCATCATCGTCCTCGAGCACCGGCACCGCGGCCTGGGCGATGATCGGTCCTGCATCAAGCGCCTCGGTCACATAGTGCACGGTTGCGCCGTGTACCCGGACGCCGGCATCAAGCGCTCGACGGTGTGTGTTTAAGCCTGGAAAGGCTGGCAACAGGGATGGGTGAATGTTGATGATGCGAGCAGGAAAGCGGTGGACAAAATCAGCCCCAAGTACCCGCATGAATCCAGCTAAAACCACCAGGTCGGGTCGAAAATCCGCCACCCGCTCAGCCAAAGCCTGATCGAAATCGACGCGCTCGTGAAAGCCCCGATGATCGATACTGCTGCAGCGAAGGCCTTGCAACTGCGCCCAGGCCAGTCCCTCGGCTTGCCCGCGGTTGCTCACGACGCCTACGATCTGCGCAACACCCTTTGACTGCTGCAAGTCGTCGTTGAAGCGTTGCTGCAAGGCCTGCAAATTCGTACCCCGGCCCGATATCAGCACCACAACCCGTTTCATGATCCCCATCCAAAAATGACAAGCCAAGGTCAGCAGCCAAGACGGCGATGGTAACAGCCCACAAACGGCCATCGACCCTGAAGACAGCGCTGGGTTTTATAATGGCAGGTTATGCAAATCATTCGCCGGCCGACCCAACGCGGCAACAAGCTCCCTCTTCCCACCGCGCTGACCATTGGAAACTTTGATGGCGTTCATCGAGGCCATCGAGCCTTGCTCGAAGCCGTGTGCAAACGAGCGCGAAACGATCGCATGCTGGCCAGTCTGATGACCTTCTGGCCGCACCCGAAGCAATACTTCGCCAGCCCAAACACCCCGATTCCTGCGCGCATTTGCGGTCGGCGCGACCAGTGGGAAGCCATTGCCGGCTGCGGCATCGATCAGCTCTTTGCCCTGCGTTTTGACCACAAGCTTGCGACCTGTTCGGCCGAACGCTTTATCGAAGATTACCTGGTGCGGGCCATTGGCGTAAGGCATCTGGTGGTGGGTGATGATTTTCGATTCGGCGCAAAGCGTCAGGGCGATTTCGACTTGCTCGAGCGGGCCGGACGCCGCTACGGCTATAGCGTTGAATCAATGCAAACCGTTTTGCACGAGCAACAACGGGTGTCGAGCTCGCAAGTCCGCGAGGCGCTGATGCTGGGGCGCTTTGATCAGGTCCTGGCCCTGCTTGGCAGGCCCTACAGCATCTCAGGCCATGTGATCCACGGAAGAAAGCTCGGACGCGAGCTTGGCTTTCCGACGCTTAACCTGCGTATTGACGGCGAGCAGGCGCCCTTGAAAGGGATTTTCGTGGTCCGCGTTTGCGGCTTGGATTCAGGCTGCGAGCGATGCTTGCCAGCCGTCGCCAGTCTTGGCACCCGGCCGGCGGTTGAGCATGCCGGACGCTATTTGCTTGAGGTCCATGTGCTTGACTGGTCGGGGCAAGCCTACGGTCGCATGGTGAAGGTCGAATTCCTGAAAAAACTGCGCGATGAGGCCCACTATCCCAGCCTTGAAGCCCTCAAAGCGCAAATCGCAATCGATACCTCGCATGCGCGCGCTTTTTTCACTCCCTGCCCATAAGGCCCAACTCATGTCGAATCCGCCTGAAAGCGCCTACCGAAAAACCTTGAATCTCCCGGATACGGCCTTTCCGATGCGCGGCGATCTTGCCAAGCGCGAACCCGGCTGGGTGAAGACCTGGCAGGACAAGGGAATCTATCAGCGTTTGCGCCAGCACAGTAAAGGCCGCCCGGTATGGGTGCTGCACGACGGGCCGCCTTATGCGAACGGCGATATTCACATCGGCCACGCGGTCAACAAAATCCTCAAAGATATGATCGTGAAAAGCCGCCAGATGGCTGGCTTTGATGCCCGCTATGTGCCCGGCTGGGATTGCCACGGCATGCCGATTGAAATTCAGATCGAAAAGCAATTCGGCAAAAACCTGGCCGCTGCCGATGTGCAATCAAAATCCAGGGCTTATGCAAGCGAACAGATCGAGCGGCAAAAGAAAGACTTTATTCGGCTAGGCGTGCTTGGTGACTGGGATAAGCCCTATACCACCATGAACGCCACAAACGAAGCCGATGAGTTGCGCGCGCTTGGCAAGATGCTCGAGTTGGGCTTCCTCTACCGCGGACTCAAGCCGGTCAACTGGTGCTTCGATTGCGGGTCAGCACTTGCCGAAGCCGAGGTCGAATACGCCGACAAGGAAGATCTGGCGGTCGACGTCGGCTTTCGAGCTGTCCAACGCGAGAAACTGGCTCAAGCCTTTGGTCTGGCAAACCTGCCCGAGGGACCCTGCGATGCGGTGATCTGGACAACCACACCCTGGACCCTGCCAGCAAATCAGGCCTTGAATCTGCATCCTGAAGTCGTTTATGCGCTGGTCAAGCTTGAGGAAGACGCGGCTGAGCGATCGCTGATTCTGGCCAGCGAACGCGTCAAACCCTGTCTAGAGCGCTGGGGCTTCAAGGGGGAAATCCTCGCGCAATGCCCGGGCAGCGCACTTGAAGGCATTGCGTTTCATCATCCCTTTGTGCAACGTCATGCGCCGGTCTTTTTGGGTGAATACGTCACCACCGAGACCGGAACAGGGCTTGTTCATTCGTCCCCCGCCTATGGCGTGGAGGACTTCGAATCCTGCAAACGCTATGGCATGCGCGATGAGGAGATCTTGCAACTGGTGCGAGGCGACGGAAGCTACGTTGAGCAGTTCCAGCACCAGCCAAACTTTGGCGAGGATCACCTGGGGCTCAGTGAGACCATCGGTGGTCTGTCAATCTGGGCGGCCAACCCGAAAATTGTCGACCTGCTCCGCGATCAAGGTGTTTTATATAAAGTTGAACGCTTTAAACATAGTTACATGCATTGCTGGCGGCATAAAACGCCTGTGATTTTCCGCGCTTCGTCGCAATGGTTTGCGTCGATGGACAGGCAGCCTGCGAGGGGCGGCGAAAGCTTGCGGCAGACTGCGCTGCGCGCCATCGAAGCCACCGCGTTTTACCCGGGCTGGGGTAAGGCACGACTTCACGGGATGATCGCCAATCGTCCTGATTGGACCTTATCGCGTCAGCGTAACTGGGGCGTTCCGATGGCATTTTTCCTGCACCGCGACAGCGGCGCCTTGCACCCGCAAACAGCCAGTCTGCTTGAGGCGGTTGCCCAGCGTATTGAAAAAGAAGGTATCGAGGCCTGGCAACGACTCGATCCAGCCGAACTGCTGGGCGATGAAGCCAAAAACTACGTCAAAAATCCCGACACGCTGGATGTGTGGTTCGACTCGGGCACAACCCACGAAACCGTGCTTCGCGGTTCGCACCGCGAGGCATCGGCTTTTCCGGCAGACATGTATTTGGAGGGATCGGATCAGCACCGCGGCTGGTTTCATTCCTCGCTTCTCACTTCGTGCATGCTCAATCAACAGGCCCCCTACAAGGCCTTGCTTACCCATGGTTTTGTGGTGGACGGGCAAGGTCGAAAAATGTCCAAGTCGCTTGGAAATGTGATCGTTCCACAAAAAGTATCCGATAGCCTGGGCGCTGAGATCTTGCGCCTTTGGGTTGCAAGCACCGACTACTCGGGCGAGTTGTCGCTCTCTGACGAAATCCTCAAGCGTGTTGTCGAGGCTTACCGACGCATTCGCAACACCTTGCGATTTTTACTCGCCAATCTCTCAGACTTTGACCCCAAGCGCGATGCGATCGCAGTCGATGCGATGCTTGAGATTGACCAATGGTCGATCGCCTTTACCCGCCATTGGTTAAGCGGAATCCAGGCACACTTTGCTGCCTTTGAGTTTCACCCGGTGGTCAGCGGGCTTCAGCATTTCGCATCCGAAGACCTTGGCGCCTTTTACCTCGATATTTTGAAAGACAGGCTCTACACCTGCGCTGCCGCGTCTAAACCAAGGCGTTCGGCGCAAACTGCGCTCTGGGCTATCACCAGCACCTATCTCAAGGTGATGGCGCCGATTCTCTCGTTTACCGCCGAAGAGGCCTGGCCCTTGTTTTCGAAAGAGCTTTGGCAAGAGGGTTCTGAAACGATCTTCACCCAGGTCTTCGGGGACCTAGCCGAAATTCCTCAAGGCGAAGCTTTGCTCGCCAAGTGGTCCCAGATCCGCGATGCGCGAAGCGAGGTGATGAAAGCGCTCGAGCATCAGCGAAGCCAGTCCCTGATCGGTTCCTCGCTGCAAGCTGAGATCGAGATCAGCGCGGGCGAACAACTTTTTGCGCTGCTCAACACGCTCGGATCCGATCTGAAATTTGTGATGATGACATCGGCTGTTGAGCTCAAGCGCATCGATGCAAGCGCAGGCGATCAAGCGCTTGGTGCAAGCGACCCTGGCGCTAGCGTCCAGAACACGGCGGCAAGGCGCGATGCGGCTTTAGCCATCCGGGTCGTCGTGAACCCGAGCACGCGAGCTAAATGCGAACGCTGCTGGCACTATCATCCAAGCGTCGGGTCGATCGCGGCGCACCCGGGCTTGTGTTCTCGTTGCGATGAAAATCTCCATGGGCCCGGTGAGATTCGCCGCTTTGCTTAGCGAAGCTCGACGTGCATAAAGAAATGCAGCCCCAGCCGCGAAGGCTCGTGCAGCCCCAGCCGCGAAGGCTNNGCGAAGGCTAGTCCATCCCGAGGAGCCGAATCAAGTGCCGATTCATGAGCAGCTGCTGAGCCCTTTTCGATGATCCCCGAGCAAATAAGGCTGCTGCGTTGGCTTGCATTGGGTTGTGCGCTAGCCTGCGCCGACCAGGCAAGTAAATGGTTTGTACTCGAACGTTGGGTGCCGGGTGAGCGCGTGAGCGTGATCGATGGCTGGTTTGACATCACCTTGGTCTTTAACCGGGGCGCAGCCTTTAGTTTTCTTGCGGACCAGTCAGGCTGGCAGCGCTGGTTTTTTACCGCAGTGTCGCTGCTTGCAGCGATCGTGCTACCCATACTGATGCGTAAAATGATCGACCAGCCGCTTGCTTGCGCGGCGCTTGCCCTGATCTGGAGCGGTGCCCTGGGCAACGGATTGGACCGAGCGATGCAGGGCCAGGTGACCGATTTTTTTCTATTTTATCGGGAAGCCTGGCAATTTTATTTCCCCGCCTTCAATATTGCTGACTCGGCGATTACCGTGGGAGTGATCATCTTGCTCATCGAGGAATGCATCCAGTGGCGCAAAGCAGCACGGACCTGATGACCAAGCCCACCTGGGGCTTGAAGGGCAAACACATTCTTGTGGCGATCAGCGCCGGTGTTGCAGCCTACAAGAGCTGCATGCTGGTGCGTGATCTGATCCGCGCCGGTGCCGAAATCAAGATCGTGATGACCGAAGCGGCGCGTGCCTTTGTCAGTGCCGAAACCTTTCAGGCCTTGACCGGCGAGGCGGTCTACACCGACCTATGGGACGATCGGGTGCATCACCGTATGGCGCATATTGAATTGGGACGGTGGGCCGACGCCATTCTTATCGCACCGGCCTCCGCCAACCTGATGGCGCGCCTTGCCCATGGTATTTGTAACGATCTCATCAGCACCCTGTGTCTAGCCAGACCGCGTGAACGCTGCCCCTTGCTGATTGCACCCGCGATGAACCGCGAGATGTGGTCGCATCCAGCCACCCAACGCAACGCGCAAGCGCTTCAGGATGACGGCGCGATCTTGCTCGGACCCGACCGTGGGGACCAAGCCTGTGGTGAGACGGGCGATGGGCGCATGCTCGAGCCTGCGGAACTCTTTGAGGCCCTGGATCACGCGCTGAGCCCTAAAGCACTGCTGGGCCGTCACTGCGTTGTGACCGCTGGTCCGACCTTTGAAGCGATCGACCCGGTGCGTGGCATCACCAACCGGAGTTCAGGAAAAATGGGTTTTGCCATTGCCCAGGCGGCGAGCCAAGCCGGTGCCAGCGTTGAACTGGTCGCCGGACCGGTCAGCCTTGCAACCCCCTGGCAGGTTCGGCGTTACGATGTTGTCAGCGCCACGGAAATGCTGGCAGCAGTCGATCTTGCCATCAACCGCATTCCCTTACACGAAATCGAACGTTCAATTTTTATCTCGGTAGCCGCAGTCGCAGATTGGCGACCCGAGGTGATTGCCAAGCAAAAGATCAAAAAGCTCGCGGGCGATACGCCACCCAATTTGCGCTTCACCGAAAACCCCGACATTCTTGCAAGCGTCGCGGCACGACAGCCGCGCCCCTATTGTGTGGGTTTTGCGGCTGAAAGTGAGTTGCTTCGCGAGCATGGCGAAGCAAAGCGTAAAAAGAAGAACATTCCATTAATCGCAGCAAACATCGGTCATGAAACATTTGGACAGGATCTCAACCAACTCTTGCTGCTCGATGAGCGAGGCGAGCATCCCTTGCCGCTTGCAAGCAAACAAGCACTTGCAAGGCAATTGATCGAAGCGATTGCCGATCGCTTAAGCTGAATGAAGCACTCCAAGTCATGCAATTCGGAGGATGTGTTCCATGTTGGTTGACTTACGTATCCTGGATGCGCGGATTGGCGAATTGCCACCGGTTTACCAAACCCCGGGAAGCGCAGGCCTGGACCTTCGCGCCTGTCTTGATGCAGCGCTCGAACTTGCGCCAGGCGCGAGTCACCTCATGCCAACCGGAATTGCCATCCACCTTGCCGATCCCGCTTATGCAGCGCTGGTGATGCCGCGCTCGGGTCTGGGATACAAGCACGGTATCGTGCTTGCCAATCTGGTCGGACTGATCGACTCGGATTACCAGGGCCAACTGATGGTGCCCTTGTGGAATCGTTCGGGACAATCCTTTGTGATCCAACCACTAGAACGGATTGCACAAATGATCATCGTGCCGGTGATGCAAGCCAGATTTCGTGTGGTCGATCAATTTGAAAGCTCACAGCGCGGCGAACAGGGCTTTGGCAGCACCGGGCGCTAATGGCGCTTATCAAGGCTCAGCCACGAATCACGAAGGGGCTTATTGGCTTGCAGCCGCGGATCGCTCACTCGCTTAACAGAGCATCAAGCTTTCGGCTGTCGGCTGCAAAGTTGCGAATGCCTTCAGCGAGTTTGTCACTGGCCATCGCATCCTCATTCATCGCCCAACGGAATTGCGCGGCTTGATCGAGAATCGGCTCAGCGGCTGTGTCCTGATGATCATCGCGCCAGTCAAGATCCGGATCGGCGGCGGGCATTTGTTCTAATGCGTGAAGCAAATCGGGGCTGATGGTCAACAAATCACAGCCAGCAAGCGCAAGAATTTGTGCCGGGTTTCTAAAACTTGCACCCATGACCTCGGTCGGATACCCGTGCCGGCGAAGGTAGCGATAAATACTGCGAACCGATGCGACGCCAGGATCGACCATAGCCGAGTTGTCAGGCGAGGGTCTGCGATGTTTTTGATGCCAGTCGTAGATTCGACCCACGAAAGGCGAAATCAACCGCACACCCGCATCGGCGCAGGCTGCCGCCTGCCTCAGCGAAAAAAGCAGTGTGAGATTACAACGGACGCCAGCGCGCTCAAGCCGACGCGCCGCTTCAATCCCCTCCCAGGTTGCTGCGATCTTGATCAAATAACGATCAGCGGGAATGCCGCATCGCGCATAGCGTTCGGCCAAGCCCATGGCACGCACATAGCTCGCCTCCCCGTCAAAGGACAAGCGCGCATCGATCTCCGTCGAAACCCTTCCCGGGACAACCTCCAGGATCGATTTGCCAAAGCGCACAAGCAGCGCATCCATCCGATCCTCAAGCGAGGACGCACCCGGCAGTGCTTGAGCCCTGATCTCATCGAGCCAAGGCCTATACGCTTGCAAATCGACTGCTTTAAGAATCAGCGAAGGATTGGTTGTCGCATCCCTGGGCTGGTAACGGGCGATTAAGGCAACATCGCCCGTATCGGCAACCACCGTCGTGTGACGGCGCAGAGCCTCAAGCGCATTCATCAACCGCAAGCATCAGGCAATTTTTGAAAACATGTCGCGCCAGATGTTTTGCGCCCAAGCATTGGCATAGCTCCCCTCAAGCGCATTGGGCTCTGTTGACAGCCCACCTGCACCCTTGACTGGAAGCATCGTCTTTTGCGCTGCGTCGTACTGATGTACCGAGGCCACATGCACCACATCCCGATCGTTCACAAAGCTGTAGCAGGTGTTGGCCATGGTTGAAGGACGCGGCTCGCGGCCTGCCATCAAATCCAAAATGGCAGCTGCTGCCGTCTTGCCATGCTGATTGGCCATATGCCCCGACTTTGGCATGGTGGGCGCAGAAAAGCTGGCGTCGCCCAACACATGAATGCCCTTGGCCGCCGTGGACTCCATCGTCAGCCAATCGACATTGGCCCAGCGATTGTTGGCATTGGCCAAACCCGCTTTCACCACCAAGTCACCGGCGCGCTGGGGCGGAATCACATTCAGCACATTGCCTTTGACCCGATCGCCAAGCTCGGTCATCACCGTCCTTGAGGCAGCATCAAGCTCGGTCACCCGGCTGTTTGGCCGGTACTCAACAAAGCCCTTGTAGGGTCCGTCAAAAGCCTTGGTAAACAAACCCTTCTTCGAAACGATTTCGGGGTTGGCATCGAGCACGATAATTTTGGACTTGGGCTTGGCCGCCTTCAGGTAATGGGCCATCTGACAAATCCGCTCGTAGGGACCTGGAGGACAACGGTAGGGGGCAAGCGGGATCGACATCACCACAACACCGCCGTCGGGCATGGCCTCCAGTTGCTG
>DDPV01000011.1:1778-2439 GCA_002342365.1 Burkholderiales bacterium UBA2459 | reverse complement strand
GACAGCCTGCGCTTGGCTGCATCAAGCCCGGTCACCTCATCTTGCAAGACCAAGACACCACTGTCTTTCAAGCCCTGATAGGAAACCGTGAGGTCGGCGAGCTTGAGCGAACCTCCAATCACCAGATTGGACATCGGGCAAGAAATAAACTGTGGCGCCCGGTCGTAAAGCACCACATCGACCGATTCACCACCCCACACTTTGAGGTAGCGCGCAGCGGTTGCACCACCATAGCCCGCACCCACAATCGCAACCCTGCCAAGTTTTTTGCTGCTCGCCGAATCGCCCATTGTCGCGCAGCCAGCGACCAGGCCGGCAACACCGGCAACTCCCAAGGACTGGGTGAATCGACGGCGACCCTGTCCGGTTTGCTCAGGGCGCAGATCATCATTAGGGTTTGAGTAAATCATCTCCGTCCTCCTCGGGTTTAGCGCTTTTGCGCGGACAGGTAACTTGCCATCGCTTCAATTTGCTCATCGGTATAACCTTTTGCAAGCTGATGCATGATGGTTCCGGTCCGCCGCCCTTCCTTGAAGGCCTTCATTTGCTCAACCAGATAAGACTTGGACTGTCCTGCAAGCGCAGGCACACTGCCGATTGCACGACCCTCAGGACCGTGGCAGTTTGCGCAATTGGCAGCGAGCGCAGCACCGCTGCCGGA
>DDPV01000011.1:965-1751 GCA_002342365.1 Burkholderiales bacterium UBA2459 | reverse complement strand
CGTCTCCCTTTGGTTATCTAAAACATTAGACCGATACAACTTCGGGTGCTTCCTCACCGGCATCAGACGAGGGCTTTGCCACATCGCCCGCCTTCGCAATCGTGAGCATGACCTCGTCTTTTTCATCGAGATCGACCGTAACCTTGCCGCCTTGCACCAATTGCCCAAAAAGCAATTCGTCGGCGAGCGCACGCCGAATCGTATCCTGGATCAAGCGCTGCATAGGACGCGCACCCATCAGGGGATCGAAGCCCTTTTTAGCGAGGTAGGCTCGAAGCTTCTCGGTGAAGATCGCTTCAACTTTTTTCTCATGCAGTTGCTCTTCGAGTTGCATCAGGAATTTGTCAACCACGCGCAAGATGATGTTTTCATCGAGCGCAGCAAAACTGATGATGTCGTCGAGGCGATTGCGAAACTCGGGCGTGAACATCCGTTTGATTTCGGCCATTTCATCGCCTGGCGCTTTCGAACTGGAAAAGCCGATCGAGCGCTTCTGAAGGTCAGCGGCACCAGCATTGGTCGTCATGATGATGATAATGTTTCGAAAGTCGGCTTTGCGACCGTTGTTATCCGTCAGCGTGCCATGATCCATCACTTGTAATAAGATATTGAACACATCCGGATGGGCTTTTTCGATTTCATCGAGCAACAAGACCGCATGCGGCTTTTTCGTGATCGCTTCAGTCAGCAGACCGCCCTGATCAAATCCGACATAACCTGGCGGCGCTCCGATCAAGCGCGACACTGCGTGACGCTCCATGTACTCGGACATATCGAAGCGAATCA
>DDPV01000011.1:0-920 GCA_002342365.1 Burkholderiales bacterium UBA2459 | reverse complement strand
GATCCGATCGGCTTTTCGGGTTTACCCAGCCCTGATCGGGCCATTTTGATGGCTGCGGCAAGCGCCTGAATGGCGGCATCCTGGCCAAAAACCGTGTTGGCGAGATCGCGTTGGAGGTGCTGCAATTTACCGCGATCGTCCGATGACACCGAAGCTGGCGGGATTCTTGCAATTTTTGCAACGATGTCTTCGATTTCAAGCTTGCCGATGGTGCGCTTTTGTTTGCTCTTGGGCAAGATGCGTTGCGCTGCACCGGCTTCATCGATCACATCAATGGCTTTATCGGGCAAGTGCCGATCATTGATATATTTTGCAGATAGTTCAGCAGCTGCTGAAAGCGCGGCCGAGGTGTATTTCACGCTGTGGTGCTCTTCAAAACGCGATTTGAGCCCGCGCAAAATCTGTACCGTCTGCTCGATCGAGGGCTCGCCCACGTCGATCTTCTGAAAACGCCGCGAAAGCGCATGATCCTTTTCGAAAATGCCGCGGTACTCGGTAAACGTGGTTGCCCCGATGCACTTGAGCTGACCTGACGAAAGCGCAGGTTTGAGCAGGTTTGATGCATCCAGGGTGCCACCCGAAGCAGAGCCCGCACCGATCAAGGTGTGGATTTCATCGATAAAGAGAATGCCATTCGGTATGGCCTTCAGTTGCTTGAGCACGAGTTTGAGGCGTTGCTCAAAATCGCCCCGATACTTGGTGCCAGCCAAAAGCGCACCCATGTCCAGCGCATAGACCGTGGCATCGCCAAGAATTTCCGGCACTTCCTTTTGGGTGATGCGAAAAGCCAAACCTTCTGCGATTGCAGTCTTGCCCACACCGGCTTCGCCGACCAGCAGCGGGTTGTTTTTTCGCCGCCGGCATAGAATTTGGATCACCCGCTCCACCTCAGCTTCGCGGCCAATGAGCGGATCGATACG
>DDPV01000001.1:69002-73863 GCA_002342365.1 Burkholderiales bacterium UBA2459 | reverse complement strand
TCTCGGCAAAGTACAACTTCTAGCAACAAAGACAAGCTCTAGCCGTTCAGGCGCAGCCCTGCTGCGCCTTTGCCGCTCAGCCCGGGACAGGCCATGTCAGGCGTGTAAGCTTAGGGATGTGTCCGGCTTCGTCGGCGGGGTGGCAGAGTGTAATGCCGTGGCCTGCAAAGCTACGCAGGGTGGTTCAAATCCATCCCCCGCCTCCACCTCGGGCCAGCATTCCGCGCCGTTGTTCCCTGCCATGATTCCCTGCCTATATCCCTAGCCGCTGCACTCAGTCCTGGCTTTTCAAGGCTTTGAATTTCGCGGCCATGGTCGGATTGCCACGTGTGAGTTTCTTGATACTCACATCCTGAGCCTTATCGTTGGCAAGCCTGAGGTTACGATCGGTGCCAAGCAGGGCCTCCTTGGTCTTTTGCAAGTGATCAATCGACTTGTCGATTTCCTCGATTGCTGTGTGAAACCGCTTGGAGGCCAGTTCGTAGTTTCTTCCAAAGCCGCTTTTGAAGCCTTCGAGTGCTTCTTCAAAGTGTGTAATGTCGATGTTTTGTGCGCGCATCACCGCGAGCTCTTGCTTGTAGACCAGGGACTTTTGCGAGGCATTGCGCAGCAAAGTGATGATGGGAATGAAAAACTGCGGTCTCACCACGTACATCTTCGGGTAGCGGTGCGAAACATCAACAATCCCGCTGTTATAGAGCTCGCTATCGGGCTCAAGCATGGAGACCAGCACTGCGTATTCACAGGACTTCTCATTTCGATCCCTGTGAAGCTCTTTGAAGAAGTCCTCATTTTTAGACTTTGAAATGCTGCGATCGCCCTCGTTTTTCATCTCGAACATGATCGATACGACCTCGAGGCCTTCGGCGTCGACTTCCCGAAACACATAATCGCCCTTGGAACCGCTACGCGCGTCGTTGTCTTTTTCAAAATGGGCGTTGGGAAATGCGCTTGCGCGCAAGCGGTTGAATTCGGTTTCGCAGTGTTGCTCAAGGGTTTCGCCAAGCATCTTGCTCGAGAGCCTCGCCTTCATGTCGCGCAAGCGCTCGATTGCCTCATCGCGATCGCGTAACTGCGTTTCGTACTTGTCACGCAAAGCGGTCTCTGCAAGCTGTTTCTCAAGACGCACCTGCTCGAATCGGCTCTTCAAGCTGTCGCGCTCGCTTGCGATGGATTGAACCGCCTCGCTCACCGCAAGCTTTTGTTGCAAGGCGCTCGATGCAAGCGCAGCCTTTGCCGCTTCGAGCTCACGATCCTTTTGCGCAATCTCACGCTGCAGCTGCGCTGCGAGGCTCACTTTTGCAAGTTCGACGGCAGCACGCTTTTCTTGTTCTGCAAGCGCAAGACGTTGACGCAGTTGTTCATCGAAGTCTCGGTCCCTGACTTGCTTTAGCAGATCGGCATAGCCCGCTTCGTCAATCTTGAAAGCTTTTGAGCAGTGCGGGCAAATCATGTCATGCATCGCTAGCCTCCCGTATCAGTTCAGCGGTTTGCCGGGCAACACGCGCCGCCGCCTCGGCGTAATCTTCCTCAGCGCTTGCATAAAGAATCGATCGAGACGCATTCAAGATCATCCCCCGACCTTCCCGATCGCGCCCGGCCCGAACCGCCTTGAAGACATCACCGCCCTGAGCGCCGATACCCGGGACGAGCAAGGGTATATCCGGCGCAAGCTCGCGAACCCGCGCAAGCTCCTCAGGGTAGGTTGCTCCAAGGACCAAAGCCATTTGCTGATGCTGATCCCAGCGGTGGACGGCGAGCAAGGCCACAAGCTGGTAAAGCGGCAGTTGCAAGCCCCTTCCATCGGGCCTTGCCTTTTTGAGCAGCCTGATGCGTTCATCGGGTAGCCTGTGCAAATCATCTGGCAGCGTCACCTGAAGGTCTTGCAGATCCGCAGCGCCAGGGTTTGAGGTGCGGCAAAGGACGATCACGCCTCGCTCGCGGTAGGCAAGATAAGGGGCGATCGAATCGCTGCCCATATAAGGGCTGACGGTGACCGCGTCGGCCTTGTAGCGTTCGAAAGCTTCGCGGGCATAGTGTTCCGCTGTGCTACCGACGTCGCCACGCTTGGCATCCAGGATGATCGGGACCGTAGGGTGGCGCTCGCGAAGATACCGCATCAGGGCTTGAAGACATTCTTCTGCAGCTAGGCTTGCGAAGTGGGCGATTTGCGGCTTGAAAGCACAGGCATATGCAGCGGTTGCATCCGCTATGTTTGTGCAAAAGCGGTAAAGCGCATCAGCTTTGCCCTGCAACGGCAGGGGAAAGCGCTTGGGATCAGGATCGATCCCAACGCAGAGCATCGACCCGCTGCGCTCCCAGGCTGCACGGAGCTTGTCGCGAAAGCCCGTTGTGGATTCGCCTTCTCGTTCAGGCATCAGACGGTCTTGCGTTGAGTCGGCCGCCCCCGATTGAATCAAAGAGGTGGAGCAGGGCAGGCGCGCTACAAAGTCCGATGACTTCGCCCACCGAAAAAGACCGGCGTTCGCGAAACAAGGCAACCAGATCGCCGGCCTCGGTCTTGACGTGAACCAGCGTGTCGGCGCCGGTCGGTTCAACCACGCTGACTTTGCCCGCCAGGGCGTTGGCTTGTTCGGGTGGGCAGCACTGAAGATGTTCGGGACGAACTCCAAGTTGGACCTCGGTGATCGTAGCCTGGCTGCGAGGATCGATCGCCGGCGCTGTCCAACGCGTTGAACCCGGAAGCTGCAAAAAACCTGCCGGGTCAAGCCTTGCTGCAATCAGATTCATCGCCGGTGACCCAATGAAGCTTGCAACAAAGGGCTTGGCCGGGCGATCGTAGAGTTCAAGCGGGGCGCCGATTTGTTCAATGACGCCTTCGTTCATTACCACAATCTGGTCGGCCATCGTCATTGCTTCAATCTGATCGTGGGTGACATAGACTGCGGTGGTTTTGAGCCGGTGATGCAGCTCCTTGATTTCGGCGCGCATTTGCACCCGCAACTTGGCATCGAGATTCGATAGCGGTTCGTCAAACAAAAAGACCTGTGGATTCCGCACGATCGCGCGTCCCATGGCCACACGCTGGCGTTGTCCGCCTGAGAGTTGGCGGGGGTAGCGATCAAGAAGCGTTTCAAGTCCTAAAATCTGAGCGGCCTCTACAACGCGCGCGGCCATCTCAGACTTGCCCTGGCCGGCGAGTTTGAGCGAAAAGCCCATATTCTGCGCAACCGTCATGTGCGGGTAAAGGGCATAGTTTTGAAAGACCATCGCGATATCGCGATCTTTCGGCGGTATCCGGTTCACCACACGCTCACCGATTTGAATGTCCCCCGAATCGATTTCCTCAAGCCCGGCAATCAGGCGTAGCAAGGTGGATTTTCCACAGCCAGAAGGGCCGACCAGCACGCAAAAGCTGCCGTCATCGATGTGAATATCGACGCCGCGCAACACTTTCGTCTGGCCAAAGTCCTTGAAGACCTGCCGGATCTGAACGCTTGCCATGGATGCCAAAACCTCAGGGAAACCTGCAGTCCGAATAGTACCGTCTATCACCCGAGACCCGGACGAAAAAAAACAGCGTGGCTTTTGGCCACGCTGTTTGACTTGTGTGCTGCTCGTTGTGTGAGCAGACAGGCAGCAATCACATATCCATACCGCCCATGCCACCCATGCCACCCATGCCGCCAGGCATGCCACCGCCGCCTGCAGGCTTGTCATCGGGGGCTTCGGCAACCATCGCATCGGTGGTCAGCATCAAACCGGCCACTGAGGCGGCATTTTGCAGGGCAGTACGGGTGACCTTGGTGGGGTCAACCACACCCATCTCGAGCATATCGCCGTAGGTACCATTGGCTGCGTTGTAGCCAAAGTTGCCTTCACCGTCGAGCACCTTCGCGACAATCACGCTCGGCTCCTCGCCAGCGTTGGCCACGATCAGACGAAGCGGCTCTTCAACCGCACGCATCACGATCTTGATACCTGCATCCTGATCCGGGTTGCTGCCGCTGACCTTGGTGTGGCCCCGGGCACGCAAGAGCGCAACACCGCCGCCAGCCACAATGCCTTCTTCGACCGCAGCACGGGTTGCGTGCAATGCGTCTTCGACGCGGGCCTTCTTCTCTTTCATTTCCACTTCGGTGGCTGCACCGACGCGGATCACGGCTACACCGCCAGCAAGCTTGGCCACACGCTCTTGAAGCTTTTCACGATCGTAGTCGGAAGTCGCTTCTTCGATTTGTGCGCGGATCGCCTTAACGCGTGCCTCGATGTTCTTTGCATCGCCTGCGCCATCGATGATCGTGGTGTTTTCCTTGCCGATTTCGATACGCTTGGCGCGGCCGAGATCTTGCAGTGAGGCTTTTTCAAGCGTCATGCCGGTTTCTTCGGAAATCACCACACCGCCCGTCAGAATCGCCATGTCTTCGAGCATCGCCTTGCGACGATCGCCAAAACCAGGTGCCTTGACAGCGCAGGTCTTCAGAATGCCGCGGATGTTGTTGACAACCAGCGTTGCCAGGGCTTCGCCTTCGACGTCTTCGGCAACAATCATGAGCGGACGGCCCGCTTTGGCAACACCCTCAAGCACGGGGAGCAGTTCACGGATGTTGGAGATCTTCTTGTCGTAGAGCAACACGAAGGGATCGTCCAACACAGCGATCTGCTTGTCAGGGTTGTTGATGAAGTAGGGGGAGAGATAGCCGCGATCAAACTGCATGCCTTCAACAACATCGAGCTCGTTGTTGAGCGATTTGCCATCTTCGACGGTGATTACGCCTTCTTTACCAACCTTTTCCATCGCGTCAGCGATGATGTGGCCAATTTCCTCATCCGAATTGGCAGAGATCGAGCCGACCTGTGCGATTTCTTTCGAGGTGGTGGAAGGTTTGCTGATTTTTTT
>DDPV01000001.1:42209-68893 GCA_002342365.1 Burkholderiales bacterium UBA2459 | reverse complement strand
CCATCCTTGGTGACGGTGGGTGCACCGAAGCTGCGCTCGAGCACAACATTGCGGCCCTTGGGACCCAGGGTGACCTTTACTGCGTTGGCCAGAATGTTGACGCCGTTGACCATGCGTGCACGGGCGTCATCACTGAATAAAACTTGTTTGGCTGCCATCGTTAATTACTCCAGAAAATTTACAAATGCATTGAGAATTGGAGGGGCGTCCTGGCTTACTCCACGACGGCCATGATGTCTTCTTCGCGCATCACCAGCAGTTCCTCGCCGTCAACTTTCACGGTTTGGCCGCTGTACTTGCCAAAGAGCACTTTGTCGCCGGTTTTTACGGCCATTGGACGGACCGAGCCGTCTTCCTGAATCTTTCCGTGACCGACCGCGAGGATTTCGCCCTGGTCGGGTTTCTCGGCGGCGTTGTCAGGGATGACGATGCCAGAACTGGTTTTGCGCTCGGTATCGAGGCGTTTGACGATCACGCGATCATGCAAAGGACGCAGTTTCATGCGTAGAAGCTCCTATGGGTTAAGACAATGGATTTTTCAACGAAGCGGTGAGAGGCCATTCGCAAGTGAGCTTGTTGCCGTCTAATCGGGCTTTTGGCTACCGAATTAGACTTGTTGCTGCCGGTCTTGCTAGCACTCAACCGTTGTGAGTGCTAATAATACGCGTCTCAGATGACTTTTTCAAGTCTTGAGCACAGCGGCTCTACGGTATCGGGCTAGGATTGAAGGCTTCGCGCTCAATCTCGGGAGGAATTCATGAACACGATCGATCTGCGCAGTGACACCGTGACCCGTCCAAGTCCAGGCATGCTCAGGGCAATGGCTGCTGCCGATACCGGTGATGATGTGTTTGGCGACGATCCCAGCGTCAATCGCTTGCAGCAGCGCCTCGCAGACGATCTGGGTTTTGAGGCGGGCCTCTTTATGCCCACCGGTACCATGTCCAATCTTTGCGCACTGATGTCGCACTGCGAGCGTGGCGATGAGTACCTGGTGGGTCAGCTCGCGCATACCTACAAGTACGAAGCGGGCGGCGCAGCGGTGCTCGGCAGTATTCAGCCGCAGCCGCTTGAGCAGGCCATGGACGGCTCGATTCCGTTGGAGAGGATCGCCGCAGCGGTCAAGCCTGACGATCCGCACTTCGCAAGGACCCGGCTGCTGGCTTTGGAAAACACCTTTGGCGGGCAGATCATGCCCCAAGACTACATTGCCGATGCCACCGCGATCGCCCGCGAGCATGGTCTCGCGACCCATCTGGATGGAGCCAGACTCTTTAACGCTGCAATCGCCCAGGCTCTGGATGCGCGCACGATCACAAAGTACTTTGATTCGGTGTCGGTGTGCCTCTCAAAAGGTCTGGGCGCGCCTGCGGGCTCGGTGTTGCTCGGTTCGGATGCCTTGCTGGCCAAGGCGCAGCGGGTCCGCAAGATGCTCGGGGGAGGGATGCGTCAGGCCGGTGTGATTGCTGCGGCTGGCACCTATGCGCTCGATCATCAGCTTCAGGGGCTTGCCGAGGACCATCGGCGCGCGGCGCACCTGGCCCAGGCTCTTGAGAAAATTCCAGGTCTGGAACTGCGCGTGGCAACCAATATGGTCTGGGTCTCGGCCGGAAGCGACCCTGCGCCTTTGGACCGACTCGCAGATTTTTTGCTCGCTCAGGGCGTGCGGCTGCTCAACCGGCGTCCGCTGCGGCTGGTTACGCATTTGGATTTCAACGACGACGCCTTACACCAGGTCTGTCAGCTGATTGATCATTTTTGCGCGTCGGGCACAGCCACAGTGTAATTCAAGGCCATACGCCCACCGTCTGGGTAAATCACCTGGCCGGTCAGGTAAGAGGCTTGCGCACTCAGCAGAAAGGCCGCCACCTGTGCAACCTCATCGGGCTCACCCAAGCGCAGCAATGGGGTGCGCGAGAGGATTTTGTTCCTGGCTTGCTCCGATTGCATCACCGCATTGCGCGCCAGTTCGGTCGCAATCGTGCCAGGTCCGACCGCGTTGACCCGAATGCCATACTCGGCAAGCGCCATCGCCGTCACGCGGGTGAGTTGATTCACGCCCCCTTTTGAGACTGCATAAGGAAGCTGGTCCGGAATGGCCAATGAGGCGTTCACACTGGACATGTTCACGATCGAACCCTGTATTGCCTTCTCCACCATATGCCTTGCAATAACCTGGCTGAAAACAAAGTAGCCGCGCAGATTCACGGCGAGTACACGATCAAAATCCTCATCGCGCAGGTCAAGGAAGTGGCAGCCGTGGATAATGCCAGCATTGTTTACGAGGCCGTCGACCTTGCCCCACAGCCCAACGCCCCTGGCCAACGCCTCCTGCGCGCAGGACCGTTCACTCGCATCAGCTTGCATCCAGTGGATCGCTGAAAACGCCTCAGCCGAAGCGCCTGACCCCTCTGCAGCCGACAGGCCCGCATCGGGGCCGGGTGGCGATGATGGCGCTTTTTGCTTGTCGATCACGAGCACCTGCGCGCCTTCTTGGGCGAATCGCAGGGCACAGGCAAGGCCGATGCCTTGGGCACCGCCGGTCACGATGATGTGCCGATTCTTGAGTCGCATGCTGAGTATCCTTTGTGATCGAGCGGTGCGCCTTGAGGCTTTCTTACAGCTGGGACGCAGGTTGCTGGGCTTTCTGGCGCTGCCAAGTTTGGCTATTGTTGCTGCGAGCAGCGCTCAGGCACAAGGCGCAGCGCTCAATCAATGGCTCGATCATGTCGAAAAGTCTTTGCAAATACCACCTTCGGCGATCGGCTTGATCCTTGAACCCATCCACACTGGGAACCCTGGCTTGCAGCAACGCTTCCCAGGACAACGAACGCCGTTTCGCTGGCAGCATCGGGCCGACGAAGCCATGAATCCTGCCTCAACCATCAAGCTGCTAACGAGCTTTGCAGCCCTGCAGCTTCTGGGCCCCGATTTTCGTTGGACGACGCGTTGGCGCACGACAGCGCAGCCCCAAAAGGACATCTTGCATGGCGATCTGGTCATGCAAGGCGGTGGTGACCCCAAGCTCTTGATCGAAGATCTGCGAGCCATCGCCGCGGCGTTGAAAAGCAAGGGGCTGCAAGACATTCGGGGCGACCTGCTGCTTGATGCATCGCTTTATGCCGCTGAGGTGACACAGGCTTTGCCCCTCGATGGCGAGTGGCAGCAACCTTATAACGTTGCACCGATTGCTACAGATCTCAATTTCAGAGCGGTTAAGCTCTCCTGGGGTGCTGCTCAGCAGCCAACGCTTGACCCGCCGCTTGAAGGCCTTGAATTGGTGGATCGGCTGCGAAAACCCAATGCAGCCTGCAAAGATGCTGCGTTTTCGTTTCACTTTGAACCTGAGTTTGCGGGCGTCGGTGCGCCTGCGCGAAAGCTGGTGCTCGAGGGGCAATGGCCGCTGTCTTGCGGCAGGGGTGAGCGCTATATCGCTTATCCAGAGCCTGTGGAGTTTGCCGAGCGCTTGTTTCGCGCAGCCTGGCTTGAACAAGGCGGGCGCTGGCAGGGGCATGCACGTCGCGCAGACGGCGCGGCCGCAGCTGCACCTTTTGAACTGTTGCGATGGACCTCAACAAGCTCCTTGCAGGAGGTTGTGATGGATGTGAACAAATTGAGCAACAATTTGCTCGCCAGGCATTTGTGGCTGCAGCTTTCTGCGCATGGCTCAGCGCCTGCAAGCGTTCAGGCATCCTGGGAGCAGCTTCGCCACTGGCTTCACAATCAGAGGATCACGCTGCCTTCGCTGCTGATCGAAAACGGCTCAGGATTGTCCCGGCACGAGCGGATCAGCCCGCGCGACCTCAACCAAATACTTCAGCTGGTGCAGCGACTGCCGATCGCGTCGATGTATCAGGATAGCCTTCCGCTTGCCGGTATCGACGGCACCATGAAGGCTCGTTTGAATGAGCCCGGACTGCGTGGACAGCTCTGGCTCAAAACCGGCACGCTCAATCAGGTTCGGGCGCTTGCGGGCTATATCGAAGCGCGCAGCGGTCAGCGCTACAGCTTTACTTTGATGATTAACCATCCCAAAGCGGGCGCCGCAAGGCCGGCGGTCGATAATTTATTACGGGTGATCGTTGCCACCGGCTAGACCACGAAGCTTCCCGAGGTTCAGATTCCGAGCGAGGCGAGCAAACGCTCCATGTTTTGGCTGACGGTAGCATCCATGGCGATGGGCTGCCCCCATGCGCGCTGCGTCTCTCCGGTCCATTTGTTGGTGGCGTCTAGCCCCATCTTCGAACCTAGTCCCGAGACCGGCGATGCGAAATCGAGATAGTCGATTGGCGTGTGATCAACCAGGAGGGTGTCCCGGCTGGGGTCCATCCGGGTGGTGATCGCCCAGATCACTTCGGTCCATTTCCGGATATCTACGTCGTCGTCCAGCACAACAATGAACTTGGTGTACATAAACTGCCGCAAAAAGCTCCAGAGTCCAAACATCACCCGCTTGGCGTGTCCAGGGTATTGCTTTCGGATCGAGACAATCGCCATTCGATACGAGCAGCCCTCAGCCGGGAGGTAAAAGTCCACAATCTCGGGAAACTGCCTTTGCAGGATCGGTACAAAGACTTCGTTGAGCGCAAGTCCCAGAATCGCCGGCTCATCCGGGGGTTTTCCGGTGTAAGTGCTGTGGTAAATCGCCTGATCGCGCAGGGTGATGCGATCGACCGTAAACACCGGAAACCAATCTTTTTCGTTGTAGTAGCCGGTGTGGTCGCCAAACGGGCCCTCGGGTGCCATTTCCCAGCCTGTATGGGCGGCCTGAGGTAGTGCACCGGAGAAACCGAGCCGATGGGCATGCGCCTGCGTTTTGCTAGCGTCCGGGTCAGGTTGTAAATGGCCTTCGAGCACGATTTCAGCTTGAGCCGGCACCTGCAAGTCCAAACCGATGCACTGCGTCAACTCGGTACGCGACCCCCGCAACAAGCCTGCAAACTGATACTCGGACAGGCTGTCGGGGACAGGGGTCACTGCACCTAAAATACTGGCGGGGTCACAACCCAGCACGGTCGCAAGCGGAAAGGGAACGCCCGGATGCCTGCGGGCATGTTCGCGAAAATCGAGTGCACCCCCGCGATGGGCAAGCCAGCGCATGATGGTTTTGTTGGCTGCGATGACTTGCTGACGGTAAATGCCGAGGTTTTGCCGTTTTTTGCCGGGTCCCCGGGTGACCACAAGCCCCCAGGTGATGAGCGGTCCTGCATCGCCTGGCCAGCAGTGCTGGACTGGAAAACGCATCAGGTCGACTTCTTTGCCCTCAAGCCTATGGGTTTGGCAGGCTGCCTTGCTCACGAGCTTTGGCGTCATGCTCCAGACCTGCTTGAGCATGGGAATCTTGTCCCAGGCGTCCTTCAGACCACGGGGTGCCTCAGGCTCTTTGAGCAAGGACAACACACGACCGATGTCGCGCAAGGCGGCTGGATCATCCGCACCCATGCCCAAGGCCACGCGCCTTGTGGTGCCAAAGAGGTTCACCAAGGCCGGGTGCTGACTCACGACGCCGGCAAGCGTGGGTTTTTCAATCAGTAATGCAGGACCCCCACGCTGCAGACAGGTATCGGCCAGCGCGGTCATTTCGAGTTCGCTTGCCACCTCAGTTTTGATGCGCCGCAACTCGCCAAGTTCATCAAGCTTGGTAATGAAATCTCGTAAGTCGCTGTATTTGAGTGTTTTGTTAAACATGCGTTTTACTGTTTGTCGATTCTTATCGGCCGGTAATGTCCGTTCGTCACGCTTGGTTAACCGTTGAGGGCTTAGACTGCGCCGTGCTTGTAACCATCACGATCTGCGAACACAAGCGATGTTTCGCTTGCAAGGCAGATGAAATCAGTTATGCTGCGGCGCACCAATGACACCTTTATCCAGCACACACACAAAACACCGGCGAGTTGATCTTAATGCAAGCGAGGCTGCCAACCGCTTGCGACTCGGCCCCTCAGGGATTATTGAGGAACTCAGACGCCCGGGGTTGATTGCGGCCGTGGAGATCAAAGCCTGCGCCTCAAAGACCGTGGAGACTGTTTTCAACTCACCGATCCGACTCGCACAGGGAAATCGCCTCCAAGCGGCTTTGTTCTGTTTGCTGCTTGCCTTCGCCTGTCGACATGGCTTGTCGCAGTCGCCGTGGTTCCAAGCGCAGTTTGCGGCTAGGACCGATCAGCTTATGCAGCTTTCGCAAAGCGTCAGCAGGCTCGAGGCTGATGCCTTGCAGCTTGCTGAAAAGCGGGATGAAACCCCGCAGGTCGGCGTGATCGCCGCTGGACAGGAAAGAGGCAAACAGGCGCTTAGCGCCGAGCAGCGAAGGCTCGCAGACTTTATCGTTGATCGCTACCGGGCGGCGAGCGATGTTGTGCATGACATTGTCAGCGCGAGTTACGCCATTGCCAAAGAGCAGCGCGTTGATCCCCTGCTGATTCTTGCCATGGTCGCCGTGGAGTCCCAGTTTGATCCGCTTGCACAAAGCCCGCGCGGAGCGCAAGGCCTGATGCAAATCCTCACCCGCGTTCACGCGGCCAGATTCGAACACCTGGGCGGTGTGGCTGCGGTCTTTGACCCGGTGACGAATTTGCGCGTCGGTGTTGGAATTCTTAAGGAGTACCTGAGTCGCGATGCAACGCTTGAACAGGCGCTAAAGACCTATGTGGGCGCTGCAAATTTGCCCAGTGACCGCGGTTACGGTCAAAAAGTGCTGCTTGCGCGCAGCCAACTTGAAGAGGTCGCCAAAGCGGCCTCGCGCTAGGCGAGCCAGGATTGGATGCGGTCCAGAGCCTCTTCAATGACCGCTAAGGGCCTGGCGTAAGAAAATCGCACCCAGTCCTGCGCCTGCGTGCGACCAAAATCCGCACCAGGCACGATCGATACCCCAGTTTCCTGGAGCATGCGGCGGGTGAAGAGGCTGCTTTCCATACCGAAGGCCTTGATGTTGGCCCATACATAAAAGGCGCCATCCGGTATGAGGGGTATGTCAAAGCCGATTCGCCGTAGCCCCGGGACGATACAGTCGCGCCGCGCTTGAAACTGCGCTTTGCGCTCGGCAATGATCGCCTGACTTTCCTCGGTGAAGCAGCCTAGCGCTGCCTGCTGCGCCAGCGCTGAGGCGCAGATAAAAAGATTTTGCTGAAGCTTTTCAAAGGCTGGCACCCAGGGCCGAGGCACGACGAGCCAACCGAGCCGCCAGCCGGTCATATGAAAAGTCTTGGAAAAGCTGTTGCAAATCACAAGATCGCCGCTGGCATGAAGTGCCGAGTGGGGCGTCGCAGGAATGCCGGCAGACGCATCACCGTAGCGAAGTCCTTGATAGATTTCGTCCATGATCACAAAGCCACCGCGGCTTTGTACAGCCGTGATGCTTTCGCACACATCGCTCCAGCGCATCGAGGTACCGGTCGGATTGGCCGGTGATGCAAGCAGCACGCCGCGGGTTGCGGTGGACCAGTGGCTTGCGATCAGACCGGCATTGAGTTGAAACCGGCTTGTGGCGTCAACCGACACCGTTTGGGGAACGCCGCCCGCAGCCGCCACAAAGTGACGGTTACAGGGATAACTCGGATCGGTCAGCAGCACTTCGTCGCCCGGATTGACCAGAGCAAGGCAAGCAAGGGTGAGCGCAGCTGATGCGCCCGCTGTGATGATGATGCAATCCGGGTCGACGTCCAAGCCCTCAGTCAAAGCGTAGTGCGCAGCGACGGCCTCGCGAAGCCCATGCAGGCCCAGCGCTGCGGTGTACTGCGATCGACCGGCCTTGAGTGCCTGCTGCATAGCCCGCACAACCGGCTCGGGGGCGGTAAAGTCGGGCTCCCCGATGCTCATGTGGATGACTGAGCGTCCCTGCATTTCAAGCGCTTGCGCCTGCTTGACAAGCTCCATCGTTTGAAAGGGCGCTACATGCTGATTGCGATCAGCAAGCGCTGCAAGCCGGGACTGCACGGAAGCTCGCTAGCTATGGGCTGAGAGGCTGTTTTGCTGCAAGTGGTCCATTGCAGCGCGCACACCAGCGCAATGGTGCGGCACGCCCGCCACGGCTAAGGCCATTTCAACGCCGCTCAGGGTGGCCATCAGCATCAAGTCGTTGAAGTCACCTAAATGGCCGATGCGAAAGACTTTGCCGCTTAGCTTGCCAAGGCCTTGCCCGAGCGACAGATTAAAGCGTTCAAGGGCGGCTTTTCGCAAGGCGTCGGCGTCTTGGCCCTCAGGCATCAGGACTGCGGTTAGTGCCGGGCTGTATTCGAGCGGGTTTTTTGCAAGAACCTCAAGTCCCCAGGCTTTGACCGCAGCGCGTGTTGCTGCCGCATGACGCTGATGGCGGGCAAAGACCTGCGTCAGGCCTTCTTCCTGCAACATCGCAATAGCCTCATGCAAACCGTAGAGCAAATTGCTTGCCGGCGTGTAGGGAAAAAACCCCCGCGCGTTTGGCCCGAGCATCTCTTGCCAGTCCCAATAAGCGCGTGGCAGCCTGGCCGATTCACTGGCTTTCAGCGCTTTCTCGCTGATCGCATTAAACGATAGACCAGGCGGAAGCATCAGGCCTTTTTGCGAGCCGGCAACCGTCACATCCACCCCCCAGTCGTCATGCCGGTAGTCCACCGAGCCCAAGGACGAAATGGTGTCGACCATCAAAAGGGCAGGGTGGGCAGCCTGATCGATCGCTTTGCGAATCGCTGGCACCTGCGAGGTCACCCCGGTGGAGGTTTCGTTGTGAACCACACAGACCGCTTTGATCGCGTGCTCTTTATCTTCAGTCAGTTGTTCCTCGAGTGCCAGCGGATCAGCGCCATGGCGCCAGTCGCCAGGGATGAAGTGCACCTGTAATTGCAGACGTTCAGCCAGACGTTTCCAAAGACTTGCGAAATGTCCGGTCTCGCACATCAACACGCTGTCACCCGGACTCAGGCAGTTCACAAGCGCTGCTTCCCAGGCCCCGGTGCCCGAGGCCGGATAAATGATGACCGGTTGGACCGTTTGGAAAACGCTTCGAATTCCGTCAAGCACCGACTTGCCCAGCGCCTGAAACTCCGGGCCTCTATGGTCGATCGTGGGGTAATCCATGGCTCTCAAAATCCGGTCGGGCACATTGGTTGGCCCCGGAATCTGAAGAAAGTGCCTGCCGCTCGGATGCCCGTTGAGCGCGAGACCGTTTGCGAGTTTCATAGGTTATTGTCCATGACGAAGCTACAATTTCGTGATTGTGAACCAAGTTAAGGCCCGCGATTGGCTTCCCTGCCGCTAGTCCGCCCCCTCGTCGACGCATCGGGTGGTTTGACATCGCGTCATCATCTGGCGCAGCGCTTAAAGCGTCGGGTTCGGGGTGCTGTCTTGAGCGATGCAGCATCGCGGGGTCGTTACGCGACTGACGCCTCGATTTATCAGATCGACCCGGTGGCAGTTTTGGTGCCCGAAGACATCACCGACGTGGAGGCAGCGCTGGAGTTGTGTCGGGAACTGTCAGTGCCGGTGTTGCCTCGTGGGGCTGGCAGCAGCCAATGCGGTCAGACGGTTGGCGCTGCGCTTGTGATCGACACCAGCAAACACCTAAACCGCATGCTGAACTTTGACCCTGACAATCAAAGCGTGGAGGTCGAGCCTGGCATGGTGCTCGATCATCTCAATGCCCGGCTCAGAGACAGGGGGCTGTGGTTCCCGGTTGATGTGTCGACTTCAGCTCAAGCGACGCTTGGCGGGATGGCTGGAAACAACGCCTGCGGCTCGCGATCGCTTGCCTACGGCAACATGGTGCACAACACCGAAGCGATCGAAGTCTTGCTTGCCGATGGCACGGTGGAATGGTTTGGCCCTTTTGGTGTGCGCGGTGGCGAACGTATGAAAACCGCTCGGGGCGGGGCGCTGGTATCGCGACTTTTTGAAATCGGGCAGGCGCATCGCGATGACATCGCGCAACAGTTCCCCAAGCTCCTGCGTCGGGTCGGCGGTTACAACCTCGATGTTTTTCATCCGCAATCGGAGCGTCCCTACACCGCGGACGGATCCGTCAATTTGGCGCATTTGCTGGTTGGCTCTGAAGGGACCTTAGGTCTGTTCCGCAAGCTGCGTTTGCGCCTCGCGCCCCTGCCCAAACACAAGGTGCTTGGTGTTGTCAATTTCGAGCGCTTTTCTGCAGCCATGAATGCAGCACAACACATCGTCAAGCTCAAACCGTCGGCCGTTGAACTGGTTGACCGGACGATGATTGACCTTGCTCGCAAGAATCCGTCTTTTCGCAAAGTCATGGAAAGCGCGCTGATCGACCCGAGCAAAGCAACGCCAGAGGCGATTTTGCTTGTGGAATTCAGCGGGCATGAGCAGGCAGGTCTGCGAAATCAGCTCGACGATCTGGTGGCGCTGATGGGTGATCTGGGGCAGGCCGGTAGTGTGGTCAGCATGCCTGAGGAAGTCTCGCAAAAGGCGCTCTGGGAGGTTCGTAAAGCGGGACTCAACATCATGATGAGCTTGCGCGGTGATGGAAAACCGGTGAGCTTTATCGAAGATTGCGCTGTGCCGCTTGAGCATCTTGCCGAATACACGAGCGCGCTCACCGAGGTTTTTGCCCGCCACGGCACACGCGGTACCTGGTATGCCCACGCTTCGGTCGGAACCCTGCACGTGCGCCCGATTCTCGACATGCGGCGCGAGGGCGCGCTGGCGATGCGCTCGATTGCCGAGGAGGCCAGTGCCCTGGTTCGGCGATACAAGGGCGCTTTTTCGGGTGAGCACGGCGATGGGCTGGTGCGCAGCGAGTGGGTGCGCTGGCAGTACGGGGATCGACTCAACAAAGCCTTTGAGCAGGTCAAGGACGCTTTTGATCCGCAGGCTTTGATGAACCCCGGCAAGATCGTGCGCTGCACGCCGATGGATCAACGTGAGCTTTTCCGCTATCGACCCGGTTATGCGATGCAGCCCATGAAAACGGCGCTGGACTGGTCGGCCTGGGACGTGCAAAACGATCCGCTCACCGAGGCGCTGACCGCGCCGGGCACAGGTGGCGATCCTGCTCAGGGCTTTGGCAAAGCCCTTGAGATGTGTAATAACAACGGACATTGCCGCAAATTTGACGCCGCAGTGATGTGTCCGAGCTTTCGTGTCACCCGCGACGAACAGCACAGCGTGCGCGGTAGAGCCAACACCTTGCGACTTGCCGCAAGCGGTCAACTCGGCCCTGCAGGCTTGCACGATCCCTCGGTGGCTGAGGCTCTGACGCTTTGCGTCAGTTGCAAAGCTTGCCGCCGTGAGTGCCCAACCGGGATTGACATGGCAAAGATGAAAATTGAGGTGTTGGCCCAGCGCCGGCAGCTTGCCAGACCAGACCTCAAAGACTGGATGATTGCAAGCCTTCCGCGCTGGGCTCCTTATGTCAGTTATGTTCCGGGCCTCGCTAACTGGGCTTCGAATCAATCGCTGCTTCGGTTGCTGTTGCAAGGCTTCACAGGGATTGCAGCCAGGGGCCGGAGCCTGCCGCATTGGGCAGCCCGGCCTTTTCACAGGCTTAAGTCACACAAGCCGGGTGAGCGATCGCCACAATCGCCTGCAACGCAACAGACGAATCATCAAGCCCAGCAAAGCGCTCAGGGACTGAAAACTGCGCCGCTTGTGGTGCTCTGGGCCGATAGCTTTAACAATTATTTTGAACCCGAGCTGCTGCAAGACGCCAAGGCTGTGCTTGAAGCGGCCGGCTGCCGTGTGATCGCTCAGCATGAGCTCTCGGAAACCGGGCAGCCGCTATGCTGCGGGCGCAGCGCGCTTGCAAGCGGCGACACACCGACCGCGAGCCGGCTTCTGCGGCATATGCTTGAGCGCTTGTCACCCCTGATCGAGGAAGGGGCCTGGCTTGTCGGTGTGGAGCCAAGCTGCCTGCTCACGATGCGCGACGAGTTGTTGGCCATGAGGCTTGAGCCAGATGAGCAGGCACTTGCCCAAGCGCTTGCAAAGCGTTCACTGCTTTTTGAGGAGTTCATTGAGCAGCACATCGAAGCCGGCGAGATGCAGCTTGCGTTTCGGCCAGCACCCGGGCAAACGCTGATGCTTCACGGGCATTGTCACCAAAAGGCCTTTGATGCCCTCACGCCCGCCGTTCGTCTGCTTGCGCGAATTCCGGGGCTGGAAACCAAGCTGATTCAAAGCAGTTGTTGCGGTATGGCAGGTGCCTTCGGCTACGATGTCAACATGCTCGAACTGTCGATGGCGATGGGCGAAGCTGAGTTGCTGCCGGCGATTCGCAACGCAAGGCCTGATGCCTGGATTGTTGCCGATGGCACAAGCTGTCGCCATCAAATCCACGACGGCGCCGGCCGCAAAGCGGTCCATGTTGCGACCGTTTTGGCATGGAATCTTGGCCTGAGAGCCCAAAGCAAGAGCAAAGAGGAGAGTTGAATGGATCCGCAACTGCGTCAAGCAGCGCTCGAATACCACGAACAAGGCAGGCCTGGAAAAATCTCGGTCGAACCCACCAAGCAACTCACCAACCAGCGTGATCTCGCCCTTGCCTACAGCCCCGGGGTTGCTGCGGCCTGCGAAGAAATCGTCAAGGACCCGGCCAACGCGTTTCGCTACACCGGACGCGCAAACCTTGTGGGCGTGGTCACCAACGGCACGGCCGTCTTAGGCCTTGGCGACATCGGTCCTTTGGCTGGTAAGCCCGTGATGGAGGGCAAAGCGGTTCTGTTCAAAAAGTTTGCAGGCATCGATGTTTTTGATATCGAAATCAACGAGAAGGATCCTGCCAAGCTTGTGGAAATCATTGCAGCGCTTGAGCCCACATTTGGTGGAATCAATCTTGAAGACATCAAAGCGCCCGATTGCTTTGAGGTTGAACGTCAGTTGAGAAAACGGATGAAGATTCCGGTTTTTCACGACGATCAGCACGGAACCGCGATCGTCGTCGGTGCTGCACTCAGCAACGGGCTAAAGGTCGTCGGCAAAAGCATGAAGTCGGTGAAGTTGGTCACCAGCGGCGCAGGTGCTGCCGCATTGGCTTGTCTTGATTTGCTGGTTGACCTTGGATTGCCGATTGAGAACATTTGGGTTACCGATCTGGCGGGCGTGGTGTTTGAGGGAAGGCTTGCACTGATGGACCCGGACAAGGCGCGATTTGCTCAAAAGACCGAGGCACGCAGCCTTGATGAGGTGATTGAGAACGCGGATATCTTTTTGGGACTTTCAGCAGGCGGTGTGCTCAAGCCGGAAATGGTCAGCCGCATGGCGCCTCATCCGCTGGTCTTTGCGCTTGCCAACCCCGAGCCGGAAATTCTCCCGGATTTGGCCAAAGCCGCGCGACCCGATGCGGTGATCGCTACCGGGCGCACCGATTATCCGAACCAGGTCAACAACGTGCTCTGTTTTCCCTTCATCTTTCGCGGTGCGCTTGACGTTGGAGCAACCACAATCACCCGCGAGATGGAAATTGCAGCGGTGCTTGCTGTGGCCGATCTGGCCCGTGAAGAGCAGTCTGAAATTGTGACGGCCGCCTACGGTAATCTTGGCTTGAGTTTCGGCCCGGAGTACTTGATTCCCAAGCCTTTTGACCCTCGGCTGATCGCAAGAATTGCTCCGGCGGTGGCCAAAGCGGCGATGGCGTCCGGCGTGGCGACGCGCCCGATCGAGGACTTTGACGCCTATCGAAGCAATCTGGAGCAGTTTGTTTACAAATCCGGCAACTTTATGCGGCCGATTTTTGCTGCAGCCCGCCGGGCGGCGAACAAGCGGGTGGTTTATGCCGAGGGCGAGGACGAGCGAGTCTTGCGCGCTGCCCAGGTGGTGATCGATGAGGGTCTGGCGCAGCCGATTCTCGTTGGCCGTCCGGCAGTGATTGAATCGAGGATCCAAAGGCTTGGCTTGCGGATTCGACCGGGAGCTGATTTTGCAGTGGTGAATCCCGAACGTGACGATCGGTTTCGGGTTTATTGGCAGGCTTATCATCGGTTGACCAGTCGCAAGGGCGTGACCGAGCAATATGCGCAAATTGAATTGCGAAGGCGCTTCACCCTGATTGGCGCCTTGATGGTTCATCTTGGCGAAGCTGACGGCATGATTTGTGGCACCTTTGGTGCCTACGCCTCGCATCTGGGATACATTGATCAGGTCATCGGCAAGCGCGCCGGCGTGCATACGTATGGAGCGATGAGTACGGTGCTGTTGCCCGATCGGCAACTCACCCTGGTTGACACCCATGTCAATCATGATCCGAGCGCGGAGCAAATTGCCGAGCTCACGCTGCTTGCCGCTGAGCAACTGTCGCAAAAAGGCGTGCAGCCGAAGGCGGCCTTATTGTCGCACTCAAATTTCGGGACTTCCGATGTACCCTCGGCAAGCAAGATGCGTGCAGCGCTTGCGATCTTGCATCAGCGCGGCGTGGACTTTGAGGTTGACGGTGAAATGCATGCCGATGCAGCGCTTGACCCCACTTACCGGCGCACGATTCTGTCGGATTCTTCGCTCAGCGGTGAGGCCAATTTGCTGGTGATGCCCACCATGGACGCGGCCAATGTGTCTTATAACCTTTTGAAGGTTGCAGCCGGCAACAATGTGGCGATTGGTCCTGTGTTGCTCGGCGCTGCAGCGCCGGTCCATATTCTCACGCCCTCGGCCACGGTGCGACGGCTTGTCAACATGACCGCTTGGACGGTGTCAGACGTTCATGCGCAAAGCCAGCGCGCAGAAGGCGCATCGGCCCAATCGCCCCAGGTCGCCTGAATGGCTGCGATTGCAGCCAGTGCAGCCGTCTCGGTGCGCAGCGTGCGGGGCCCGGCATGGAGCGCCAAGAAACCAGCGGCTTTCGCAGCCTCGGCCTCCTGATCGCTGAGGCCGGCTTCAGGGCCTACCAGCAAGATCACCGATGGGGTGGATTGCTGAGCCTCTGCTGCGCTTGCAAGTAGCCGATCCCGCAAAGCCTCAGACGCATAAGGATCGAGCATCCATAACTGCAGCGGCATCGCTCCGAGCTGCTTGGGCGCATTCTCTGCGTCGCGGTGTGAGGCCGCCCAGCCTAAGCCTTCCTGGAGGGTCATCGGTTCAAGAATTCGCGGCAGCCAGGGATGTCCCGATTGCATGCAGGCCGCCTGGGCCACCCGGTTCCAGTGCCCTTGCTTGCTTGCTGCGCGCGAGGCATCGATGCGACTCACGCTGCGTTCGCAGTGCACCGGAACAAAAGCGTTCAAGCCAAGCTCCACACCCTTTTGGATGCTGAAGTCCATATGATCGGCGCTGCTCAGCCCCTGGATCAGACTGAGCTGTAATCGATTCGGAGGCACGAAGCATTGAGCTTGCTCCCGAAGTGTCACCCGGTCCTTGCTCAGCGAAACGATGCGGGTGAGGTAGCAATGACCCGCGCCGTCGAGCAATTCCAGCGCGTCATTCGGCTGCAGCCTTAGCACCCGCATCACGTGGTGCGACTGTTCGCGGTCAAGGAAAAACTCAGCAGCCCGGTGTTGGCTGCCTGGGCTTGTCGCTGCTTCTCGCTTAAGCGGGTCAGGCTGCGCGAGCTTGCCGACAAGAAGTCGGGCTTGATGACGTCGACTGGCGTGGCGCTTCATCTTTGGCCTGCAACAAGCGCTTGAGATAATTCGGCAAAGCAAACAAAGCGCTATGGATTTCCGGGTTGTAGTAGGAAAGGGCTTCGATGCGGTTATCGCGCAAGCGAGCTTTGACGGTGTCTGAAGAGCATAGTCGGGGGTCGGTCGTGTCGCTGCAAACCGCCATGGTCCAGTAGCTGCCATAAAGCGGGATGTAGAGTCCGAGTGGGGCCACTTTCTTGAATTGCCTGCGCAAGGCTGCGTGCAAATCGGCAACCGCATCGGGTTTGAATAGGGGTGCGCCTGTGTGCAGAACCATTGCACCCTGCGGACTGAGCCGCTTGCGGATGTCAGCAAAAAGGGCCTCGGTGTAAAGCGCCTGCGCCGGCGTATCCGGGTCGGTGAGATCGAGAACGACCAGATCAAACAGATCTTTGCTCTGATTCACAAAGGCAAACCCATCGCCGATACACACTTTTACCCGCGGATCGTCGAGCGCACCCCGGTGAACCGATGTGAAAAAGCGTCGGGCAACCCGTACCACCGCCTCATCGAGTTCGGCGATCACCACCCGCTGCATGCTGGGATACTTGAGGAGTTCTTCGGCGGAGCCTCCATCGCCGCCGCCGAGGATGAGCGCGCTTCGGGGCGCACCGATGGCGATGGCTGCCGGATGGATCATCGCTTCGTGATAAAAAAATTCGTCGCGCTCAGAGGTCATGTAGTCCCCGTCGAGCCTGAACAAACGTCCGAACTGAGGGCTTTCAAACACCTCAATGTGCTGATAAGGAGTTTGTTCGCTATGAAGTCGGGCGCCGAGTTGATAGCCGTAACGGCTGTGCGCATTGAGTTGCTCGTCGCCCCAGTGCAGCGCTTGGCTTGCACCCCGCCGGATTTGGTGCCTCTCAAAGCTTCTCGGGTCAAAGTGGCCGATCAAGGCCTGCAAAAGTGTCTCGGCCTTCTCGCTGTTGTCCTTTGAAAAATTGCAAACGTAAACATCCAGGGTAACCGCTGATTGTTCCGGCCAGGTGTGAAGCGCCAGATGTGATTCGGCGAGCAAAATCATGCCGGTTACACCGCCGGGTTGACCAGCGTAGTCAGGGAAGCGGTGGAAACGATCGCCAACCGCGCAAAGGCCAGCCTCTTCGACCAGCTTGAGGCAGAGCTGTCGAAGACGCGATAAGTCACAGAGCAAAGCGCCAGGCGCATTGCAAGCGGATAAATCAGCGGTGAGATGAAGACCTTGCATGGTATTTTTGATCCTTCGTGTCAATTATAAGTGCCCAGAGGGCATTCCGGGTCGATGTCCACGCATGGGCGCAAGGCGCGCTTTGGTACCATCAGCGGGTTTTGCATCCGGGTCTCGCTCATGACAACAACCAAAACCGCCCATTCACGACTTACCGCGATCGAAGCGGCGCGGTTCGGCCCGATGGCCAATGCGCTCAGAATTTTGGCGATGGATGCCGTCCAGGCAGCCAGTTCAGGACATCCAGGCATGCCGATGGGCATGGCTGACATTGCCTTGGTGCTGTGGAAAGGCCATCTTCGCCACAACCCGGCCAATCCGGCCTGGGTGAATCGCGACCGATTCGTGCTTTCCAACGGCCATGGATCGATGTTGCTCTATGCACTTCTGCATTTAACTGGCTATGCGCTGCCGCTTGATGAGCTCAAGTCATTTCGCAAGTTACATAGCCTCACCCCGGGGCATCCCGAGCACGGCGTTACGCCGGGGGTTGAGACCACCACCGGTCCGCTTGGCCAGGGGCTTGCCAATGCGGTGGGCATGGCGCTTGCCGAGCGCCTGCTTGCTGTGGCATATAACCGCGAGGGCTTGGCGCCACTGGTTGATCATCACACCTATGCCTTTGTTGGCGATGGTTGCCTGATGGAAGGCATCAGCCACGAAGTGTGTTCGCTTGCCGGAACCTGGAAACTCGCCAAACTGATTGCGCTCTACGATGACAACGGCATTTCGATCGACGGCGCAGTCAAGCACTGGTTCAGTGATGACACCGCCGCCCGCTTTCGCGCCTACGGCTGGCGGGTGATCGGGCCTATCGACGGTCACGATGCCGGGCAAATTGACCGCGCGTTGATCGAGGCCAGAGCTGGCGTGGGCGTCGACCAGGGACCCTGTCTGATTATTTGCCGCACCATCATCGGCGCGGGTGCCGCCACCAAGGCGGGTAGCGCAAAAACCCACGGCGAGCCGCTTGGGCGGGAAGAAATCGAAGCAACCCGCAAGGCAATGGGCTGGGAAGAGCAGCCTTTTGCGATTCCTGATGCATTGCGTGAGGCCTGGGACGAGCGGCACGAAGGTGCTGCGATCGAGGCTCAGTGGCAGGCGGTCTTGCAGGCTTATCAGGCTCATGACCCGTCGTTGATTGCCGAGTTTTTGCGTCGAAGCTCGGGGGTCTTGCCTGCTGATTGGCCGCAAATTGCAGCACAAGCGATCGATGATGCCGCGGCGCGCAACGCGGCGGGCGAGAAAGTGGCAACGCGCAAGGCCTCGCAAAATGTGCTGCAGCTGGTTGGCCCTGCTTTAAGCGAGTTGATCGGTGGTTCGGCTGACTTGACAGGAAGCAACCTGACAGACTTCAAAGGTTGTGGAGCCATGCGGGTTGACGAAAGCGGGATCGCACCGGGGCGGCATATCAACTACGGGGTACGCGAGTTTGGTATGGCCGCAATCATGAATGGGATGGCCTTACACGGCGGCTTTGTTCCATATGGCGGCACCTTTTTGACCTTTAGCGATTACGCGCGCAACGCGCTGCGGATGGCTGCGCTGATGCGCCTGCGCGTGATTCATGTCTTTACCCACGACTCGATTGGTTTGGGCGAGGACGGTCCCACGCACCAGCCGATTGAGCATGCTGCCAGTTTGCGGCTGATTCCCAATCTGGACGTGTGGCGGCCTGCCGATGCGATTGAAACAGCGATTGCCTGGACTGCGGCTATCCATCGTCAGCAAGGGCCAAGCGCCTTGCTATTGACGCGACAAGCCGTGCCGTTGCTTGAGCTTGATGCAGCCCAGCGTATTGCTGCATCACGGGGGGCTTATGTTTTACGCGACTGCGCACATGCGAGGGCAAGCCTTCTGGCAAGCGGGTCTGAAGTTGGCATCGCCATCGACGCTGCTGACCTGTTGGCTGCGTCCTCCATTGCGGTAAGAGTGGTGTCGATGCCCTCATCGAGTCTTTTTGACCGGCAAGACAAAGCCTGGAAAGAACAAGTGCTTGGCCAACACCCGCGCATTGCGATTGAGGCGGGGGTTGCAGATGGCTGGTGGAAGTATGGCTGTGCTGATGTGGTGGGCCTGAGTCAATTCGGCGAGTCAGCACCAGCCAGCGTGCTTTATCAACATTTCGGGCTTACGGCCCAGGCGCTTGCCCAAAGGGTGCAGCAATGCCTTTCGAATCAACCATCTTTGGGAGCCGATGCGCCATGACAATTCGGGTTGCAATCAATGGCTACGGAAGGATCGGCCGCAACGTTCTGCGCGCGCACTACGAGTCGGGCAAAAAGCATCCGATTCACATTGTGGCGATCAACGATCTTGGTGATGCAAAGACCAACGCGCACCTTACCCGCTACGACACCGCACACGGTCGCTTCAACGCGCAGGTGCAGGTTGACGGTGATGCGCTGTGGATTGATGGGGATGAAATCCGGGTTTTTTCCCAGCGTGATCCCGCCCAGCTTCCCTGGGCCGAGCTTGGCGTGGATGTGGTGTTTGAATGTACCGGCTATTTCACAAGCAAGGAAAAGGCCTCAGCGCACTTGCGGGCGGGTGCAAAAAAAGTGCTGATTTCGGCTCCCGGTGGCAAGGATGTGGACGCTACCGTGGTGTTCGGTGTGAACCATCAAAGTCTTCGCGCCTCGCACCAGGTGATTTCGAATGCTTCGTGCACCACCAATTGCCTTGCGCCGCTGGTCAAGCCCTTGCACGATGAAATCGGTCTTGAGACTGGCCTCATGACCACCATCCATGCCTACACCAATGATCAGGTGCTCACCGATGTGTACCACGAGGATTTGCGCCGCGCACGCTCGGCAACGATGTCGATGATTCCGACCAAAACCGGTGCAGCCGCTGCGGTTGGCCTGGTTTTGCCAGAACTCAACGGCAGACTCGACGGTTACGCAATGCGGGTGCCCACCATCAATGTGTCGGTGGTCGATTTGTCCTTTATCGCCTCAAGGGACACCTCGGTTCAGGAGGTCAATGCGCTGCTGATGGCTGCCAGCGAAGGCCCACTCAAGGGCATTCTTGCTTACAACACCGAGCAACTGGTGTCGGTGGACTTCAACCACAACCCGGCCAGTTCGATTGTCGATTCAACGCTGACCAAGGTCTCCGGTCGCCTGGTCAAGGTCTCAAGCTGGTACGACAATGAATGGGGGTTCTCCAACCGGATGCTTGACACCACGCTCGCATTGATGCAAGCGCCGGCGTGACGCGCGATCGACAGCCAACGATCCCGACCATGCGCTTTAAACGGTTTGACGATCTGGATCTGGCGGGCAAGCGGGTCTTGATTCGTGCCGATTTGAATGTGCCCTTCAACGACCGAGGCGAAATCAGCGACGATAGCCGCATAAAGGCTTCCCTGCCCGCGATGCGCAAGGCGATGGCGCAAGGTGCAATCGTGATGGTGACCTCGCATCTGGGGCGGCCACAAGAGGGTGTTTGCAGAAACGAAGACTCGCTTGCGCCGATTGCGCACAGGCTCTCTGAGCTTCTCAACCACCCGGTTGCCTTGATCAGCGATTGGCTGCAGGGCGTCCCGGAGATACGGCCTGGCGAGCTTGTGGTGCTGGAAAACTGCCGCTGCAATCCGGGTGAAAAATCCAACGATCCTGAGCTTGCGCGCCGTATCGCAGCGCTGTGCGATGTGTACGTCAATGATGCTTTTGGTGCTGCGCATCGTGCCGAAGCGAGCACCCAGGGCGTTGCAGCCTTTGCGCCAATTGCTTGCGCGGGTCCGCTGATGGCGGCCGAACTCGACGCATTGGGCCGCGCGCTGGCCAAGCCCGTGCGGCCGCTGGTTGCCATCGTGGCCGGTTCAAAGGTTTCAAGCAAATTGAGCATCTTGCAAAGTCTTGCGCACAAGGTTGACCGACTGATCGTGGGCGGCGGCATTGCCAACTGTTTTCTCGCAGCTGCTGGCCATGCGATCGGTGTCTCGCTTGCGGAGCGCGATTTGCTTCACGAAGCCGCTGCCGTTATGCAGACGATGCGCGAACGCGGTGCCGAGGTGCCCCTTCCGCACGATGTGGTGGTGGCGAAACGATTTGCTGCCGATGCCCAGCACCGGGTCTGCGTGTTGCGACCCGGCGAGGATTGCATCGAGCCCGATGAAATGATTCTCGACATTGGCCCCGAGACTGCGCTTTCGCTGGCCAATGCACTGGAGGCTGCCGGGACGATTGTCTGGAACGGTCCGCTTGGCGTATTCGAATTCGAGGCCTTTTCGGCAGGGACCGAGACGATTGCAAGGGCAATCGCTTCATCAAAAGCCTTCTCGATCGCCGGCGGTGGCGATACCCTAGCGGCTATTGCAAAGTATGGCATCGCCGATCGCATGGGTTACATTTCAACCGGAGGCGGTGCCTTTTTGGAGTTCCTCGAAGGCAAACCCCTTCCCGCCGTTGCCGCCCTTATGGAGCGAAGCTGATATGAACCACGCCACAAAGATTGTTGCTACGCTTGGCCCTGCTTCTTCATCGCCAGAGGTCTTGGAGCGATTGATCCTGGCTGGCGTCAATGTGGTGCGGCTGAATTTTTCACATGGCAGCACAGCCGAACACCGGACTCGGGCCGAACTGGTGCGCGCGATTGCCGAGGCTTGCAAGCGCGATGTCGGTTTGCTGGTTGACCTGCAAGGTCCAAAGATCCGCATCGGCAAGTTTGCTCAAGGATCGATCACGCTTCAAACCGGCGATCGTTTTCGTTTTGATATTCATTGTGAACTGGGCGATCAGAGCCAGGTCGGGCTTGACTACAAGGAACTTGTCCATGATGTGAAGCCTGGCGACACCCTGGTCTTGAACGATGGCCGCATGTCGATGCGTGTTGAGGCAACAAGCGCCTCAACGATCGACGCGCAGGTGCTGGTCGGCGGCGTGTTGTCTGACCGCAAAGGCATCAATCGGCTTGGTGGCGGACTGTCCGCTGCAGCGCTCACGGCCAAGGACATGGACGACATCCGCACTGCTGCTGATTTGGCGGCCGATTTTCTTGCGGTATCTTTTCCGAAAAACTCCTCTGACATGTATATGGCGCGCGAATTGATGCGTGCTTGCGGAAGCAAAGCGCACACCGTAGCGAAAATAGAACGTTATGAAGCCATTGACAACCTTGAAGACATTCTGAAGGCATCGGACGGCATCATGGTCGCACGCGGTGATCTGGCAATCGAAGTCGGTGATGCCGCTGTGCCTGCGCTTCAAAAGCGCATGATCCGGCTTGCACGCGAATTCAACAAATTCACCATCACCGCAACCCAGATGATGGAGTCCATGATCGATTCGCCGGTGCCGACCCGGGCCGAAGTCTCCGATGTTGCCAATGCGGTCATTGATGGCACCGATGCAGTCATGCTTTCGGCAGAGTCTGCAACAGGCAAGTATCCGGTGGAAACCGTCGAGGCGATGGTTCGAATTTGTGTGGAGGCTGAAAAGTCCCATCGCGTCTCGCTCGATACCGAGTTTTTAAACCGCACCTTTACCCGGATTGATCAGTCGATTGCGATGAGTGCGCTTTTTGTTGCGCACCATATGCAGATCAAGGCGATTGCAGCACTCACACAGTCCGGATCGACCGCACTGTGGATGTCGCGCCTTAATGCCGGGGTTCCGATTTATGCGCTGACGCCCGAGGAGGGCAGTCGGCGGCGTATGACAATTTATCGCGATGTGAGGCCGATGCTCTCGCGCTACGAAGCCTTTGACAGGGACGCCCTGTTGCGAGCTTGCCTGAATCAATTGCTTGAAGCCGGTGTTGTCGAGCAAGGCGATTTGATCGTGCTGACCATTGGCGAGCCTATAGGCAAGGCAGGCGGCACCAATACGCTGAAGTTGGTCCGCGTTGGCGAACACTGAGCACGGCACCGGGCGGCAGACGCCTTGGGTGATTTCTTCATGGAACGTCTAACATTTTAAGGAGAGCGCGCGATGCCACTTGTATCCATGCGTCAGCTACTTGATCACGCCGCCGAACACGACTACGGCATTCCTGCTTTCAACGTCAATAATCTCGAGCAAGTCCAGGCCATCATGTCGGCAGCTTCGCAAGCTGACGCGCCGGTCATCATGCAGGCTTCGGCAGGTGCCCGCAAATACGCTGGCGAAGCCTTCTTGCGCCATTTGATCGAGGCCGCGGTGGAGACTTTTCCGCATGTGCCGGTGGTGATGCACCAGGATCACGGACAGTCGCCAGCGGTTTGCCTGCAAGCGATGCGGCTTGGTTTTTCTTCGGTGATGATGGATGGATCTTTGCTTGAGGACGGCAAGACCATTGCCAGCTATGACTATAACCTCAGCACCACGAAGGCGGTGGTCGACATGGCGCATGCTATCGGTGTGACCGTTGAAGGTGAACTGGGATGCCTGGGCTCGCTAGAAACGATGAAGGGCGACAAAGAGGATGGCCATGGTGCTGAAGGCAGCATGACCCGTGAGCAATTGCTCACCGATCCTGAGCAGGCGGCCGACTTTGTCCGGCAAACCCAGGTCGATGCCTTGGCCATCGCGATTGGTACATCGCATGGTGCTTACAAATTCAGTCGCAAACCCACTGGCGATATTCTGGCGATTGACCGGATCAAGGCTATCCACCGCAGGATTCCCAACACGCATCTGGTCATGCACGGATCCTCTTCGGTGCCGCAGGACTTGCTCGATGAGATCAGACAATTTGGCGGTGCAATGAAGGAAACCTACGGGGTGCCTGTGGAGGAGATTCAGGAAGCGATTCACCATGGGGTTCGAAAAATCAATATCGATACCGATATTCGACTGGCGATGACTGCAGCAATTCGCCGCTTTATGGCCGAACACCCCGATAAGTTTGATCCGCGCGAATATTTAAAGCCTGCGACCGCTGCGGCTAAAGCGATATGTCTTCAGCGCTATGAGCAGTTTGGCTGTGCCGGGAAAGCGTCGATGATCAAACCGCTGGCTTTGTCGGTGATGATTGAGCGCTATAAAAAAGGTGAGCTGACCCCGCTTGTTCACGCGACGCTCGCGTCCTGAACTGCGGCAAACATCAGGCCTTGGTCCTGACCTTAACGAAAGGTATTTCATGAAGGCATTGCTTTGCACCCAGCACGGCGACCCGGAGTTGTTGGAAGTTCGTGAGCTGCCAAGCCCAGAGCCTGGCCCCGGTCAGATTCGGGTCGATGTTCACGCCGCAGGCGTCAATTTTCCCGACAGCCTGATTATTCGCAATTTATATCAATTCAAACCAGAGCTGCCGTTTTCTCCCGGCGGTGAGATTGCCGGGGTAATTTCTGCGCTCGGCGAGGGTGTGGAGGGTTTGCGCGTGGGCGATGCGGTGATGGCCCTGTGCGGTCATGGCGGCTTTGCACAACAGGCGCTGGTGGAAGCTGCCAAAGCGGTCAGGATACCCGCGGGCGTTGCGATGGATATGGCTGCCTCATTCACGATGGTCTACGCAACTTCTTATCACGGTCTGGCGGATCGTGCACAGCTCAAGGCAGGCGAGAGTCTTTTGGTGCTCGGCGCAGCCGGTGGCGTGGGACTTGCAGCGGTTGAGATCGGCAAAGCACTCGGCGCGCGGGTTATTGCTGCCGCGTCAAGCGACGAAAAGCTCGAGGTCTGCCGCGCGCATGGTGCAGATGCCTGCATCAATTACAGCCGCGACGATTTGCGGGAGCAGATTAAACATCTGACCGCTGGCCAGGGCGTTGATGTGGTCTACGATCCGGTTGGCGGGCAACTCGCTGAGCCTGCCTTCCGTTCGATGGCGTGGCGAGGACGCTTTCTGGTGATCGGTTTTGCACTGGGTCAGATCCCCTCGCTGCCCTTGAATTTGGCCTTGCTCAAGGGCGCGAGCATCGTCGGCGTGTTTTGGGGTGCCTACGTGGCCAGGGAGCCAAGTGGCTTTCAGGACGATATGGCGCAGCTGCTCAGCTGGGTGAGGGAGGGTAAGCTCAAGCCGCGCATTTCGGCACGCTACAGCTTAGACGATGCCCCAAAGGCGATTCGCGCATTGATGGATCGGAGCGCGATTGGAAAACTTGTGGTGTTGCCAACCCCTTAGGCTGCCCTGCTGGCATGAAGCCTGCCTTGTTTCAATCCTCGATTCGCTCCCTGCCACTGATTGGGCGAGGCAAGGTTCGCGATCTTTATGCCGTCGGGCCGTCGCATCTCCTGATCGTGACCACCGATCGCTTATCGGCCTTTGATGTGGTCATGCAAGACCCGATCCCGGGCAAAGGGCAGGTCTTGCATGCCATGAGCCTTTTCTGGTTCGACTATTTGCAGGCGATCGTTCCCAACCATTTGACTGCGATTGACCCTGAATCGGTTGTTGCAGCCGATGAGCGTGAGCAAGTTCGCGACCGGGCCGTGGTTGCCCTTCGTCTGAATCCCTTACCGGTCGAAGCGGTGGCCCGCGGCTATTTGATTGGTTCGGGCTGGAAAGATTATCAGCGCGATCAGGCGATTTGCGCTGTGCCGCTGCCGCCTGGCTTGCAACTCGCCTCAAAGCTTCCGGCCAGCATCTTTACGCCGGCTGCCAAAGCCTTGCCCGGGGAGCATGATGAAAACATCAGCTTTGAGCAGGTCCAAACGATGATCGGAACGGAACTGGCATTGGCTATGCGCGATGTCACCATCAAGCTTTACGAAACGGCGGCTCAATACGCCGCGGGCTGTGGGTTATTGATTGCTGATACGAAATTTGAATTTGGCCTGGACGATGATGGCACCATGCGACTCATGGACGAAGTACTCACACCCGATTCATCGCGGTACTGGCCCGCTGATCAGTGGCGCGAGGGCATTTCACCGCCGTCCTTCGATAAGCAATACCTCAGAGACTGGCTCGAATCGGTCGAGACTTGGAATAAAACCGCACCTGCACCCGCCTTGCCCGCCGCGGTGGTCTCGCAAACCGCCGCCCGCTATCAGGAAGCTTTGCAACGCTTGCGTCCCAATCACCCCTTGATCACTGCCTCCCGATGAATGCAAATCAGCAAATCTCGCCGATCGTTGGCCTTGTAATGGGTTCATCAAGCGACTGGGACACCATGCAGCACGCGGCTCAAATCTTGCAACAGTTTGCGGTCCCGCATGAGACGCGCGTCGTTTCTGCGCACCGCATGCCCGATGCGATGTTTGCTTACGCAGAGCAAGCGATGCAGCGCGGTCTGCGTGCAATCATCGCCGGGGCAGGCGGCGCTGCCCATTTGCCCGGTATGCTCGCTGCAAAAACGATTGTGCCGGTCTTCGGTGTGCCGGTACCGAGCAAATACATGCGCGGAGAGGATTCCCTGTGGTCAATTGTGCAAATGCCCAAGGGAATTCCGGTTGCAAGCTTTGCAATCGGAGAGGCTGGCGCGGCAAACGCAGCATTGCATGTGGTTGCGCAGCTTGCTCTTGATGATGCCGAACTTCGTGAGCGTTTGCTCGCCTTTCGCGATGCGCAAACAGCGAAGGCTTGCGCCATGGTCCTTCCGCCGCATGCCTGAGCCATGCGATGCCTGACCCATTGGTTCACCGCATGGATGTGAACCATAACCCTATAAAAATTATCACCATCGGAGTGATGGGGGGCGGTCAACTCGGGCGTATGCTGGCTCATGCCGCACAGCGTCTGGGGATGCGGGTGGTGGTGCTTGATCCGCAGCTCGAATGCCCGGCCGCACAAGCGGCAGACCATCATATCCAGGCCGCTTACGACGACAACGACGCACTCGACGAACTTGCGCGAATCTGCGATGCAATCACCACCGAATTTGAGAACGTTCCGGCGCCCAGTTTGTTGCGCTTGGCGCAAAGCAAACCGGTTCGGCCTTCGGCCAAGGCGGTTGCGATCGCCCAGGATAGGCTTGAAGAGAAGCTTTTTTTCCAGCAGCAAGGCATCGATACCGCAAGATTCTGGGCGCTCGAGCGCCACCTTGCCGAGAGTGCTCAGGAGGCGCT
>DDPV01000001.1:0-42187 GCA_002342365.1 Burkholderiales bacterium UBA2459 | reverse complement strand
GTCGAAAGTTTTGAGCAATTGGCAAGCGCCTGGGATGCATTGTCGCAGGTAGCCTGCCTGCTTGAGGAGCGGCTCAGTTTGCGCTTTGAACTTTCGGTCATTCTGGTTCGAGACCAAACAGGCCAGGTCGCGGTGTATCCGGCGATTGAAAACCGCCATCGCAACGGTATTCTTGAGCGTAGCGATTTTCCGGCGCCACGGGATCGGGAAGTGACCGAGAAGGCCAGGGATCTGGCTGCACAAGTGGCAAGCGGTCTTGATTATGAAGGCGTCTTGTGCCTTGAGTTTTTTGTGGTCGGGCAGACGGACGACCCGTCGGGGTGGCGACTGCTTGCCAATGAGATGGCGCCGCGACCGCACAATTCAGGCCATGTCACCATTGACGCATGCGCCGTCAGTCAGTTCGAGCAGCAGGCAAGGGTGCTCGCCGGCCTTCCGATGGGTGATTGTGAAGCAAAGTCCAAGGCTTGTCTTTTGAATTTGCTCGGCGATCATTGGTTTGATCAGCAAGGGCGCTGGCGCGAACCTGACTGGCAGCGCTTGCTCGCCATCGAAGGTTTGCATTTGCATCTCTACGGAAAGCGGCAGGCAAAGCCCGGAAGAAAAATGGGGCACATCAGCGTATGTGCGACGAGTCAGTCCACACTCGATGAGCGTGTCGCCTACGTTATAAGTTTATTGGAACGATCCTGAGTATGGAACAAATAACATTGCACAGACTTTCGGCAGACCCTTCATCGATTGACGAGGCGGCAGCGCAGCTACTTCGCGGCGGGATTGTTGCCTTCCCCACTGAGACCGTCTACGGACTGGGGGTGAATGCCTCAAAACAGGCTGCAGTCGAGGCATTGTTTCAGCTCAAGCAAAGGCCGAGCGATCATCCGCTGATCATTCATGTCTCGGGTTTGGCCGACGCGAGCTGTTGGGCCCGACTCAATGCACAGGCTTTGCAATTGATCGGTGCGCTGTGGCCTGGCCCACTCAGTCTCATATTGCCAAGGCGCGCCGGTATTCCCATGTATGCACTGGCCGCGCAGAAAACCGTCGCACTGCGTTGCCCTTCGCACCCTGTTGCGCGTGCCTTGTTAAGTCGATTTTCGGCGCTTGGGGGCAAGGGTGTTGCTGCGCCTTCGGCAAATCCATACGGAAAGATCAGTCCGACCGACAGCAGTCATGTGGAGGCTGACCTGCAGCAGATGATGCAAGCCTTTGCTTCAAAACGCCTTCGATTAAGCGACCCGCAGCTGCCTTATTGCTGCCTGATCGATGGCGGTGAGTCGGAGGCCGGGATCGAGTCGACGATTCTCGATTTAAGTACGGATCAACCCCGCGTGTTGCGACCTGGTGCGGTCAGCCGTGAGCAAATCGAATCGGTATTGGGTATGCCGGTTCCGCTCGAAAAACCGCAAGTGGATCCTGCCCCACAGGCCAAGCGCTTGCGAGGCTCAGCTCCGAAGGCCTCCGGCACCCAGCTCTCGCACTATGCGCCAAATAAGCCCTTGTACCTGGTGGATCCCGTAACGCAGCCCGAGATGCTTGAGCAATTGCAAGCGCAAGGCGTTAAGCAATTGGCTGTATGGGGCATTGAGGAAGACGCATTTCCTGCGTCTAATTTCGAGCAGCTTGCGAGCTTTGGCCGCTTGCCGGACTCAGCCCAAGCGCTTGCTCATGTTTTGTATCGAACGCTGCGGGCGATGGATCAATCCGACGCCCAGGCCTTGCTGATCGCGCTCGCTGCCCCGGCTGAAGTGCTCAGTCAGGATCAAGCCTGGGAAGCGGTGCTCGACCGCCTTGAGCGCGCCACCTTTGCCACCAAAGCCGGTTTGCTCAAGCCACAAACCGGAACGAAGGCTGATNNCAGGATACTTCCGCTGACGCCATGGACTTTGATATGTCCTTTGACGATCTCGGCACCCCATCATGAACCCAATGGCTCCGGTTCCGGAAGCCAGCGCGGACGCCGCGCTTTCGTCGAACAATCTTGGCCCCTTAGCGGGCGTGAAGGTGCTTGACCTTACCACCGTCATCATGGGCCCTTATGCCACCCAGATTCTGGGTGACTATGGCGCAGATGTGATCAAGGTCGAGAGCCCAGAGGGTGATGTGATGCGTTTCCCAGGGCCGGGACGCTCAGCGCAAATGGGTCACGTCTTTTTGAATGTGAATCGCAATAAGCGTTCGATCGTTCTTGATTTGAAGACTGAAGAGGGGCGGCTTGCCTGTCTCGATTTGGCAAGACAAGCAGATGTTCTCGTCTACAACATCCGCCCGCAGGCTATGAAGCGGCTTCGGCTGGCCTATGAGGATGTAGCAGCGGCCAATCCCAGCCTGATTTACGTGGGCTGCTTCGGTTTCGGCCAGGATGGGCCTTATGCGGCGAAGGCGGCCTACGATGATTTGATTCAAGCCATGAGCGGTGCTGCCGACCTGGTCGGTCGGCATCAGGAGGGGCCTCCGCGACTCGTACCGTTGAATTTTTGCGACCGTGTTTCCGGTTTGCACGTTGTGCAGGCGGTGCTTGCAGCCTTGTTCGCCCGAGAACGCAACGGCAGGGGTCAGTGCATCGAGGTGCCGATGTTTGAAACCATGACTGCATTCGTGTTGGGCGAACATCTGGGCGGTGAGAGTTTCGTGCCCGCCGAGGGCGCAATGGGCTATCGTCGGATTTTGTCTGCCGATCGCAAACCGCATCCCACGATGGACGGTTATCTGGTCGTGTTGCCTTATAACGATAAACATTGGGAAGGCTTTCTCAGCGCTGCAGGTCGTGATGATTTAAAGATCGATCCGCGTTTTTCAACGCAGCAGGCGCGCGCCGAAAACGTCGCAACGATGTATGCCTTGATTGGCGAAGAGGTCGCAAAATACACAAACGCCGAGTGGATCGAACGACTCAATGCGGTTGATATTCCCTGGACCTTTGTCAATCGCCTCGAAGATCTTCGCGATGATCCCCATTTGCAGGCGGTTGGCTTTTTTCAGGAAGCTGAGCATCCGACCGAGGGCCGTCTGCGGATGACGCAAGTGCCTGGCCACTGGAGCGAAACCCGACCGTCGATTCGAAGGCTTGCGCCGGGCTTGGGTGAGCATAGCGCATCGGTATTGCGTGAGGCGGGTTTTGATGAAGATCGGATTCGGCGACTATTAGCGCAGGCTATGCGCGACATCAGTTCCTGAGGGGAACCAAGCGCGCGCCTGGTGTCTGAGCGCTGCGCCGAGTAGCATGGCGCCGTACCGAGTCCCAGAGCGCCGTACCTAGTCCCTGAGCGCCGTGTCTAGTCCCTGAGCGCTGCGCCGATCTGCCTTCCGGCCAGCAACATGGTGACCAGCGGTATGCTACAGATGGCAAGCGCGGTCAGAATCACGGCTTTGAAGGCTTGAGCCGCATCAGCAGCTGTGACCATATCGAGCAGCTGGCGAAGATCCTGTTCATTCGGCGCTTGATCCCTGAGTGCAATAAAAAGCACAGCGGCAAGGGTCGACACACCGAGCGCTGAGCCCACCGTGCGGCAGCAGGCGACTACTGCGGTGGTAACCCCTGTGAAAGAGCCTGGAACCGAGGATTGGGCGACCACCAGGGAGGTCACCATCACCATGCCGGATCCGAGTCCGAGCCCACCCATCACCACCAGTAAGGGGGCTACCTCGTGAACCGGTATCAGGGTCATCATCACCAACATGCTCAGGACCAATGCCAAGCCGGTGAAAATCACGCGACGCGACGCCCCGGTTCGGTAGGTCCATCGTCCGGCTGCAAAAGCGCCGCAGGGAATGCCCAAAGTAAGCGGCAGCATTCTTAGTGCGGCCTGATCAACGCTTTGGACGCCGCCCGTTTGCATGGCGATCGGCAGCATGTTGCTCAATCCGATCAGCATAAAAAAGATACAGGTCACGTTCACGCAGGGTACCCACACGCCGCGTCTTGAAAGAATGCTTGGCGGGATGATCGGTTCGGGTGCTCGCCGCTCCTGGACCACGCACCAGACTGTGCTGAGCGCAAAGCTCAGCAGCAACAATTGCATGCTCGGTTCGCCTAGCCGATGCCCCTGGCCTGCAAGCGTGAGCAGGCTCATCAGGCTTGAAAGTGACACACTCAGAAGCAGCGCACCAAGCCAGTCGATCGGCCTTCGCTGCATTCGCACCGGCAGGATGCGCAGCACGCTTGCCACACGCCAAATTGCCAGCAGCGTAAGTGGCACCATGCAGGCAAAAACCGCACGCCAGCCGAATAAGCCGGTCAAATAGCCGCCGAGCACAGGCCCGAGCATGGCCGCTGTTGCAAAAGTGGCTGACAGCCAGCCCTGATAGCGGCCGCGCTCGCGAGCCGGAACGATATCGGCAATGGTGGCCTGCGCCATAGCGATGACAGCACCTCCGGTGAGGCCTTGAAGCACGCGCATCAGGATCAAAAAGCTCATGCTCGGAGCCAGCGCTGATCCCACGCTTGTCAGGGCAAATCCCCCTAAAGAGCCAAGCATCAGTTTTCGCCTGCCGTAAAGATCAGAGAGCTTGCCGTAAATCGGTGTGGCCACGGCTGAGGCTGCGAGATAGCCCGACATGACCCAGGGCAGCTGTTCCATATGACCGAGGTCTTTGCCGATCGATAGCAAGGCCACCGAAACCAGCGTTGAATCCACCGCCGATACAAAAATTGCCAGAACCAGCCCAGCGATGATGCGGTGAATCTGGCTCTCGGTAAAGTTTGTGTCCTTGTCCAAAGAAATCAGAAAAAGGCCTGGATACCGGTTTGAGCGCGACCCAGAATCAGCGCATGTATATCGTGCGTGCCTTCATAGGTATTCACAACTTCAAGATTCACCAAATGCCTTACCACGCCATAAGCATCCGAAATCCCATTGCCTCCCAGCATATCGCGCGCCATGCGCGCGATATCGAGCGCTTTGCCGCATGAATTGCGCTTCATGATCGAGGTGGTTTCAACCGCGGCGCTGCCCTCGTCTTTCATGCGGCCCAAGCGCAGGCAGCCTTGCAAGCCGAGCGTGATTTCGGTCTGCATATCGGCCAGCTTTTTCTGAATCAACTGGTTGGCAGCAAGTGGCCGGCCGAACTGCTTTCGATCGATGGTGTATTGCCTTGCACTGTGCCAACAAAACTCGGCAGCGCCTAGGGCGCCCCAGGCAATGCCGTAGCGCGCCGAATTCAAACAGGTGAAGGGTCCCTTGAGCCCTTCGACCCCTGGTAGTAACTGAGACTCAGAGACCTCAACCTGATCCATCACGATTTCGCCGGTGATCGATGCCCTAAGTCCGACTTTGCCGAGAATCTTCGGCGCGCTCAAGCCTTTCATACCTTTTTCAAGAATGAATCCCTTGATGCGACCGTCATACTCGCCACCCTGGCACTTGGCCCAGACCACAAAGACATCGGCAATCGGCGAATTGGAAATCCACATCTTGTTGCCGCTGATCAGATAACCGCCGTCGATCGCCCTGGCGCGGGTATCCATGGCCGCAGGGTCGGAGCCATGATCGGGCTCTGTGAGTCCAAAGCAGCCGATCCACTGGCCGCTTGCCAGTTTGGGCAGGTATTTGAGGCGCTGCGCCTCGGTACCGAACTCAAAAATCGGCAGCATGACCAGCGATGACTGCACACTCATCATCGAGCGGTAGCCCGAATCGATGCGCTCGACCTCGCGAGCGATCAGACCGTAGCTCACGTAGTTGAGTCCGGGGCCACCGTACTCGCTTGGGATGGTCGGACCAAGCAGGCCGATCTCGCCCATTTCTGAAAAAATCGCCAGATCGGTATGCTCGTGGCGAAAGGCCTCAAGCACACGGGTTGCGAGCTTATCCTGGCAATAGGCGGCAGCAGCGTCCCGCACCATGCGCTCGTCTTCGCTTAACTGATGGTCGAGCAGCAAGGGGTCTTCCCAATGGAAGCTGGCTTTAGGCTGGGTACGCGTTTGCGTTGAAACACTCACGTTTTTCTCCGTCAGGATCATGTGGCCTGCATCGCAAGCAGCTTGAGCGCTGTTGCAAGACTTTTCCGATGCGGCGCTTGGGTTTTAGCGATTGTAGGATGATTCAGAATTGTCGCGATTCAATGTCCCGCCGATAGGCTTGCTCGCGAAGCACCGTCGATCCAGCGCCTTGGACTTGGGCTTACATGCGCCTGTTTTGTGCTTTGGTCGGTTCCGACCGGTATAAGGATTGTAGAATGCTAAGGTCATGGCTTTTTCGGGGAAGCGCAATGCAACATCCATCATCTGGCAGCGAAACTTCGCAGACCCAGGTCGGCTCTGAAGTGCCGCACATCGTGGTCGGCGGGGGTTGCTTTTGGTGCACCGAAGCGGTTTTTCTCGATGTTCGAGGGGTTGTATCGGTCGAATCCGGCTATTGTGGCGGAAAAACGAACAATCCAGATTATGAATCGATCTGCAGCGGCACGACGGGTCATGCCGAGGTCGTTCGGATTGGATTCAATCCACAGTTGATCGATCTGAAAACGCTTTATCAGATTTTCTTTGCCACACACGACCCCACCACCTTGAATCGGCAAGGCTACGATGTCGGGACGCAGTACCGTTCGGCTATTTTCACCGTAAACGATGAGCAGGCGCGGCTGGCCAAAGCGCTTGTGAGCGAATTGAACAATGCGGGCACCTTCGGTGCGCCGATCGTGACCGAAATCGTTGCGCTAGAACGGTTCTGGGTCGCTGAGGCGTACCATCAAAATTATTTTGCGCGCAATCCCTTTCAGGGCTACTGCGTTGGGGTGGTTGCACCGAAAGTTGCCAAGTTTCGAAAACAGTTTGCCTCGTATCTGAAATAGTACTTTCGATGCGGCTTGCCGCGGTTGAAGCGTCGTGTGCCCTGCAATTCAGGGCGCAAGCCGTTCGCGATGCCAAAGGGCCTGAGGGCTTGGCGCTGCGCGGCGATAGCGCAGACGGTCGTGGAGTCGGGAGCTTCGACCCTGCCAAAACTCGATCAGATCGGCAATGACTTTGAATCCGCCCCAATGGGGCGGTCGCGGCGGATCCTCGCCCCACTGCGCCTTGAAGCGTGCCTCTTCAGCCTCGAGATAGTCCCGGGTGGGAATCACCCTGCTTTGCGGTGAGGCCCAGGCACCGAGACGGCTTCCAATCGGGCGTGTGCGGAAATAAGCATCGGATGCTTCCTCACTGAGCTTCACCGCAAAGCCTTCGATGCGGACCTGGCGTTCCAGGGGCGCCCAAAGAAAGAGCATCGACACGGCCGCATGGGCCTGGATCTGTTGACCCTTATCGCTTTGGTAATTGGTAAAAAAAGTAAATCCATCGGATTCGATTCCCTTGAGTAAAACGATCCGGGAACTTGGCCGACCTGCCGGGTTGATGGTACTTAAGCCAAAAGCGTTGACTTCTGTCACGTCCGCGTGCACGGCTTCCTGAAACCAGCGTTGAAACAGCGCCATCGGATCGTCGCCGGCATCCGATTCGTTCAGCGCGGCAAGCCGGTAATCCTGGCGAATCGCGGCGATATCCGGGTTTTGCATCACAGGTCAACCCAAGGCAATCGCTAGCGATTTCACAATCGGCTGCCAGCGGCTTTCCTCCTGGAAAAGCAGCAGGCTCATGGCCTGCGCCGTGCCGCCGAGCGTATCCATACCCGATCGGGCAAGGGCTTCTTTGAGCGTGGCCTCGGCCAGAACCGCGTTGATCTGGGCATTCATGGTTTCAACCAAGGCGTCGGGCGTCGCTGCAGGTGCCGCCACGGCATTGAACAAGGGGGCATTGACGCGGGGAAAGCCAAGATCCGCGAATCGCGGAATGCCGGCCAGTGCGGGGCTTGCATTCTGTTGCGCCTGGCCGAGCAGGCGCAGGCGGCCCTGCTGTACCTGAGCCTGCACGTTGACATAGGCGGTGAATAAGGCCTGGACCTGGTCTTGCAGGGTTGCGAGTACCGCTGCGGGGCCGCCTTGATAGGGGACGTGCAGCATGAAAAAACCCGCCTCGGCTTTAAACAACTCCATGGTCAGGTGGGAGGCGGTGGCGTTGCCCACCGATGCGTACTGGAAGCGGCCAGGATAGCGTTTCATGGTTGAAACAAAGTGGCCCAAGTCTGAGGCTGCATGCTCGCTTTGGGCGGGCACCACCAACACATGCGGCTGCGATACCGTGAGGACTACAGGCTTGAGATCGCGCAGCGGATGGTAGCTAAGCTTAGGATAGAGCAGATGGGCGGTGGCGAGCGGGCCGTTGAAACCGACCAAAAAGTGCTGCCCGTCAGCCGGAGCGCGGGCGATTTCAGCCGCTGCGATCGTGCCGCCTGCGCCCGGGCGGTTCTCAACGATATGCGCTCGACTGTCCATGAGGCGCAAACGCTCGGCAATTCTTCGTGCGGCGAGGTCAACCGATGACCCCGGTGGTGTCGGAACAAGCCATCGCACCGCCTGCCGGCTTTGGCTGCGCGCGCTTCGAACCCAGGGTCCAACACCCTGTGCAGCAAAAAGCGCAAGCCCGATTTGCGCAACACCGCCCCCAGCGCGAGCGAGCGCGGCGCGTCGTGTGGCCCCGATTGGCGCTACAGCCTTGCGGGTTGAAGCCTGATCGGTCATGCGTTGAGGATAGCATTCGGGCATGGTTTTATTTCGATGGATAAGAAAACCGATCGGGTCTGCGTCGGCGTTGAGTCCCGAGACGGATCAAAGCTACCGGCGCTTTCATCGGCGAGGGCTGCTCGCGGCCCTGGGCCTGCATGCACTCTTGCCGGTGCTGCTGACTGCGCCGGCCTGGGTGCCAGCACTTTTTGAAAGCGCTGAACCTGGCAGCCGTCAAAGCAAGGCATCGGCGCTGCAACAGGCATCCGAGGACGAGTTGCAAGCCAGCGACCCTGAAGGGCAGAGTCAGCCTGCTGCCGCTGCGAGGCGAAGTCAGCTTCGCATTGTTTTTGAGCCGATCAATGCTCGAGCAGCGGAAAGGCCGCCTGCGCTTGCCAATGCCGATCCCGCCCCGCCCCTGCAAGACGAATCGCAACCGCCGCTGCAAGCCGCGGCTGAAGGCGCAACAGCGCAAGAGCCGCTGGAGACAAGCCTCGCCCAACAGCAAGCCGCCCTGCCATCAGCCTTGCACGATGATGCCCTGCCCGGTTCTTCTGCGGCCGCGCAGCAGCAGGCTTTGGCACCTTTGGCTGCTTCTGAGGCGAGTCCTCGGAATGAGTCGCCAAACAAGCAGGCAGATGCCGAGCCCGCCCGCGACACAGCCCGTCCCGACCCGGCGGCTGCTGAGGCGGCGGCGATCCTTGCAAGCCGAAAAGCGAAGCTTGAGGGCGAGCTAAAGGCCTTGTCTGAACGGATTCAGGCTTATCAACGCCAACAGGACAAAGAGGCTGCAGAGCGAAAAGCGGCTGAAGGCGCTGCGCCGGGCGGCTTTCCGAGTGAGGGTAATCAGCCTTCGCAAGCAGCGTCTGCTCCAGAGCCGGCGCCGCAATCCGCATCGCGCGAAGCGATTATCGAAGCGCGCCTGCCGGTCAAGCTTAAAGCCTTCCAGGGAGCCTGGAAGTATAAAGTTTATTACGGAGAGCGCAGCGAAGATAACCTCGTCGCTTTGGCCCGCTTTGAGGTCGAAGTTGACCAGGATCTTTATGTTTTGCGCAGTCAGGCCAGGCCACAAGGATTTGCAGCAGTGCTCTTTCAAGGCGAGTTCACCCAGGAGAGCCGCGGGCGCGTATCACCTTGGGGATACCGTCCCGAATCCTATGAAGAGCAACGCGGACAGCGGGGCAGGCGCTGGGCTCAGATGGATTGGGATCAGCGCGAAGTCAGACTCTCAGACGGCGCACGCATTCCGATTGCGCAGGGTGTTCAGGACCAACTCAGTATTGCCTGGCAACTTTCTGCGCTGGCAGCAAGTCAGCTGGCCAGGCTGCAATCGCCAGCGGGTATCCAGATTCCTCTGATTTTGACGCGCCACGTTGAATTGAATCGCTTTTTTGCGAAAGCGATCACCGAGGAAATGCTCGACGGGCAAACGCTTCGTCTGCTGAAAGTCGAGCGTGAGCCGCGCCAGGGTAAACGCGATGCCCGCATTGAGGTATGGTTGGATGTCGACCGCGACATGCTGCCGGTGCGCTTACGCATTGAGGACAGGCGTGGCCGGATTGTTGAACAAGTGATGCAAAAGGATTGACGGTGAATCAGAATCAGATGGCAGAGAATCAGCCGCCCAGCCTGTCTTTGCGTATTGTTCCAGTGACCCCGTTTGAGCAAAACTGCTCTTTGCTGATTTGCAAACACAGCATGGAGGCGGTCGCCATCGATCCCGGTGGTGATCTCGAGAAAATCGACCGCGCCCTGCAGCAAACCGGCGCAAGCCTCAGCAAGGTCTTGCTCACCCATGGCCACATCGATCACTGTGGGCAAGCGCGTGTTTATGCCGACCGGCACCGGGTGGCTTTGATCGGGCCGCATGAGGATGATGGGTTTTGGATCGATCAATTGCCCGAGCAAGGCAGGCGTTTTGGTCTTCAGGCGCTCAAAGCCTTCAAACCTGATCGCTGGCTTCAACAAGGTGATGAACTGGGCTTTGGACAACAGCGTATGCGGGTTCATCATACGCCCGGACATACCCCGGGACATGTGGTGTTTCATCTCCCGGCGGTTGGTCTGGCTATTGTTGGCGATGTGCTCTTTGACGGGTCGATCGGACGGACCGATTTTCCGCGCGGTAACCACAGTGATCTGATTGCATCGATTCAACGCGAGCTATGGCCCATGGGAAACGACACACGCTTTGTGCCCGGTCACGGACCGATGTCGAGCTTTGGTGAGCAGCGCGCAACGAACCCCTATGTGTCGGATCGCGCGCTTGCCTGAATGCGGCAAGGCAGCAGCGGGCAGATTTCAGCGTGCTGCCTGCTTCAGTCCCACAGTGCGCTGAAAAACCGCCCGCCCTGCGCGATGCTCGATGCGATCAGCCACAAAGTAGCCGAGGCGCTCAAACTGAAAGTGATCCGCAGGTTTGGCCTGCAATAGGCTGGGTTCGAGCTGGGCCTTCACGATGCGATGTGCCTGAGGGTTGATCAAGGCCAGCCAATCCTTGTCACCGCTGTCGGGTTGCGGATCGCTAAAAAGCGTTTCATACAAATGGACTTCGGCCTCAAGCGCTTCATCGTCCGATACCCAATGGATATTACCCTTGACTTTATAGCGGTCTGCGCCCGCGGTACCCGAGCGAGAATCGTCAAAGTAGCGGGCACGTACCCCGGTGATGCTACCGTTCGCATCCACATCGACTGCGGTGCATTCAATCACAAAACCATAACGAAGGCGCACCGAGTTGCCGGGGAACAAGCGGAAAAATCCCTGCTCGGCGTTTGCCCGCACGTCATCGCGCTCCACCCACAGCAAGGCAGTGCAGTGAAACTGTCGTTGCCCCCAGCCCGGATGTTGCGGGTGCCAGGGTGCCTGGCAGGCTTCCCGATGTCCGGGAGGCCAGTTCTCAATCGTGAGCCTTACCGGGTCGAGCACGGCCATGGCTCGCCGGGCTTTGGGCTCCAAGTCATCACGCAATGCGATCTCAAGCACCGAGGGATCGACCCATTGGTTGGCTTTGGAAACACCGATACGTTCGCAAAAGAGCTGAATCGATTCGGCGGTGAAACCGCGCCGTCGCAGACCAACCAGCGTCGGCATGCGTGGGTCATCCCAGCCGCTTACCCGGCCGCTGGCAACCAGTTCCTGGAGTTTGCGCTTGCTCGTGACCGTGTAGTAAAGATTAAGGCGTGCAAACTCGGTTTGCTGCGGAAGCGGGCGGCGAAAAAAGCCGCCTTCGGCCAAGCGCTCAAGCACCCAATCGTAAAAGGGTCGATGATCCTCAAACTCAAGCGTGCAAAGCGAGTGCGTGATGTTTTCAAGCGCGTCCGACAGCGGGTGCGCGTAGTCATACATCGGATAAATGCACCACTGGTCAGCGGTGCGATGGTGGCTTGCAAAGCGGATACGATAAAGCGCCGGATCTCTGAGATTCAGATTCGGCGACCGCATATCGATGCGCGCCCTCAAGACCATGCTGCCTTCCGGGTGCCTGCCGTCGCGCATTTCGCGAAACCGCGCAAGGCTCTGATGCGGTGGGCGGTCGCGAAAAGCCGAGTCGGTTCCCGGCTCGGTCAGCGTGCCACGATTTAGCCGCATCAACTCGGGCGATTGTTCATCCACATAAGCATGCGAGGCTTTGATCAAATACTCAGCACAGTCGTACATCGACTGAAAGTAGTCGCTTGCAAAATAAAGATTCGTCTCCTTGGCGTCTTCCCAGCGAAATCCAAGCCAACTGACTGTATCAAGAATCGTATCAACATACTCCTGGTCCTCTTTAACCGGGTTGGTGTCGTCAAAGCGCATATGGCAGCGCCCACCGTAATCCCTGGCCAAGCCGAAGTTCAGACAAATCGATTTTGCGTGGCCAATGTGCAAATAGCCATTGGGTTCGGGCGGAAAGCGTGTGCGAATTTTCGCGCCGTCTGCGCAGTCGGCTGCGAGCTCTTTGGCATCGGAGGGTCTGCCTGCCCACCGCCTGGCATCAAGTCGACCGGATGCAAGATCGTGGTCGATCAGGGCCCGGATAAAGTGTGGCGCAGCCAATGGCTTTTGGATCGTCGGCTTAGCCATGGATCGTTCGGTCGACGGGGGTTTGGCCTGCGCTCAAACGCCTTGCAATTCGATCTCAAAGAGCAAGGTCGCGTTGGGAGGAATAACTCCGCCTGCACCGCGTGCGCCGTAGCCCAGCGATGCCGGCACACGCAGCCTGCGCTTGCCTCCAACACGCATACCGACAAGCCCTTCATCCCAAGCCTTGATCACATGGCCTGCACCGAGCGGAAACGAGAAAGCCTCGCCTCGGTCGTGCGATGAATCAATCTTTTCTCCGGCCTCACCATTGTGGTCAAGCCAGAGCGTGTAGTGCGCGCGGATTTGCGCACCGTGATGCGCTTCCTCACCTTCTCCAATCACAAGATCGTCGAACTGCAGGCCGCTTGCTGTTGTTTGAAAAGCCATCATGATCTCCAAAAAATGGCCTTAGGCTTCGCGTGCATCGCGCAGTCGCCTGATCAGGCTTGAGGTGTCAAAACGCCCGCCGCCCATGCGCTGTACATCGCGGTAAAACTGATCGACAAGCGCAATGACGGGCAAAGGAGCGCCATTGCGCCGCGCTTCGTCCAGACAAAGGCTGAGATCTTTGCGCATCCAGTCAACCGCAAAGCCGAAGTTAAACTGGTCATCCACCATCGTTTTGCCGCGGTTTTCCATTTGCCAGGATTGCGCTGCGCCTTTGCTGATGACCTCAAGCACAAGCTTCATATCGAGGCCCGCCTGCATCCCAAAGTTGATGCCCTCTGACAAACCTTGAACCAGACCGGCGATGCAGATTTGGTTCACCATTTTCGCAAGCTGACCAGCACCACTGTCGCCAATTCGCGTGAAGGCGCGCGCAAAAGCCATGCCGGCCGGTTTAACCGCTTCAAAGTCTGTGACTTCGCCGCCAACCATCACCGTGAGAATGCCTTGCTTTGCGCCAGCCTCGCCGCCTGAAACCGGTGCGTCGAGAAAGCCAATGCCGCGTGTTTTGGCCTGCGCGTGAAGCGTTCGGGCAACTTCGGCCGAGGCGGTGGTGTTGTCAACAAAAAAGCTTCCCGGCTGCAGGCCGGCGAAGGCACCGTCTGGCCCCAGGCAAATAGCCTTCAAGTCCTGGTCATTGCCAACGCAGCTAAAGACGATTTCGGCCTGGCTGGCTGCCTCACGCGGTGTGCTTGCAGCCTCGCCCTTAAACTGTTCAAGCCAAGCCTGCGCTTTGGCGGGGCTTCGGTTGTAGACGGTGACATGATGGCCAGCCGAGGCCAGATGACCAGCCATGTGAAAACCCATCACCCCCAGTCCCAAAAACGCAAGGCGCTGGGCTGGACAGGCTTCGTATGTTTTTTGTGTCATGCGTGTGGTTCTCCGTCAATGAAGTGATTCCGCGCAACCGTGTTGATCGATCAAGCCCAAGGCAGACTTGCTGAGCGCGTACTTTGTCTTGGCATGTTTTCTAAAAACCGGCTGCATAGCCGTCTCTGCGACTATCGCTTGCTGCCACATAGCCGTCTGCCAGATCATCGCTCATGCGCCAAATGAACTGGCCCGAGCCAAAGTCCATGTAGGGGTCCGCAATCGGCTCCAGGACATGGCCGCGATCGCGCAGACCTTGCACCACAGAGGCATCCATCGTCGCTTCGACGTCGACCGAAAGTCCGCGGCTGACCTTCCAGCGCGGCGCGTCGCAAGCGGCCTGTGGGTTTTGCTTGAAATGAATCATGCGCAAAAGAGTTTGCAAATGACCCTGCGGCTGCATGTTGCCACCCATCACCCCAAAACTCATTTGCGGCTGCTGACCGCGCATGAGAAAGCCCGGAATAATGGTTTGAAACGGGCGATGCCGGGGCTTCACAAGGTTGGGGTGATCGGATTGCATCGAAAACCCATAACCACGGTTTTGCAGCGATACCCCGATTTCGGGGACCACAACGCCCGACCCGAAACCCATGTAGTTTGATTGAATGAACGAAATCATCCGGCCCTGCGCATCGGCAGCGCTCAGATAAATGGTTCCACCGCCGGGGGGCAGGCCGTGCTCAAACGCGGTTGCACGATCCCGCTTGATGAGCGCAGCGCGCGAGGCCAGGTAAGTATCGCTGAGCAAGTCCTGAGCACGGACTTGGTTCATCGCTTGCGGATCGGCAACCCAACGATAAACATCTTCGAAGGCTGCTTTCATGGCTTCAATTTGCAAATGCCGGGCATCGAGGCCATCGGGGTCCAGCCCCTCAAAGTCGATGTGTCGGAGCATACCGAGCGCCATCAGTGCGGCGATGCCCTGTCCGTTTGGCGGGATTTCATGCAGTTGATAAGCGCCCCAGGCTTGCGAAATGGTATCCACCCAATCAACCCGATAGTCTCGCAAATCGTCAAGGCGAAGGCTGCCGCCGTGCGCCATCGCATGCTCAACCATCGCCTCTGCGGTTTGCCCTTCATAGTAGTCGCGGCCTTTGCTATCAGCGATCCTTTGCAAAGTCTTTGCCGCTGCGGGAAGTCGAAAGCGTTCGCCCACCCTGGGAGCACGTCCAAACGGCATGAAAGCCTCGGCAAAGCCAGGCTGCGCCTTCAGCCCATCGACCTGACTTGCCCATTTGCGTTGCACGATCGTCGCAACACCGTGGCCGGCTTCAGCGAGTTCGATTGCGGGCTCCAACAAATCGGCCAGGGGCAAAGACCCGTAGCGCTCATGCAGTGCCATCCAACCTGCGATCACGCCTGGCACCGTCACCGAATCCCAGCCCCGCATCGGGATCTGGCCCCCATGCTTGCGCTCGAAATAGTGCCGATCCCAGCTCGCCGGTGCATAGCCCGAGGCATTCAGACCTTGCAGCCGATGGCCATCCCAGACAATCGCGAAAGCGTCGGACCCGAGTCCGCAAGAAACCGGCTCGACAATCGTGATCGCGGCTGCTGCGGCAATCGCTGCGTCAATCGCATTGCCGCCACGCGCCAGCATGCGCAGACCCGCTTGAGCAGCCAGTGGTTGGGAGGTTGCAACGATGTTTTTGGCAAACACCGGCATGCGCTGCGAAGGGTAGCCGCTTTGCCAATCGAAGGGGAAGCTCTCGGCTGGCGTGGTTTCGGTCGATGGGGATTGGGAAGCTGTGTGCATGGTCGTGTTTTCGGTACAAATTAGAGAACTAAGTTCAGTTGGCGCACACCCTTAGCCTGCTTTGCCGCTCGATGCGCCTAACTCTTGAGCGCCTGGCGNNCGGCTAAAGGCCAAGTTGCTGAGCTAAATCGATAAAGCCCTCGGCATGATAAGTGAAGCGCGCCTCTTGTCCCAAGTCAACGCGTTGCACCGGGCCAAACTCTCGAGGTCTCACGATGTAAGCTGTCTTACAGCCGGTCGCCGCATACGCGGCATCCAGATCATCTTTGTGGGCTGCGACGAATAGCAAGGACGCACCATCGATGTCCCAAGTCTCACACAGACCCTGATAGCTTTTCGGGTCGGGTTTGTAGTGCCGGTAGTTTTCGGCCGATAAAATCAGATCCCAGGGAAGGCCTGCTGATTTGGCCATATGGGCCAGCAAGGCGAGATTGCCGTTTGAAAGGGTGCAAATCATCATTCCCTTGCGCAATCGTTGCAGGCCTTCAACCGCATCCGGCCAAGGTTTGAGTCGATGCCAAACCTGGTTGAGCGCATGCTTTTGCGCTGCGCTAAGGTGCTCGATTTTGAATCGATCTAAGACTTGATCCAGATTCTGACGATGCAACACATCGATCGAGGTCCATCCCACCTCGCCCTGTCTCACCCGGGCCATCGCGGGTTGATAAAGACTGCGCCAGGCAAGGGCAAATTCGCTGGGTGACACATCAAGCTTGAGTGCTTCAACCGCTTCGCAAATACTGCCATGCCAGTCGACGACCGTGCCAAAGACATCGAAGGCAGCGACCTTCGGAAGAACCATCGTCAATCCTCTCTGAAGGCTTCTTCGCGCTTTTTCGAAAGCGCTGGCAGAAACACCAACACAAGCAAGACTGCGGCTATGGTGAGCAAGGTGGCTGACAAAGGACGCGTGAAGAACACGGTTGGGTCCCCGCGCGAAATGGTCAGTGCCCGTCGAAGGTACTCTTCCATCAATTTGCCGAGAACAAAACCGAGCAGCAGTGGCGCTGGTTCGCAATCAAACTTTTTAAAGAGGTATCCCAAAATGGCAAAGGGAATGGTCATGAACACATCAAACACATTGTTATTGATCGAATAGGCACCGATACAGCAGAACAACAAAATCGCTGGAAAGAGCACGCGATACGGCACCGAGAGCAGTTTGATCCAAAGGCCGATAAGGGGAAGATTCAGGATCACAAGCATTAAATTACCAACCCACATCGAAGCAATCAGGCCCCAAAACAAGGTCGGGTTGCTGGTCATGACTTGAGGGCCTGGCTGGATGTTGTGAATCATCATGGCCGCAACCATCAAGGCCATCACCGGGGTGGTCGGAATTCCAAGCGTGAGCATCGGGATAAACGAGGTTTGCGCGCCTGCATTGTTGGCAGACTCAGGACCCGCCACGCCTTCGATGGCGCCCTTTCCAAAGCGCTCTGGGGTTTTACTGATCTTTTTCTCGAGTGCATAGGCTGAAAACGACGACAGAACCGCACCGCCGCCGGGAAGAATGCCAAGAAATGAGCCCAACGCCGTGCCTCGGATCATCGGCATCAGGCTTTGTTTAAACTCCGATGCGCTTGGCATCAATCCGCCCACTTTGCTTGTGAATACCTCGCGGTTTTCGCGTTGCTCGAGGTTGAGAATAATCTCGGCAAAACCAAACATGCCCATGGCGACTGCAACAAATTCAATACCGTCTGAAAGCTCGGGTATATCAAAGGAAAAGCGGGCAACACCCGAGTTGACGTCGGTACCGATCATGCCCAGGAGCAAGCCCAGGACAACCATGGCGAGCGCTTTAAGAATTGAACCATGCGCGAGCACCACCGCTGCAATCAAACCCAGCACCATCAGTGAAAAATACTCTGCCGGACCGAATTTGAAGGCGAGTTCAGCAAGCGGTGGAGCAAATGCCGCAATCATGAAGGTGGCAACCGTGCCCGCAAAAAATGAACCGATCGCCGCGATCGCCAGCGCCGGACCCGCACGTCCAGCCCGAGCCATTTGGTAGCCATCCAGGGTGGTTACAACCGATGAGGATTCGCCGGGAAGATTGACCAGAATCGCGGTTGTCGAGCCGCCATACTGCGCGCCGTAGTAAATGCCAGACAACATGATCAGCGCAGAGGTTGGATCGGTCATCTTGTAGGTGGCAGGCAAAAGCATGGCAATGGTTGCCAGGGGGCCGATCCCGGGCAAAACACCAATGAGTGTTCCAAGTGTTACGCCAATAAAGCAATACAACAAGTTTTGCGCGGTTGCCGCTGCTGAAAAGCCAAGCGCCAAGTTGCTGAGTAATGTATCCATGGTTCTTTATGGCCGTTCGCTGGTTGCTGTTGTGCGTTGCGATGTTCAGCCTTAGACAGGCGGGATCATCGGCGGATTCGGTCTATCGGTCGAGAAACTTGGGCAGGAAGGGAAACTGAAGTTCGAGTCCCTTCACAAACACCACGTAGGAGAGCAGTAGCAAGACAAGGGTCGCGATCAAGGTGTCGCGAACTTTGAATTCGTAGCTCGCAGGCGCCGCAAGCCAAATCAACAAAACAATCGCCACCACAATGCCCAAGTAGGGGAGGCTCGCTGCAAAGGCGGTGACTGCCAACAAAATGGTGATGACTTCGCGCCAGCCTGTGGGATCAACCTCAACCGGTTTGTCAGTTTTCCCTAAACCAAGGATGGTGATCGCAGCGCCAAGCACGCTCAGGAGTCCGCCCAGCACGGTGGGGAAATAAGCGGGCCCCATTTTCGCCGCGGTCCCCATGTTGTAGTCGCGAGCAAAGACGATGAAGGCAAGCCCGAAGGCCATGAATAAAATGCCCGCCCAAAAATCGCGGTAATTCTTGATCTTCATGCTGAGGTCTCCGTTCGATCACGCGCTGCTGCCGCGTCTTTACTTTTTTTCACAGCCAAGCCTAGCCCAAAAGACTGAGCCTGCGAAGCATAGCCCAGCAAGTCGGTCAACGCCAACCGGCGCGTGTAAACCCTAGACGGGCGTGATGGGGAGCGGCAACCTCAAGGCGAGCGCAATCGGGAGCGGCAACCCAAGACGCCTGCGATCGGCAGCGGCACTTCGACTCGGCTGTGACCTCGTTATCGTTTAGCTAACGGACTAATCGACGCGCGCGCCAGAGGCCTTGACCAAAGGCTCATACTTTTTTTGCTCTTGCAAAATGAATTGCCGGAAGGCTTCCGGGCTCAAAGGCATCGGGTCGGCCTTCATTCGCGCCAGGCGATCGCGCAAGTCCTTTGCATCAAGTGCTTGGCTCATCGCGCCGTGAAGGGTCTTGACCACCGACTCTGGGGTGCCGGCCGGAGCCATGAGGCCGAACCAAGTACTGATGTCAAAGCCGGGATAGCCGCTCTCGGCCACGGTGGGCACACCCGCTAGTTGACTGCTGCGTTGCGCGGTCGTTACCGCAAAAGCTTTCAGCTTGCCAGCCTGGATTTGTCCTGCGGCTGAAGCGAGGTTATCAAACATGAGATCGGTTTGGCCTGAGAGCAGTCCGAGTTGGGCTGGAGCCGCTCCCGCATAGGGAATGTGCACCATGCTCAATCCAGCCACGGACTTGAACAATTCGGCAGCCAAATGCCCGGCACTGCCGTTGCCGCCCGAAGCGTAGTTGAGTTTGCCGGGATACTTTCGGGCATAGGCGACGACATCGCCAAGGCTGCTCACCCTGAGTCGCTGCGCGGTTTCTTCAGTCATCACCAGAACATTTGGAACAACCGCGATCAAGCCGACCGGGACAAAATCGCGATTGGCGTCGTAGGGCATTCGCGCGTAAAGAAAGGGATTGATCGCGTGGGTCGCAACCGCACCGATCAAAAGGGTGTAGCCGTCGCCTTGCGACTTTGCCACATGGTCTGCGCCGATGTTTCCGCCAGCTCCGGCCCGATTCTCGACGATCAAAGGCTGGTTCAGCGACTCGCGCATGCGTTCGGCAAGCGCTCGGGCGATTTGATCGAGCGGACCGCCCGGTGGATAGGGCACAACCAGCTTGATCGCCTTGGCAGGCCACGCAGGCGCGGGCTGCGCAGGTGCCGGTACTTGCGCACGCGCAGGCTGAAGGCTCGTGGACAATGCAAGCATAAGCAGCAAAGCCTGGCCCATGAACTTGCGCCGATTGAACACGAATCGACCGAATCGAGGTTCAAGACTTATCATTACATCACCTTACAAAAATGTGCGGCAAGCGACAGACAACCATCTGCATTCAATCACACAATGACCCAGGTCAAGGATTTCACGGATCCTCGGACCTGGTCTGAAGCGGGTGTCCAGCACGCCCTTTAGGCCTTGACGGTCTCCTTTCAGGGGCGCGGCTTGCCGCCGCCGCCCCTTTTTCTTGGCTAGAATCAAAGGCTTCGCGCAGGCCGATGTCCGTTGCCAGGCGACTTACCTTGAGATCGTGTTATGAAGTCTGCAGATATCCGTGCCGAATTCCTCGCCTTTTTCGCCGAACGCGGCCATACGGTGCTTGCATCGAGTCCCTTGGTGCCAGCCAACGATCCGACGCTGCTCTTTACCAACAGCGGCATGGTTCAGTTCAAAGAAATCTTTCTCGGCAAGGAACAAGCCGCATATCGTCGAGCAACGACTTCACAGCGCAGCCTCAGGGCCGGTGGAAAGCATAACGATCTAGAAAATGTTGGCTACACCGCGCGCCACCACACCTTCTTTGAAATGCTGGGAAATTTCAGTTTCGGCGATTATTTCAAGCGTGAGGCCATTCGTTTTGCATGGGACCTGCTGACCCAGCGTCTAATGATCCCTGAGCAAAAGCTCTGGGTCACGGTTTATGCCGAGGATGATGAGGCTTTTGCGATTTGGGCGCAGGAAATTGGCGTGCCAGCCGAGCGGATTGTGCGGATTGGCGACAATAAAGGTGCTCGTTATGCAAGCGATAACTTTTGGCAAATGGCCGATACCGGGCCTTGTGGGCCTTGTTCTGAAATTTTTTATGATCACGGGCCTGAGGTTGCCGGTGGTCCCCCGGGTTCGGCCGATCAAGACGGTGATCGTTACATCGAAATCTGGAACCTTGTCTTCATGCAGTACGAGCGCAACGAAGCTGGCGTGCTCACCCCTTTGCCAAGCCCTTGCGTGGATACCGGCATGGGCCTTGAGCGGATTGCTGCGGTGCTCCAAGGCGTGCACAGCAACTACGAGATCGACCTCTTTCAGCAATTGATCCAGGCTGCTGCCCGCGAAACACAAACCAATGACTTAAGCGAAGCTTCGCTGCGCGTGATCGCCGATCACATCCGGGCCTGTGCTTTCCTGGTGCTTGATGGCGTGATTCCCGGTAACGAGGGTCGCGGCTATGTGCTTCGGCGCATCATTCGCCGTGCGCTGCGTCACGGCTACCAGCTGGGGTGTAAGTCACTGTTTTTCTACCGGTTGATTGATGACCTTGCGCAGGCGATGGGCGGCGCTTACCCTGCATTGTTCAGTGAAAGGCCGCGTATCGAAGCGGTGCTCAGGCAAGAGGAAGAACGATTTTCCGAAACGCTTGAACACGGTATGGCTTTGCTCGAGCAGGTGTTGGTCCCTGGGCTCGAGCAACTCGATGGTGAAACCGCTTTCAAGCTTTATGACACCTATGGTTTCCCGCTCGACCTGACGGCCGACGTGTGTCGCGAACGCGGTGTGGGCGTTGATGAATCGGGCTTTGATGCTGCGATGTCGCGACAGCGCGATCAGGCGCGCGCGGCCGGCAAATTCAAAGCAGCCGCTGGCATCGATTTCCAGGGGGGCGCAACCCGCTTTGATGGCTATGATTGTTTGAGCGAAGTTGCAAAGGTCGTGGCGATGTTTCGCGAGGGCAGCCCGGTGAGCGAGGCAAGAACCGGCGAGCGTGTGGTCATCGTGCTTGACCAGACACCGTTTTACGCCGAATCCGGCGGGCAGGTTGGCGATCGTGGTCGGCTTGTGGGTCTGCATGGCCTCACGATGGAGGCATCGGTCGAGGATACCCAAAAGATCAGCGCCGAGGTTTTTGGGCATCACGCCGAAATCAGGCAAGGCGTTTTGCGCCTGGGTGATGAGTTACAGGCCGAAGTCGATGCCGAGCTTCGCGCGCAAACCGTTCGTAACCATTCGGCGACCCATTTGATGCACAAGGCGCTGCGACAGGTGCTCGGTGCTCATGTTCAGCAAAAGGGTTCGCTGGTTGATGCGCAGAAAACACGCTTTGATTTCAGCCACCATCAGGCGATGCGCTCCGAGGAGATTCATCAGGTTGAGCGGATTGTGAATCAGGAAATTCTGCAAAATCAGGCCACCCGCGCGCAGCAGCTGCCCTTTGATGAGGCGGTCCGTCTGGGAGCGACCGCTTTGTTTGGCGAAAAGTACGGTGATGTGGTCCGCGTGCTTGAGATTGGCAGTTCCCGGGAGTTGTGCGGCGGCACGCATGTGGCCCGAACCGGCGATATCGGTAGCTTCAAGATCCTGTCTGAGTCCGGTGTGGCTGCCGGTGTCCGACGACTTGAGGCGATTACCGGCGAGCATTGCCTCCGTCTGGCCCAGGAACAGGATATGCAACTTGGGCGTTTGGCGCATGCACTCAAGTCCCCCGCTGCAGAGCTCGAAACGCGACTTCACGATGTGCTTGAGCATATGAGAGCCATGGAACGGGAGCTCGCACAACTGAGGTCGCGGATGGCAGCCGCTCAGGGTGCCGATTTGGCGTCGCAGGCTGGGCGTGTCGGGGATGTGCACTGGCTTGCGAAAAAACTCGATGGCGTGGACGCCAAAAGCATGCGCGAGACGATCGACCAGTTAAAGCAACAACTCGGATCCGCAGTCATCGTATTGTCCTCGGTTGAAGGCGACAAAGTGAGCCTGGTGGCAGGCGTGACCGATGATTTACTGACCAGGGTCAAAGCGGGTGATTTGGTGAACTTCGTTGCCCGACAGATCGGCGGCAAAGGCGGCGGTCGGGCCGATCTGGCGCAGGCTGGCGGCAGCGAACCAGCGAAGCTTTCTCAGGCGCTTGACTCGGTACAAGCCTGGATCGATGGCAAGCTCAAGGAGGCCTCATGATGGATCAAGAAGAAGGGATGCGGGCCGACACAACCGTTGACGCGCAGGGCCTTAATTGCCCTATGCCCATTTTGAAGGCCAAAAAGGCGCTCAACAGCATGCAATCGGGCCAAACCCTTTTGGTGCTTGCCACCGATCAGGGTGCCGAGCGCGATTTTCATAACTTTGCGCGCCAAACCGGCAATGTATTGCTTGAATCCCGATCCCAAGCGGGTGTGTGGCAGTTTTTGTTAAGGAGGCGCTAGTGGCCAAAGCTTCGTTCGACTTCAAGTGTCGGCGGGTGTTGATTACCGGCGGTACCTCAGGCATTGGAGCGTCCTGTGCACAGGCCTTCGCCGCGGCGGGTGCCCAGGTGCTTGCGACCGGTCTGACCGAGCAGGAGGTGCTTGCCTGCGCTCAGCAGCCTGGTTTTGAGTCGGTTGAATGCCGCGTGCTTGATGTGCGCGATCACGAAGCCTTGGCCGCCTTGGCTCTTTCCCTTGACGGGCTCGATGTGTTGGTTCATTGCGCAGGGATGATTCGACGCGAGGCCGAACACGACCCCGATGTGTTTGACGAAGTGATCCAGGTGAATTTGTCCGCGGGTATGCGCCTTTCGACTTTGATGCGTCCTCAACTGGCCCGGACATCGGGTTCGATTGTGTTTATTGCCTCGATGCTCAGCTTTTTCGGTGGGCCGAGGCAACCCGCTTACGCCGCATCCAAGGGAGCTGTACGCCAGCTCACCCTGTCGCTTGCAGCGGCCTATGCACCGGATTCGATTCGGGTAAATGCAGTCGCCCCGGGCTGGATCGTGACGAATTTATCGCGCGGTGCGCGTGAGGACGCAGCCCGAAACGCGATGATTCTGGCGCGAACGCCGATGGGGCGTTGGGGTCAACCCGAAGAAGTCGCCGATCCGATTTTGTTTTTGTGCTCGGACGCTGCCCGCTTTATCACAGGCGTCGTCTTGCCGGTTGATGGTGGTTTTTTGACCGTCTGAGTTTGCCCCGCGATCAAGCCTTGGGGCTTAAGCCGCGAGCAAGCCCTGGGCCTTGAGCCGCGAGCAAGCCCTAGGTCTTGAGCCGCGAGCAAGCTTTCATCGTTGACCTGAGAGCCGATCGATATGAACCCGCGGGCACCTGCAAACCCTCGGGCAAACGCAAAGCTCCGGGCAAGCACAAAGCTGTGCACGCCCGCCGGATGGTACGCGGACTCAGGAGAGGTGTTTGCCGACCAGCTTGGTCATTTCAAACATACTCACGCTGGACTGGCCGAAGACGGCTTCAAGCGCAGCGTCGGCGTTGATTTGTCTTTTGTTGGTGGGGTCCTGAAGATTTTTGGCCTTGATGTAATCCCATAGCCGCTTGGTGACCTCGGTCCGAGGCATAGGCTTGGCACCGATGACCGCAGCGAGCGCCGCGCTTGGCGTCATCGGTTTCATGAAAGCTGCATTGGGCGTGCGCGTCTCAGCGTCTTTTCCGACTGCTTTGCGCGCCGAGTTTGCTTTTGCTTCTGTGGTACGGGTGGCTGCCTTGCTTGCAGCGGGTTTGCTGGCTGTTGCTTTGCTTGCAGGTGCTTTGCTGGCTGCTGCTTTGGCAGCTGGTTTTTTAGCCGCAGATTGCTTGGCTGCGGGCTTTTTTGCGGTAGCCATCCGGATGACCTCCATGTGGTGAATTCGGGGCGATTCTTGATGTCAAGATCTGTGTGGGCGGGTGCTGGGGAAAGCATGATCGCATGTTGCCCCAAACGCAAGTGCGCAGTCGATAAATCGACGCTTTATCCGGGCGCGCGGTGGCTCATGCCCGATTCCCGGAGACTTGCGGCCCTTCGCTATGCGGTTGATCCATCAGGCGGTTGCCCGGAATCATCAGTCCGCCGACTCAAAGCGTTTGCTCTGCGTAATCAGGGCAGCTCGGCCTTGTTCAAAGCGAAGCAGGCGCTCGCGCTCCTGGTCCACCACGGCCTGCGGCGCACGCTCGGCGAATGAAGGATTATCGAGTTTGCCCTTGCACTTGGTGATCTCTAGATCGATCCGTTCAATCTCCTTGGTAAGTCGCAGCCTTTCAGCGGCCGGGTCGATCGCCACATCGAGCATTAAACGCATACCCTCTAACCACTGCACCGGTGCATGTCGATCGCTGGGCAGCTTTTCGACGAGTTGAACTTCTGCAAGTCGCGCCATCGCCTGCAAGGCCTTGGCGTCGCGCAGCACCTCGGCAGCCTGCTCACCCTCGAGCATCAGCGGCACCCGCTGAGCCGGCGATAAGTCCATTTCGCTGCGCAGCTGTCGGCAGGCATCGACCACCGACCGAAAGCGGTTCATCCAGCTAAGCGCCGAAGCGTCCACCCGATTCAGACGCGCAACCGGAAAGGGCTGTTGCATGATGCTACAGCGCATGCCTTTACTAGGCGTTTTCTGATCTGGATTTTGCGCTGATGCCTCGGCGGGGTTTGCTGCATAGCGTTGGGCAAGTGGCGCAACGCTTTGCCAGAGCGTCTCGGTGATGAAAGGCATGATCGGGTGCCCGAGGCGCAGGATTGTTTCGAGCACGCTGACCAGCGTGCGACGCGTGCCCCGTCTCAGCGCCGGATCATCGTCTTGCAGCTGAACCTTCGCCAGTTCAAGGTACCAGTCGCAAAACGCGTTCCACACCAGTTCGTAGTAGGCCTTGGCCGCAAGATCAAAGCGAAAATCGCACAGCTGGGCTTCGATGATGGCAATGCTTTGTTCAAGCACCGAGCTGATCCATCGCTCGGGCTGCGCAAAGTGCATGTATCCGCCTGGGTGACACTGGCTAGCGTCGTGGGGGGCAAAGCCGAGTTCATAGGTATCTGCGCCTTGAACCTGCATCAGTACGAAACGCGTAGCGTTCCATAATTTGTTGCAAAAATTCCGATAACCCTCGCAGCGATTCAAGTCAAAGTTGATGTTTCGTCCCGGCGTTGCCAAGGATGCAAAGGTGAATCGCAAGGCATCAGCACCGAAGGCGGGAATCCCTTTGGGGAATTCCTTGCGAGTTCTTTTGACGATAGCGTCGGCTTGTTTGACATTCATCAAACCGCTTGTTCTCTTGCTTAGCAAGTCCTCGAGTTCGATGCCGTCGATCAGATCAATCGGATCGAGCGTATTGCCCTTGGACTTTGACATTTTCTGACCTTCGGCATCGCGCACCAGGGCATGCACATAAACCGTCTCGAAGGGGACTTTGCCTGTGAAATGCGTGGTCATCATGACCATGCGCGCAACCCAGAAAAAGATAATGTCAAAGCCAGTGACCAAAACCTGTGAGGGCAGAAACTGGGCCAGTTCGGCCTTGAGTCGGATACCCAAACCTAAGCCGGGTTCCGAGACCTTGCCTTGGCTGTAATCAGCAGGCCAGGGATCCTTGTCATCGGCAAGCGTGGAAAACGGCACAAGCGCTGAGGAAAACCAGGTGTCCAGCACATCCGGATCACGGATGAGTCCGCCATCCCAACCTTCGGCCTGAGCCTGCTGATGCGCATGCTCGAGATCGCGTGCTACATAAACCGGACCGTTATAAATAGCCTCGCCATTCGCGTCGACCCGATACCAGGCCGGTATCTGATGACCCCACCACAGTTGTCTGGAAATCGTCCAATCCTGGATGTTCTCCAGCCAGTGGTTGTAGGTTGTTGCCCAATTGGACGGAACAAAGCGCAGCTTGCCCTCTCGCACCACCTCCAACGCAAGCTCGGCCATGCTCTTTCCCGGGAAAAGGCTTTCCTCCGGTGCAGGCTTGCTCATCGCCACAAACCATTGATCGGTCAGCATCGGTTCGATGACTGCACCGCTGCGATCGCCGCGCGGGATCATCAGGCGGTGCGCCTTGATCGCGCCGAGCGCCCCGATTGTCTCAAGATCTTGAACGATTCGCCGACGAGCCTCAAAGCGGTCAAGACCGCGGTAGGCCTCTGGGACATCGTCGTTCAGGCTCGCATCGAGCTTGAAGATGCACATCATGGCTAGCTGATGTCGCTGGCCCACCGCATAGTCGTTAAAGTCGTGTGCAGGGGTGACTTTGACCACACCTGTTCCAAAATTTGGATCAACATAAACGTCTGCGATAACAGGAATCTCGCGATTGCTCAGCGGCAAAATCACCGATTTTCCGATCACATGCTGGTATCGGGCATCGTCGGGGTGAACCATGACGGCGCTGTCACCGAGCATGGTTTCGGGCCTTGTTGTTGCCACCGTGAGTTGTCCACTGCCATCTGCAAGCGGGTAGTGAATTTCCCAGATGCTGCCTTGCTCCTCTTCGCTCACAACTTCGAGGTCGGAGACTGCGGTCATCAGGATCGGGTCCCAGTTGATCAGACGCTTGCCCCGATAAATCAGGCCTTGCTGATACAAGCGGATAAAGGCTTCCCGCACCACGGTAGAGCGCTTCTCATCCATGGTGAAGTATTCGAGATTCCAATCGGCAGAGGCTCCAAGGCGGCGCATTTGCCCGGTGATGCTTGACCCCGAAATCTGCTTCCAATCCCAGACCTTTTCGATGAAGGCTTGACGCCCCAAATCCTGGCGGGAGATACCGGTGGCCTCAAGCTGGCGCTCGACAACCATTTGCGTGGCAATACCAGCATGGTCGGTACCAGGCAGCCATAATGCATTGGCTCCTTTCATCCGCTGCCAGCGGGTAAGCGTATCCATGATCGTTTGATTAAACGCATGGCCCATGTGCAAGGTGCCTGTGACATTGGGCGGGGGCAGCTGAATGCAATAGGGGGCAGCGCCCGCTTGCTGGCCGGCATGAAAGCAGCCCATCGCGCTCCATTGGGCATAGAGCTTTGCCTCAATCCTTTGCGGGTCAAAGGATTTATCAAGCGCCGCGTCCTCAGCGGTGGTTTCAACCGTCATGCCTCGGTTCCTTGCTCGGCCAAATCGAAGTGATGAATTGGATAGCCTTGCTCACGCAACAAGGCATAGCGCTTGCGGGCAAGCTGCCGGTCGGTCTCATCGCGTCCGACCACTTCGATCCAGCGCTCAAAACTGCTAAAGCCTTGCGGCAAGGCTGCACCCAGGTGAATCGCGATGGTGAAGGCGTCGCTACCTTCCAAACTGTTGCTCAGAACCACGGGCGTGCGGCCGGCAAGCGGATGGTCATGCATCACATGCGGGATGAAATCGACTGCCGATACGCTCCACAGCATGCGGTCTAGTTGCTGCAACTGCCCGAGGTCTTCACTGCAAATCCACAAACGATGCATTGCCCGGTAGGCCTTGCGGATCAGTCGACAGCTGTAGGCAAGTTTTTCCGGCGTGTTGAAATGAAAATCAATACGGGTCACAAACTGGCCCGGGACTGCAAAAATGCCACCAGCAAGGGTACCGGGCGGGCTGAAGCGCCTTTGGCTGCGCCGCCGCGCCAGGCTGTGCCGGCAATATCCAGGTGAGCCCAGCGAAAGGATTTGGTAAACCTTGCGAGAAAGCAGGCAGCGGTGATCGCGCCGCCCTCGCGGCCGCCCACATTGGCCATATCAGCAAAGTTTGATTTCAGGGCCTCCTGATACGCCTCTTCGACCGGCATGCGCCAGCAGGTATCGGCGCTTTGGCGGCCGGCCTGCAAAAGTTCATCGGCGAGTGCATCATCGGGCGAAAAGAGCCCGGAGTGCACCGCGCCGAGCGCCACCACGCATGCGCCGGTGAGCGTTGCAATATCGATGACGGTATCGGGATTGAAGCGTTCACAGTAGCTCAGTGCGTCACACAGGATCAAACGCCCCTCCGCATCGGTGTTGAGGATTTCAACCGTCTGGCCCGACAGGGTGTTGACAATGTCGCCCGGTCTGGTTGCGTTGCCATCGGGCATGTTCTCAGCGGCAGGGACAACGCCGATCACATTGATCGCCAACTTCATTTCAGCAACCGCCTTGATCGCGCCAAACACGGAGGCTGCGCCGCACATGTCAAATTTCATCTCATCCATGCCGCCTGCGGGCTTGATCGAGATCCCGCCGGTGTCAAAGGTTATGCCCTTGCCCACGAGCACGATGGGGGCCTGTTTGGCTTTGCCGCCCTTGTAATGCATCACAATCAAACGCGGCGCTTGACTTGAGCCTTGGGCCACCGCAAGCAGGGCGCCCATGCCAAGCGCCTGCATTTGACGTCGCTCGAGCACTTGAACCTCGAGCTTATGACTTTTGCCCAGCGACTGCGCTTTGTCTGCAAGAAACTCCGGCGTGCAAATGTTGGGCGGCGTATTGCCGAGGTCTCGGGTCAAGTCCATGCCGTTGGCAAGCGCCAGTGCAGCGGCAATTGAAGCGTCGACGTCTTGGGCTTTGCGCGGATCGACCGCAAAAAACAGCGATTGCAAGCCCTTTGAACCGGTTTCTTTGTTCTTTTTCGATGCCTCTCGCTTAAAGACATCGAATCGATAGTGCTGTTCACGACAGGCAAGTACAAGACGTGCGCTTGCCCAGGCCAAATCCCGATCGCTTGGCGCTGCATGCTGCAGCAACGACACCGCGGTGCTGATTCCAGCGTCATCGAGATGTTTGGCCACCGCTTTACATGCGTCAACATAGCCTTTTTCGGCAGGCACTCCGGCTTTGCCGTCCTGACTCAGACGAACCAGCAACACGCGGTGCAGTTGTTTGGGTGGTGTTGAAGCTTTCAAGCCGACCGCCATACTGCTGCGGCTGAGACTTTTCGACGGGCGGTTGAGGGCCTTGGTTGATTTGCTCGAGGCGGGTTTAGCCGATGGCGTTGCGGTCGCCTGATCAGCCTCGGGCATGGTGGGCAGCGGCACCCACAAACAGGATCCGTTGGCCTTGGAGAGGTCGCCGCGCCGGGCAACCTCAAGTACCCACTCGCGCGTCGCATCATCAAGCGGAATTTGCGGTGTAAAGCTCTTGCCCTCGGCATCAAGAGGAAGAACCAGGCAGGCTGCACGAACAGGATCGCGGGTACTCGGTATGGTTTTGCATTGCATGCTTGCTGGCTCCGGCGGCTAGGGCTAGTTCATTCGAGTCTCGATTGCTTGATTCTGCGTCACAAAGCCGCGTGGCATCGGATGGATTGTCGGCGGCTCGGGATCGCGCAAGCGCAGTAAGATGCCAAGATTATATCGAGCGGTGTTTTGCTGCGAGATTTTGTCCTTGGCGAGGTTCAAGCGCACAATGATTTTCGAGCAGTCGGTACAGCGCGAATTCCGCCAGTCAGCTTCGAGCATTTTGGTGGTTTTGCTTGCGGTCTTGGTCACGGTCACGCTGGTTCGCATGCTTGACCACGCAGCCAGCGGCGGCATTGATCCGGGCGATGTGCTCACCTTTTTGCTGCTCTCGGCAGCAGGTTCGGTTCCTCAACTGCTCGCTTTGACGGCCTTTCTCGCTGTACTGCTCACGATGACGCGAGCCTTTCGAGATCAGGAAATGGCAGTGTGGTTCAGCGCCGGTCTGAGCTTGCTCGACTGGCTGAGACCTTTGGGCCGATTTTTGATGCCGCTCGTGGCGGTCTCGCTTGCCTTTGCCTGGGGAGTTGCGCCATGGTCTGTTGCGGAAAGCGAGCGACTTCAGGCTCAATACAGTGCGCGCGATGAGTCGCTGCAGGCTGCCGCAGGCCGCTTTCGTGAAAGCGCAGGCGGGCGGCGGGTGTTTTTTGTCGGTCAAACCGCTCAAGAGGGTCAATACGTCGAAGATTTCTTCGTAATCCAGCGCAGCGAGCAGCATCGAACCTGGGTGGTTGCAGCCTCAGGCAAACTGGTGACTGACCCACAGGGCAATCGATTCCTGGATCTCGAGCAGGGGCGCCGCTTTGACCTGTCTTGGACCTCCGAGCAGCCCCATGCCTTGCAGGCAAGGGAAATGGGTTTTGAGCATTATGGTTTGTTGATCAGGGCCGCGCCAAGCGCAACGCCGCCCACGCCGATCAAGGCTTTGGACAGCGTCGCGCTCGGTCAGCGAAACGACAGCCGGGCCGTCGGCGAGCGCTTGCGTCGCTTAGGCCAAAGCCTTCCGGTCTTGCTTTTACCGCTACTTGCACTCGGTCTGGTGGCTGCCAATCCGCGCAACGGACGTGCATTTCATCTGATTGTTGCGCTCTTGCTTTATGTCACCTACAGCAGCCTCTCAACCCTCGCCGAGGCGCAGGTTTCACGCGGACAGTGGTCCTTTGTGGCTGGTCTTGCTGCGGTACACGGCCTCTTTGCATGCCTTGCCGCGGCACTGATCTGGTATCGATTACGTTCCGGCTTGCGCCCAAGGCGCGCCAAAAGGTCAATCGCGTGATCCTCAGAGGCTATATCGCTCGGCGGGTTCACCAGTCGATTGCGCTGGTGCTGCTCACGCTGCTTGCACTGTTTGCCTTCTTTGACCTCGTGGCTGAAATGGAGGATGTGGGCAAGGGCGCTTTTCGACTTGTTCACGCCTTCGCGGCAGCCGGCTTACTTCTTCCTTCGCGCTTGCCTGAGCTGCTTCCGGTATCTATGTTGATTGGCACCATCTTTGCGCTGTCGCAATTTGCGCAAAACAGCGAGTTCACCGCGATGCGTGCAGCAGGGCTCAAACCCTATCGTGTGCTTGTCTGGTTGGCGCTTTGCGCCTTGCCCTGGGCGGGCGTCGGATTACTCGCAAGCGAGTTCTTGTCCCCTGCGGGTATGCGACAGGCCCAAGCCTTGCGCGTGCTAAGCGGCGAAGCGCTGATTGACACCTCGAGCCGCAACGGTAATCTCGGCTCAGGACTTTGGGTGCGCGATCTGCTGAAAAATGAGCGCGGTGAGCTGCTCTCCCAGCGTTTCATCAACATCCGAGCTGCTGCGGCGGAGGGGTTTCTGAGTGATGTCGAAATTGTTGAGTTTGATGCTGAGCGGCGGGTGCGACGCTGGCTGTTTGCACGATCGGCGAGGCTCGGTGCAAGTCCTGGTTTGTCGCTGGAAGACGTCCGTGAAATCAGCTGGCAACCCCAGCCCGTGAGCCGGCATCATGCGAGCATGCGCTGGGAAGGTGGCGTGGATCAAACCGTGATCGCGATGGCGGCAGGGCGCCCCGAACGAATGTCCATTGCCGAACTCTTGCGATTCGTACGCTATTTGCGAAGCAACCAGCAAGCCAGCGAGCGCTATGAACTCGCCTTGTGGCGACGGTTGGCTTCGCCGTGGAACGCCTTGGCGATGCTTTTGATGGCTTTGCCTTTTGCCTATTTGCAGCCGCGCAGTGGCGCACTCGGCGGACGAATTTTTGCCGGAGTGCTAATTGGCGTGGTCTACCATCTTTTGTCAAGTCTGCTTGGCAATCTCTCGCTGATCCAGCAATGGCCCGCACCGGTCATCACCTTGTTGCCAGCGCTCACGCTCTTTGCCTTGAGTCTTATCAGTCTGCAATGGGTGAACCGCAGCCAGGCTTTATGGGCGCGCAGTCGCAAGCCATTGGGCCCTCTGGCGAGTGGCTGATGCCACGCGCTGTTGCCTCGTGCACGCATGTTCTTCGCCCAGGGTATCCAGCTTGCGCTGCCGCTGAAACCCCGAAATTCGACCGATCGACGGAAAGCGCTCATACAAAACGCCAAAAATCGAATTGACTCTGTCAAAAATTATGTTTATTTTCATTGGCTTAGCGTTTTGTCTAGTTCTAGGTTTTGTTTGTCCTGGACAAAAAAACGGTTGCGCCGGGCTGTTCTGCGCCGCTAGGATTCGCCCTGTAGTCAGTTTGTCGCAAGACAGTTCAAGTAACTCGGCGCACGGGTAATCACGACCGGGTCTGCTTGGCTGACGAAAAGTTTCGAGGAGGAGGAGAGGCAGCTTGCTGCCGTTTGGGCGCACATGAAGATGTGCGCCTTTTCTTTGATCCTTGGGGCCAGCGCCCTCAAAGCGCGCCAAGCGCTCGCTTGACCAATCACGTGAACTCGAGGCTTCCGTCGCCCCAATCGTAGGTTGGCAGTAGGTCTTTATCGAGCCAGTAATCCTGGGTATGAAGCCAGGGCAGATGACTGCCTTGCTTGGGAAGCTTGTGCAAACTCCGCTTGAGATAGCCTGGATTGAAGTTATCCGCACTGACCCAGGGTTGAAGCGGCATCGTCGCTTCGTGCTCGCGCAGCTTCGGAACCACGGTTGCGAACCGGTTTGCATCCATGTGTCGAAGTAAGCGGCAAACATAGTCGCCCAACAAATCGGCGCGTAGCGTCCAGCTTGCTCGAAAGTAGCCAAAAACCCAAATCAGGTTCGGCAGGCCGGTGAACATGGCACCGAGGTGGGTGATGCATTGCGAGAAGTCAAGCGCTCTGCCATCCACATCGAAAGCGATATCCCCCAATACATTCAAATCAAAGCCGGTTGCGCTCACGATCAGTTCGGCCTGCAGATGCTGTCCGCTCTTGAGCCGGATGCCCTCGGGCGTGAAGCTTTCGATATCGTCGGTGACGACGCAGGCTTTTTGTTCCCGCATGGCTGCAAATAGGTCGCCGTCGGGGATGAAGGCGATTCGCTGTTGCCATGGTCGGTAGGCCGGTGCAAAGTGTTTGTCGACATCGACATGCTCGCCAATTTGGGCGCGCACACCGGCAAGCAGCTCTTCCCGAACCACCGCGGGTTCTTGAAGACATCGCGCTGAAAAATGCGCCTGGTCTTTGAGGATCTTGCGGCGAGCAATTTCATGGATCCACTCCGGGGGAATTTCGAGCTCTCGCAGCATTTGCACCAGTTCATGAATATTGCGTCCGGTGATGAAGTAAGTTGGACTGCGCTGCAACATCGTTACATGCTTTGCAGTCTTGGCGATTGCGGGAATCATGGTTGCGGCCGCAGCGCCAGATCCGATCACAATCACGCGCTTGCCGCTGTAGTCAAGCGCCTCGGGCCAGGCTTCGGCGTGCACCATCTGGCCTTGAAATTCACCCATACCCGGCCATTGCGGCTGATAACCGCTACGGTGTTTGTAATAGCCTGAGCACATCCACAAAAAGCCAGCCTCAAGCGTAAAGCATTCGTCGTGCTCTAGATCACGAACGGACACAAGCCATCGCCTGGCCCGAGCGCACCACGATGCAGCCACGATCTCTTGATGATAAAAAATGTGCCTGTCGATTTGATTGTCATCGATTACCTCGGCCATGTAGCGACGAATTTCCTCAGCGGTGGCGATTGGCACGCCGCGCCAGGGCTTGAAGCGATAGCCAAAGGTGTGCAAATCGCTATCGGAGCGTATGCCGGGGTAGTTGTGGCTGAGCCAGGTGCCACCAAAGCTTTGCATGCGCTCAAGAATCGCAAAGCTTTTTGCCGGGCATTGCTGCTGGAGGTGAAAGGCCGCGGCGACGCCCGAGAGCCCCGCGCCGACAATCAAGACGTCGACCGCGCCAATGGACTTGGCCCGCTTCGCGACTGCGGTGCCCGTATCGAGCGGGGTAGGATGCAAAGCTTTATTCATCGATCGGGTTCTTTGCACAACTTTCATGAGGCGTCGCCACGCATGGCAGTGTAAGTCCCTCGAAAGCCGCTTGCCAGTCAGCTTGAGAGATTTCGAACCGCGGCGAAGGCTTCGTTTGCTTCATGGCTCGCTGATGTTGCTGGCTGTTGCTAACCGCCTATTCAGGGTAATTGACCGTTAGTCCGCGATTTGCGCTAACATCTTAGCCTGTCTTGAACAAGCTTGCGCCTCGTTCAAGGATCCCCCTCATTGTTTGTCGTTCGTTGGTTTGTTGTCTCAAGCTTTGTTGTTTCGGTGTTTGTTGTTTTGTTCGTTGTCGCTTCGTTGTTTGATGTCCGCTATGCGCTGTTTTCGTTGTGGAGCAAGGTATGACTGATTTGGTGGTTCGACGTCTGTTGATTGACCTCACCCAACCGTTTGAACGCCGTTGGAACGGAGGCGACGCGTTTAGAAGCGCGTTTTTCAACGCTTTGTCGATGAGTTTTGTGGTGGGTGAGCAGTACTTTATCGACTCACTCAAGCAGGCGCTGCCGCTGATGAGCGAGGCTGACCGCAGTCGACTCGAACCCGAAATCAAGGGCTTTATCGGTCAGGAGGCAACCCATCGGCATTTGCACAGCCTCTATAACAAACAGTTAGAACGTCAGGGTTTCGATAACGCTTTCGAACGCCGAGCGGCGGCACGCATACGCGCCAACGCCAACATCGATGCGCGTAATCACGTCGGTGCAACCGCAGCGACCGAACACTTTACCGCCGTATTTGCTGCCTGGCTGATGAAGCATCCGCAAGCGCTCGAGGGCGCTGATGCGCGCCTCAAAACCCTTTGGCTTTGGCACAGCGCTGAAGAGGCAGAGCATCGGGCTATCGCTTTTGATGTGTACAAGGCTATTGGTGGAGATCATCGCTGGCGGCTGCGGACTTACCGTTACGTGACCTTTACCTTTCTCAGCGATGTTTTCAGGCAGACGATCAATAATCTGTATCGTGACGCTGCGCTTTGGAGATGGTCAACCTGGAAGAGTTGCTACACGCATCTTTTTGCTCGCGACGGTCTGCTGCGTTCGAACCTGGCTGCATGGAAAGATTACTTGCGCGCTGATTTTCATCCGCTCGATCATGATGCAAGCGACTCCGAACGCTGGCTCCGAGACAATCATCGTTCCTATCAAGAAGTATCCCGTCCCGGGCTGCGGCGCGCAGCAGCCTGAGGCCTGATCGAACCGGAATCTTTCCGGTTCTGGACTGCCAGCGCAGGCTGGCACAATCCCGTCCATGTTTTTGCGAAAGTCCTACTACCAGCACCCTTCGTTTCGGGCCGGGCTGAACGATATGGCTGCGATCGTGCCGGGCATTGCCGCCTGGGGCCTGATGACCGGGGTGGCAATGGCCAAGTCAGGGATGCCATGGTCCGAGTCTGTGCTGATGGCCTTGATCGTTTTTGCCGGGAGTGCTCAGCTTGCGGCCATTCCCTTGTTTGCGGCCGATGCACCGATGTGGGTGATCCTGGCAACAAGCTTTTGTGTGAATTTGCGTTTTTTGGTTTTCAGTGCGCATTTGCGCGAATACATGATGATGCTTCCTCGTGCCGAGCGAATGCTCAGCGGCTATCTCACGGCGGATTTAACCTATGTGCAGTTTGTTCAGCGGTTTGCGCAGGGACCGGGAGCCGATCGAGAGCGAATGCTTGAGCAGCAGGCCTATTTGGCGGCTCATGGCGGACTTAACTGGTTGAGTTGGGTGTTATCGAATTTGGCAGGGGTTTTTCTTGCATCCTGGATACCGCAGCATTGGGGCCTTGGCTTTGCCGGTATGCTTGGACTGATGGGTATCGGACTGTCGTTGCTCAGTGGTCAGCAAAATCTTGGCCACGCGATGCGCTTGCTGGCCGCAGTGTCAGCCGCTGTGGTGGCCGTTTTGGCGGTGAGCCTGCCGCTCAAACTCAACATCGTGGTGGCGATTGTTGCAGCCGTTGCGCTTTGCTTAATCGTTGAGCCCGCTCTCGCAGCTCGTCAGCGTCGCGAGGCCTGAGTCTTGCCAATCGAACAATCATTTTTCACGACGCTTGAGTGGTTTAAGGCTTGGGAGCATGGCCATTACCTGAGCATCGTCTTCATGGCCTTGATGACGCTTTTGACCCGCGCTTTTTTCCTGATTCCGGAAAGGGAGATTCGCTGGCCCGGCTGGGTCTTGCGTGGCTTGCAGTTTGCCCCCATTGCGGCAGTCAGCGCGGTCATTGTTCCTGAAGTTATCATGACAGACGGCGTACTCATCTCGAGCCTGCGCGATGCGCGTTTGTATGCTGCGCTTGCCGGAGTGATCTACTTTTTTGTACGACGCGGAAACGGCCAGGTGGTCATGGGAACCATGCTTGTGGGGATGAGCGTGTTCTTGCCCTTGCGACTTGGATTGGGTTGGTAGCCGGCAAGTTGCCTGAATCTGGCGATCCGATGCCAGGCCTGAGCGCTTGTGCTGCGCAGAAAACCTTGCAGCATGCACAACCAGTTCGATGCGATCGTATGGATCGACCTTGGGGTCCATACGCCTTTGACTATAACTTTGGATCTTTGTGGATTGACGATGCCGGCATTTGATGAGGTCAAGATTCTCGATGTGTATCACTGGAACGATACACTTTTTTCATTCAAGACAACACGCCAAGAAAGTTTGCGTTTTCGTAACGGTCATTTTGTGATGATCGGGCTCGAGGTCAATGAAAAACCCTTGATGCGCGCCTACAGTATTGCAAGTCCAAACTACGAAAGCCATCTGGAGTTTTTGTCGATCAAAGTGCCCAACGGATCGCTCACCTCGCGTTTGCAGCATATTCAACCGGGCGATCGTTTGCTGATGGGGCACAAAACTGTGGGTACGCTCGTGATCGATGACCTTCGGCCGGGCAGGCGGCTTTTTCTTTTTGCGACCGGCACAGGACTTGCACCCTTCATGAGCATCATTCAGGATCCAGAAACCTACGAACGCTTCGAGACTGTGGTGCTGATCCACGGCGTGCGACTGGTGAGCGAACTTGCTTATGCTGAATTCATCCGCGAATCCCTGCCCCAGCATGAATGGCTCGGCGAGATGGTGCGTGAGCAACTCATTTATTACCCGACGGTGACCCGCGAGGCTTTTGCACATACCGGACGCTTGACCACCGCCATCGAATCGGGTCAGCTCTTTAGAGACATTGAGCAGCCGGAGCTCGATGCGGCCACAGACCGCGTAATGATTTGCGGCAGTCCGGCCATGCTCAAAGAAAGTGCCTCGCTCTTGGATCAGCGGGGTTTTGCGATCTCAGCGGGTGCGGGTGAGCAAGGCGATTACGTGATTGAGCGCGCTTTTGCGGAACGTTGAAGGTTTTTTTCGAAGGGTTTCACACTAAAGCCTTCCGTGCTCAGGAGTTTGGGCTGGATGTTCTGCGCCTGTCGCTTCATCCTGATCCGGAATCAACACATAGCCAACCCCCCAAACCGTTTGCAGATAACGTGGATGGTGCGGATCGTCCTCAAGCAGTTTGCGCAGTCGCGAAATTTGCACATCAAGGCTGCGATCGCTGCTTTCGTAATCGCGACCCCGCGATAACTGCATCAGGCGTTGACGCGACAGCGGCTCGCGGGCGTGGCGTGCCAAGGCTTTGAGGGTTGCGAAATCCGAGGTGGTGAGCGGAATCGGCACGCCCGCTTTGCGCAGGCTTCGGGTGGACAGGTCAAGTTCGAAATCCCCGAACTGCATCCGCTGAGGTTCGGTGCTGGGTGCACCTGGCATTTCGGTGAGACGGGATCGGCGAAGCACCGACTGTATACGGGCGACCAGTTCTCGGGGATTGAAAGGTTTGGCCAGGTAATCATCGGCACCGGCTTCCAGCCCGGTGATGCGGTCACTTTCATCGCCTCGGGCGGTTAGCACAATCACCGGCAAATCGGACTGAGCGGCCCGAAGTCTTGCAATCACCTGCAGGCCATCTTCACCCGGCATCATCAGGTCTAGCACCATGAGATCGAAGCGTTGGTGGCGCATCACGCGGTTCATGGCCTGCGCGTCTTCGGCAACAACCACCGCAAAGCCCTGCTGGGTGAGGTAGCGACGCAATAGATCGCGCAGGCGTGGGTCGTCATCGACAACCAGAACGTCGGGTGGCCGGGCGGCGTGTTGTTGCACCATCGTTCGATGATAAAGCAGGCTTTGTTGATTTTTGAGATGCCGCATAAAGCTTCACGAATACTTACCGCCCGCTTGCGCTTATGCTTGGGTCACAACAAAGGCTGTGCTTGATCAAAGGGCAGCGCTTGATCAAAGGGCAGTGCTAGATCTAAGGGCAGTGCTTGACCAAAAGGCAAGCTTGTTCATCAGGCCAAGATCCATCGAAACTCACCACGGAGACCGAACCATGTCTGAAGCCTGGATTATCGATGCTTGTCGCAGCCCCAGGGGCATTGGCAAGCCGGAAAAGGGTGCGCTTGCGTCGATGCACCCGCAGCATGTGGCTGCAAGCGTGCTGAAGGCAATCGCTGCTCGAAACGCGATCGATACCGCAGAGGTCGACGACATCATTTGGGGAACAAGCGCGCAAGTCGGTGCTCAAAGCGGTGATTTGGCGAGGATGGCAGCGCTCGATGCGGGTTATGACTTACGCGCCAGCGCCGTCACGCTCGACCGCTTCTGTGGCTCGGGCATCACCAGCGTTAGCTTGGCCGCGGCAATGGTGATGTCGGGTATGGAGGATTTGTTGATTGCCGGGGGCACAGAAATGATGTCAATGCCGGCGCGTCGCTTAGGCGACGGTCCGCCGATGATGGATAGCGGCAATCTTCGTTTACGCCTGTCGCACCCGCAGTCGCACCAGGGTGTATGTGCCGATGCGATCGCAAGCCTTGAATCGATCGGACGCGACGCGCTCGATGATTTTTCAGTGGAAAGCCAAAGTAGGGCTGCTCAAGCGATCGACAAAGGCTACTTCAAACCAAGCCTGGTGCCGGTTTACCGGGACGATGGCAGCCTTGCTTTGGATCAGGAGGAGTTTCCTCGCCCCGGCACATCAAAGCAAGGCCTTGCGATGTTAAAACCCGCCTTCGCCGCGATGGCCGATTGGCCGCTGGATGACCAGGGCACAAGCTATCGTCGTTTGATTCTCCAAAAGTATCCTGAACTCAAGATCGAGTTTGTTCACCATGCAGGCAATTCCTCAGGCGTTGTCGATGGCGCTGCTGCCGTGTTGATCGCCTCACAGTCCTACGCCCGCAAGCGTGGACTCAAGCCGCGGGCACGCATTGTTGCCAGTGCAAATCTTGGCGACTGCCCGACCTTGATGCTCAACGCCCCGGTGCCGGCTGCCCGTAAAGTGTTACAAAAAGCAGGACTTAGCGTTCAAGATATTGACTTGTGGGAAATCAATGAAGCTTTTGCGGTGGTTGCCGAGAAATTCATCCGGGACTTGAAGCTCAACCGAGACAAGGTCAACGTGAATGGCGGCGCAATCGCTTTGGGTCATCCGATTGGGGCAACCGGATCGATCCTGGTCGGCACGCTGCTTGATGAGCTTGAGCGGCGCGATGCACGCTATGGATTGGCAACCATGTGCGCAGCCGGTGGCATGGCGCCTGCCATCATTCTCGAGCGGCTTTGATGATCACACTCAGCGAGCCGGCATGCTCTCAAGACCATAGCCAAGGCTCACGCTTGCCCCGTCCGGGATTTCAGGCATGGTCGCGTCCCAGGCCTGCCAGGCAGCTTTCATCGACTGGAATTGGTCCGGGTGCCGATCACGAAGATTAGCCCGCTCTCTGGGGTCGTGCTCGAGATCAAACAGATATTCATGGTGATCAATTTTGAGATATTTCCAGGTGCCCTTGCGGTGTGCGGCCTGGTTGCGGTGTTTCATCCGCCAAAATAGCGGCCGTTCAAACTGATGAGCAGGATGCCTGAAGACCTCCAGTAAGCTTTGGCCGTCGAGCGGAAAATCCGGGTGAGCCTTCACACCGGCCGCATCGAGAAAGCTGGCGCTAAAGTCCATCGTGATGCAAGTCTGTGCACTGAGGCTTGCAGCCGGCACCTGGCCAGTCCAGCGCACGATCCAGGGTACGCGAATGCCGCCTTCGCTCAAATCCATTTTTCCACCCACATGAGGCCAGTTGTCGGAGTAACGCTCGCCACCGTTATCGCTGCTAAACACAATCAGTGTGTCCTGTGCCGCGCCAAGGCGGTCGATGCAGTCGACCAGCGCACCGATGCCCTCATCCATGTGGTGGATCATGCGGCGATAGGTTTCAATGCTGCCGCCGTCAAGGTGAAACAGATTGTCTTTCACAGAGTCGCTCAAAGCTGCGTCCTCGCGTGCTTCCCATGGCCAATGGGGTGCGGTGTAATGCAGGCTGAGAAAAAAAGGCTGATTTGCGGCCAGCGATGCCTTGACAAAATCGATCGCTTTGCGGCTGATCAGATCGGTGAGATAACCCGACTCTCGGTGCTGCTGCTCGCCTAGCCAAAGATCGTGCTGGCCGCTTGCGTTGCAATGACTAAAGTAGTCGACGCCACCGGCCATCGGGCCAAAGAAGTGTTGATAACCCGATCGAATCGGAGAGAAGTGGGGCAAAAAGCCAAGGTGCCACTTACCGATCAGCCCGGTTCGGTAGCCGGCTTGAGCGAGCAGCGATGGCAGCGTCGGGTGCGAAGGCGGCAAACCCAGCGCGGGATTGCCGGCTGCTTTGCTGTTAATCGGCTCTTCAGCAGCACCACGCAAGCGATACTGGTAGCGCCCGGTCATCAGTGCAAATCGGGTTGGCGAACAAACCGGCGAATTGCTATACGCATCGGTAAAGCGCAGGCCTTGTGCAGCCAGTTGGTCAAGTCGTGGGGAAACTGCACCGAAGCTCGCATCGCGGCCACCGTAGCAACCCAGGTCGGCGTAGCCAAGATCATCGGCAAGAATCCAAATCATATTCATCTGAGGTCTCCAGGATTGCACCGCCGGGCGCCAACCCCGTTAGAAAAGTACATTCAACCATCCATTGGCCTATTTACTGCCTGATCACCGTGCGAAACGGCATCAAGGACAGGAAGGCTGCCAGCGACAGTGCAAATCCGATCCACAGCGCTGAAGTCTGCCACTGCGTGATGGCGAGTCCAAAAAGCCAGGGCGCAAGCGCTTGGGTAAATCGTGATAAAGTCAATAACTTTCCAACACGCTCACCGTAGCCGGCAGATCCGAAAAGTGCAAGCGGCAAGGTGCCGCGTGCGATCGTGTGGGTGCCGGTACCCAGTCCATGGCATAGGGTGAAAGCGACCGCCAAGGCCGGTCCACCTGCAAGCAGCATGAGCACCGCGAGCGGATGGGTCAGCGTTGCGATCCATGCTGACCAAAGCGGATGGACCCTGCCAAGTGCGCCGAACTGAAATAGTCTTGCCCCGACCTGAGCAGGCCCGACCAAGGATGCTGCGGTCACGGCCAAGGCAAGTGATGCGCCCGCCGCCTGAAGCAGCGAGGGCAGGTGCGCCGCCATGGCGCTGCTGACAAAGCCGGTTGCGGCAAAGGCGAAAACCAGCAAAGCGATGGCGTTGCTTGGCAGCACTTGCGTCCGGTCAAGCGCTGCGGCTTTCGGATCTGCGCTGCCCTTGGCATCGGGCGATAAGGGGGGGCTATGCTTTGCCTCGACGAAACTCGGGTCTGAAAGCTCTTGATTGCCTGTGGCGTCACTGAACGCTTGGGCAGGCGGATGAGCCGGAATCATACGGTTGAGCAGCAGCCCCAAGCTCAGATGCAAGGCTGCCCAGCCGAGGATCGCGCCTCGCCAGCCCCATGCACCGAGCATGATCGTGGTCAATGGCCAACCGACGGTGCTAGCAAAGCCCGCGATCAGCGTAATCCCGGTAATTGCGCCGCGTGCTTTCAGGCCATAAAGAAACACAAGCGCGGCGAAGGCGGCGTCATAAAGTCCATAACCCATTGCAACACCCAGCACAAGCCACGCAAGCATTAAACCGATAGGCCCCTGGGCAAGTGCGAGCATCGTGAGACCGGCTGCAAACATCAAATTGGTGATCGGAAGCACAACGCGTCCGCCACGCTGATCAATCCATCGACCCGCGCGCGGACC
>DDPV01000042.1:7225-28310 GCA_002342365.1 Burkholderiales bacterium UBA2459 | reverse complement strand
CGCCTTAAGCGCTCTGTCTCAATTCCCCAATGCTCGCTCAGAACGGCCAGCAGCAAGCCGCGAAGGTCGTTGACTGGCGCGAGGTCGCGGCCTTCATAGAGCGCCGAGCGGGCAAGCGTGGGCCAATCACCAAGCATGCGCGCGCCACGAACCGCGCCGCCCATCACCAGCGCGAGACTGCCTGTGCCGTGATCGGTTCCGCCGGTACCATTCTCCGCAACCGTGCGACCAAACTCGGTTGCAACCACCACAACAGCCTTAGCCCAATGCGCGCCCAGACCTGCCTGAAGCGCGCGCAAGCTGTTGTCGAGCGCTGAAAGCCGTAACGCCATCGCCCCCTGCATGGTACCCTGATTGGCGTGCGTGTCCCAGCCGTCAAAAGAAAGTACCGCAGCAGCCGGACCTTGGGGTGCTACCAATAATCGGGCTGCTGCCTCGGCCATGCGGACCTGCACCCCGTTGTTGGCGCGCTCGCCTGCGGCCATCGCCATCGGGCTTTCGGCGACCGTTTGCTGATTGTGAATCGCGCGAGCAAGCGCCGGCGCAAGCAGATCATCACCCGCGTAAAGATCCATCAGTCTGGCAAGCGTATCCTGAGCAGCCGAAGGCGCATTGGACGGCGCCCAGGAACTGCTGGGTGCCGCACCGCGCAACACCAACGGCACGGTCGCAGCGATCGCAATGCCTCCGCGCTCGGCAACCTGATGGGGGCGTGCCGAAAGCGCTCGGTTGAGCCATCCGTCGTTTGCAGCAAACACCCGGTTCGCTCCGCTCTCTAAGACATCCTGACCGTCGAAATGCGAACGGTCCCGGTATGGCGTTGCGCAGGCGTGCATGAACGCGAGCTCGCGCTTGCGCCAAAGTTCGTGCAAAAACGGCAACCTCGGATTCAATCCGAAGCCATCGAGCATGGGCAACAATGCTGCATCTCCCGAACCTGGCGGATCAAAAGCCAGCCGTCCGCGCGCCGCGCGATAGGCGGGATCTCCGTAAGGCGCAACCACAGCCAAGCCATCCATCGCCCCGCGAAGGATGACGAGAACAAACTTGCGATCATCCGGCGCTGCCGCGAGAGAAACATGGCAAAAGCTGGCAAGCCCAATCGCGCCGCTATGGAACATGATCTGCCGTCTGGACAGCTTTAGATGGTTCAAGACATTGTTCATGAGCTTTACTCCTAGCGTCGTTGAAACTCGGGGCTCATAAGCGCAAGCACCAGGCCCTGTGCCTGACTCTCAGCGCTTCGTACCGCCCGCAGCGTTTGTGCACTGGCCGCCGGACCCAAGGACCCGGCGAGCATCGCTTCCGGACGCTCGCGATTACCAAGACGCTCGGCAAGCAATTGAGACCACTCAAGCCGCTTCATGATGGCATCCGGGGCGGCCCAGTGGCTTGCGCGATCGGGCCATCCCGCAGGCGAAGGTGCTCTGAAAGGAACCTGCCCCAGCAATGTCAGGCTGTTTCTCAGGGCACCTGCTTCGATGCTGGACTGACCCAACATCCGCAGGCTCGAGGTCATAAACTCTGCGGGAGACTTGAATTTTTGCGCGTCGCCACGCCAAGCCTCAGGCAGATCAAGGAGCGCCTTGTGAACCGCAGGCAAATCGCCTTGGGTGCCGAGGAAGGCTGTCTCGAGTTGCTCGATCGCGCGAAGGGGCGGTTCGTCGGCCACGAAGTGACAGGCCAGTTGCTGCGCAACCCGCCGCGCGGTCGAAGGATGATGCGCCAGATCCAGCAAAATCGCCTTCGCTTGCGCCTCGCCCCCTTCGGGATAGCGTCGACCCAACACGGTACGCGCCCCGGGTTCGTGCCAATCGTCGATAAATACGAAATCACCGGTTTGGGCAGCCGACAGCCATCGTTGCGTGCGTTGGCTCGCAACGGTCCAGCCGGTCAGCGCCTTGGCAAGCTCGCTGACATCGGTTTGCGAATAACCGCCTCGAACGCCGAGGGTGTGAAGTTCAAGAATTTCACGCGCCAGATTCTCGTTCAGACCTGTTTTTCGCCGCAGACCCACCACAGAATTCGGCCCGATCGACTGCGCCTGATCGAGATAAAGGAGCATCCCGGGATGTTGAGCCACCGCAATCAAAAGCGCACCGAAGCTCCCTGTCAGCTTGCTACGAATCGCTTCGCGTTCGTAGATGCCCGCCCAGGGAATAGTCGTCGCCTTGGTCGCTGCCACCGTGAAGTGATTCGACCAGAAATAAACCAAACGCTCGGCAAAATCTGACTCGGTTTGCAGTCCCTGACGGGTACGCGCAAGCACTTCTTCTGCGGCAATCTGGTTAAGCGCGCGAAGAGGCAGCCCCACCGCTGCGACCTGTTCGGCAGGGCTCATCGTGCTCGGACCGGAGTTCATCCGTTCGCGCTGCGCCAATAAAAAGCTTGTCAAGGCCTGCGCAATTTGTGTTCGGTCCGGCAGGCCAGGTGCATCGCACTGAAAGCTTTCGGGCTTTGCGATTTGCTGCATCAGCGATCCTCGAGGGTCTCCGGCAAGGCGCCCGAGCCCGTTTGGACGGGCACCAAGCCCGAACCTGTTTGCGGCTGTGAAGCTCTCGGTTGCAGGCGTAGCCATCAAATACCCCCCAGGCGTGGTTGTCGGTGACAAGACAAATCAGATGCGCAACCGGTAAATACTCCACCCGCCGCCACCTGACTTATAGCTTTTTCAAGTTCGAAAGGTTCCCATGTGCCGCAGCCAAGCGCATGAAGCTTCAAGCTTGGGTTAGGCAGAAGATAGGACGTCAGGGTGCTTGCATCGGCGAAGCTCTTTGCATTACGCTTCAATGACAGGTTCAAAGACGACTCAAACGCGCATGCTAAGACACGCCGCGTGCAAGCAGCTAAACCGATCTTGCCTAACTGATTTGTTTTTTAAGGGGAATGGGACATGCCAAAACTGACAAAGATTCAAGTTGCTGTGCTCACCGTCATCGGCAGTGCGTCGCTCGGCTACACAGCAGCCGCAAATGCCCAATCCACTGAGCGGGTCGAAGTCACTGGATCCAGAATTCGATCCATTGGGGCTGAGTCGAGCAGCCCAATTACCTCGGTCACACGCGAAGATATCGACGTTCGCCAACCCGTAGCTATTGAAGAGCTGATTCGAGGTCTGCCATCGGCTTATCCAGCGATTGGGCCCAATATCAACAACGGGTCAGACGGTCGTGCCTCCGTTGATCTTCGAGGACTTGGAAGCAACCGCACCTTGCTGCTTATCAACGGTCGCCGTGTAGTCCCATCAAGTCTTGGTGGAATTGTCGATACAAATACGATTCCGCTCTCCTTGCTCGAGCGTGTGGATGTTGTCACTGGCGGCGCCTCCGCGGTCTATGGTGCAGATGCGGTCTCAGGCGTGGTCAATTTCATCACGAAACGCAACTTTTCAGGCGTTGAGGCAAGCTCGCTTTACAGCGTCACCGGCAGCGGTGACGGCCAAAGGCGCAAAAACGACTTTACCGTTGGAACAAATCTTGCCGACGGTCGTGGCAACGTGGTCATCCACGTTGGGACAACCAAGACTGAGCCCTTGCGCTTGGCCGATCGTGACTATGCTGGCACAGTCATCAGCTCCGTTAGCGGACAACCTGGTGGATTCTCAGGAACCGCGGTTCCGGCAATCTGGAGCGGTATGCCGAGCCCTTTGACCGGCTCTCGCGTGGTTGACAGCGCGACCGGATTGTTCAGAAGCGCAAACGCATCAGCGCCGCCCGATGGCTACAACACAAACCCGCCGAACTACTTTGAAACACCACTTGACCGCACACAGATCACAGGATTGGGTCGATTTACCATTAACGAACATGCGGAAGCCTACGCCGAGGTGTTTCACACCCGCAGTAATGTGACCTTAAATCTTGCACCTTCCGGAACCTTTGGCGCATCGCTCGGCATTCCGATTGGAAACCCATTCATCACGGATCCCGTTCGGCAGCAGCTCTGTGCGTCCTACAAGATCGCCGCAGCCGATTGCGTTGTCGGCAACGCAACGGAAATCCGCGCCAACGTTGCCCGAAGATTCGTTGAAGCAGGCCCTCGGGTCTACAGCTACGACAACACCACGACACAATACACAGCAGGCTTTCGGGGACTGCTCCCGGGTGGTAGCGGATGGACTTATGACGCCTACCTTCAAAGTGGCCAGGCAGAACAACAGCGAACCACCGGCAACGGTTTCTCACTGAGCAAATTGCAGCAAGGCGTGCGAGCACTCAACACAACGTCGTGCACAGTCACAACGGGAGGTTGCGTACCCGTTAACATCTTCGGGCCATCGGGATCCCTAACGCCAGCGATGCTCAGCTACTTGAGCATCCCGACCTTTTACACCGAGATCGTCCGTCAGAACATCATCGCCGGCTCAGCAAGCGGTGAGATTCCGGCATTGAAGAGCCCACTTGCCCGCGATCCCATGAGCCTTGCGCTGGGCATCGAGAAACGGTCAGTAAACGGAGCGAATCGCTCAGATGCTGTGATTCAAACCCAGGGCGAGCTATTAGGTAGTGGAGCACCAACGCCCGATCGAAGCGGTGAACTCAACTTCCGGGAGGTCTTCACCGAAGCGACCGTACCGCTCGTCCAGAATCAGACGATGGCACGCGCAATCAATTTGGGTGGCGGGTACCGGAATACGAACTTCAGTACTTCGGTGGGAGGCGAGAAGAGCTATGGCACCTGGAAAGCCGGGCTGGACTGGACGCCATTCAATGGATTAAGGTTCCGAGGCGAACAACAACGCGCAACCCGTGCGCCGAATGTCAACGAACTGTATGCACCCGTGGTCACGGGTCTGTCGACGCTGGCGGTGGACCCCTGCCAAGGCAATAAAATCAATGCAGCCGACGCAAACAAGCCTGGCACGCTCACCAATCTTTGCCAGCAAACCGGCGTGCCCGCATCCCAGATCGGCTTTGTTGCAGCTCCCTCGTCGAGCCAAATCAACTCCACCAGCGGCGGCAATCCCGCGCTTGGACCTGAAACCGCAGACACCACAACCCTGGGTATGGTTTGGGAACCCACCGAGCTTCGGGGCCTTTCAGTCACTCTCGATCTCTGGAGGATTGAAATCAGCGGCGCAGTTTCTAGCCCCACAGCCAGCCAGGTGATTAACGGTTGCTTCGACCCGGTACTCAACCCCGGCTTCACCAACAATGTGTTCTGTCAGCTGATCAAGCGCGATACCTCACTGGGCAACTTCAACGTCACCGGAACCAAGGGTGTGATCACCCAGTCATCCAATTTAGGATACTACCTCTATAACGGTATTGATTTGGGCGCAAGCTATCGATCGCCGCTCGGAAAGCTTGCTCAAAACCTGCCCGGGCGCCTCGATTTGTCCCTGCTGTTGAGTATCTTGCGGCGAGCTGATTTCAAGGCACTGCCCTCGCTCCCAACACTTGAACAAGCTGGCCATTATGGGGTTGATGTCGGAACCCCGTACTCCACCGTCCGCTTTAGCCAGCGCGGGACCTGGACGCATGAAGGTTATCAGTTAGGCTACCTGTGGCGTTACATCGGCTCGAGCACCGTTCAGCAAACCACAACCGTCTATCAGCCGCAATATACATCGATCCCCTCCTACAACTATCTGGATCTTTCGGGGTCGATTCGGGCACACAAAAATCTTCGCGTGGGTTTGACGGTCAACAATGTCTTTGATAAACAACCGCCGTTTATTGGGACTGGCATTGGACCGGGTGCATCGAATTTCGGAAACACCTTTCCAAGCGTGTATGACATCATGGGTCGACGCTATACCGTTACAGCTCAAGCTACATTCTGATTTATAGATCTTGGAAAAGGGCTTTCATGCCTTCAACCAAGCCTCGCCTCGAAAGCGCTTAGAAGAATCGCAAGCGCTTATCGAGGAGGGCTTCAAGCTCCAGCAACAAGGGCATTTCGAATCGGCCAGCGCGCGGTTTGAAGCGGCGCTGGTGCTTAGCCCAGGCCACCCGACTGCGCTTCAGTTGCTCGGGTTGATTGCAAAACATCAAGGTGACTTGGCGCGGGCGCGCTCCCTGATGCAGCGTTCGCTACAAACCAATCCAAAGCAAGCTCATGTCTGGAACAATCTGTCGAACATTTATCTCGAATCGGGCGACGTTACCGCATCGCTTCATGCGATCGATGAGGCTTTGCGTCATGATCAGACCTATCTAGATGCCCGTTTAAATCGGGCTCGACTCAGAATCCGCTTGGGTCAATACGCGTTGGCACAGCACGATGTAGCGTTCGGCCTCGAGCAAGCAGGGGTGGAAGCCCCAAAATTTCTTCAGCTGCAAGCACAGCTACTGAATCACGAAGATCGCTCGACAGAGGCGTTGTGCTGCCTGGACAAGGCACTGGCCCTGTCAGCGCATGATGGACTACTCCACCACGATCGGGCGGTAACCCTGCATCGGCTCGGACGCTACAACGAAGCCCTTGAAGCCCACGATGGTGCTCGTCGCTTAGGGGTTCATCATGCGCTTTCCGAGTACAACATAGCAAACACTTATCAGGCGCTTGGTAAGCTCGAGCAGGCGCAGTCGGCTTATGTCCGAGCTTGTGAGCTGGACCCAACCAACGTCCTGGCGCAAGTGGATCTAGCGCGATTTCGCTGGCGCCAGGCTGATTCGAGCTGGGATGCAACAATCGTTTCGGCATTGAGCAAGGCTGGCCGATCCAATGCAAATCTTCATGGCGCCTACGGACAACTCTTGTGGGCATCGGGCAACATCCTTGGCGCGCTCAACGCTTGGCGCTGCGCAGCGTCTCTTGACGCTGGGAATGCACATTGGCGAGATGCGATCGGTCGCGCGATGGTGCGAGCGGGCGATGTCAAGCAGGGGCTGCAAAAGCAGCAAGCGGTGTTGGATCAAGATCCATCCAATCCGGTTTTCCAGGCGAGCCTTGCGACAAGCCTGCTGATTGCCGGGGACATTCAAGCAGCCAATCACCATGTGCAAAAAACCCGCGACCTCCTTCCAGAGGACCAGTACGCCTGGGCGCTGCAGGAGCTATGTTGGCGTGCGCTTGATGAAGGCAAACACCGTTGGCTTTGCGATCTGGACCGCCTTTTGCATGTTTACGATCTTCATCCACCGGGTGGCTGGAAGGACCTTGAAAGCTTTCATCGCGACCTCGCTGCTGAACTGATCAGCCTGCACCATGACAGCCGTGAGCCACTTGACCAAACGCTGCGACAAGGCACGCAAACAATCGACAATCTTTTCGACAAGCCCCTTCCCTGTGTGAAAGCGCTCGAACATGAATCAAGAAAAATCATTGAACAATTTCTCTTGGATCTCCCCGACGACAAAGCCCATCCCTTTCTCGGACGAAAAAACAGGCATTTTCGATTCAAGACGTCGTGGTCAAATCGACTCTTTTGGGATGGATTTCATACCAATCATGTGCATCCGGCGGGTTGGCTGAGTCTTGTTTACTATGTCGAAGTACCGGATGTTTGTCTGGAGCCAACGGGCAAACAAGGCTGGCTTCAATTTGGTCGCCCCGAAGCAGCCATGCCTTCAATATTTCAGACCCTGAAAGAGGTTCAACCAAGGGTTGGCAGGCTGGTACTCTTTCCCTCGTATTTTTGGCACGGCACTTACCCGTTTCAGGCCAACACAAACCGCATCGCGATCAGCGCTGATATTGTGCCGGCGACAACTTAAGCGTCCTTTCGCTTTCCGAGATCCTGCAAGGCAGCATACGGTTGACCTGATACAGGCAGCAAGCATAGAGTTCTTTTGGTTGTAAAACACGCGGTTGCGCTGATTGTCTGGAAGCTGCGTCGCGTGGCGCTCGAGTCTCGAAAGGATCTCTGTTGTCCCGTCTCCAATTGTGTGAAGTTGCAAAATCCGAGGGTGCAGAGGTCCATCTGCATCCGATCAATCTCTCGCCGCAAGCGAACGCAATCACGGTGTTGCTGGGTGCAACACTGGCCGGTAAAACCAGTTTGATGCGACTGATGGCGGGACTGGATGTACCCACCAGCGGGCGGGTCTTGGTTGACGATGTCGATGTGACAGGAATTCCGGTGCGTAAGCGCAATGTCGCCATGGTGTATCAGCAGTTTATCAATTACCCTTCGCTCACGGTGTACGACAATATTGCCTCGCCGCTGAAGCTGCGTCGTGCAAGCGACATTGATGCGGTGGTTCGCAGGCTTGCAAAACGTTTGCATATCGACGCATTTTTGCAGCGATTTCCCGCTGAGCTCTCCGGAGGCCAGCAGCAACGTGTGGCGCTTGCAAGAGCGCTTGCCAAGCATGCATCGCTGATTCTCCTGGACGAACCCTTGGTAAATCTGGACTTCAAGCTGCGCGAAGAGCTACGAGATGAGCTGGCACAACTTTTTTCAGCCGGTCAATCAACGGTCATCTACGCAACCACCGACCCCGGTGAGGCTTTGCTGTTGGGCGGGTACACCGCAGTCTTGAAGGAGGGGCGATTGTTGCAGTATGGGCCGACCGTCGATGTGTTTCGTCGCCCCGCATCATTGGATGTCGCCTTGGCGTTCAGCGATCCCCCACTGAATGTGGTGTCTGCCCAGGCACTCGGAGACGGATGGAAACTTGACCAGGGACCGGTTGTGAACTTACCCGGATTAAGGACAATGCACAGCCAGGTCACGCTCGGTCTTCGGGCCGCGTCATTGCGCGTTGAGAAACAACAGGGCGACGTGACGATTTCTGGGCAGGTGCAATTAGCGGAGATCTCTGGCGCTGACAGCTTCGTGCATTTCCAATGCGCACTCGGTGAATGGGTGATGCAAAAACCGGGTGTACATACCTTTGCCTTGGGCGAAAGCTTGATGTTTTGTTTCGATCCCAGCGATGCTTTTGTCTTCGATTCCGAGGGTGGCTTGTTGAGTGCACCTCTTTTGCTGCATGAAAGGAGTGCCTTTCTTGGCATCAAGAATTGATTTAGACCTGGCGCACGCTTACCAGGCCAATCCGCAAAAAGACAGTGATTACGCCTTGCTGCCGCTACAGATAAGCTTTCTTGCCGGTGGCGCCTACGCCCTGCTTGGTCCTTCGGGATGCGGCAAAACCACGATGCTCAACCTCATGTCGGGCTTGATTCGACCGTCGCAAGGTAGCGTACTTTTTGACGGTGTGGACGTCACCGATAAAAGTCCACAAGAAAGAAACATTGCTCAGGTATTCCAGTTCCCGGTTATCTACGACACGATGACCGTGGCTGAAAACTTGGCCTTTCCCTTGCGAAATCGGCGTATGAAAGAGGCGGAGATTCGCAAACGCGTTGAACATGTCGCTGAGATGCTTGAACTCAGTGCCCAACTCAAACAGCGCGCATCCGGATTGACTGCAGATGCGAAACAGAAAATATCGCTAGGTCGCGGTTTGGTGCGTTCGGATGTTTCCGCGATCCTTTTTGATGAACCACTGACCGTCATCGATCCGCATTTAAAGTGGCAGTTGCGGCGCAAGCTCAAAGAGGTGCATCAGGAACTCAAACTCACGCTTGTCTACGTCACCCATGACCAAGTCGAGGCCCTGACCTTCGCCCAGGAGGTGGTGGTCATGGCGCGCGGCAAAGCCCTGCAAACAGGTACGGCCGAAGCATTGTTTGAAAAGCCGGCACACAGCTTTGTGGGGCACTTTATTGGCTCACCGGGGATGAATTTTTTGACCGGCGAGATTGCAGACCAAGCTTTGATCTACGGAGACCGCCGCCTGCGGCTCAGCAATGCTCAAGCGCATAGTCTCAAGGGACTCAAGCATATCAAGCTGGGTATTCGACCCGAATATGTGTCTGTGCAACCCGAAGCGTCTGAAGATTCACTTCCGGCGCAGGTTGAAAAGGTTCAGGACCTGGGCACCAGCATGCTGCTGACCATCAATTGCGCTGGCCAATCACTACGCGCACGCCTGCCATTGACGCAACTGCGCATCGATGTGGGGACGACTGTTCATATCAATATTTTGGGAAACCGAACTTGTTTTTATCACAATGAGGAGTTGGTGTTGTGAAACCGGTGAATCAAAGGGCCTGGCTCCTTATTTTGCCTGTCCTGGTCTGCGTGGCCTTTTCTGCGATCATCCCATTGATGACCGTGGTGAACTATTCGGTACAAGACATTATCTCGCCGGAGCGCCGGATCTTTGTCGGGACAGAATGGTTCATAGCGGTGATGCGCGATCCTGACCTGCATGAGGCGCTGTGGCGCCAAATTGTGTTTTCCACCGCGGTGTTGGCCTGCGAAATCCCGCTCGGAATCCTGCTGGCTCTGTCAATGCCAACACATGGATGGCGTGCATCCATCACGCTGGTCATTGTGGCGCTGTCACTGCTCATTCCCTGGAACGTTGTAGGAACAATATGGCAAATCTTCGGACGTGCTGATATCGGTTTGATGGGCGCCGTGCTGAAGTTCGTGCATATCGAGTACAACTACACGGGTAACGCCTCTCATGCCTGGCTCACGGTGTTGCTGATGGATGTTTGGCACTGGACGCCTCTTGTTGCCCTGCTCTGCTACGCCGGATTGCGCAGCATTCCCGATGCTTACTACCAAGCAGCCCGAATCGACGGCGCCAGCAAACTTGATGTCTTTCGATTTATCCAACTGCCCAAGATGCGTGGGGTGCTCATCATCGCGGTGCTGCTCAGATTCATGGACAGCTTTATGATTTACACCGAACCCTTTGTGCTGACTGGAGGAGGACCGGGCAATGCCACGACCTTCCTCAGTCAATACCTCACGCAAAAGGCGGTGGGTCAGTTTGATCTTGGCCCTGCAGCAGCCTTTTCCCTGATCTACTTTCTGATTATCTTGCTACTTTGCTTTATTCTCTATAACTGGATGCTGCGGGTTGGCACCCAAACTGGAAAGTAATGCGATGAACGATCAAGGTTTCAAGAAGCGGACGATCTTTTTATGGGCGTACATCGTTTTCGCTTTGTTGCCGATTTACTGGATGCTCAACATGAGTTTGCGCACCAATGAGGAGATTTTGTCAACGTTCAGCCTGTTACCCAAACAGTTAACCTTTTCGAATTACATAACAATCTTTACCGATGTGTCCTGGTACTCTGGATACATCAACAGCCTGATCTATGTGTTGATCAATACGATCATTTCGGTTCTTGTGGCGCTGCCCGCGGCCTATGCATTTTCACGTTACCGCTTTTTAGGTGATAAGCACGTATTTTTCTGGTTGCTTACAAATCGTATGACCCCCCCTGCGGTTTTCCTGCTACCTTTTTTTCAGCTTTACACCACTGTGGGCTTGATGGACACGCACATTGCGGTTGCTTTGGCGCATTTGCTTTTCAATGTTCCGCTTGCGGTGTGGATCCTGGAAGGTTTTATGTCGTCGATCCCGCGAGAAATCGATGAAACGGCGTACATCGACGGTTATAATTTTCCAATGTTTTTCATCCGTATTTTTATGCCCTTGATCAAAGCGGGGGTGGGAGTGACCGCCTTCTTTTGTTTTATGTTCAGCTGGGTTGAGTTGTTGCTGGCGCGCACCTTGACCAGCGTCAATGCAAAACCCATCGTCGCTACCATGACCCGTACGGTCAGCGCCTCCGGTATGGACTGGGCTACCTTAGCGGCTGCAGGCGTGCTCACCATCGTTCCAGGTGCGATCGTGATTTGGTTTGTTCGCCATTACATCGCCAGAGGCTTTGCGATGGGTCGCGTATGAGTCCTTGCGCATCCTCAAAGCAAAACCTGCCGTGGGCTGCAGGGAGCTGACATGCTGGAATGGATGGCGTGGAGCCCTCCCGTTGCCATATTTTTCGTATGCATAGGCTTGATGCTTGCTGGCATGACCTATCTGGAGATCCGCCTTCCCACGGTGGCACGAAAAGGATGGTTGCCGATGGTGACCACCCGCGGCGACAGGTTGTTTATCGGCTTACTTGGGGCCGCTTACATCCACCTGACGTTTTTAGGCTTGGCAGGCGTTTTAGCAAGCTGGCTTGGTCTCGCCGATGAACCCAGCCTTTGGTGGGGAACTGCAGTGAGTTTTATCTGGTTAGCTTTCGTTTTACGAAAGGGCTGATCTGATATGTCGATAACGCGGTCTGAATCTTCCCTCGGACCAACGTTTTTCTCAGCACAAGGGAAGCTTTTGGAACTAGGAGACAAACATGAAGTTTAAATACCGGGCATTGGCTTTTGCTGCCATCGCGTTGGTTCATGGTCATGGCGCATGGGCAGGAGAAGCAGAAGCGAAAAAATGGGTTGATAGCGAGTTTCAACCTTCCACCTTAAGCAAGGAAAAACAACTGGCCGAACTCAAGTGGTTCATCGATGCGGCGAAAAAACTGCAGGCCAAAGGGGTGAAGGAAATTTCGGTGGTGTCGGAAACAATTACCACCCACGAATACGAATCAAAAACCCTTGCAAAAGCCTTTGAGGAGATCACCGGGATCAAGGTCAAACACGACTTGATCCAGGAAGGCGACGTGGTTGAAAAGCTTCAGACATCGATGCAATCGGGCAAATCGATCTATGACGGATGGATTTCAGACTCTGATTTGATCGGCACCCACTATCGCTACGGAAAAATTTTGCCGCTTTCCGACTACATGGAAGGCAAAGGTAAGGAGTGGACCAACCCAGGCCTAGATTTAAAAGATTTTATCGGTACAAGCTTTACCACGGCGCCCGATAAAAAGTTATACCAGTTACCCGATCAGCAATTCGCTAACCTCTACTGGTTTCGTGCTGACCTGTTCGCACGCAAGGACTTGCAGGACAAATTCAAGGCCAAGTTCGGTTACGAGCTGGGCGTGCCTTTGAACTGGAGTGCCTACGAGGATATCGCCGACTTTTTCACAAACGATGTGAAAACCATCGATGGCAAGCCGATCTACGGACATATGGACTATGGCAAAAAAGACCCGTCGCTTGGCTGGCGATTCACCGATGCCTGGTTGTCGATGGCTGGCACGGCTGATAAAGGTATCCCCAATGGTATGCCCGTGGACGAATGGGGCATTCGGGTTGGCGCCGATGGCTGCACGCCGGTCGGCGCTTCGGTCTCTCGGGGTGGCGCAACCAACTCGCCTGCTGCAGTCTACGCCCTAACCAAGTATGTCGATTGGATGAAGAAGTATGCGCCCAAGGAAGCCACCGGCATGACCTTTGGCGAAGCGGGTCCAGTCCCCGCACAAGGACAAATTGCACAGCAGATCTTCTGGTACACCGCCTTCACCGCCGATATGACCAAGCCTGGTTTACCGGTCGTCAATGCCGATGGCACACCCAAATGGCGCATGGCACCCGGGCCCAACGGACCTTATTGGAAACAGGGCATGCAAAACGGTTATCAAGACGTCGGTTCGTGGACGTTTTTCAAGAATCATGATGAAAACCGTACCGCTGCCGCGTGGTTGTACGCGCAGTTTGTCACCAGCAAGACCGTATCGCTGAAGAAGACCATCGTGGGTTTGACGCCGATCCGTGAAAGCGATATCCGTAGCCAGGCGATGACCGATATGGCGCCAAAGCTCGGAGGATTGGTTGAGTTTTATCGCAGTCCGGCGCGTGTTGCCTGGACACCGACTGGCACCAACGTCCCTGACTACCCGAAGTTGGCCCAACTCTGGTGGAAGAACGTTGCACAAGCGGTTACCGGCGAAAAGTCGCCCCAAGCAGCGATGGATAATCTGGCAGAGGAAATGGACCAGGTTTTGGCTCGACTCGAACGTGCTGGCATGGCCAATTGCACCCCGAAGCTCAATCCCAAAGGCGATCCTGCCAAGTTCTTGAGCGATAAGGGCGCGCCATGGAAAAAGCTTGCCAACGAGAAGCCCAAGGGTGAAACCATCGCCTATGAAAAGCTTCTCAACGCCTGGAAAGAAGGTCGGGTGAGGTAGTCAATGACTGGCTGAGCGCCCTTTTGCTGTGATTGATGGATGAATGCAAAGGGATCTGTCCGGCATACCGGACGGATCCCTTTCCACGATGAAGCATCGTGAGACGGTATGCAGCGCTCTGAGTTACTCAATCAACTGACGGCCACCCCGGTTTTCGACCTAGCCGTCATTGGTGGTGGCGCGACGGGTCTTGGCGTAGCCCTCGACGCTGCCACCCGTGGATACAAAGTCGCTTTATTCGAGGCCCATGACTTTGCCAAAGGGACCTCTTCGCGCGCAACAAAACTGGTGCATGGTGGCGTGCGTTATTTAGCCCAAGGCAATTTGTCGCTGGTAAGAGAGGCCTTGCGTGAACGGGCTGTTTTATTGCGTAACGCACCGCATATTGCGCAAGCGCTGGCCTTTGTGATGCCTTCCTACAAATGGTGGGAGACGCCGCTTTACGGTATCGGTTTGATGCTCTATGACCTGCTTGCAGGAAGATCTGCAATCGGCTCGACCCAATTTCTCAATCCCCAACAAGTCTTGGATCGTCTTCCACAGGTTCAGTCCGGTGGCTTGCGCGGTGGAGTCCAGTACTGGGATGGCCAGTTCGATGACGCCCGACTGGCCTTAGCGATCGCAAGAACTGCGCAAAAATACGGGTCGGTCGTTTTAAATTATTGCTCTGTTGAGTCCCTGAGGCACAAAGACCACCGGCTGACCGGCCTTAGGTGTAAAGACATGGAGTCAGGTCGCGTCTTCGATGTCAATGCACAATGCGTGATCAACGCCACTGGCGTGTGGGTTGACGGTGTACGTGCTCAAGATGCAGCGGAGTCCGGAACAAAAATCGATCCCCTGGTCAAACCGAGTCAGGGTGTTCACTTGGTGGTTGACCGTTCTTTTTTAAGCGAACCCTATGCTTTACTGGTGCCAAGCACCCAGGACGGACGCGTACTCTTTGCGGTTCCCTGGTTGGGCCGGGTCATTTTAGGGACTACGGACACGCCGCGCGATGATGTGCCGCTCGAGCCGCGGGCGTCGGATCAGGAAGTTGACTTCATCCTCCAAGAGTCGGCGCGCTATCTCACCAAAGCGCCCCAACGCTCCGATGTGCTCAGCGTGTGGGTTGGATTGCGCCCACTTGTCAGACCCCAGCGAAGTCGCTCGGGCAAATCCAAGCAGATCAGTCGGGAGCACAGCATTCTCATCAGCGAAAGTGGCCTGGTTACGGTCACAGGCGGGAAATGGACGACTTACCGGGTGATGGCCGAAGAGGTGCTGCAAACCTGCCTTGACGCTGGCTTGTTGGCACAAAACGGGAAAGCTTGCCTAACATCGGATTGTCGACTGGTGGGAACGCCTGAGACTGATGCGGATGCGATGGCAACGGATCAGCGCGCAACAACCCACACGCTCATTGATGCGCAAGGGCCACATTCTTATGGTTCTGAGCAATCTTTGTTGTCGAAATTGCCAGGTGCAGATGTTTGGCTTTGCCAGGGACTTAGCGAAGCCATGGTTCGATTTGCGGTTCGCTTTGAGTACGCAAGAACTGTGGAGGATGTATTGGCAAGGCGCTCGCGGCTTCTATTTACAGATGCGCAGCTGGCGCTACGTCTGTCCGATCAGGTTGCGTCGATTTTGTCGTCTGAAAGTATCCAGGAGCCGCAGCTGGCAGCATTCAAGGCCATGGCGCAACACTACCTCCTTTCTGGATCATCACAATGAGCCTGGGAAAACCTGAAACATGTCGTTGATACGCTATCCATAAAGGAAACTGATGCATACGCTCAACAGCACGAGCCCCGAAACTGCAATCACGGCCGATACGAGGTTCGATAGCGGAGCGGGTTGGACACCGAGTCCTCGCTACCCCGACCCGCTGATTCGCGTAATCGACGAAAGTTTTAGCGCATTAAGGCTGCCTTTGTCGAAGATCGAGCGGGTTGCGAGCGGCTGCCGTTGGGCGGAGGGGCCGGTCTGGGTGGGGGATGCGCGAAGCTTACTGTGGAGTGATATTCCAAATGATCGGATCTTGCGTTGGGACGAGGAAAGTGGCGCGGTCAGCGTGTTCCGGCGACCGTCGGGCTATGCAAACGGCGCAACGCGCGACCGCAACGGCCGCCTGATTCACTGCGAGCACGGGGGCAGACGCGTGGTTCGCACCGAGCCTGACGGCAGGCTTACGGTGATCGCTGAAACCTTTGAAGGTAAGCGACTGAATTCGCCAAACGATGTGGTTTGTAAATCGGACGGGTCGATCTGGTTTACCGATCCGAGCTTCGGAATTCTCGGTTGGTACGAGGGCGGCAAGGCCGCTCAAGAGCTGCCAACACAGGTCTACCGGCTGAGTCCTGAGGGGAAATTGGATGTGGTTGCAGAAGGCATCAATCAGCCTAACGGGCTCGCCTTTTCCCCCGATGAATCGATTCTCTATATCGTTGAATCACGCTCGGTACCCCGCAGGATCCTTGCCTTTGACCTTCAAGCGGCCGGCCGACAGCTTACTTCGAAGCGCGTACTTGTGGACGCGGGACCCCAAGGCACGCCCGACGGACTCCGGGTGGATATCGAAGGGAATCTCTGGTGTGGTTGGGGCATGGGCGAGCCCGGTTTAGACGGTGTGCATGTGTTTAACCCCGATGGACGCTTGATTGGTTGTATTGACCTTCCCGAACGCTGCGCCAATCTTTGTTTCGGCGGCTTGCATCGTAACCGCCTCTTTATGGCAGCGAGTACTTCGGTCTATGCACTCTATGTCAACACACAAGGCATGGGGTATTTCTAGCGTTTATCGCTTGGGCGCGGGACTTTGTTCTTCTTTTTTATCGGGGATCACAGCCCCGACGACAGCTCCCGCAGTTTTCACACCGGCTTTTGCCACGGTTGCAACCGTGGTAACAGCCAGATCTGCCACCGCGATGACTGCACAGCCCGAGAGCATGCATCCGGCAAGCACGGTCGTCATGATCAGCCGCATGATCAGCTCCTGGGATTGAACTTATAAAAATAATGGCGAAATTGCCTGCCTCGCGCTAGACCACAGCTTAGCCCTCAATGGTCACTGCTGCGTCATATTTCAGGTGAAAAATGAAGGACTAATTGTGTCTTTACTGGACTAAAAATGATAACTTGGAAATCCTGTCTGTACAAGCTGTCAATTTTTGCAGCCTGCGCTCTTCTAAACGGACAAAGCGCTGCGCAGCAAGCCATGCCAGTTCCCGCACAGGCTGAACCGGTCGTGGTCACCGGACAGGCATCAAGTATTCGTAAAGCGCTGCTTGCGCAAGACGCCTCCAACCCGATCACCAGTGTTGTGAGCGCGGACGACATTGGCACGCTGCCCGACCGAAACGCGGCCGAGGCCTTGGCTCGCATGCCGGGGGTATCGGTGCAGCGTGACCAAGGTGAAGGGCGTTACGCAGTCATTCGCGGATTGGGTCCTGATTTGAACACGGTCACGATCAACGGCGCGCTTGTGCCGGCACCCGAAAATGGACGACGTGGGGTCTCACTGGACGTGCTGCCTGCCGGCATGATTCGTTCCCTGGAGGTGATCAAAACACTGACGCCGGATATGGATGCCAATTCCTTGGGGGGCACCATCGAGATCAAAACGCTCTCAGCCTTTGATCTTCCCGGAAAATTCCTGTCGGCCAATGCTGGTTTGGGCTATGACCAACTCTCCAAGAAGTCCAGCCCCTCGGGAAGCTTGCTTTGGTCAGATCGTTTTGCGGAGGGCAAGCTTGGTGTGGCTTTGGGCATCAGCGCAGAAAAGCGCAAATTTGCATCGGACGACGTCGAAACTGGTGGAGGCTGGTCGGCTGGGAAACTGACCTCGGTCGAGCTTCGCGATTACCAGCCGGTACGCGAGCGCAAAGCACTGTCATTGAATCTGGACTACCGTCCGAGCACCGATCAGTCGTTTTACGCGAAAACATTTTGGAGCGCCTTTAGCGACGACGAAATTCGAGACCGTTTGGGCATCAGCAACATCACTGGCGGCTCTGCTGCCGAAGATACCCCCTTTAATGCGCGTGCCGAGAGAAATTTAAGGCAGCGTAAATACACACGCGATATTGTTTCGCAAGTCTTGGGGGGTTCGAAAGCCTGGGATGATTGGAAACTCGAGGGTCGGATCGGATTGAGTTCTGCCAATGAAGATCAACCCGACGCTCTGAACAGCGTAGCCTTCAGACAAAACGTGACGGGCCTGACCTTCAAAGGTACCGTCTTGCCGGTGATCACCGCGCCCGCAGGCAGCACGCTTTATGACCCGAGCAAATACGCGCTTAACGCGATCACATTCCAGTCGCGTTTGAGCGAAGATAAAGAAAAACATGGCAAGTTTGATTTGAGCCGCAGGCTCAATCTTGGAAATTTCGAAAGCACCCTGAAGGTCGGATTCAAATCCAGCCGTCGTGAAAAAACGAACAACACAGATCAGTGGACCTACAACAGCGCCACCGCCACCAGCCCCAATTATTGGGGTGCTGGCCCGACCACGCTGAATGCTTTCAACGGCAGCAACATGGTTGACTTCCCGCAAATGATTGGTTTGTCGATCGATCCCGCTTTAGTTCGTGCGCGCGCCGCAGGTTTGAACAAAGCTGGAGCCCTCATTGCCTCAACTTCGGCCGTCAGTGACTGGCGCATGAATGAAGACATCAATGCCTACTATGCGCAGGCATCGACTGACGTCGGGAACTGGAATGTATTGGCCGGTGTTCGTCAAGAAAATACAAACTTTGAAGCACGCGGCAATCAGTTTTTAAACAATGCCATCACGCCCACCTTCACCACCCAGAGTTTCGGCAACACGCTACCGAATCTGCAGATTCGCAACAACATCGACAAAAACACGAGCCTGCGTGCAGCCTACACCCATTCGGTGGTTCGTGCCAATTTCAGCCAGTTGGCTCCAGGCATCGCCTACAGTTCACCCACCGAAGCGACGATCGGCAACCCGAACCTCAAGCCGCTGACCTCTGCGAATCTTGACGCCGGCATCGAACGCCTGCTCGGCAACGATGGCGTGATGTCTTTGTACCTTTTTACCAAAGACATCAAAGATTTCACCTACACGACGAACCTGGCTGGAACCGGTCAATGGTCGGGCTTCAGCTCTGCGATCCTGGCGGTCAACGGCGATAAAGCCAAGGTCAAGGGACTTGAGCTTGCCTACACCCAGGTGCTTCGCCAATTACCGGGTGCGCTCAGTGGCTTAATTGTGGGCGCCAACGCAACGCTTACCGATTCGAAAACCGTTCTTTCGCGTTTTGACAAAGCAAACAATCGCTTTCTCTCGCGTGAGTTGGCACTGCCCGGGCAATCGGATCGGGTCGTCAATCTCGTATTGGGCTATGAATCGGGCCCGTTGAGCGCTCGGGTTGCGTCCAACTACAAATCACGCTACCTGCTGCAAACCGGCAACGATATCGTCGATTCGAAGCTTGATGCCTGGGTTGACGGTCAAAGGCAGATCGATCTTTCCATCAAGTACCAAATCAGCAAATCGATCCGGCTTTCCTTTGACGGCCTGAATTTAAACAAAGAAAAGTACTATGTTTATCAAGGTGTCAACGCCTATAACTTTCAAAACGAACAATACGGCCGCAGCTTCATTGTGTCGCTCAACATGACACAGTTCTAGGTGTCGATTCGCGTTTATCTGCAAAAGAGGGCTCTGCCCTCTTTCTTGCTGCTGACTTGTACCTGTATCCCAAGCACTCAGGTTTGGTCCGCTGGGCACTACACCACAAAAACCCCTTATCAGCCGCAGCAACAAGCCACGACTTACGAGGCTGTGCCTGCGGGTTTCGCGCCGATTCATACGCAATTGCTTGCGCGACATGGCTCGCGCGCAATGTCTGGCTTAAAAGACGATCTGGCTTTCCTCAACCTCTGGCGATTGGCCTTGCAGCAAGGCGCACTCACGCCAAAGGCTGAACGGCTCGGCCCTCAGCTGGAAAAGTTAATCGAGGCAAACGCCTTGATGGGTTATGGCTTGCTGCGCTACAGCCAACCGGGCTACGGCAACTTATCGCTGCGAGGCATGCAAGAGCACGAAGGCTTGGCGCAACGCATGCTGCAACGGCTACCTGAACTCTTTGCACAGATCGAACAAAGTGCAAGCGATTCGGGCCAAGTTCCTATCACGGTGCAGCACTCGGGCGTGAACCGAGCAAGGGACAGTGCCCAATCCTTTGTCAATGCATTGATCCTTCAAAAACCTGGACTAAAGGCTGCGGTTGATCCGCGCTTTGTGATGGGTCACCCAGATGACACGCCAAGGCATCAGGCCCAAACCGTCAACCGATTTCTGCTTTATTTTCATCGCCTGAACGCAGGCGTCGACGGTGTTGGACTGCAAGCGTCTGATCCGAAAGTCAAGATCCTCGAAAGCAGTCAACGCTATCAAACCTACAGCAAGAGTTTTCGGGTAACACAAAAGATTGATGCGATTCAAAACTCAGATGTCATGCGCGCCACCGCGTTCTCGGTGCTGCTGCGCTTGTTCAAGCCGGAGTTTTTGATGGCATTGGATCGTGGCAAGGTCATCGCATCCAATACAGGAACCCTGAGCGTCACATCAAAAGACGGCCTTTATTCGGCGCTCCTGAAAGGTGATGGCCGCACACAGATCCGTACCCCTGTGCAAGCTCTGTTCGCACTTTCTTCCGTGTATGAAATTGCACCCGGCCTTCAGCGGGAATTAGGATTTGATTTTGATGAGTACTTCCAGCCAGAAGAGGCAAAAGTACTCGCAGAGGCCAATGACGCTGAAGACTTCTACACCAAAGGGCCGGGCATTGCGGAAGACGAACCGGTGAACCATGCCATGGCAGAAGGCTTGTTGAACGATTTTTTTGAACAAATCAATCACGCACACAAGGGGCGATTTCAAGCAAGCGCAAGCCTGCGGTTTACGCATGCTGAAATCCTGATCCCTTTTGCCAGTCTTTTGAAGATTGCTGGTCTGACCGACCCCTTGGCCTTGAATCAGACCTACGCCTACAGCCGCAGCACATGGCGAGGAGAACTCATCGCGCCTTATGCTGCCAACCTACAGTGGGACACTTATAGAAACCCTGACGGATTACTGATTGTTCGTATGCTTTATAACGAAAAAGAAACGCTGTTCAAGCCGCAGTGCGATCCAGCAAGATTTCACCCGCATAGCTACTTTTACGAATTCAAGGCTCTGATGCGGTGTTACTTAAGCTAAAACAGTCATGCTCGACCGCCT
>DDPV01000042.1:6055-7191 GCA_002342365.1 Burkholderiales bacterium UBA2459 | reverse complement strand
TGACTCTGGCCAATACCTGCGCTTTCTCTTCACCCTGGTTGCGGTGGTTGATCCCTTCCTCGCGGTGACCTTCTTCCTTTCGTTCACGCAGCAGCAAAGTCCGCAGGATCGTATGCGTCTTGCCAAGGCGGTATCGCTCACGGTGTTTGCGGTTCTTGCCTGCGCAGCACTTTTTGGTGAGTCGCTACTGCAACTGATTGGAGCAAGTCTGCCAGCCTTTCGCGTGGGCGGCGCGCTTCATCTCGCTTCCCTGGTGGTTTGCATCGGCTTGGTAGCACTGATGACCTGGCTTGTGCTGGCCCAAGCGCAGGTGATCGCCAAGCGATTAAGCCTGACCGCACTGAATGTGGGCACCCGAATCCTGGGCCTGTTTGTTGCTGCGATGGCGATCCAGACCATGGCCGACGGAATGCGTTCCTTGTTCCCTGTTTTGAACGGCTAGGTAAAACCGGGCGCATCAGGTAGGGGATGGTGGGGATCGTCGTGGACTGCTACGTTTGCTCACGTATCCTTACGCAAACTGACCGAAGGTTCGACTACAGTGATGCAGGCGGTGCCACTTCAAGGCATTCGTTCAACACCCAACTGGAGTTCAGTTCACATGTCCAAGCACGATCACCACCATCACGCAGCAAAGCACCATGAAGCTGCCGCGCATCATCATAAAGAAGCGCATAAAGCTCACGAAGAGGGCGATCACCACAAAGCTGCCCACCATCACAAAATGGCTCACGGCCATGCGATCCATGCTCATGAGCATCATGAGCACGCCACCAAGCATCATACAAAGTCGCACTCGCATCATCATCCCGAGCACGCGCATCACAAAGGCTAAAGCTTCAGGCTCGAGTCGGAAACCACCCGAGAGGGTGGTTTTTTGTTTTTAGAACGACTTTGTACTTAGAGCGATCACAGCCTACGATCAGGTCGTCATTTCAGTATGATTGCTCACAGGAACGAAGGGCTGCAGAAACCATGCTCGGGCCAAAAACACGTTAAGCCGAATGACAAAACCTGACTATCTTCAATATGCGCCCTGGCCATCGCCAGACAGTCTATTGAGCCGTCTCGATCAATCGCTAGGCCTCACGCAAACCATCATCAATGCGCTCATCCCGGGCCAGGAAAAGGTCCCA
>DDPV01000042.1:3362-6019 GCA_002342365.1 Burkholderiales bacterium UBA2459 | reverse complement strand
CTTCCTTTTTAGAGCAGGCTGACGCCCTTTTCAACTCGTCAGTGATTGCGCACGCTGATCGATGGAGAGCAGACTTGCCAACGCTTGATGTTTTGACGGATTACGCTTTCGATGTGATGAGGCGTACGACGACCCTGTTGCAATCTGGATCGATGAGCGAAGAGCAGGCTTATTTTGTTCAGTTAGCCCTCTTTCATCAGGATATGCACAATGAAGCCTTTGCCTATATGTGGCAGTTCCTTGGCTATCCTTGGCCGGTTGAAACAGGCCCCGATTTGCCTTGCGATCGAAAAAGCGCTCAGCAATCAGGCTACATCGATTTTTCTCATGCGCGACTGCAGCTCGGTTCAGCCCCGCATACGGGATTCATGTTTGATAACGAGAAATGGCAGCATGAGATCCTTGCCCCGTCATTTTCGATCGCCAGCCATGCGGTAAGCAACGCTGAGTATTTGGAGTTCTTGCTGCTTGGATGCAGTGCAACCGAAGAACGTGCTGCGTTACAACCCGCCTATTGGAGACATGTGGGCGATCAGTGGTTTGAAAAGTTCTTCGATCAATGGCTCGAAATCGACCTCGATGCGCCGGTCAGGCATATCTCCGCCCATAAGGCAGAATGCTATTGCTCATGGCGAGGTCTGAGGCTTCCTACCGAGCATGAGCTGAGCGTCTTGTTGGCGTCGAGCGGCGTTGCCTGGACGCATCCGAAGCTTTGGGAATGGACCAGCAGCAGTTTTTTGCCCTTTGAAGGCTTCAGTCCAGATCCCTACCACGATTACTCTGCACCATGGTTTGACGGCAAGCATCGCGTGTTGAAGGGCTGGAGCGCGTTCACGGCTTCGGATTTGCGGAGAGCGCAATACCGCAATTTTTACTTGCCTTCAAGACAGGACTTTTTTTGTGGCTTTCGCACCTGTTTAACGTAAAAAAGGTAGGCTCCTGGCCTGTTTGTGTTTGTTTCTTTGTTTGTTTCGCTGTGCGTTTCTCTTTTAGGTTTCTCAACATGATATATAACGGTCGTCTTAGCTCCCTCTCGCATGGCGGTGGCTGCGGTTGCAAGATCGCCCCGGGTGTTTTGAGCGATATCTTGAAATCATCGCCGGTTCGCCAGATTCCTGCGGCACTTCTCGCAGGCAATGACAACAACGAAGACGCCGCGGTTTATCAGTTGAACGACCATCAGGCGATCGTGGCAACCACGGATTTCTTTATGCCGATGGTTGATGATCCCTACCAATTCGGGCGCATTGCCGCGACCAATGCCATCTCGGATATTTATGCCATGGGCGCCCAGCCACTGTTTGCCCTGGCGCTTTTGGGTGTTCCCATCAATGTGCTTCCGCTTGAGGTGATTCAGCAAATCACTTTGGGTGGCGAGTCAGTTTGCGCTGAGGCCGGTATCTTGATAGCCGGTGGCCACTCCATCGATAGCGTCGAGCCCATTTATGGCTTGGTCGCCATCGGTGTGGTGGATCCAAAGCATATGAAGCGCAATAGCGGTGCAAAGCCGGGCGATAGCATCATCTTGAGCAAACCCTTGGGTGTGGGCGTTCTTTCAGCGGCGCTGAAAAAAGAGCAGCTTTCCGACGCCGCTTATCAAGAACTGATCGCGATCACGACCAAGCTGAATAAACCGGGGCAAAGGTTGGCGCAACTCGATACAGTCCATGCCCTGACAGACGTCACCGGTTTTGGCTTGGCTGGGCACCTGCTTGAGTTGTGTCGCGGTGCAAAGCTTTCAGCACAGATCCAGTGGGACGCGATTCCCGTGATCGAAGAAGCCGCCAAACTTGTCAAGGACGATGTCTTTACCGGGGCTTCTGTTCGCAACTGGAGTGGCTACGGCCATGAAATTCAGATGTCTGGAGCCTTGCAAGCATGGCATCAGAATCTGCTCTCGGACCCCCAAACGAGCGGTGGACTGTTGATCGCTTGCGACCCTGAGGCAAGCGATCAAGTCCTTGAAATCCTGCAAGCCGATGGATTTACAAACGCTAAAAATATTGGAACCTTCGCGGAAGGCAGCGGCCTTTCCGTCGTCTGAGCCTGTCTTTCATTCCGTCAAACCCGCTAGGTTTTCGATCGCCCTCCCAAAATTTTTTAGGACCATTCACCATGATCAAGCGTCAAATGCTTCGAACTGTCAGCCTTTGTTTCTTTGCAATCGTTCTTCCCCTTCAGGCTCATGCTGCCGATGTCCTGCGAATCACCACGATTCCTGAAGAGGCGGCAAGCGAACAGATTCGCAAGTTCACGCCCTTGGCCAATTACCTGCAAAAACGCCTTGGGCTCAAGGTGGAGTTTCGTCCCGTAGCCGACTACCCAGCGGCCGTTGAGGCACTGGTAAACAAGCAGATCGAACTCGCCTGGTTGGGCGGCCTGACCTTTGTTCAGGCAGACATCCGATCGGGTGGCAAAGTCATCCCGATTCTTCAGCGTGAGGAAGACAGCAAGTTCCGATCCGTCTTCATCAGTCAGACCAACTCTGGCATAAAAAAGCTCGGCGATCTGAAGGGCAAAACCCTGACCTTTGGCTCTTCCTCGAGTACCTCCGGCCACCTGATGCCCCGCTCCTACATGCTTGAAGCGGGTCTCAATCCTGAGAAGGATCTCTCACGCGTAGCCTATTCCGGCGCACACGACGCTTCGATTGCCGC
>DDPV01000042.1:1311-3332 GCA_002342365.1 Burkholderiales bacterium UBA2459 | reverse complement strand
CGAAAGTCGATGTTTTTTACGAGACGCCAACGTTTTTCAACTACAACTGGACCGTTCACGCAGACATGGCACCAGAGCTTCGTCAAAAGATCGAGAGAGCCTTTATCGAACTCAGCGACGCCACGCCAGAAGGTAAAGAAATTCTGAGTCTTGCCCGAGCAACCCGGTTTATCCCAACCAAGGCGGAGAACTACAAGGATATGGAAAAGGCCGCCCGTAGCGCGGGCCTGGTTAAATAAAAGGATTCGCTAGCTCTCATGGAGATTTTGCTGGAGGGGCTCGATGCTCGTCATCGCGCGGTTGCATCCGATGGGCCCAAGGCCTTGCAAAATCTCAGCCTGAGGGTTCAAGCTGGGTCGCATCTTGCGGTCATCGGTCCCTCCGGTGCCGGCAAGACCAGTTTGCTTCAGATCCTCGCCACCGGTCTGCGGCCCTTGGAAGGAAGGCTAAGCATCGGTGGCGCGGACCCATGGACACTCGGCGGTACCGGTCTGAAAAGGCTTCGCTCACGCATTTTCTATGCGCCGCAAGTACCGCCCCTGCCGCCCCGCCAGCGGGTGGTCACCGCACTTTCCAGTGCCAGACTGCCTGAACTCTCATTGGCGGGGTCCATCCTCAACCTCATCAGACCGCAATTCGCGCAACAAGGCTACCAGGCACTTTGCGCTTTTGACCTGGGCGAAAAGCTCTGGCTTCGGGTCGATCGTCTATCGGGCGGGGAGCGCCAGCGCATTGGGTTGGCCAAGGCCTTCATGTCGTGTGCAGAAGTCTGGCTGGTGGATGAGCCCCTATCGGCTTTGGACCCAAAGCGCTCCCAGCAGGCAATCGAAGCCTTGCTTGAGGAGGCCACCCGTCGAGGCGTCACGCTGATTGCGACACTGCATCAGGTCGAGGTCGCAAGGCAGATGTTTCCGCGAGTCATTGGCCTAAGAGAGGGACAATTACGATTCGATCTACCGCGGGAATCGGTCACCGACGCCGCGCTTAGGGAACTCTACAACCAATACGAGTATGAGTTGGAGCAGACCCCAGTCGGCCCTGGCAGGGAAGCTAGCCTGATGCTGCCCGCTTCCAATTCACCTGTCATCGCGTGTCGCTGACACCCTCGCCTGACCCAGCCACCCGAGATCCGGCATGGCTCGGCCGCGTATTCTGGACCAGTGTTTTGGCGGTCTTGCTCATGCCGACCTTTTACGCGGTCGAGTTCAAGCCTTGGGTTTTTCTAGAACCCCAAAACCTTAAAGTCACCGCGAACTTCCTGGGTGACTTCTTTCCGCCGGTGTTTCAAAGCGAGTTTCTGCTGTTGCTCCTCAAGGATGCCTGGACGACGATTGCGATTGCTACAGCTGGCATGGCGCTTGCTCTGGTTTTTTCCGTCCCACTTTCGATTGCCGCAAGCAGCGCACTGTCGGTTTCCTCTCTCACTGGCCCCATGCACCCAGTCGGGTTTCTTGTTCGCCAATCGATTCGCTGGCTTTTGATCGTTCTAAGAAGCATTCCGGAACTTGTCTGGGCGCTCATCTTTGTTCGGGTGGTTGGGCTCGGTCCTGCTGCCGGCGTCTTGGCTATCGCAGTGACCTACACAGGCATGCTTGGGAAGATCTATGGTGAGATTCTCGAGAGCGGAGACACACAGACCAGCAGGGCGATTCTGGTCGGTGGCGGAGGTCGATTACAGGCTTTTTCTTATGGTTTGTTGCCTCAGAACGCTACCGAGCTTCTTAGCTATTCTGTTTATCGCTGGGAATGCGCCATTCGGTCCTCGGCTGTCTTGGGCTTTGTTGGCGCCGGTGGTCTTGGTCAGCAAATGGATGCCTCCATGAAGATGTTCAATGGGGGCGAAGTTGCCACCATTTTGATGGTGCTGATGCTTCTGGTGGCGATGGCTGATCAGATCAGCAGTTGGATGCGCAGGGCTGTTCAATGAAGACCGCTGGTCTTGCGCCACCGACGCCACCGAGCATGATCCGATGGGGATGCGGCATTTGCTGGGGCATGGCAGGCCTGGCGGTCTTGGTGGC
>DDPV01000042.1:0-1303 GCA_002342365.1 Burkholderiales bacterium UBA2459 | reverse complement strand
GCACTTGAGCGCATGGGACGATTCATCCTTGAACTTTCTCGACCTGAAGTCTCAGCCGACTTTTTGCATAAGCTTGGACGAGCCGCCTTCGAAACCCTGGCCATGTCCTTTGTCGGCACGCTGCTCGCTGCTGTGGCGGGCCTGGTCCTGGCATTTCTGGCAAGCGACGGACCGGACAGTCGCCCGACGATCCTAGCCCTCTCGCGACTCTTGCTGAATCTGCTGCGCTCAGTTCCAGACCTGATGTGGGCGGCCCTGTTGATTATCTCTTCCGGTCTTGGCCCGATGGCTGGCACGCTGGCACTCGCGCTTCACACCGCTGGCGTGCTGGGTCGGCTTTTTGCCGATGCCAGCGAGAACGCTGCCGACCACGAGCGAGCCTGCTTGAGACTAGCCGGTGCAAGTCCCATCCAGTGCTTTCTTTATGTAACCCTGCCCTCCATCATCCCTCAGCTTTTGTCATACACCTTGTATCGATGGGAAAACAACATTCGCGCTGCGTCCGTGCTTGGCGTGGTCGGTGCAGGCGGACTAGGGCAAATGCTGTCCTACCACATGGGGCTCTTTCAGATGAGCGAGACGAGCAGCATTCTGATCACGATGATCCTGCTCGTGGTCTTGGTGGACTCTGTTTCTTATGTCACCCGACGAAACCTGATGCGCTAGTGGGAACGAACAGGCGCGCCATTTAAAGAGCGATCACGTGATTCAAGGCCATTTAGCAGCCAGCGCGCTGACAAACGAGATTGTTTCTGGTCTTTTGCAAGATCAGCCCTCAATATCCCCGAAGTATTTTTACGATGAAATCGGATCGCATCTGTTTGAAGCCATCACCTGTTTGAAGGAGTACTACCCCACACGCGTAGAAAAACAAATCATGCAGCAATATCGTGGAGCGATTGCTTCGGCGATTGGCGCCTGCGATGTTTTGCTGGAACTGGGTGCTGGCAACTGCGAAAAGGGCAGCGCATTGTTTCCAACGCTGAATCCTGCAGCGTACCGAGCGCTTGATATTTCAAAAGATTTTTTAGAGCGAGCGGTGTCTCGCTTACAGAAAGACTTCCCCGCCATTTGCATGCAAGCACAAAGCTGTGATCTGCAACAAGAGCTTGTGTTTCCGGATTTGAGCGCTCGCAAGAAAGTGTTTTTTTACCCAGGCTCCTCCATTGGAAACTTCGATCCAGACGAGGCACTCGAACTGTTTCAAAAAATTGTGAAAGCTTGCTCAGGCGATGGAGGTCTACTGATTGGCGTGGATTTGCTGAAAGACCCGGATGGTCTTTATCGGGCCTACAACGACAGC
>DDPV01000006.1:4993-15403 GCA_002342365.1 Burkholderiales bacterium UBA2459 | reverse complement strand
CTGCCGGTTCAGCCAGAACCTGGGCTCCACCGCGAAGAACAACTCAAGCCGAAGCGATTTATCCGCGGTGATGGGGTGATGGCTATCCACCAGTTTGCTAATCCTGCTAGGCGAGACACCGATGTCCGCCGCAAGCTGGCGAGCGCTGATGCCCAGGGGCTTCATGAAGTCCTTCCGCAGGATCTCGCCCGGATGAATCTCTTCAAACAACTTGGCCAGGTTCCGCATTCCTCGTGGTCTTTCACGATCTCGACGCGGTGCGCTGTATTCGTTTCAGATTGCCGCCTTTAACCTGGCGTTGGGGGCAATCGCAATCATTGAGGTGTGCTGGCGAACGTGCTATATTGCGGACTTCGGATTAAGGGATTGCCGTTATGGACGCTGGGACAACACTACGTTCAATTGCTCCACTTTTGATTCCGATTTTTGCGCTCTCCATTCCGATCGTGGCCATTATCTGGTCCTATAGAAGTCGGATGCACCAATCCACCTTGCTGCATGAAACGATCAGACATCTATCCGACCATGGTCATCCGATCCCGCAAAGTTTGCTCGATCAACTCAAGCAGCTTCACATGCCGAAATCCGAGCGCAACTGGTCGCCCCGATCATCCATGCGTGTTGGCGTAATGCATGTTGCAGTTGGTGCTGCACTCACTTTGTTTTTCTTGGCCATGCGGCCCGACAATTGGCTATGGGCCATTGGAGTAATCCCACTATTTATTGGTATCGGTTTAGTCTTTATCGCACGAACAGAATCTAGAGCTGGGCTCGATGCCGTATCACCGCCTTCAAAGCAAGAGCAGGGCGCTAGCTGACAGTTCCTGATTCGCTTCAATGAGGCGACGGATGATTCGGTCGCGAGGGTGGTTTGGCATGTGCTCTAGGGGTTCGATTCTTTGATACTTGATGGGCACTGCGCTCTTCACTACAGCAGGCTGGGGTACACAGCGTCGGCAGCGTTGACGCTGTGCTACCGCTCCCTTCGCCAAACGCCTCATCACAACATCGCCACTGCGTGTTAGCCTTTGAGCATTTATCGTAGGGAGATTAGTCCATGGACATGATTTCAACCTCGGCCTTCTGGGTTGCGCTCGCGCAAATCATGGTGGTCAACATCATGTTGAGCGGCGATAACGCGGTTGTGATCGCGCTTGCAAGTCGATCCCTACCACCCAAGCAGCAGAAGATGGCCATTATGTTGGGTAGTGGCGCGGCGATTCTGTTGCGGATTGTTTTAACCGTGTTCGCCGTCATGTTGATGGAATTGCCCTACTTGAAGCTGGTCGGTGGGCTGGCATTGCTCTGGATAGCGGCAAGCATGCTCAATGCCGATCAAGGCGAGGGCGAATTTGAATCTCACGCCAGTTTATGGGCCGCCGTGAGAACCATTCTCGTTGCTGATTTCATCATGAGCCTCGACAACGTGATCGGGGTGGCCGCTGCGGCCAAAGGCAATTATGTTTTGCTGATCATCGGCTTGGTGCTAAGCATTCCCTTGATTATTTTTGGAAGTCAGATCATTCTGAAATTAATGGAGCGCTTCCCCACGATTATTCTTGGGGGCGCTGCGCTTTTGGGCTGGGTTGCTGGCGACATGATCATTGCCGACCGTGTGCTCGAACCCTATATTGCCTCGCATAGCACGCTCGCTCATTGGCTAGCTCCTGCACTCTGCGCGGTAGCAGTTGTCGTCGTGGGTAAGTGGCTTGATAAACGGGCGCTGGAAGCCCGTCGGGCTGCTCAAGAGTCTGCTTCCCATTCAGACTTCGGTGGTGTCAGCGATGCAAACCGTACTGATTCCAACCGGCCTGGGTCTTGATCCGCAAGCGCTTCAAGACCATTTGAAGCGCTTGCACCATTATGGTGGCGTGAGGGTGCTCTTGCTCTCCGTGCAGCCCCGCTACAACGGACACGTTCGTAGGTATCTGGGAGAGGCTTTGGTTAAGGCGGTGATTCGAAAAGATGCCGAGCGTGAGTTCTCCCCTTGGCGCAGACTGCTTGAGGCGGCAGCTATCCCCTACTCACAGCATATTGAACTCGGCGTGAAGACCGAGACCATCGTCCGTTTCGCCCAGCAAATTCAATGCCGACGCATCGTGCTCGGCCATGCACCACCGCAAGGGTTGATGCCTATCTCAAAAGGGGGACTCAAAGCGCGTTTACGCGAAATCGCGCGGGCCCTGGGTTTTAAGCTTGATCTTTGCGACAAGCCGCATCCACCGCAAGTCCAAAGAACCGGACCCATTAACCGGAACTGCGAGCGAAGGCAGAAAGCTGTTCGATTCTTGAAACGCGCTTCGCTTGATCCAGTTGCCGTGAAAGCATTGAGGTATACGACGAGGTGAACGAATTCGCCATGACCTTTTCGCGCGCAGCTGCATGGTTATCCTTCATCCAAGATGGCGCATCCAAGCAAGCCCCCGGCTTGTGCCACCCGGACTGGGGTCGGCCGGCCGGTACTCGCAACCGATCCAACCTTTGTAATCTAACCGGTCGATCAAATCAAACAAAAATGGATAATGGATTTCACCGGTATCAGGCTCATGACGCTGCGGGACTGAGGCGATTTGAATATGGCCAACACGGCTGATCAAACGTTCAAGATGTTTAGCCAGATCACCGTGAACGATTTGACAATGATATAAATCGAGCTGCAGGGCAAGCGCGTCGCTGCCGACCTCGTCCAAAATATCGATGGCGTCGTCTTGTCGATTCAAGAAGTACCCTGGTATGTCCCGCGGGTTGATCGGTTCAATAAGGCCAAGGAGACCCTCCTCGGCCAAACGCTTGGCGGCATCACGCAAATTATTCACATAGCAATCACGCATCGCCGATCGCTGCATCGCTTGTTGTTGGGCACTGCCACGAGCAGCTTGCAAACCAGCCATCAGGTGAACTTGCTTGGTCCCGAGATGCTTCGCATAAACAATCGCCAGCTCGAGCGCATCGCGAAACGCAGCTTGCCTGCCAGGCAAGGCCGCCAAGCCACGTTCTCCTGCTTGCCAGTCACCAGGGGGCAAATTAAAAAGAACGTTCTTTAAATCATGGGCTTTGAGTTCGGCTTGGATTTCTTCCGGCGAAAAATCATAAGGAAACAAATACTCAACCGCCTTAAAGCCGTCGTCTGCAGCAGCGCCGAAACGATCTAAAAATGGTAACTCTGGATAGAGCATCGACAAATTAGCGGCAAACTGGGGCATGGCAATCCTCTGGGCTGAGCGATGGGCGGTGAAACAGTGGTTTACGGTTCAAACACTCGGTGGAAATCGAGCCAGTAGCGCGTCACGCTGCGATGGCGATAAGCATCGGCAGGCCTTACCGTGCAGGTGAAAATGAATCGCAGCGGTTTGTTCAAGCTCCTCGGCGGTATCGGCAGCAGCCTCCAGGCTCGCACCCGCAACAACCGGGCCATGATGCGCAAGTAAAAGCGCATAAGCGTGTTGCGAGGCTTCGCCAACCGCCTTGGCAAGTGAAAGATCACCAGGCGCAAAATAAGGCAGCATGCGGAGTTTTCCCACACGCATCACAAAATAAGCGGTATAAGCCGGCAAGACATCATCAGGGTTTAGATCGGCCAGCAAGGACAAAGCCACCGATTGGCTGCCGTGAAGATGGATAATCGCCTGGGCCTTAGGCCGGCTTGCATACATCGCCAGGTGCAATGCGGCTTCCTTGGTTGGCGGGTCGCCTCCCGCATGGACACCATCAGCATCGAGTTGCGATAAACGTGCTGGGTTTAGGGCGTCAAGGCGCACGCCGGTTGGCGTCATCAAAAAGCCATCACCTGCGCGAACGCTGATGTTGCCGGTGGCGCCGTGCGTGTAGCCACGCCGGTGCAGACTTGCACCGATTTCGCAGATCGCATCCGCTAGCGAGCCCATCGCTTACGCAGGCCTTCTCAGTTCCGGGCTTGCCAAGGCCTGCGCCGTGCTTGTNNTGCTTTGCTCAACCGGGCTTCGGTCTGAGGCATTGCTTTGCGAGAGGCCAGGGGCCGCTGCTTCATCAAGCAAATCCAAAGCCTTGGTGAAAAAATCATCGCGACCAAAATTGCCTGATTTCAGCGCGAGCGCAAAGCCTTGCAAGGACTCGGTCCAGGGCACACCGGGATCGATTTGTGCGCCAATCCTAAGTAACTTCACATCAAGCGCCTGCACGACGGCACCCGAAGTCTCGCCACCGGCCACCACAAACCGCCTTACCCCGCGACGCTGCGCCTGCTTTGCAAGATCAGCCATCAAGGATTCAACCCAGGCACTGGCGGCTTCAACACCAAGCGCTTGCTGAACCGCCTTGACCGAATCGGCATCCGCTGTGGCATACACCAAAAGCCTTGGCGCACGCGGGATGCCTTTACGCGTGTGCTTAAGCAAACCCTGCTCAAACAATTGCTCAAGACATGTTGCGAAGTCATGCAGCCAGTTCTTTTTGGCTTGCTCGTCCTTGGAAAGCGCCAAGGGCGCAAGCTCGAGACAAAAATCACCGCTTTGCCTTGACGCTTCGATGAAGTGTTTGACCTGTGCCTGGCTTGCCAGGGAGCATGAGCCTGACAGAATCAGCGCCGGGCCCGATTGTGAGGGGAAAAAGGCTGCTTCGGCGCTGTGCTCTTCAGCCCTAGGCGCCGCAAAACCGATGGCCATGCCCGAGCCGGCAACCACCAATGGTTGCTGCATGACAAGCTTGCCAAGCTGGTGCAAATCCTCATCGCTTGTCGCATCAGCAATCGCCATGCGAAACGAGCCGGCCTTGAGCTCATCGATACGCGCTTGGATTGCATCCATGCCTTGAGCAACGGTTTGATAGTCGATAAGCCCGATGCGGTGCTTGGACTGTCGCTGCAAGACCCGAACCAGATTGCTCTCCCTCATTGGGGTGAGCGGATGGTCTTTCATACCTGAATCGGAAAGCAGCTCATCCCCAACAAACAAGTGGCCGCGAAAAACCGTCCGACCACCTGCGGGAAAAGCGGGACAAACGATTGCAAAATCGGCTTGCAATGCTTCGAGCAAAGCATCAGCAACCGGACCGATATTGCCCCTGTCGGTGGAGTCAAAGGTCGAACAAATCTTAAAGTAGCAGCGTCGGGCACCCTGCTTTTGCAGCCAATGCCAGGCCTGCAAAGACATGGCTTGCGCGTCCTGCGGATCGATTGTTCTGGATTTTAATGCGACCACCACCGCATCGGCTTGAGCAAACAAGCGACTCGGGTCAAGGGTCTCGCCTGCGGCATTGATAAAGCTTGCGCCATCAGCCGGCAGGCCCAGCAGTTGCAAGGTACGCCAACCCGCGCGCACAAGATTGTTGGCCAGATCGGTTGCGCCGGTGAAATCATCGGCGATGCAAGCCAGGGAAAGCGCAGAACGCATGCCGTCAATGCCTCCGTGACATGATGATGCTGGTAAGCTCGTTGAATGTTCTTGGCAGGTTCAATGCAGTTCTCAGCGCAATCACGAGGGTTTTCTGGGCAATTCGATGCCGGTGAGTTTGGCAAAGAACTGGATCACAGCCGCATCATCGCCCAAACCGTGACCGGCTGCGCCTGCGCAACACCACGCCCCCCAAGTTTTTGAAAGGCCGCAAGCGTGGCGTTGCGCATATCGCAACCCCATACCTCAAAGCCTGCACGCAAGAGGCTTGAAGCGGCCCCATAACCCATCGCGCCCAGACCGATCACGCCAAACGACTGATTCGGGCGAATATCTTGTTTCGGAGTGTTCATGCTGTCGTATTCAATTCCCAAGCAATCCATCGGTGGCTCCGCAATGAACCCGAGTGACTCAGCCGGCGTCTTCTGCGGAACTTATCGAAGCGGATCAGTTTTGCCGGGCCACTTCTAGACCTCGCTCACCCGTCCTTGCGCCCCATCCGATAGCGGAACGTGCAGCGCCCGTGACCCTGCATGATGGTGTGCTCGCGCTCCATGGTGATGTCGGGGTTGTATCCCTCCACAAAGGTTCCGTCGCGGTTGCACGACAGCAGGTCGCCAATCGCTTCCAGACCCATCTCGCGGTACATCTCCGCGTAGCGACAACGCGTCACGTCGAAATCAAATCGATCAGCATCCGCAGTCAGCGTTTGCGTCTCCAACGCACCGCCGGTCTTCCAGTTGTCGTACAAGCGAATGAACGCCGGCATGCTGGTGTCGCCACCCGGTGAGGCGGCCGCCATCATGCGGCCCTCTTCAACGGCGGCCTTACGGATCGCCTTGTCCAGGATGTCGCGTGCGGTGGTCTCGCCCAGACGGGCCACCAGCACCTCCCAGATCGGCTTGATGACCTGCGCCTGCAGACGGCGCTTTTCCAGAACGGGAATATTTTCCATTGCACTGTCCACTTGAAGAAGAGACTACAAGCGGGCCCGGCCGTTGGCCTTTGGAACCGCTATTCCTTGACGGCTCCAGTCATGCCCGATACGTAATACTCGACAAAAAACGAGTACAAAATTGCTACAGGTATTGAGCCAAATAAGGCACCAGCCATCAAGGAACCCCAGTGGTAGACGTCACCTTCAACCAATTCAGTAATCACGCCCACAGGAACAGTCTTGACCTCAGACGAAGAGACGAAGGTGAGCGCATAGATGAATTCGTTCCAGGAAAGAGTGAAAGCGAAAATGCCGGCTGAAATCAGCCCGGGTACGGCCAAGGGTAGAACGATCTTCAAGAGGATTTCGAGTCGCGTGGCACCGTCGATCAGCGCACATTCCTCCAGTTCAAAGGGTATCGAGCGGAAGTAGCCCATTAAGAGCCAGGTGCAAAACGGAATAAGAAATGTCGGGTAGGTGAGGATCAGTGCCCATCTCGTATCAAACAATTGCAGCTTGAACACCATGGTTGCCAGCGGGATGAACAAGATCGACGGTGGGACCAAATAAGCAAAATAAATGCATAGCCCCACCCACTTACTTCCCTTGAAACGGAGGCGTTCGATCGCATAGGCTGCGAGTACGCTGGCAAAGAGTGAAATGAAGGTGGCGGAAACCGCCACGAGCATGGTGTTCCAGAGCCACTCTGGATAGGCAGTGTCGAACAGCAGTTTCTTGACGTTCGCCAACGTCGGGTTTGATACCCAGAAAGGACTGTTACGCTCGTAGTCGTAGAGGTCTTCCTTACCTTTGAATGTCGTGATCGTCATCCAGTAGAACGGAAAGAGCAGCACGAAAGAGAACACGGCAAGCGGTAGGTACACCGTCACTAGCTTGCGCTGGCGGGTGACCAGATAGTCCATACCGCCCTCGGAATGGGCTTTTGCATCGGGATGCGCTGGGTTGTGCGGGTCTGGGGTGGTCATGGGGTTAATCCTTAACACCCTGCTGCCACTTGCGGCGCTGCAGGCCAAAAAAGCTGATGAGAATTGCAGCGAGAAGAAAGGGTACCATCGCCATCGCAATGGCAGCCCCTTCGGCAAGCTGACCCCCTGGAATCGCGCGCTGGAAAGAAAGCGTGGCCATCAGGTGCGTTGCATTCACGGGGCCCCCGCGCGTGATCACATAAATAAGCTGGAAATCCGTAAACGTGAAGAGTACCGAGAAGGTCATGACGATGGCAATGATTGGTGTCAACAGCGGATAGGTGACGTGGCGGAACAACTGCCAGCGCGTAGCGCCATCAATCGTGGCTGCTTCATACAGTGAAGGGGAAATGGTTTGCAACCCGGCGAGAAGCGAGATCGCAACAAAGGGAATCCCGCGCCAGACGTTTGCCGCGATGACAGACCAGCGCGCATTCCAAGCGTCCCCGAGAAAGTTAATGTAAGTGTCGATCAGCCCCAGCTTGATCAGCATCCACGAAATGATTGAAAACTGGCTGTCATAAATCCACCAGAACGCGATCGCAGACAGTGTGGTGGGAACGATCCAGGGCAACAGCAGGATCGCTCGCATGAAGGACTTGAATCGAATGTTCTGGTTCAGTAGTAACGCTAGCCACAAACCTAGACCGAATTTGGCGACGCTTGCCACACCGGTATACACCATGGTGTTGAAGACCGAGAGCCAAAACACACTGTCGCTGAACAGCGACTTGTAGTTTTCCAGACCGACAAACGCGCCAGGACGGCCAATCTTGGTATCGGTGAGGCCTAGCCACATGCCGAGTCCCAATGGATACGTTAAAAACACCAGCAAGATCGTGGCGGCGGGCAGCATGAACAAAAGGCCCAGCGCATTGGCATTGTTGTTGATGCGCCCGATGAGTGCCAAGCCTGTTGAGTTGGACAAAATAGCTCCCGAATGATGACCTGAAACAGCACCCAGGGCCGCAGCAGCGCGGGTGCCGCTGCGGCCTCAAGAATCAACGACGACCCAAGGATCGGTCAGACCTTGTAATAGCGTTCGGCTCGTTGTTGTGCACGCGCAGCCGCCTCCTGGGGCGTGCGCTGGCCTGACGCCGCTTCAGCCACCATGTTGACCATGATGAAATCGGCCAGCGTGCTTGCTGAGGCGTAACCGAGCCTGCCAGGGTAGCCGGCCGGACGCATGACAGCCATGGCGTTTTTGTACGGCGTGTGCTTGGGATCGACCGTCCAGATCGGATGCTTCTCGTAGGCTTTGAGCGGGTGGCAGACGTAGCCGATCGAGGCATTCATCCAGGGGTTGTATTGCTCCTCTTCCATCATGAAGCGGATGAACTCTTTCGCTGCCTTCGGATACTTGGAGTACTTGAAGATCATCTGGTTGAAGAACAGGTTGAACTCCGTCGGAACGCCGGCGGGACCGACCGGCAGGTTGGCATGCTGGATGTCGCTCACCAAATCCTTGACCTTTGGGTCTTGGGAATTCTTGGCCGCGTAATACACAGAGATGCCATTGGCGGTGAGGCTGATCTGCCCGTCCAGGAAAGCCTTGTTGTTATTCGGGTCGAGCCACGAGAGCGTCCCAGGCACAAAGGTGGCGTACAACTCCCTTGCATACTCTAGCGCCTTGATCGTTTCAGGGCTGTTGATGATGACTTTGTTGTTCTTGTCCACCATGGCGCCGCCATGCGCCCATACGACCCAGTGGGTCCAGGCATTGCCGTCACCTGTGGCATTCCCAAGCGCAAAACCTCCTGGCGTGCCTTTTTCCTTCAGAGCCTTCATCAACTGCAGAAAGCCTGCAGTGTCTTTCGGGAAGCTGGAAAAGCCCGCGGCTTTGACCTGACTTTCCCGGTAGACCAAAGCGTTGCCAGCCGCACCGAAGGGGACGCCAATCCATTTATTGCCGTCAGTCTTCAAGTACTGTTCGCATACTGGATACCACCCTCCGTACTTCTTACCCAGGTAAGTGGCGACGTCGGTGCAGTCGACGAGCTTTTCGGGATACAGATTGGCGTCGTCATTGGTACTGAGGATGATATCGGGCCCGCTGCCCACGTTTGCGGCGACCGCCGCTTTGGGGCGGACATCTTCCCAGCCCTCGTGATCGACGCGGACCTTGATGCCTGTCTTCTCTTCAAACTTCTTGACATTGGCCATGTAGACATCTTCGTCTCCCTGGACAAAACGCTTCCACCGGAGCACGCGCAGCTGTGCGCCTTTCTCGGGGGTATTACTCCACTGAGCTTGCGCGTCCTTGGTCCAAATCATCGGACCGGTAGCGGCGCCTGCAGCAGCAGAAGTGCTCTGCAGAAACTTACGACGGTTGATATGCGACATAGTGTGCCTCCTTGTGAAAATGACTGTGAACTGATCTTGGACTACTCGAACGGACTGAACTAGCGTTTAGGGCGCGTTATGGTTTGATGGACGACCCTTAGGCTGCGAGACGCATACTGGTGCTTGCGTCGAAGAGATGCGCGCGTACAGGGTCTGGTTTCAAACGGATGGATGCACCCGGCTTGAAATCATGCCTTTCGCGGAACACGCTGGTGACCTCCACACCGGCAATCTTGGTGAAGACCTGGGTATCGGCCCCTGTCGGCTCAACGACGACCACTTCGGTGGCAATGCCCTCGTTCCCGGCAGCAAGTTCGATGTGTTCCGGGCGCGTCCCGTAGACCACCTTCTGGCCATCACGGGCCCTGGCATTTGTCGGCATGGGCAGCTTGGCGCCGCCTTCAAGCTCAACATGTTCGCCCTTGACGATGCCGGGCAGGAAGTTCATCGCCGGAGAACCGATGAAACCGGCAACAAACTGATTGACCGGATGATCGTAGAGTTCGAGCGGTGATCCTGTTTGTTCTACGATGCCATCTCGCATCACAACGATTTTGTCAGCCATGGTCATCGCTTCGATCTGGTCGTGGGTTACATAGATCGAAGTGGTCTTCAGACGCTGATGCAGCTCTTTGATTTCGGTCCGCATCGCCACGCGCAGCTTGGCGTCAAGGTTGGAAAGCGGTTCGTCGAACAGAAACACCTGCGGATCACGCACAATCGCCCGCCCCATGGCAACGCGTTGGCGCTGGCCACCCGAAAGCTGGCGCGGATAGCG
>DDPV01000006.1:0-4936 GCA_002342365.1 Burkholderiales bacterium UBA2459 | reverse complement strand
ATGTCACGCTCTTTGGGCGGCATGTTGTTGACTACCTTTTCGCCAATCATGATTTCACCGCCGGAGATTTCTTCCAAGCCAGCAATCATGCGCAGCAGTGTGGACTTGCCGCAGCCGGATGGACCGATGAGCACGCAAAATTCCCCATCATTGATGTCGATCGATACACCCTTGATGATGTGAGTCTGGCCGAAGTACTTTTGCGCCTGACCGATGGTGACTGAAGCCATGCAGACTCCTAAGATGTGACTGAACCGGCTCGGGACGGGTTGTCGTTAAGTCATGTTATTCAAATAACCCCGATGAGCAGATGAGATTGTCGCTGCAATGCGGAAACCGGACAAGTTGCGCCGCACCATTAGCTCAAGCCTTCACAAGTGCTGAAGGTCCAGGGCTAGCCGGGCCAAAATCATCACCGGCACAGGGTGTCGTGGAATCAATGCCCGGATCCTCCTGGACTCGCTGTCCGCTTGCGCTTGGCATTCGCGGCCGTGGCTTCGTCTTTTTGCTGGCAATGAATACCCCACCCTAGAAAGCCTCCGAAGACTTGGGCGCCAATGAAACCGGGCCCATCACGAGCCACCTGAATTCAAAGAATCAAACGGCTTTCGCACTTCAAGAAAGTGCGATCATGGACTGCATGCGACAACCGAAAGTGGAGAAAACATTGTGAACACCGGTACCCAAAGTTTTGCGGTGCGGCCATTTGCGCGTATTGCCTCAATGCACATGATTTGCCTGCTGGTGTTCATTGCCGCTGTGACAAAAGCCGCTCGGGCCGAATACAAAGCGTCCTACACCATTCTTAAGGAATACGTTCGGGTGGATGTGAAGGCCGACGGCAGTCATCGCTATCAGCTTGAGCGTGTGATTCGGATTGATACACCCCAGGGCGTGGACAACGAAGGCGAGCAGCGCTTTGGCTATGTGGGTTCACTTGAAACGGTGGAGATTCTTGAGGCCTACACCGAGACGCCCGACGGCCAGCGCATCGCCGTGCCAGCGGATCAGATTCGTACGCAAGACGTTGCAGATGACGATGAGGGCAGGATTTTTAGCGACCGCAAGCAAAAGATCGTGATCTATCCGCAGCTTGCCGTGGGCGCAAAGCTCTATGTGCGGCTGGATAACCACCAGCACACGCCCTATTTCCCGGGGCACTTTTTTTTCGATGAATTTTTTACCGCCGGTCTTCCAGTGATCGATTACCGATTTGTGTTGGTGCACGACCCCAGGATCGCTGTAAAGGTGGCTGCCAGGCCTTACCAAGGCGATGCCCTGTTGAAGAAACTCAGCGGTTTCGACATGCGGGGTGGTCCGGTGGCTGCCCACAGCGACGATCCGCCAGGCGCAGTGCGCTACGAGTTCAGTGTCCGGCAGCCAACGGCCATTGCGCGTGAACGCTCTCAACTGGCAAGTACCGACTTTGCAGCCTGGATTGGTGCTACAAGTTTTCCCGACTGGGGTGCACTGGGCAAGGCTTACCAGGCGCGTTCAAGGCCGCATAGCGAACCGGATGACGCAATTCGAGCGCTTGCGGTCTCGCTCACGGCCAAGGCTGCGAGCACCAAAGACAAGCTGCGTATCTTGCATGACTGGGTGGCCAAGCACATTCGCTATCTGGGCGTGTATGTGGGCGCAGGGGGCTTTGTGCCACGCAAGGCAAGCGAGATACTGTCAACCCGCTATGGTGATTGTAAAGATCATGTGGCCTTGCTCGAGGCGATGCTGCATGCGGTGGGTGTTGACAGTTCGCCGGCACTCATCAACTTAGGCGATGCGTACCGCTTGCCCGAACTTGCGATCTCCAATCCGATCAACCACGTCATCACCTACATTCCTTCGCTTGATCTGTATGTGGATTCGACAGCGCAGTTTGCTGCAGTCGGCACGCTACCCACAGAAGACAGTGATAAGCCTGTGATCATCACGGCCACCGGTGAAGTCAGACGCACACCGCGCCAGGCACCCACCCGCGATGGCATGCGGACCTCAAGCCACATGACCATGCTTGCCGATGGCCGCATCCAGGGGCAAAGTGTCATGCACTTTAAAGGGACCTACGCGATTGATTCCCGCCAAGCCTGGCACGCAAGACAGCACAAAGATCCACAAAACATTGTGGACTCGATTCTGGGTCGCAACAAAGAGTCTGGCACGGGGCGCTTTAACTATGGCGATCCCCTGGATCTCAATACCGAGTGGGTGGTGAACTCGTTTTACGAACTCGATGCGGTTGCCAATGTCCCCGGCAAGAGTGCCTTTAGCCTGCCCAATGGACTGATGATGGCAACGATCTTTCACACATCGGCCTATCGACAAATCACCGATCGGGTTACGCCTTTCAAGTGCGATGTTTATAACATTGAAGAAACCACCGAACTCAAGCTCCCCGCCATGGTTGCGGTCGATCGGATTCCAAAGGATGTTTTTTATAACGAACGCGGTATTCACTACAGCGCAAGCTACAACCGCCATGGAAAGGTGCTGCGTGCGAGCCGCCGCCTGCTCATCGACTTTGGCAAGACGGTCTGCGATCAACAGGATGCACAAGCCTGGGAGAAGGCAAGGCTTGCCATCCGGCGTGATGTGATGAGTCAGGTGTTTTTGCGTTAATGACAGAAGCAGGCGATTCAATCCGCCGATGAGTTGCAAATAGCGTATCGACTTGCCAGCGGCGGGAACTACTTCAAAAAGCCCGGCAGGCGCGCGCCTTCTCGAACGCTTTGGTCCGCCTGTGCTTCGGCTTGTCGAATCGCTGGCAAACGATCGATCACCCTTTGCAGGGCCGCCATGGGAATGATGACCACTCCATCCTGATCGGCGACCACCACATCGCCACTGCTGACCGGATGGCCTGCGATCGTGACTGGGAAACCGATCGTCCCTGGGCCACTGCGATGCGGCGAATTGGGCGTGATGCCCATGCAATAGGCGGGAAGGCCAACAGCCCGCAGGCCGGGCAGATCGCGCACGCAACCATCGGTCACAAAGCCGATCGCGCCAGCGTTTCGCGCCATACCGAGAATGAGGTCACCGGTGACTGCGCATTGCAAATGCTGACCTGTCGCAGCAACGATCACGTCCCCCATTTGCAAGACTTTGAGACTATGGACAAGCGCCAGATTGTCGGCTGGCCCACAATCACAGGTCAGGGCAACGCCGCAAAATCCCCATTGCTCTGCAATAGCGGGTTTGATCCGGTAGTCGAGTGCGCCACTGCCTCCAAGGGCATCCACGATAAAGCCCGTTGGTGTGCCGCTAAGCGCTGCTACCAGCGCGGGGTCAGGTCGTTGAATCGCTTCAAGCCGAATGCTTGGCACTTCTTCAATCATTGCCTATCCTGTCGAAAAAGGGTGAATCCTTGGGGGACACAAGATGACTATCCGCGGCATCGCTGCAAAGGCCAAGCTATTTCCTTGCAGCCATACGATCTAAAATATCGATCGGTACGAAATTCACAGCCTCTGTGCTTGCTGCCTCGGCAAGTTCAACATAGCGGTTGACAACCTCCTGTGGATCAAGTTGGCCAACCGTAATACGCTTTCGAAGGACATCCATCGCCGCGAGGTCTTCGGTGGCAGCTTCGTCGGGATTAAACCAATCGCCCGGATCGTTAGCCATCGCATCATTGAAGCCGGTTGCGTAGGGGCCAGGATTAATCAGACACACGTCAACCCCGAACAAGGCGAGTTCCGCGCGCAGTGCGGTGCCAAAAGCTTGAATGGCGTGTTTTGTCATGGTGTAGGGCCCAGAACCCATGCCGGCGCGAACACCGCCAATCGAGGAGACCATCACGATTCGACCGCTGCGTCGTGCTCGCATCCCACGCGCAATCTGCTGGGTGATCGCAACCGTTGCAAAAACATTCACCTCAAAAACTCGACGGAGGCGATCGATTGGGATGAGCGACAGTGGACCAGTCTGTCCGAGCGCAGCATTTGCAAAAAACACATCAATCTCAAGCCCATTGACTTGTTCCCTGTCTTCAGCGCGGGTGATGTCAAGCTTTAACACCTCAATCGGTAAGGAGGTTTGACGAAGCGCTTGTGTCTGATCATCGTGGAGTACGGTTCCAATCACTTGGTGCCCACGTTTTGCTAGCGCTACTGCCGCCCCAAGACCGAAGCCACTTCCGGCGCCGGTGATCAATATGCGTTTTGACATCGCCAATCCCTGCCATTTATACGATATAAAAATAGTACCTATCGTTTCATAGGTCATCTAACCCTGTGCTCACCAGACCCATTGAGCACAGTTCGCGATTTGAGCTGGTCGTACCTACTGATTTGATCTGGTCGTACCTACTGATTTGATCTGGCCGTACCTATTGATGTCAAACTTCGCCATTCGATAAACCGGTGAACCATGCATTCTGAGCGTCGCTCCGATGAAATAGCGCGATCCGATGCATTTGCAAGAGGCCACGATCATGATGCCAGCCTATGCCTTCAGCCCTGTTAGCGCCCAGGAGTGGGAGAGCCAGTTCAATCCTCGCGCGGCAGTTCCGGCCTTTGCCAGCTTTCAAGAGGCACAGGCTCAGCGTTCGGCAGCGTATCGCGAATCGCTCAATCACTCACAATGGCAGGCCGATGTTCCCTACGGCCCCGGTGAACGCCAAAGCCTTGACTGGTTCAAGGGACGCGCCGGGGGCCCACTTCATGTTTTTTTCCATGGTGGTTATTGGCGCGGTGGCGATCGGAAAAATGTTTCACTATTAGCCCGCCACCTGCAAGCTGCAGGCGTCCATGTGGTGATCCCAAGCTATGACCTCTGTCCTGCGGTCGACCTCAGTCAAACCGTACGTTGCGCGCGTGAGGCGCTCGCTTGGATTGCGAAACATGCGCAAAGCATGGGCGCCGATCCTGAGCTGATTTCGATTTCGGGACACTCGGCTGGGGCTCATTTGTGTTCGATGCTGCTTGCCACCGATTGG
>DDPV01000033.1:3827-4394 GCA_002342365.1 Burkholderiales bacterium UBA2459 | reverse complement strand
CCAGCCACCCAAATCGCCAGCGCACCGATACTCACCAGGACCAGCGTGGTCACATCCGGACTTTGCGGAAACTGACCCTCTTCGCGGGCCTTCTCAAGGCGTCGCGCAGTTGGGTCTAGCGTCTTTTCCTGGCCGCTTTCCTCGTTGGCCACTACTCATCTCCCCATCATGTTGGGTGTAAACCTGATTCCTGGAAACGGGGTAACTCAGGGATCGATCAACACGACATCGTGTCCCGGATGATCAAGAAAAGCTCTGGCGCCCCGCTTCTCTCTTGACTCAGCCCTTAGCGGCTGAGGACTCGTCCTTCAAAAGCCCATCTTTGATTCGTTCGGCTTTTGCCAAATCCGGCTCAGACATCAGCTCGCGGAGATTTCGCAGATGGTCTTTTGCCGTGATGACACCGAGGTCATCGGCAACCATGAACCAGGCGTAAGCCTTGACCAAATCGCGGGCGGTGACGCGTCCTGCCCGATACATGGTAGCTAGGTTAAACGCAGCAACCCCCGATCCATTCCGAGCGGCTGTTTTCCACCATTGTGCGGCCATGATGCCGTTGGGTTGACC
>DDPV01000033.1:2020-3728 GCA_002342365.1 Burkholderiales bacterium UBA2459 | reverse complement strand
TGCCCCTCTTTCGCGAGCTTTAGCAACTTGACGAAGGCCTCCTGGTGCCGACCTCCTGCGTAAGCCGACCGCGCATCGTTATAGTCTGAGCAGGACGCGAGCAAAACGAAGGAAGCGCTCAGAAGCATTCCCGCGAGAAACATGCGGCGAAAAGAGCTCAACAAACGCCGCAGCCAGCTTTTAAGCCTATCACGCTCGCTTTTAACCGGAAGTTGCCAAGCCAAGCGGCTCGGCGCTTGGGTCGATTGGGAAGGACTTGAGGTCTTGGCGCGTATCACACGTTTGATGCGACTTTGCCCGCCGCGGGCTGAGCCTCGGGAACAAGCGGAGCGGCGGGGGAAACCGGCGCTCCTGCTGCCTTGGGCGCTGTAGCCGGCTTGACACCCGAACCTGGCGTGTCTGAAGCACTGTAGTTGGCACCCAGTAAACTTCCAACGGTTCGGGTGTAAGACCCGATCATCCTTCGGGTGAGGTCGGGGTAATGCGGTGCGCTTGACAGATAGCCGCGGACTTGCATGCAGCCGGCCGGGTCCGGGCAAACACGGCAGACGGCCTCGGCTTCGAGTCGGCCAATTTCGAGGCGCTCTCCGATCATAAACACACCGCCGGCAGCGAAAATCGCTGCACCGATTACCTTGAAAAGCAGCTTTGTCCAGTTGCCAAGGTATTGCATCACTTCCTTGATCATGATCGCTTCCTCATCAATCGTCTTGGATTCAAATCTTAGAATGGTCGCGGGAAAGGCAGCAATGCCGCGGATTCATCACTGCGTTTTCCCCGAATACGACTTCGGGAGCGCGTCTCCGGGACCCGGAACTTTGCCCCAGCCCGCTGATTTCTCAAGCAAAGCTGCTGTTTCTGTGGGTATCCGCCAAGGGTAGCTTGGCTCACGCGTGATCAGCTTGGCATACAACTCGACAATGTACATATGATTGGGCGGCAAAAACCCCCGCATTTTACCAATCACCTGTGCGACCTCATCCTTGCGGCCTTCTTTCAAAAAACCAAGGCCTGCACATCGGTAGTATTCTGCAGCGCGCTTGATATCTGCAAACATGCCATAGCCATTGGCAAGAATCTCCGCGATGCGATCACAAGCATCAGGCATCCCTTTGTCTGCCGGTGATTGCAAGAAACGGGCTGCGGTCCGAAACTCCTCGGCTCCCACGGCGGTAATCAGCATCGCTTCTTTTCGGGCTCCCAGATCGTCGGAATTGAGTTCCCCGCGATTGACCTGACGTCGCGCTTGCTCCATCGCGATGGTCCCCCGCCAGTAACCGGCCTCTAAATCACCCTGTTGAGCGCGTGCAGCCAAGCGCTCGAGCACCTCACGACGCTGAACCATCAGCAGCAAAACCTTGCGATCAGAGGACAAACACTTCGGATCAAAAATACAGGCTGTCGCTTTTTCCGCTTGTTCGCTCAGGCGCTGATAGACCACGGCAAGCTCTTTTGAGCTGCGCGAATCCTCATCCTTTAGCGTTTTGGCGTCTTTGCCTTGCTTCGCTGCAGCAGACTTGGCAGACTGCGCGGCTTGCGCCTTGCCGGCTGCCTCTGGCTTTGTGTCAGCTTCGGTCTTTGATGCAGTCTCTGGCTTCGCCGCCGCCTCGACCGCTGAGGTCGCCGGCGCTGCAGTAGCGGCAAACAACATGGGACTTATCAGAGCAGCGCCCATAACACATAGCGCCCGGAGCGTTCGGGCGTGAAG
>DDPV01000033.1:339-1950 GCA_002342365.1 Burkholderiales bacterium UBA2459 | reverse complement strand
AAGCAGGGGTACTGGACGGAGCAGCGCCATTTTGCGGGGCTGCTGGTGATTGTGCAGCAGACGATGCTCCACCTGAAGGCGCAGCTGAGGAGCCGTTGTCTCCTCCTCGAGCGCCTTTGCCAAGGAAGGATGCTGCTGGGAAAGCGGGTAAGTTATCGACGATCTTGGGCATCGTCTCCTTGATCGCATTTTTCGGCGATCCGGAGGTATTCGGAACCCAGGTTGCACCACCGCCCGATGACGGAACCGTACCCGCAGGCTGAAGTCCGCCAGGAGACTGTGACTCGGGTTGCCCGGTGGCTTTTGCTGCGCCACGTGCATTAAGAATCGTGATCGAGATGCGTCGATTCATCGGGTCATTAGGATCTTCAGGATTGAGCTTGACCGAGTCTGCATAGCCGACAACCTGGGAAACCCTGGAACCTTCGAGACCGCCTGCGATCAATTCTCGGCGTGCCGCGTTGGCGCGGTCTGAGGAAAGCTCCCAGTTGGTATAGCCCGAAGCGGCACCCGGAAAAGGTTTGCCGTCGGTATGTCCCTCAATCCGGAGCGGTTGACTGCTGCCGGCCAAGACCTTGCCGATGACGCGCATGAGCTTTTTGGCATAGTCAGGCATGCCAGCCGATCCACTCTCAAACATCGGACGATTCTTCTCGTCAACAATTTGAATCCTCAAACCGTCGGTTGAGACATCCATAAAGATTTGCTTTTGATACTCTTCAAGCGACTTGTCGCCCGCAATTTGCGATTCCACTTCAGCCCGCATTTCTTCAAGCTGGCCTTTTTGCTTGGTGTTGTATTGCTCGTAGGCCTCGCTCTCGGACATTTTTCGCTGAACGCTGTTCGAATCGGCGCGTTGCTCCTGACCCGAAGCCTTGGTCACGTTATCACCCCCGCCCTTGACCACGCTACGTGTGTCGCCCGAGCCTTGACCACCCTCCATCGCAAGGCGCAGGGGATTTTGGAAATAGGCGGAAATACCCGCCAAGTCACCCGAGGTGGTTGATCCAAGCACCCACATCAGCAAAAAGAAAGCCATCATCGCCGTCACGAAGTCTGCGTAGGCGATCTTCCATGCACCGCCGTGACCGCCGCCAACAACCTTCTTGACGCGCTTGACAACGATCGGTGCTAATTCTTTGCCGGGTGCTGAAGCCATGAATAATCCAAAAACAAAAAACGATCAGGCGGCAAATGCGCCGCCCTGATTTACTTACCCTTGACCTCTTTGGCCTTTTCGTCAAACTCCTTAAAGCTTGGGCGCTGGTCAGGGAACATGATCTTGCGGCCAAATTCGCAAGCTTGTGGCGGGGTGAATCCGTTCAGGCTGGCGAGCAAAATCGCTTTCACCGCGAACAAGGACTTGATTTCGAGTTCTCCGCGCTGCCCCATCGCTGCTGCCATCGGCGCGACCACCGCGTAGGAGAAAAGAATCCCAAGAAAGGTTCCCACAAGCGCCGCACCAATCAGCTTACCCAACTCTGCAGGCGGCAAACCGATCGATCCCATGGTTTGAACCACACCCATCACCGCCGCAACAATCCCGAAGGCGGGAAGACCCTGGGCCATGTTGTCAACCGCATGCACGGCAAGATGCTCGGTTTTTACAAA
>DDPV01000033.1:0-299 GCA_002342365.1 Burkholderiales bacterium UBA2459 | reverse complement strand
CCACCGAGCATCATCCTCAAGTAGTCGGTGAGAAACTCAACCAGATGGTGGTTGTCCAAAACCGCAGGATACTTTTTAAAGATCTCGCTGTTTTCGGGTTCCTCGATATCGGCTTCGAGCGCCATCAAGCCGTCTTTCCTGATCTTATTGAGCAGTTCGAACATCAGCGCAAGCACATCAAGCAAGAACACCTTGTTGACTTTCGAACCCTTGAACACCGCACTGAGGTCATGCATCATCAACTTGATGGTACGGCTGTTGTTCGAGGAAATCGTAGCGCCAATCGACAAACCAAAAAT
>DDPV01000043.1:168313-192390 GCA_002342365.1 Burkholderiales bacterium UBA2459 | reverse complement strand
AGGGACCTACGGATTAACAGTCCGGCGCTCTACCGACTGAGCTATCGGGGAACAATTGATTAGCCTTCAATTGTAAACGATTTAGCTTGGCTTAACAGATCTTCAAGCGGCAAAAGTTCGCAGTGGTTAGAGCTTGCGGTGTTTAAAGTTTGTAGAGGGTGGCGCTTGCTCCTAGAGCAGGCTTGCGATCGCCTTACAGACGCTGCCTAAATTGCGTGTGTTGAGTGCGGCTAGGCAGATTCGACCGCTTGATAAAGCGTAAATCCCGTGCTCCGTCCGCAGGCGATCGACTTGGTCGCTGCTTAATCCGGAGTAGGAGAACATGCCGCGCTGCTGGGTGACAAAAGAAAAATCGCGCCGCACGCCCAGCGCTTGAAGTCCATCTACAAAACCTTGACGCATCGCCAGGATTCGATCGCGCATTTGGCCAAGCTCGGTTTCCCAGATGTGCCTGAGGGCAGGGCTGGTCAGAATGGCGGCAACGACAGCAGCACCGTGGGTTGGCGGGCTTGAATAATTGGTTCGAATCACGCGTTTAAGTTGGCTCACAACCCTTGCCGTTTCGTCGCTGTTTTGTGTCACCAGTGAAAGCGCGCCAACGCGTTCACCATAAAGGGAGAATGACTTCGAAAACGAACTTGAGACCAAAAAGCTCTGCCCGGACTCCGCGAAAAGATTCAGCGCAAGCGCGTCCTCGGCTATGCCTTCGGCAAAACCCTGATAGGCCATGTCAAGAAAGGGTACGAGTTGCTTTTGGCCGAGGGCTTCGACCACGGCACGCCACTGTGCCTCGCTCAAATCAACGCCGGTCGGGTTGTGGCAGCAGGCATGCAAGATCACGATATCGCCGGCGGGCATCGTGTCGATGTCGGCGAGCATGGCGTCAAAGCGAACTCCATGGGTGTCAGCATCATAGTAAGCGTAAGTCTTGACCGGAAATCCGGCGGCCTCAAAAAGCGCCCGGTGGTTTTCCCAGCTCGGATCGCTGATCCATACGCTAGACCCGGGCTTGAGTCTCTTGAGGAAGTCAGCGCCGACCTTCAGGCCCCCGGTGCCGCCTAGCGCTTCAACACTGATGCAGCGCCCTTCGCTGATGAGGCCTGGACGGGCCGAAAAAAGTAATTCCATCACCGCTTTGTTGTAGGCCGCAAATCCCTCGATGGGCAGATAGCCACGCGGTGGCGCTTGTTCCAGGCGTTCGCGCTCGGCCTGACGAACCGCTTCGAGCAAGGGCACCTTCCCCCCGTCGCTCAGATAAACCCCCACACCCAGATTCACTTTGTTGGCTCGCGGATCGGACAGAAACGCTTCGGTGAGCCCAAGAATCGGATCTCTCGGGGCTAAGGAAACATCGGCAAAGAGGGCGAGCGACATGCATTTCTCCGATTGTCTGCACGGAATTTGTGCAGGGGGCTAGCTTTTTAGCGCGCGCGGCGCGATAATTTCGAATTGATTTTTTGCGTCGCAGCAAAGCTGTATTTTAACACTTCAGACTGACGGCCTATTGTCAGGAAAAGAGCCCGATGCACCAGCAGCCAGTGATGTCAAGTGCTTCGTCAGCGCCAGTTCTAGAGCCTGCGCCGGGTCGCTCTCTCAGTTTTCCAGACAGTCCCTTTCAACTTTACCAACCGTATCCGCCAGCAGGCGATCAGCCCGCTGCGATCGCGCAGCTCTTACAAGGTATTGACGATGGGCTGAGCTTCCAAACTCTCCTGGGCGTAACAGGCTCGGGTAAGACCTTCACCTTGGCAAATGTGATTGCGCGAGCTGGCAGGCCGGCACTCGTGCTCGCCCCGAACAAAACACTCGCAGCGCAGCTTTACGCCGAAATGCGCGAGTTTTTTCCCAACAACGCGGTGGAGTACTTCGTGTCGTACTACGACTACTACCAGCCCGAAGCCTATGTTCCGCAACGCGATTTGTTCATCGAAAAAGACTCGGCCATCAACGAGCATATTGAACAAATGCGGCTTTCCGCGACAAAAAGCCTGCTTGAGCGCCGCGACACCATCATCGTGGCAACCGTCTCTTGCATTTACGGCATTGGTAATCCTTCCGACTACCACGCGATGGTGCTCACCTTGCGCGTACGCGACAACATGGGCCAGCGCGATGTGCTTCAGCGCTTGGTTGCCATGCAATACAAGCGCAACGACGCTGATTTTCAGCGGGGTACTTTTCGTGTTCGGGGCGATACGATCGACATCTTCCCGGCCGAGCATGCTGAGTTGGCCTTGCGGGTTGAACTTTTTGATAACGAGATCGAGGGTTTGCTTCTATTTGATCCGCTCACGGGCAAAGTTAGGCAGCGTATCCCGCGATTTACGATTTATCCCTCATCACACTATGTCACGCCGCGCGACAAAGTGTTACGCGCGATCGAAACGATCAAGGACGAGTTGCGCGAACGCCTAGCCTTTTACACCCGGGAGGCGAAGTTTGTTGAGGCGCAACGCCTGGAACAACGCACCCGCTTTGACCTCGAAATGTTGCAGGAGTTAGGCTTTTGCAAGGGCATTGAGAATTACACCCGCCATTTTTCAGGAGCGCAGCCGGGTGAGCCGCCGCCGACGCTTGTCGATTACATGCCGGCAGATGCCTTGATCATCGTCGATGAGAGCCATGTCACGCTTGGCCAACTTGGCGGGATGTATCGGGGCGATCGAGCCCGAAAAGACACCCTCGTTCAGTATGGCTTTCGCTTGCCCTCGGCGCTTGATAACCGGCCGCTGCGCTTTGAAGAGTTTGAAGGCAAATGGCGGCAGGGTATTTTTGTTTCGGCAACGCCTTCGGACTACGAAAAAGAGCACGCTGGCGCGGTGGTCGAACAACTGGTGCGCCCAACGGGCTTGGTCGATCCGGTCATCGAGGTGCGGCCAGCGACCTCACAGGTCGACGATTTGTTGTCTGAGATCCACTTGCGGGTTAGCAAAAGTGAGCGCGTGCTGGTCACAACACTCACCAAACGCATGGCCGAGGATCTGAGCGATTACCTCGCAGAGCACGGCGTGAAGGTGCGTTATTTGCATTCAGATATCGATACTGTGGAAAGGGTAGAGATTCTGCGCGACCTTCGACTTGGCGCGTTTGATGTTTTGGTTGGCATCAATTTATTGCGCGAAGGCCTTGATTTGCCGGAGGTTTCTCTCGTTGCGATTCTTGATGCTGACAAAGAGGGTTTTTTGCGGTCCGAGCGCAGTTTGATTCAAACCATAGGGCGCGCCGCGCGCAATCTCAACGGTGCTGCGATTCTTTACGCCGATCGAATCACCGACTCGATGTCAAGGGCGATTCAAGAAACCGATCGGCGTCGTCAGAAACAGCTTGAATTCAACGCAGTCAACGGCATCATTCCCAAGGGCGTTGTCAAGCATGTGAAGGAGTTGATCGACGGGGTTTTTGATCCCCACCAGGCGCGCCAGGAGTTGAAAGCGGCTGAAGACGCAGCCCGCTATGAAGTCATGAGCGAAAAAAGCGCGGCCAGGGAACTCAAGCGGCTTGAGAAACTCATGTTGGAACACGCCAAGCAGTTGGAGTTTGAAAAAGCGGCGCAGGTGCGCGATCAGCTGGGCTTGCTCAAGGAGCAGCTGTTTGGTTCGAGTGGCAAGGCTGATGTGTATGCGATAGCGGGCCATAAAGCGGCCTGACCAGGGTTTTATTGCTAACGATTTTGAAACGAAACGAGGGTAAACAAGATGGGTAAGAAAGACACCACCTCCTTTGCAATGAGCACACGTGTGCTTTTCGTTTGCATGGGTAACATTTGCCGTTCGCCGATGGCCGAAGGGGTATTCCGCCAAATGGTGAGGCAGGCCGGTCTGGACGAAGTGGTCAGTATGGAATCAGCGGGAACCCACGCTTTTCATGCTGGCGAGTCGGCTGATAAACGCGCAATTGCCGCAGCCCAAAAGCGTGGCGTGGACATCACCGCGCATCGTGCACGATCGGTGGATGTCAACAGCTTTGACCAATATGATCTTATCCTGGCGATGGACTGGGACAACCTCTCCTTCCTCCAGCAAAAGTCAGCAAAGAAAATCCATCACAAGCTGCAGTTGCTGATGCGGTTTGCCACCGAGCACGAGAGCGCAACGATTCCGGACCCTTACCACGGCAACACCCAGGGCTTTGAGCAAGCCCTTGACTACATCGAAGATGCCTGTGCCGGACTTCTTGATGTTGCGAGGCGACGTGCCACCCAGGTGGCAGCCGCCTGAGAATAGGATTCACGCTGCCTGGAAAGCCTCTGAAGGATGATTGAAGCGCTGCCCCTGGGTTGAATGGCTGGCACGGCGCTCCAGAAACAAGATCGATTCCTCCCAAAAAGCCGCCTTCGGGCGGCTTTATTGCGCCGAGCGCTTGTTTGTCCAAGACAAAACCATTTGTTCAGGTCGGGAATTCTTGATAAGATTCGTCGGGATTATATAGTCGACATGGGTCATCAAGTTTTCTGGTCTTTCCTTCAACTGACAATTCCCTCGGAGCCCATTATGAGACTGACAACGAAAGGACGTTTCGCGGTCACCGCGATGATTGATCTGGCGCTTCGCCAGCACCAGGGGCCGGTTACGCTGGCTGGAATTAGCCAGCGTCAGAAGATTTCTCTATCGTATCTCGAGCAGCTTTTTGGCAAATTGCGTCGGCATGAGTTGGTTGAAAGCACCAGAGGTCCTGGTGGCGGCTACACCCTTGCGCGCGGCCTGAAAGACATCACGGTTGCCGACATTATCTTTGCCGTCGATGAGCCGCTTGATGCAACACAGTGCGGCGGCAAGGAAAATTGTACCGAAGAGGGTCAGTGCATGACGCACGAGCTCTGGTCAAACCTCAATCAGAAAATGATCGAGTTCCTTGACTCGGTATCGCTTGCGGATCTTGTCGAGCAGCAACGCGGCCGGGAAGTTGAACGACCCCGTCAGCATGTATCCATTCTCCGTGAGCATCGCGCGGCGCTGCAGTTCCCAACCTCGACATTGCAGCCGATCCGGGCTGACGGATCAAGACTGACAACACTTAACGGCGTTTAAGCAAGCCTTGAGGCGCTCGAAGTCGTAGGGTCATCGCAAAAAAACGCCGGGTCATCGGACTGGCGTTTCTTGTTCACGCAATCACCTAGGTTTGCATTGGAACTATCGACATGAAACTACCCATTTATTTTGACTATTCAGCGACCACGCCGGTCGATCCCCGCGTCGTGGACAAGATGATTCCCTATTTGCGCGAATCATTTGGTAACCCTGCATCGCGCTCGCACGCTTACGGCTGGCAGGCCGAGTCGGCGGTCGAAGAGGCCAGGGAAGAGGTCGCTGCATTGGTGGGTTGTGACGCAAAAGAGCTGGTGTGGACTTCGGGTGCCACCGAATCGATCAACCTTGCGGTAAAGGGCGCTGCGCGCTTTTATCAGGAGCGAGGCAAGCACCTGATCACGGTAAAAACCGAACACAAAGCTACGCTTGACACCATGCGCGAGCTTGAGCGTGAAGGCTTTGAGGTGAGCTATCTTGATGTGCAAGAAGACGGGCTGCTTGATTTGAACCGCTTCAACGATGCGCTTCGCAGCGATACCGTGTTGGTGTCGGTGATGCTGGTCAACAATGAAATCGGTGTAATTCAGGATATCGGAGCCATCGGTGCGATGTGCCGGGAGCGGGGTGTGATTTTCCATGTTGATGCCGCGCAGGCGACTGGTAAATTGCCGATAGATCTTCATCGTTTGCCCGTGGATTTGATGTCGTTTTCAGCACACAAGACCTACGGGCCAAAGGGCGTCGGTGCCTTGTATGTGCAACGCAAGCCACGCATCCGGATTGAGGCGCAAATTCACGGCGGCGGCCATGAGCGGGGTATGCGTTCGGGTACTTTGGCAACGCATCAAATTGTCGGAATGGGGGAGGCCTTTCGCTTTGCTCGTCTCGAAATGGCGGTCGAAAACGATCGCATTCGAATGCTTCGCGACCGCTTGATGCAGGGTATTTCAGGCCTTGAAGAGGTTTATCTCAACGGCCATCCCGAGCAACGGGTGCCCCACAACTTGAACCTGAGCTTCAATTATGTTGAGGGCGAGTCGCTGATTATGGCGATCAAGGACATCGCGGTTTCAAGCGGCTCGGCCTGTACCTCGGCGAGTCTTGAGCCGTCTTATGTCTTGCGTGCGCTTGGACGCAGCGACGAACTTGCGCACAGTTCGATACGGTTCAGCCTTGGCCGTTTTTCCACCGAAGAGGAAGTCGATCTTGCTGTCAAGACGATTCAATCCAAGGTCGCCAAACTGCGCGAAATGTCGCCACTTTGGGAGATGGTGCAAGAGGGCGTTGACCTTAACAGCGTGCAATGGGCGGCGCATTAACCGGGCCTGCAGGGCGTTGTGGCAGCTTGTCCACGGTCCCCAAAGGGTAAAAACGCTTTCTGTTCAAGTGACTCACTAAAATACTCTGGTATTTTGATCTTCGGATCGGTCGGATTTTTGTTGGAGAAAGCAGATGGCATACAGCGATAAAGTGGTTGATCATTACGAAAACCCCCGCAATGTGGGTTCCTTTCCCAAAGACGATGCTTCCGTGGGAACCGGTATGGTTGGCGCCCCTGCTTGCGGCGACGTTATGAAATTGCAGATCAAGGTAAACGACGAGGGCGTGATTGAAGACGCACGTTTTAAAACCTATGGCTGTGGTTCAGCGATTGCGTCGAGTTCGCTTGTGACCGAATGGGTTAAGGGAAAGCGGCTCGATGAGGCGCTCGCCATCCGCAACACCCACATTGCCGAAGAGCTCGCCCTCCCGCCGGTAAAGATTCACTGCTCGATTCTTGCGGAAGACGCAATTAAAGCTGCGGTTGCAGACTACAAGGCCCGACATGGCAATCACGCTGTCTGAACGCGCGGCAAGCCACGTCTCTCGCTACATCGAAAAGCGGGGCAAGGGGCTGGGTCTGCGTCTTGGCGTCAAGACCACGGGTTGCTCGGGTTTGGCCTACAAACTCGAGTACGCCGACCAGGTGATGCCTGAAGATTTGCATTTTGAGTCGCACGGTGTGCAAATTTTCGTGGATGCCAAGAGCCTGGCCTATATCGACGGAACCGAGCTTGACTTCGTGCGCGAGGGGTTAAACGAAGGTTTTAAATTCCATAATCCGAATGTCAAAAGCGAATGCGGCTGCGGTGAATCCTTCAACATCTGATCTTGCCTGGCAGGGCAGGGTTCAGTTGCACAGTAATAGTTTTCAGATCTTTGGATTGCCCCGGTCGTTTGCAATCGACAAAACACTGCTGACTGAGCGCTTTCACCAACTCATGCAGGCAGTGCATCCTGACCGCCACGCCACAGCTGCGCAAGCCGACCGCAGACAAGCGATGCAATGGGCGAGCCGGGTCAATCAGGCTTACCGTGATTTGATGCATCCCCTCACCCGTGCTCAACTGCTTTGTGCCTTGGCAGGCGCTCCATTCGATCGCCACAACAGCCAACTGCCAACCGCCTTCCTGATGCAGCAAATGCAATGGCGTGAAGACCTTGAGTGCATCAGCGAGACCTTGCAAGCAAGCGATGCGGCTTGTAGGTCTGTAGCCGCCTCAACGGCGCAAGCTCAGCGCTTGCAAGCGCTTGAGCGGGTTGAAATGCAGATTCGTCAGGCTATTGAAGCGCTGGCTGAGAGTTTTGCCCAATCGTCGGTTGCCAGGGGCGAAGCACAAGATCCCGAGGCCTTGAAGCAAGCAGCCGAAACGCTCAAGCAGTGGATGTTTTTGGAAAAGTTTATCGATGATCTCGAACAACAGCGCATGCAATGGCTGGAGGTTCAGCCAAGCTGAAGAGGCGTCATGGCACTGTTGCAAATATCAGAACCTGGTGAGAGCCCTGATCCTCATCAGATCAAGCGTGCCGTCGGCATCGACCTTGGAACCACCCACTCGCTGATTGCCTCGGTGCGCTCGGGGCTTGCCGAGTGTCTCAGCGCCGATGATGGTTCGGTCTTGCTGCCTTCGGCGGTGCGGTACCACGAGGATTTGCGCGTGAGTGTGGGCCATCCGGTGCTTTCGCAGAGGTTGACCGATCCGCTCAATTGCTTTGTATCGTTTAAACGCTGGATGGGACGCTCTTGGCAGGACATCGACCGCAGCAGCAGTCCTTATCGCTTCATCGAGCGCGAAGGCGCTGTAAGCATGCAAACCGCGGCTGGCCCAAAGTCTCCGGTAGAGATGTCCTCAGAGGTGTTGCGCGTGCTCGCTGACCGGGCGCGGGCATCGTTAGGCGGCGAAGTCGATGGCGCGGTCATCACCGTACCGGCATACTTTGATGATGCTCAACGTCAGGCGACCAAAGATGCTGCCAGCTTGGCAGGCCTCACAGTCTTGCGCCTGCTAAACGAACCCACTGCTGCAGCAATCGCTTATGGGCTGGATCAAGGCGAGGAGGGTCTCTTTCTGGTTTATGACCTCGGTGGCGGTACCTTCGACGTTTCGGTGTTGCGCTTTCAAAGCGGTGTCTTTGAAGTGCTTGCAACAGGCGGCGATTCCTCACTCGGTGGTGATGATTTTGACGCGCGCATCGTGCAACTCTGGCTCAACGACGCAGGCCTTTCGGTGGCGCAACTGAGTGCTGCCGACCGTCACCGCTGGTTGATGCTTGCTCGAAAGGCTAAGGAGACCTTAAGCGATCAAGACGCTGTGGCGCTTGAAGGCCCGCTTGGTATCCAACATTTAGATCGGTCGACATTCGAGCGCATCACAAAGCCCTTACTCGATAAGACGATGCTGTTTTTGCGGCGTGTGCTGCGTGATGCTGCGCTTGATGCCGCCGAATTGGCAGCGGTGATTCTGGTGGGTGGCGCAACGCGAATGCCACAGGTGCGATCTGCACTCGAAGCCCTCCTGAATTGCAGAATTTATACCCATCTGAATCCGGATGAGGTGGTTGCAATCGGTGCTGCCTTGCAGGCGCAACTCTTGCTTGGCCAGCGCAGCGCAAACGGCGACTGGCTCTTGCTGGATGTGATTCCCTTGTCGCTTGGCATTGAGACCATGGGCGGACTCGTTGAGAAGATCATTCCAAGAAACACAACCATTCCGGTGAGTAAGGCCCAGGAGTTCACAACCTATAAGGATGGTCAGACGGCTATGTCGCTCCATGTCGTGCAAGGCGAGCGCGAGCTAGTGAGCGATTGCCGGTCGCTCGCGCGCTTTGAGCTGCGCGGACTTCCGGGGCTCAGTGCGGGCTCAGCCCGGATTCGGGTGGATTTTCAGGTCGATGCCGACGGCTTGTTGTCGGTCTCAGCGCAGGAGCTCAGCAGCGGTGTGCAGGCTTGCACGGTGGTTAAGCCCTCGTACGGCCTTGGCGACGAAGAAATTACGCGCATGCTGCGCGAGGCGATCGATCATGCCAGCGACGACATCCAGCGGCGTGCGCTCACCGAGCAAAAAGTGGATGCCGAACGTCTGCTGCTTTCGGTACAAGCTGCACTGGATGCTGACGCTGCACTGTTGCAGCCGGATGAGCAGGCGGCTATCCATGCCGCGATGGCGAATCTGCGATCCGTTGCCGAAAAGCATGACCACCATGCGATTCGTGATGCGATGACAGCCTTGGGGCACCAAACCGATCACTTCGCCGCATTGCGGATGGATCACGCGGTTTCCATGGCTTTTCGCGGTCTCAAGCTTGACGATCTGGCGTCCTGATGCAAGATGGAGCCTGTCTCATGTTGATCCGGCCGTGGAGGGTTTTGCATGCCGCAGATTGAAGTTTTACCGCACGAAACCCTTTGTCCGAAAGGCAAGTTCATTGAGGCAAGCGTGGGCGCCAACCTGGCTCAGGTCTTACTCGATGCCGGGATCGACCTTGAGCATGCTTGCGGGCTTGTGTGTGCATGCACCACCTGCCATGTGGTGGTCAGACAAGGTTATGCGTCGCTTGAGCTCGCCTCTGATCAGGAGGACGATCTGCTTGATCGAGCTTGGGGTTTGACGCCGCGCTCGCGGCTTTCCTGTCAGGTCAGGATCGGCCGCGATGCTTTGCAAATCGAGTTGCCGAAATACACCATCAACCATGCGCGCGAGGAAGCTTCATGAAGTGGACCGATGTCCTTGAGCTTGCTATTGCCCTGTCGGAGGCGCACCCGGAAGTCGATCCCCGACAGATTCGTTTTACGGACTTGCACCGCTGGGTGATTGCTCTGCCACAGTTTGATGATGACCCTAAGCGTAGCGGCGAGAAAATTCTTGAAGCGATTCAGCAGACCTGGATCGACGAACTCTGAAATCTTTGAATCGCTTGTTGCATGCGCAAGCACAATTGCGCCGAGGCTATGTTCAATCTTCGCGCTTTAAGGCTGGGAAAAGTATAACGTCACGAATATTGGATCGGTCGCACAACAGCATACTGAGGCGATCGATGCCGATGCCGCAACCGCCGGTTGGTGGCATGCCGTACTCCAAGGCGCGAATGTAATCGGCGTCATAAAACATTGCTTCTTCGTCGCCTGCGTCTTTGGCAGCGACCTGAGCGTGAAAACGCGCGGCCTGGTCTTCGGGATCGTTGAGCTCGGAAAATCCATTCGCAATTTCGCGGCCGCTGATAAAAAGCTCAAAGCGCTCAGTGATCGCATTGTTGCTATCGGAGGCTCGAGCAAGCGGCGATACTTCAACCGGGTAGTCAACGATAAAGGTCGGGTGCCAGAGCTTGCTTTCGGCGCAAGCCTCAAAAAGTGCAAGCTGAAGACTGCCAAGGCCGGCTTGGCTTAAGGCTGCATCCTGTGCGACTTGACCAAGTTCGCGCAACTGCGCTTGAACAAAGCCCAGATCCTGGAGCTGAGATTCAGACCAATGCGGCCTCTCGCGCGCAATCGCTTGCACCATGGTCAGCCTCGCGAAAGGTTTTTCCAGATCGACAGTCTCGCCCTGATAAGTGATGGTGGCAGTGCCGCAAACCGCTTTTGCAGTGTCTCGCAACAAAGCCTCGGTGAAATCCATCAACCAGCGGTAATCGGTGTAGGCGGCATAAAACTCCATCATGGTGAATTCGGGGTTGTGACGTGGGCTGATTCCTTCGTTACGAAAATTTCGATTGATTTCAAACACCCGTTCAAAGCCACCGACGATCAGTCGTTTGAGGTAGAGCTCTGGGGCTACCCGCAAATACATATCTTGCGCAAGCGCATTGTGATGCGTGATGAAGGGTTTGGCGCTTGCACCACCAGGAATCGGATGCATCATCGGTGTCTCCACTTCGAGAAACGACGCATCGTTCATTAGTTGGCGCAGCGTGCTGGTAATCCGCGAGCGCTTCAGAAAGGTTTCGCGGCTTTCTTCGTTCACGATCAGATCAACATAGCGCTGCCGATAGCGTGTTTCCTGATCGGCTAAGCCGTGAAACTTATCGGGCAGCGGTCGCAAGGATTTGGTCAGCAAACGCAGTTCTGTCACGCGCACCGACAACTCGCCTTTCATCGTTCGAAACATCAAACCCTTGACCGACAAGATATCGCCGATATCCCAGTGCTTGAAGGCTTCATGAATCGGCACACCAACAGCTTCATCATTGATATAGAGCTGAATACGACCGCTTGCATCTTGCAGGCTGGCAAAACTTGCCTTGCCCTGCACCCGTTTGAGCATCATCCGACCGGCCAGATGCACCAGGATTTGCTTTGCATCCAGTGATTCTCGACTCTCACCTTGATATCGATCTAAAAGCTCCTGGGCGCGGTCGCTTGGCCTGACATTGTTGGGAAAGGGTATAGGCGTGTGCTCACGCAAGGCTTTGAGCTTTTCGCGCCGCTCAGCAATCAAATGATTTTCATCGTGGACTTGATCAGTCATGCCTAGACGCCCATTTTCAAGCTGGCCTGGATGAAGGCATCGAGATCGCCATCAAGCACAACCTTGGTGTTGCTGGTTTCATAGTTGGTACGCAAGTCCTTGATCCTCGACTGATCCAAAACATAAGACCGAATCTGGTGGCCCCAACCGATATCGGTTTTACTTGCCTCGACTTTGTCTTGCTCGGCGCGACGCTTGCGCATCTCAAGTTCGAAGAGCCTTGCGCGCAGCATATTCATGGCTTCATCTCTGTTGCGGTGCTGACTACGATCGTTCTGACATTGGACGACAATATTAGTGGGCATGTGCGTGATGCGTACCGCCGATTCGGTCTTGTTTACATGCTGGCCCCCGGCGCCGGACGCCCGAAAGACATCAATGCGCAAGTCGGCAGGGTTGATATCGATCTGGATGGACTCATCGACCTCCGGGTAGACATAGACAGAGGCAAACGATGTGTGTCGACCGTTGTTGCTGTCAAAAGGCGATTTGCGGACCAGGCGGTGAATGCCAGTTTCGCTACGCAAATAGCCATAGGCGTACTCACCGGCGACTTTGATGGTGCAGCCTTTGATGCCTGCTGTGTCGCCTTCGGTTTCTTCGAGCAACTCGGCCTTAAAGCCCTTGCGCTCGCAATAGCGCAAGTACTGGCGCTGCAGCATTTGCGCCCAGTCCTGTGCTTCGGTGCCGCCTGCGCCCGATTGAATTTCGACGAAGCAATCGCTGGGATCTGCCGGATTGGCAAACATCCGTCGAAATTCCAGTCCCTCAACCAAGGCGAGTAAGCCAGCGGCGTCTTGCTCAACCGCCGCAAAGGTATCGATATCCTGCTCGGATTGCGCCATCTGAAAAAGTTCGGCGGTATCGCCAAGGCCTTGCTCGATCTGCTCGATCCCGACCACGACCGCGTCAAGCGCTTTTTTTTCCTTGCCTAATGCCTGAGCGTTTTCTGGATCGTTCCAGATATCAGGCGCTTCAAGCGCGGCGCTGACGATCTCTAAGCGATTCTTCTTTTCCTCGTAGTCAAAGATACCCCCGAAGGTCGTTGACCCGATGAAGCAGGTCTTTGATCAGGGCATCCAGGGCATTCAGGCGTTCGGCTTCGATGCTCACGTGTTGTTTTCCTTGTTGATCGGCGCATGCGATTGCGCCGCATCCATCTTGACCCGCAGCAACATCGCGGCGTATAGACGAGATCACCGGATTATAAAGCTTCGATATGCTCAAGGACGCATTGCAAGGTCTGACGACCCTGCCAGCGGTTGATTTCCAAGCGGTAGGCTGCACGGATTCGACGCTCAAGGGGTTCGCGGCGTCCGAAAGCAATCGCTTCAAGCTTCACGCCGTGATCGTTTTGCAAACGCAATTTCAAGTGTTTTTCAGCCAGTGATTGCTGGCTGAGCACATCAAACTGGTCTTGAAAAAGCGGAGCCGGAAAGCCCTGACCCCACACCGCCTCATGAATGCTCTGAATCCAATCGGCTCGCAGCCAGCTCGCCTCCAGCGAACCGTCGGTCCAGATGATCGCTTCCAATTGCTCCGGGTCGGCCATCGCGCTGACCGCTTGGGCAAAGAGCTGCTCAAGCGTCTGAAGTGATTCGCGGCGAATCGTGAAGCCTGCTGCCATGGCATGCCCGCCGAAGCGTAAGAGAGTCTGGGGTGAGCGTTTGCTGATCCAGTCCAGTGCATCACGAAGATGCAACCCGGCAATTGAGCGACCTGAGCCTCGCAAGAGGCCCTTATCGGCTGCCGGTGCCAGGGCAAGCACAGGGCGATGAAACTGATCCTTGATCCTTGATGCCAGAAGTCCCACGATCCCCTCATGCCAAGCCTCGTTAAACACCACAAGGCTCGGTGCATCGCCTGCCACGTCCTCTAAGCCCTCAAGGGCTTGTTGTTGCATATCGGCTTGCAGGTTTTGCCGCTCGCGATTGATCAGATCAAGCTCACGTGCCAATGCATGGGCGGTATCAGCATGTTCTGCTAGTAAGCACTCGATGCCTACGCTGATGTCTTTTAAGCGTCCGGCCGCATTGATGCGCGGTGCAAGTGCAAATCCAAGGTCTGCAACTTCAAGGCTTTGTGCGTTCCGCCCGGCGATGCTGATGAGGGCGTTCACCCCGGCTTGGGCTTTGCCTTGCCGGATACGCTGCAGTCCAGCGTGGACCAGCGCTCGATTGTTGCCATCGAGTTTGACAAGGTCTGCCACCGTGCCCAAGGCGACAAGATCCAACAACTGTTGCAGAGCAGCCGAAGCCGCGGGGTGGTCGCTTTGCACATCACGAAAGCGACGCCTTAAAGCAAGCAAAACGTAGAACATGACCCCCACGCCCGCAAGATGCTTGCTTTCGAATCGGCAATCGGTCCGGTTTGGATTCACGATCGCCTTGGCGTCGGGTAACAAATCCCCCGGCAGATGATGGTCGGTCACAAGCACCGGAACGCCAAGCTCCGCGGCCGCTGAAATGCCCTCGTGCGAGGCGATTCCATGATCGACGGTGATCAGCAGATCCGGTTTTCCGATGCGCGGGTGCTGCATCGCCAAGGCCACGATCTCCGGGCTCAAGCCATAACCATGCACAAGGCGATTCGGCACCAGATAATCGACTTTTGCCTGCATCATCCGCAAGCCACGTACCGCCACCGCGCAGGCGGTTGCACCGTCGCAGTCATAGTCAGCAATAACCAGCAGCTTTGCTCCGACCTGGATCGATTCGAAGAGTAGATCGACCGCCGCTTGCATATCAGCCATGCTGTCGGGCCTGAGTAAATCGTGGAGTGAGGGTTGCAGCTCGGCGACACTCCTAAGCTCCCGTGCCGCATAGACCCTGGAAAGCAGAGGATTGACGCCTTGCTCAAGCAGTGCCTGTTCAAGCTTGCGATTCACATGACGATGACGCATCATGAGCGGCTAGCCTTGCTGGAACCAGCGCCGGATCCCCTCAACAAGTCCTGGTTTGCTCTGAGCACGGCCTGAACGCAGTCGGTAGTGTTCCCAGGCATGATCGGCGCTGATGAGCAGCTCAAAAGGCTTTGATGCCGGCCTGCTTTCAAGTGTGCTGAGCAAATTTTTAAGTCCTTGCTGTGCCGTTTGGACTCCTAGCTGATCGCCACGCAGACGCATCAGACTGAGCTCGTCGCAGATTTGGCCAGGCTGTCCTTGCGTAAAACGCTCAAGCCCCATCAAAAACGCAAGCTGACTTCGAGGCTTAAAGCAGCGCTTGGTTTTTTGTAAGCCCGGCACGGTCGATCCACCGAGCCACAGCGCATTCACAGGACGATAGCCTGACGCTGCTCGAGCCTGATTCACAGGGTGTTCGTACCAGAGCATCTGAACCTGGTTTAGCAGCCTTCGCCAGTTGCGCGTCTGACTACCCTGAGCGAGATACTGCTCAACATTCAAGCCCTCGGCAAGGGCAAGCGAGCAGCCCTGCAGGTCAACCGGCGCATCAAACCGAAGCAACCAATGCATCGGCTCAAGAACCTCGATACCGATGTTTGACCCAAACCATTGGGACCAGGCTTGCAAATCGTCGTTCAGCGCATGCTGTAGTTCGGTTGCCTGATCCCAGCTCAAAGGTTCATCATGCAGCGCAGAAACGCCCACATGGTCCAAACGGATGTAGAAATGGCAGGGCGTAAGCACAATCGACGGTCTTGTTGGATCGAGCCATTGATTCTCCGGCACTAGCCAGCAGGCAAGACCCTCAAGCGACTGCGGCGTCCAGCCAAGTTGCCGACAAAGCCAGTGTTCGAGCGCAAGCACGCGCGGCGATACGCTAGCCTCTTCCCAGCACTCGAGCGCGTCAAATCGACTCAGGACCATCGCCCAGTCCTGTTTGAGCTCAGGCCAGGTTTTGGCCGGGAGGTAGCCGTCAAGTATAAAAACCGATGCGCTCGTTCCGGCTGCCTCTGTCGACGCTGTGGATGTGGCTGAGTGATCAGGGCGCGTGCTCATGCAGCGCATTGTATGGCTGTGGCACACTCTTTCCATGCAATTTGAATGGCAACTCGCATGGGCCTACTGGCGCGGAAGACGCGCCAAGCCTTCGGGCAACGGATTCATTTCTTTCATCGCGCTTTTATCGGTGCTCGGTATTGCATTGGGCGTTGCGGCATTGATCACCGTTTTATCGGTGATGAATGGCTTTCAAAAGGAAGTGAGAAACCGCATGCTTTCGGTGGTTTCGCACTTGGAGTTGCATCTTCGTTCAGATCCGCAAGCCGATGATCAGGCTATGCGCGATGCGATGGCAAAGCATCCAGCGGTGCTTGGCATGGCAGCCTTTGAACCCCTGCAGGTGCTGATAACCCGCGATGACAGCCTGCGCGCAGCCTTGATACGCGGTATTTCGCCGGCCGATGAAGCCAAGGTATCGTCGATGGTTGCTGCGATGCCCCAGGCTTTGCGTGAGTCGCTTCGAGCTGGCGCCTGGCGCATCATCCTGGGCCGCGAGCTGGCAAGAAGTCTGGGCGTGGTCACAGGCGACCGGCTGGTGGTGATTGCGCCTGACCTCGGAAATCAGGGCACAGGTTTTGCGCCGCGGATGCGCCAGTTTGAGGTCGTCGGTGTGTTTGAGTCAGGCCATTATGAGTATGACAGCGCACTGGCCCTGATTCATTTGGATGATGCACTCAAGCTCAACCGGCAATCCCAGGTGAGCCACTGGCGCATGCTCACCGATAACCCGATGCAGGTGCGAAAGATCGCAAGCGAGCTCGCACAACAGCTCGATGACCGTTATGAGTTACGTGATTGGTCACAAGAAAACCGAGTCTGGTTTGAAGCGGTTCAGGTTGAAAAGCGGATGATGTTCATCATCCTTACGCTGATTGTTGCGGTTGCAAGCTTCAATCTCGTGTCCATGCTTGTGATGACCGTGGTTGATAAGCGCGCCGATATCGCAATCTTGCGCAGCATGGGGGCAGGATCCGGGTCGGTCATGCGGATATTCATGTTGCAAGGTCTTGCCTCGGGTGGCCTCGGGACCGCACTGGGTGTGGCTTTGGGGCTTTGCATCGTTTCCACCTTGGATTCGATCCTTCGTTCGCTGGAACAAATCTTCGCTTTTGAAGTCTTGCCTAAAGGGGTCTATCTGTTGCAGCGAATTCCAACAGACTTGCAAGCGGGTGATGTTATCGAGGTTGCAACGATCGCATGCTGCCTCTCTTTTCTCGCAACGCTTTATCCGAGTTGGCGTGCAGCGCGAACCAGGCCGGCCCAAGCCCTCCGACATGGATGATTTGCTTCGTGTAACAGGGCTCAGCAAGTCCTTCGCTGGCCTTGCAAACGATCGACCAATCGAGATTTTACGGGACGTCTCGATGCGGCTCAGCGCTGGACAATCGCTTGCCATCATGGGTCGATCGGGGGCGGGGAAAAGCACCTTGCTCCATGTGCTTGCCGGTTTTGAATCGCCCGATCGAGGCGAGATTCGCTGGGAGGGACAGGCCCTCGTGTCGATGAATGAGACGCAAATCGATCGCTTGAGGAATCGTCGTTTTGGCTTTGTGTACCAGTTTCATCACTTGATCGAAGAGTGTTCTGCAATAGATAACGTAAGTCTGCCGTTGCGCATCGCCTCGGTTCCAAGGCAATCGGCTCGGGAGCGCGCAAAGGCGATACTTACGCGTCTGGGGCTAGGCGATCGTTTGCATCACCGCCCCTCGGTGCTTTCCGGGGGCGAGCGTCAGCGTGTGGCGGTAGCGCGTGCACTCGTGCATCAACCAGCTTGCGTGCTCGCTGATGAGCCTACCGGGAACCTTGATGAGCAAAGCGCCCGACAGGTCTTTGCCCTGTTTCGCGAACTTGCAGCCGAATCGGGTACGGCATTGCTGCTTGTCACCCACGACCCCGAACTTGCAAAGGGCTGCGATCGCTTGGTTGTTCTTGAAAATGGACTGTTAAGCGAATCATAGCGTGTGAATCATGGCGGTTTTTGACCTCTCTGATTTAAGCTGGTGCGATACCCATTGCCACCTTGATGCATGCGAGTTTCGCGATGAGCTCGTGTCGGTTGTGAAGCGCTCGCGGGCAGCCGGTGTGCGTGAGTGGATCATTCCGGCTGTGGCGACAAGCGCATTTGAGCGTGTGCTGGACATCGTAACCCAGCATGCTGGTGCGAGCTTTGCGCTTGGCATCCACCCGCTTTATGTCGGTAGCGCAAAGAGATCGCATATCGAACAACTGGAGCAGTGGATCAAGCGCCATCGCAGCGACAAGCGGCTGGTCGCCGTGGGCGAGATCGGATTGGATCTTTATCCTGGCCATCCTCCTTTCGAGCAGCAGCAATGGTTTTTTGAACAACAGCTGCGCTTGGCCAAACGCTACGAGCTTCCGGTCATCGTGCACGCCCGCCGGGCCGCCGATCAGGTCTACGCCGGGCTCAAGCGCTTTCAGATCCGAAGCGGCGTGATCCACGCCTTTAATGGCAGCGAACAGCAGGCGCTCGCGCTTATCGGGCAGGGGATGCTGCTTGGCTTTGGCGGCTCGCTCACCTATGAGGGATCACGCAGGATTCGCAGGCTTGCCGCGTCGCTTCCCCTGCACACGATGCTGCTTGAAACCGATTCGCCGGATATCCGTCCTCGTTGGTTTTCTGGCGATTTGAATCGACCAAACGAACCTTCTGAGCTTGCCGCGATAGCGGCCTGCCTTGCGCAGTTGAGGGCTGTGTCGCTCGCTTCGCTAAGCGAGGCATTTGCCGAGAACCTGACACGCCTGAAATCATCTCTGTAGGGTCTGTAGCTGCCAAGCGGACCCCGCTTGGATGCGCACGCACACAATTCTTGCCATACACCCCGGCTGGTTTTTCATGGCCGGATGTCTGCTTGTTCAACAACATAGGGCCTTGCCCGGTTTTGTGGAGTTGCTTGTCCCACTTGCCTTGGCACTTGTTGTAGCGACGCTGAGCCCAGCCGCCAGGTGCAGTGGCCTTGCATGGATGCTCCTGAGCTTTGGTCTCGGTTATGGGTGGGCGGGAAGCCAGGCTCAATCGGCGCTGGATCAACGCTTGCCACTTGCCCTTGAAGCAGAGCGGTTGACCGTGACAGGATTTATCGACGGGCTTATCCGCTTTGAAGATCATCCGGCAAGCGCAAGTTTCCCGTTTCGCGTCATGGCCTGTGCGGATTCAGGCCTTTGGTGTCCGGTGGGCTCGCGCATACTGGTGAAGCTCAACGCCGGAAAGCCTGAAGGGTCGCAAGCTCTGTCCCCCTTGTCGGCCATCCGTTCCGGCAGTGTCTGGCAGATTGATTTGCGATTGAGCGCATTACATGGGCAGCGCAACCCCGCCGGGACCGATCTTGAGCGGCTCGCTTTGCAATCCGACTGGGTTGCTCGCGGGCGCGCACCGCTATCGCACAGCCGTCAACTCGAAGCGCTTGCCATGCATCCGCTTGCCTGGGTGCATCGTACGCGGCAAGTGGTGCGCGACGCGATACGTCGGGCCTCGGCCGAACCGGGCAGCATGCCGCGGGCAATGGCGGTGATTGAAGCCCTTGTGATTGGCAGTGGCGAGGGGCTCGACCCTGAGCAATGGGACGCCTTTAACCGAACCGGTGTCGGGCATCTGCTATCGATATCGGGCTCCCATGTGACGATGTTTGCCGGCTTTGCAGCCTTTTTCGGCGTTACGCTGCTGCAGCGAGCTGGCAGTTTTGGCTTACTTGGCCTGCGTTGGTACACCATGCAATTGCCTCGCGTTTGCTTTGCTGCTTTTGGGGCAATTGCATACACCTTGCTGGCAGGATTTGGATTGCCGGCGCAACGGACCTGCGCCATGGTGCTGGTGACCGGCGTGATGAGCCTCAGTGGCCGGCGGCATGCCCCGCAGGCTGTTCTCTCCTGCGCGGCGGTGATGGTTTGCTTGATTGATCCCTGGGCAGTTATCTCCCCTGGCTTTTGGTTGTCGTTCGCTGCGGTGGCTGCACTGGTGATCAGTGGTCAGGCGATGCAGCGGCCAGAAAAGCGCGATGAGAAAGATCCGATGATCAGCGGGTATCGCTTGGGTCCGATGTTCAGGGAGGCCTTTCAAGGTCAGTGGGCAGCAAGCGTCGTGATGATTCCTTTATCGGTCTTGTTTTTCTCGCAGATCTCCTGGATTGCACCTTTGGCCAATGCCTTGGCTATTCCCTGGATCACCTTCGTGATCACGCCGCTATCGCTCCTATTGGCTTTGCTGGCGAGCCTTCGCGCTGAATGGGTTGAGGTGCCGATGCGCTGGCTCGCCTTGATCACCGAGCAGAGCTTGCAAGGATTGGACGCGGTTGCCCGCTGGGATTGGATCAGCAGCCATAGCGCCATGCCTCCGGGACTCGTGATCGTGGTGGCGGTGCTTTCTTGCTGGCTTCTCATTTGGCCGCTTGCGCCATGGCCTCGATGGACTGCGAGTTTGCTGATGTTGCCGCTGATGTTTTGGCCTGTCGACCGGCCGAGAGAGGGTGAATTGCGGGTGCTCTTTTTTGACGTGGGTCAGGGCAGTGCGGTGTTTGTGCAATCACAGGAGTTCAGTCTGCTCTACGACAGTGGTCCTGCCTTTAGCCTGGATGCGCGCGCAGACGGCCGAAATGCTGGATTTCAGCTGGTGCTACCCACCTTGCGCAGCCGCGGAATCGCTTCGATCGACTGGCTTGTCCTGTCCCATGCTGATCTTGATCACACCGGCGGCGCACTTAGCCTCTATCGACACTTACGAATCGGGCAGGTTCTATCCGGCTCCCCGGCAGCTGAGCCCAGTCTGCGGGATTTGCCGGTCGTGCCATGCAGCCGGGCGACTGAGCTTAGGGTCCGAAACAGCAGCCTGCGTTTTCTTCATCCGGAAATAACCGAGGCTGGCGCATCCACGTCTGGTTCTGAGGACTGGGGACGGTTGACACGGTCTGCGAAATCAAGGTCGGCTAATCGCAACGCGCAAAGCTGTGTGCTTCTGATTGAGCATAGGGGCCGGCGACTGCTCTTGCCGGGTGATTTGCCATCGCTTCAAGAAACTGCGGTCCTTTTGCGCGAGCCTGCGCAAGCTGGCAGTGCGCTTGATGTGCTCTTGCTCGGACATCATGGCGCCTCCAACAGCAGCGCTGCGCCCTGGCTTGATTACTGGCGTCCGCAGCTCGCTGTGGTTCAGGCTGGCTACCGAAACCGCTACGGACATCCCCATGACGCAACCCTTGCGCGCTTGTGCGAGCGCAGCATCCCCTTGAGACGAACCGATCTTGAAGGTGCGATTGAGCTGACGATTGGAAGCGATGGCCTCATGCACTGGAAGTTCGAGCGTGAGCGCACCCAACGCTACTGGACACGCTTGCTCGCGCCAGCTGTGTCTTGTCCGGCTGAGAATGGACCGGAAGGTCTGGGAACGAAAAGCCACCACTGAGTAGGGACAAGCGCGAAAGGCACGCGTACCCGCCGTATCGCAAAGTTATCGCCAACCGGCCTGATCAACCAGCTTAACTGCGGCCGATTGTCGCGCGCCGATGCTTGCAATCGCCAATTTGTCTGCCTTAAACGGGCCCATGGCATCGAGTGCAGGGTTTGTAAGCTTCACGCTTGGGACAGCAGGCCATTCGTTGTTGCCGTCAGCCAGCATTTGTTGCGCTTCGTCGCTTGCCATGAACTCAAGAAATCGTATCGCTGCTTCGCGGTTTTTTGCATGCTTGGCGATCCCACCGCCGGTGACGTTCACATGAGTGCCCACGCCGTCCTGATCGGGCCAGATAAAGCCGACTTTGCTGATGATTTCCTGATCCTCAGGCTTGGTTGAGCGCATCAGTCGTGCTAAGTAGTAGGTGTTACTGAGGGCAAGGCCGCATTCCCCGCTGGCCGTGGCTCGGATCTGGTCGGTATCGCCTCCGCGCGGCGGGCGGGCGAAGTTTGCCACCACGCCCTTGGCCCAGGCTAAAGCCGCTGATTCGCCGCGGTGCTCAATTTGCGCGGCAATCAGCGAGAGCATGTAGGGATGCGCAGCAGACCGGGTGCAGACTGCCGACTTGAATCGAGGCTCGGCAAGCGCGGCGTAGCTGAGCGGTGGCCGATCGCCGAAGCGTTGCTTGTTGTAAACAATGATCCTTGCGCGCTTGGAAAAGCCCCACCAGGCATAGCCTTGTGAATCTTTGGCCGAACGCAGACTTTCGGGTATACGCTGGCGCAGCAAGTCCGAGTCGCTTGCTGCAAACAGTCCGTCGCCTGCGGCGCGAGACAGACGAGCCGCATCGACCAGGATAAGAACGTCGGCGGGGCTGTTGCTGCCTTCGCTGCGCAGTCGTTCGAGCAAGGCTTCATCGGCGGCTTCGATGCGATTGACCTGGATGCCTGTCCGTTTGCTGAAGGCGGCGTAGAGCTTGTCATCGCTTTGGTAATGTCGTGCAGAGTAGATGTTGACAGCCGATGATGCCCAGGCGGATGCGCTCAGCAGACCGGCGAACATCCATGTTATCGAGCGTAGACTCAGTAGGTCTTTCACGGCTTTGGTCATCATCATGGGTTTAGTCATCAATTTTCTCCGAGGGTTCATGAACGCTTTGCACCGAGGGTTTGTCAGGATTCGCCAAGACTTGGATTGCAGCTATGCCATGCCGATAATAAAAGAAACAATTCCTATTTGCAAAGTAATGGCGTAACCATATGTTTGCTGAATACGATTTGAAAACGAACGCTAAGAGGCGGCAGCTTCTTGCGCTGTTCGCTGTGGGAACCCTCCAGGGCTGCGCAAGCACGACGACGGAGCCTGCATCAGCGCCTAAACTGTCCGAGCCGGCAAATCTGGCTAAGCCAGCACCCGCGCCCTGGGCGCTCGCCCTGGGGGGTGGTGCAGCGCGTGGCCTGGCACACGTCGGTGTGATTGAGGTCCTCGAGCGCGAGGGTCTGGTTCCCGATTTTGTCGTCGGTACAAGCGCTGGCGCCCTGGTAGGGGCGCTTTGGGCAAGCGGCATGGACGCAGCAAAGCTCAAGTCGGTTGCCCTGTCTTTTGACCAGTCATCGCTTGGAGACTGGGCGTTTAGCACCCGCGGCCTGCTCAAAGGTCAGGCGCTTGCTGATTTTGTCAACCGCCACGTCGGTCATCGTCCGATCGAGCGATTTCCGAGGCGCTTTGCCGCAACAGCGGTCGATTTATGGTCCGGGAAACTTGTGGTCTTTGACCGAGGTAATGCGGGAATCGCGGTCCGAGCATCAGCGGCTGTACCGGGGGTGTTTCAGCCGGTGCAGCTTGCAGGTCGCGAGTATGTGGACGGAGGGCTTGCTTCTCCGGTCCCGGTTCGCATGGCGCGTTCGATGGGCGCCAAGCGAGTGCTGGCAGTTGACATTTCAGCCAAACCCGAATTCCAGTCCACCCAAAGCCTCGGGGAGCTGCTCATGCAAACCATCAACATCATGGGAGAGCACCTCGGCAAGGCAGAGCTTTCGGAGGCTGATCTGGTGCTTCGTCCCGAAGTGTTTCAGCGCTCAGCGATTGATTTCAGTACCCGACCCGAGGCAATTGCCGAGGGAGGAAAGGCGATGCAAGCAGCACTGGCAAAGTGGAAGCAATTACTGGGTTAGTGCAGCGCTTGGCAGGCATCCATGGGGGAAGTCCGGCCGGTTTAAAGCTTTATTCGGTCAACAACTAAGCCCTTGCTGACTTGGATCGTGACGCAGCCTTGGTCTTGGCTGGGCTTGGTTTTGCTGCAGTCTTGGCGCGTGTTTTCGCCTTGACGCGTGTCCCCTGCGTTTGAGCAACAGCAATGACGCCGGGAGATCGGAGCCGATCGATGGCGGCAGCAACTCTTGAGCTTTCCATACCAGCATCGACGCGCTGCACCGCTCCGGTGTTGGAAAGATTTTGCAAAGCGGCTTGTTCGTCGATAAAAGTCTGTGCTGCTGCGGCTTGACGTCGCCATTGAGCACCGGCAAACAAGCCGGCTCCTGTAGCGCTGGACGACGGGAGCGCTGCGGAACCGTTGGATGCGGCGTCGATATCTTTAAGGGGCACACCGATGCGCGCCAAAGTCCTGTCAATCAACTGATCAAGGGCAGCCGGATCCTGGTTTGGTAATTCACCCATCACGCGTCTTGCACCGTCAAATCGCCTGACCCAGTAGCGATCGACCATTGAATCGATGCGAATCGACTTGCCTTTAGCAGGTGCATGCACGAATTTCTCGTCGCCGAGATAAATCCCAACATGCGAAAAGCCTCGGCGCTGGGTATTAAAAAAGACCAGATCGCCTGGAAGCAAATGTTCCTTGCCGATCGAAACCGCCGCACGACTCATCTCTTCGCTCTTTCTTGGCAGCA
>DDPV01000043.1:141816-168265 GCA_002342365.1 Burkholderiales bacterium UBA2459 | reverse complement strand
TTTCTGAACCCGGATTGAGTGCAGCCAGAGGGTTATCGTTGGCCCTTGCAGCACCCGGAAAGCCAAGCAGCAGACCAAGGGTGCAAGCCAGCGCAGCCGCGCAACGCCCTGCAACATGTGCTGGTTTTTTGAGCATGCGCGCAGGCTAAGGGAATTAGGTGCCGATGTCAAAGGGAAAAAGCGATAAATTCTTGATCTTTCATACGCTTGGGGGATGACTTTCAGCGCTGGTGGCAGCCTGTGAGCCTCCTGGGGCAGTCGCAACGGCATAATGAAATCCGTCGATCGGGAGAACTTGTTTATGGAAAGCTACCTTGCAACGCATCGTCGGTCTATCGAGGACCCCGAGGGATTTTGGCGCGAGCAGGCTGAACTGATCAGCTGGCACGAGCCCTTCGTGCGGGTGCTTGACGATGCCTCGGCACCGATCAATCGCTGGTTTGTCGGAGGTAAGACCAACCTTTGTTATAACGCGCTCGACCGTCATCTTGCAGATCGTTCCGAACAGGCTGCGCTTGTTTTTGTTTCAACGGAGACCGACGAGGAGCGAACCTACAGCTATGCGGCCATGCACCGTGAGGTCTGTGCTGCTGCGGCAATGCTCAGGGCTCAGGGCGTGATCCGAGGCGATCGTGTGTTGATTTATATGCCCATGATTCCCGAGGCGCTTTTTATGATGTATGCCTGCGCGCGCTTGGGCGCAGTGCATTCGGTGGTGTTCGGAGGATTTGCTTCCCACGCGCTTGCCTCGCGGATCGACGACGCCAGGCCGAAGTTGATTGTGAGTGCTGATGCCGGGTCGCGGGCCGGCAAAGTGCTGCCCTACAAAGGGCTGCTCGATGAAGCGATTGCTCTGTCATGCTTTAAGCCCGAGCGGGTGATTTTGTTTGACCGAAAGCTCGCAGCGATGCATCGTGTTGAGGGCCGCGATCTCGATTACGCGGCCTTGCGCAGTGCACATCTTGATACGTTGGTCGAAGTGGAATGGCTTGAGTCAAATGATCCAAGTTATATTCTTTATACTTCTGGGACAACAGGAAAGCCCAAGGGTGTGCAGCGCGATGTTGGCGGTTATGCGGTGGCACTGGCCGCTTCGATGAAGCATATTTTTGAAGCTAAGCCGGGCGAAGGTTACTTTTGCACCAGTGACATCGGATGGGTGGTTGGGCACTCGTACATCGTCTACGCGCCTTTGATTGCCGGAATGTTCACGTTGTTGTACGAGGGCACGCCGCTTCGACCCGATGGGGGTATTTTCTGGAAGCTTGTTGAGCGCTATAGACCATCGGTCATGTTTTCTGCCCCGACGGCAGTTCGGGTTCTGAAAAAGCAAGACCCTGCGTTGTTGAGCCGCTATGACTGCTCTTCGCTTCGGGCGCTCTTTCTGGCAGGCGAGCCGCTTGATGAGCCCACTGCGCGCTGGATTGCCGAGGGGCTTGGTGTGCCGGTGATCGATAATTACTGGCAGACTGAAAGCGGCTGGCCGATTCTGACCATTGCCAAGGGGATGGATCCAAGCCTGCCTACAAAGTTCGGCAGTCCGGGGTTACCGATGTATGGTTACAACGTGCGTCTGCTTCACGAAAGTACTGGTGCAGAGGTTGGCGAGCGAGAAAAGGGCGTGGTGGCCATCATGCCGCCGCTGCCTCCGGGTTGCCTGCAAACCGTCTGGGGTGACGATGAGCGTTTTCGCAAGACTTACTTCGAATCGATCCCAGGCGTGCTGGCTTACTCCACCTTCGATTGGGGTATCAAGGATCAGGATGGCTACTACTACATCCTTGGACGGACCGACGATGTCATCAATGTCGCCGGACACCGCCTTGGCACCCGTGAAATCGAAGAATCCGTCAATTCACACGCAGCGATTGCTGAATGCGCGGTCGTGGGCGTTGCCGATGCGCTTAAAGGGCAGGTCGCGATTGCTTTTGCGGTGCTCAAGGATGCCGCTTACGCATTGGACCCCAAGGCACGCCTGGCCTTGGAAGGCGACTTGATGAAGACGGTTGATCAACAACTTGGTGCTGTGGCAAGGCCCTCGCGTGTGTACTTTGTGAGCACGCTACCCAAGACGCGCTCAGGCAAAGTGCTCAGGCGCTCGATTCAAGCGCTTTGCGAAGGCCGCGACCCTGGCGATCTGACCACGATCGAGGATCCGTCCGCGCTTGAGCAAGTGCGGCTTTGCCTCGCTTCGTGACGAGGACCCAGCGCTGGCCCTGGCTCTAGGCCCTTAGGCTTGCCGATCCTTGGCAGGCGTTGATGCTGTCACAATAGCGACGTTGAAGAAAGGAATCGACCGATGTTTACCAAGCAAGTACTTGAGCTCTCAGACCTCCGTCGCATGGCAAATGCCTGCGAAGCGCTTGCAAGCGCGCAGTCCTGGGCGGTTAGTTTTGCGATTGTTGATGACGGTGGCCACTTGCTCTGGCTGCAGCGACTCGACCGCGCGGCGCCGATATCGGCAGAGATTTGCGTGGCCAAAGCCCGAACCGCTGCGCTTGGTCGTCGCGATTCAAAGGTTTACGAGGACATGATCAACGCTGGCCGTGTGAGCTTTCTGTCTGTGCCCCTGCTTCAGGGTATGCTCGAAGGGGGGCTCCCGATCATGGTTGGCGGATACTGCATTGGCGCGGTCGGGGTTTCGGGTGTGAAGTCCACCGAAGATGCGCAAATCGCGCAAGCGGGAATTGCCGCGCTCTAAGAGGCTTAGCGTACCAAGGCTTGCAGTCTGAAATGCCTTGTGGCCAATGACCAGGGAGAAAAAAGCTGGCGCTACAAGAATCGATACGAGTCCACTTGCGCGATGGCGTTGCCCCGCGTGAGGTACTGGCTTGGGCTTTTCTCGATTTTGCCAATTCGGGCTACACCACGGTCGTCTTGACTGCCGTTTATTCCGCTTATTTTGTTGGCGTGATCGCAGGCGCTGCATCCTGGGCAACCTTGTTGTGGACGCTGACAGTATCTGGCGCCTCATTCCTCACAATGCTGATACTGCCCTCGCTTGGTTTGTGGGCAGATCAAGCAGGCGGAAAACGTGCCATTATTTTTTGGGCAAGTCTTCTTTGCGGTGCCGCCACTGCCGCACTTGCCTGGGTCGATGCCAACGCCTTGTGGCTCGCTGTCAGCCTTGTGGCGCTTTCAAGCCTTGCCTTTAACCTTTGCGAAACCTTTACCGCTGCTTTCTTGCGCGAACTCGCAAGGCCCCATGCCTACGGACGGGTCTCTGGCTGGGGCTGGAGCTTTGGCTATCTCGGCGGTATGCTCACGCTGGGCTTGTCGATTGCCTGGGTGTTGCATGCGAAGGCTTTGGGTGAAAGCGCTACACAATTTGTACCTGTGACGCTCTGGATTGTGGCTATTGTTTATGTGGCCGTGAGCCTGCCGGCATTGGCGGTCCTTAAAGAACGACAAGGCCTTGCCTCAAAGGACCTGTTGGATGATCCGCAAGCCCCGGCCTCCGCTGCAAACGGTGCTGACGCATGGTCAGGCGGTTGGCTTCGGCTTCGTTTGTCCTGGCAGCGCACCGAAAGTCTTGTCGATTTACGGCAGTTGCTTGTTTGCTGCGTGGCCTATCACGCAGGCATTTCAGTGGTCATCACGCTCGCTGCGGTCTACGCTGAGCAGGTGATGGGTTTTGAACCGACCGACACCATGATTTTGGTGTTTTTAGTCAACATCGCCGCAGCGCTCGGTGCCTTTTTTTTCGGGCGCTTTCAGGATCGGATGGGTGGTCGGCTTGCGCTGGCAATCACGCTGGTCTCCTGGATTGTGATGGTTATCGTTGCGGTTCTCGGACAAAGCAGGGAGTCGTTCTGGCTTGCTGCTACCTTGGCAGGTCTGAACATGGGTTCGAGCCAATCGGCAGGGCGCGCCATGGTGGCTCAGCTTGCACCGATGGGTCGTCAGTCCGAGATCTTTGCACTATGGGGCTTCGCACTGCGTCTTTCCGCGATTCTCGGTCCGGTGCTTTACGGTTTGCTGGTGTGGATGAGCGACGGACAACAACGACTGGCGCTCGCATTCGTTGGTTTGTTCTTTGTTTTATCGTTATGGATTCTATCAAAGATTAATCTACAGCGTGGTATGCAGGCGGCAAGGGTCGCATAAGTTTTTCTCGACAAGTTCTAGGGAAAAGTGCCACGACGAACGACAGGTTTGTTACATTGCTCGGCATGGACTTGTCTGATGACTCGTCCTTAACCACGCTAATCAATGGGAGAGTGATTCATGAAGCAAGTGAAAGCAGGCGTAGCGGCGCTCGCAATTGGCTCGATAGCTGTTTTCTCCGGCGTTGCCCACGCCGGTAAGACCCTCGATGCGGTCAAGCAACGCGGTCAATTAATCTGTGGCGTTAGCACCGGCTTGCCCGGGTTCTCGCAGGCCGACAGCCAGGGTAACTGGTCAGGGCTTGATGTGGACGTCTGCAAGGCGGTTGCCGCTTCGGTGCTGGGTGATGCAAGCAAGGTCAAGTACGTACCGCTTACTGCACAGCAACGCTTTGCTGCGCTTCAGGCGGGCGAAGTCGATGTTTTGTCGCGCAACACCACCTGGACGCTCACCCGCGATGCATCGCTGGGCATGCTCTTTACCGGCGTCACTTATTACGACGGCCAGGGATTCATGGTGCCCACGAAAACCAAGGTAACTTCAGCCAAGCGCCTTAAAGGTGCCACCGTCTGCGTGCAGTCGGGCACGACGACGGAGAAAAATCTGACCGATTTTTCGAAGTCGAATAATCTGAATCTGAAGCCGGTGGTGTTTGAAAAGCTCGAGGCTGCAAACGCCGCTTACTTCGCAGGTCGCTGTCAGGCCTACACAACGGATGCCTCTGGTTTGGCCGGTATCCGTGCCAAGGAAGCTAAAGATCCGAATGAGCATACGATTCTTCCCGACCTGATCTCCAAAGAGCCGCTCGGTCCTTCGGTTCGTCGTGGTGACGAAGAATTTTTCATCGTGGTGAAGTGGACCTTCAACGCCTTGCTTGAAGCTGAAGAGTATGGCGTCACGCAGGCCAACGTCGATCAAATGAAGTCGAGCACCGAGCCACCGATCCAGCGTCTTCTGGGTACTTCAGAAGATATGGGCAAATTGCTTGGCCTTGATAGAGAGTGGGCAGCGCGTGCGATTAAAGCCGTGGGCAACTACGGCGAGATGTTCGAGCGCAACGTGGGTGCAAACTCGACCATCAAATTACCCCGAGGATTGAACAATCTCTGGAGTAAGGGTGGCTTGCAGTACGCACCCCCACTTCGCTAAGTCAAGACCTCGCAGACTGAAACCTTCTTAAGCTTGTCGTCGGGTGCTGGAATTGCTTGAAAATTCGGCAGCACCTTTATGGTGTTCAATGGATCCTCCGGTCCTCGCTTTGATAAGCGGGGTCCGGACGCGACTTCAATACGATCCAAAACCCTGATGCCTCAGCCCTCATGAAACTCCAGCTTTCAGATTCGCAGCAGCCCTACGCGCGAAGTGCCGAGGACATGATTGCGCCAAGAGCGGCTCCGCCTCGCACCTCGTCATGGTCGTGGAAAAGCGAGGCCTTTCGATCCAAAATTTTCCAGGGTTTTTTTGTTCTCGTTCTGATTGCGGTCGCTGCGTACCTGATTCATAACACCACTGACAATATGCGACTTCGCGGGATTCAGAGTGGTTATGGATTTTTGATTCAACCCGCAGGCTTTGACATCGGCGAAACCATGTTCGCCTATGACTCGGGCGACCCCTACTGGAAGGCCGTATTGGTGGGGCTGAGCAACACGGTACGGGTTGCCTTGCTCGGTATTATTCTTGCAACGATCATCGGTACGGCGGTCGGTATTGGTCGCTTTTCCAGAAATCTCTTGCTTCGCGTGCTCTGTCAGGCCTATGTAGAGTTCTTTCGCAATGTACCGGTGTTGTTACAACTCTTGATGTGGTATTTGTTGCTCACCGAGTTTTTGCCAGCGCCCAATGAACCCTGGGTCTTTGGCGGCGGGTTTTATCTGAGTAAGGGAGGTGTCAGTTTTCCCCTGCCTCAGTGGGCGCTTGGGCACGGGACCGCATTGATCGGTTTCTTGGCGGGCCTGATTGCGGTCTATCGGTGGCGACAAAGGCAGTTTGCTCGCTTCGAAGCGACAGGTCAAACGCCTAAGCTGCTGCTGCCGGCGTTCGGATTTTTGGTAGGCGGTACGCTTGCCGGCTGGCTGCTGGGTGGGGCTCCAACAGCCCTGCGCTATCCCGAGATGGGGACTTTTGCAATCGACGGAGGCGGTGCTCTCACACCCGAATTTCTGGCTGTGCTGATCGGGCTGACCTTGTACACCGCAGGATTTATCGCCGAAGTGGTGCGTGCCGGTATCCAGGCTGTGCCGCGTGGACAAGGCGAGGCTGCCCAGTCGCTTGGACTGTCGCCGGGACAGGAGATGCGCCTGGTACTGCTTCCGCAAGCGCTACGCGTGATCATTCCGCCGCTTACAAGCCAATACCTGAACCTTACCAAGAACTCCTCGCTTGCCGTAGCGATCGGCTATCCCGACGTGGTGTCGATTTTGAATACCTCGATCAATCAAACGGGCCGTGCTGTGGAATGTATATCGATCATCATGATCGTGTATTTGACAACTTCGCTGAGTACGTCGGCCTTGATGAATTGGTACAACGCCCGCGCGGCGATTCAAGAACGCTAGGCTGCGCCATGCGTCGATTCCTGTTCCGAACCGTAGGCCGCAAGACCAAAGCATGAGCGCGCATCAGGCTCAAGTGTTTGCTGCGGTTGCCGCACGCCAAGCACCAGCGAGCGATCAGGGCCTTGTTGCAGCTCTACGAAGGCACTTGTTCGGTAGCCGATTCAGCAGCATCACGACGCTGATCCTCGTGCTGATTTTTTTTCAGACCATCCCCGATTTCATCGCCTGGGCCCTGATCCATCCGGTCTGGACAGCTGACGCTGCCTTGTGCAAGCAGTCGATGGGCGAGGGCGCTTGCTGGGGGGTGATTACCGAGAAGTATCGGGTGATCATCTTTGGGTACTACCCGCATGCTGAGCATTGGCGCCCCTTGCTTGCAACTTCGCTGCTTCTTGCCTTGCTTGTTGCGAGTTGCACCCGGGCTCTTTGGAGCCGCTGGCTATTGCTGCTTTGGTTGGTGGTTGTGGCCGCAGTTTTTGTGATTCTGCACGGTGGCTATTGGGGTCTCAGCGTCGTCGAGACCGATCGCTGGGGTGGGCTGCCTTTAACGGTCTTGCTGGCAAGCCTTTCAATCGTGGCTGCCTTTCCGTTGAGCGTTCTTATGGCACTGGGCAGACGCTCCGCGATGCCTGCGGTGAGCGCACTGTGTACGGTCTATATCGAATTGATTCGGGGTGTACCCCTGATCTCGGTTTTATTCATGGCCTCGTTCATGTTTCCTCTCTTGATGCCGACGGGTACAAAAATTGATGTGCTCTTGCGCGTCTTCATCGGTATTACCCTCTTTGCTGCAGCCTACATGGCCGAAGTCATTCGCGGCGGGCTGCAAGCCATACCGAAAGGTCAGATTGAAGCAGCGCAGTCGCTTGGCATGACCTACTGGCAAACGCAACGCAAGATTGTGCTGCCTCAGGCTTTAGCCATGGTCGTACCGGGTGTGATGAACAACTTCATCGGGATTTTCAAAGACACCTCACTTGTCACCATTGTCAGTCTCTATGAGCTTACCGGCGCACTGGGTCTGGCCTTGAACAGCGACGCTGACTGGCGACCCTTCAAGCTCGAGGCTTATTTATTTATCACCTTGATTTACTTTGCGGGCTGCTACGCGATGTCACGCTATAGTCTCTGGATCGAAGCGCAGTTGTCTCGATCGCGAGCCCGCTGAGCCATTTCAGGAAGGCGAGTCCCCGTGAGCGAGAGCATCATCCGATTCAGTAAGGTGAACAAGTGGTATGGAAACCAGTTCCACGTGCTGCGCGATATCAACCTTGATGTGGCCAGAGGCGAAAAGCTTGTGATTTGCGGCCCATCGGGCTCCGGGAAATCAACGCTGATCCGGTGTATCAACCGGCTTGAGGAGCATCAGGAGGGCGAGATCGTGATTGATGGCATCAGGCTTGGCGATGATGTCGCAGCTGTCGATGCGGTCCGCAAGCAAGTCGGCATGGTATTCCAGCAATTCAATCTCTTTCCGCATTTGACCGTGATAGAAAATCTTACCTTATCACCGATGTGGGTCAGCAAGATTCCGCGCAAGGATGCTCAAGAGCGCGCGATGCAGCAGCTTGAGCGGGTGAAAATCGCCGAGCAGGCTCAGAAGTATCCGCTGCAGCTCTCGGGTGGTCAGCAACAACGGGTTGCAATCGCTCGTGCCCTGTGCTTGCGGCCCAAGATCATGTTGTTCGATGAGCCAACATCGGCACTGGATCCGGAAATGATCAAAGAGGTACTTGATGTGATGATCGAGTTGGCCGGCCAGGGCATCACGATGGTGGTCGTGACCCACGAGATGGGTTTTGCAAAGGCCGTTGCGGATCGGGTGATATTCATGGATCAGGGGCAAATCGTTGAGCAAGCGCCTCCCGACCAGTTTTTCAATGATCCCCAAAGCGATCGCACCAAGGATTTCCTCTCAAAAATCCTTGGTCATTGAGCTTGGGTTTCACGCGGCTGACTGCCTCTTTGCGCTGAGCGCACCAGCCATTTGCCGGGCAATTCTGAAGAGACCCTCAAGCACCAGGTTGTCGACAAGCCGGTGAGCAATGTCGAGTCTGGGCGATAACATGCGTGCCGCCCCGCCAGAGAGCACGCAAACCAGCTTGGGGTGCTCGGCTTGAAACTGTCTGTACACCCGTTCAACCGCACCGGCTTGCGCATGCAGGCAGCCCGATGCGATTGCATCGACGGTTTGCCGGGGGTACTGCAAGTACTCCCCGCTTGCATCGGGAAGCGCTGCGGTGCGTTCATGCAATGAGCGTTGCATCAAACCGAGGCCGGGCATGATTGAACCGCCTTGGAATGTGCCCGTCTCATCGAGTAAGTCCATGGTTGTGGCGGTACCGCAAACAACCACAAAGGTCGCCTGTGTGCCGACAAGTGCCCGTGCGCCGATCAGCGCTGCCCAGCGATCACTTCCCAACTGTCCCGGGTTGCGGTAGCGATTTCTCACCCCACATTCTTCGTCCATCGCGCTGATCCAGTGCGGGCTCGGCGCATCACTCCACACCTCAAGAGCGCGCAGTAAAGGGTTGCGCACCCTTGTGCCTGCGACGCTTGAGATCACAATCATCGACGGGCAGGCCTGTTCGCGCCAGTCGATGGAAAGAATCGGGATCTCTGCAAGCAGCACCCGTCCTTGCACGATGCAATGGGCGATCGCGGTTCGTTGCATGCTTTGCAACGATGCGTCCGCGTCAGCTTTTGTGCTTGCAAGCGCGGCGTAGCGCCCCCACTTTAAAAAGGTATTGCCAACGTCGATGAGAAGCCAATCTGAGGGGCTTGGAACTCGTCCAGGGCTAAGCATCTGTCTGAGCCTTTCGCGCAAGTGCCGCGCTAAAACACGTTCCCGAGAGGGTTTAAACGAATGCCGCGTCGCAACTTGGTCCAGGCAAAGTCAGCCGGATCGGCAAGTGCAGGTCCGGGTGAGCGAGCAACCAGCACTTCGGCCGCAATGGGTTGGAAGTCGGCGCGAAAATGGACTGAGCTTTTCAACACCAGAATGCGCTGGCTGGATGGTTCGATCCCTAAATGGCGAAACATTGCCTGATCAGCAGCCTGGCATTTGATACTGGCAAGTGCGACACGAACGCCTTCTTGTCTGAGCAGTGCCATCTTTCCCAGTTGCATCCTAAACCCCTTAAACATCGGCCCGGTGCAGGTAAAACGTCCGTCGCCAAGCCGCTCAACCGTAAAACGACCGCGCACCGGATGATGTCCCGCAAGACCGGAACGCGCACCGAGTTCGAACTCGAGGCTGGCACCTTGTCCGGCCTCATGCGCGCGATCCGCAGCGGCCGGATCAATGAGTAGGCCAAGGCAGGCATCCTGTGCTTTGACTTCGAGCAGGGCGTTCAGCAAACCGGTTGTGTCACCGTTGCCGCCGGCCCCCGGGTTGTCCTGCGAATCTGCGATCACGACCGGGCGCCCCAAGCTTCCGAGGCGCATCGCCCTTTGGATTGCGTCTTGTGGGGTGTAGAGCTCCAGCGCATAGTCTTTTTCAGCGCTTTCTACCGCGTCGGTCATGCTGAGCATGGCCAGATCGAGCTCCTGCGCGTCATCTCCGTATCCGAGCACGCTCATGCCACAGTCGTGGATATCGGCCATCGGAAAACCTTGCGCAAAGGACAAGAAACAGTGGTGCTTGCGCTCAAGTTGTTGTAACAATTCATAGAGCGATTTCGCGGGTTCAATAAAGGTGCTTTGCGAAGGGATTCCAGTCAAATAGGAAAAGGTTTGATAGCGCTTGAAGGGGCGCTTTCCGCGCGCAAGCATGTGCATCGCGAGAAATGCTGCCCGAGCGCCAGTTTCGGCCATGTCCACATGCGGGTAGCTGCGATAAATTGATATCGCATCGGCATGCTCAACCATTGCCTGGCTCACATTTGCGTGCAGGTCAAGGCTTGCAACCACCGGCACGCGATTTCCGACAATGCCCCGAACGCGACGCAGAATTTCGCCTTCACCGTCGTCATGATCTTCGGTGACCATGGCACCGTGCAGGTCAAGATAAACCGCATCCAAGCCTGAGGGATCGGCCATCGCAGGTTTGAGGCCGTCTTCGAGCGAACCAATAATCCGCTCAAAGGCATCGCGAGTCACGTGGGCAGAGGGCGAGGCCGCTGCCCAGGTCAGCGGCAGCAGCTGATGGCCCTGCGCCCGAAAAGCCTCAATGGCGCCTTGTGCGGGAATATTTGCACCTTCCAGCGCTTCAAACATCGATGCACCCACTTGAACGCTTGGCCATCCGCCGCCTTGCTCGAAAGCCTGATAGGTGGCCTTGCTCGGCGCAAAGGTGTTTGTCTCGTGCTGCATCCCGCCAATTGCAATCCTTGCCATCGACTAACCTCCCTGGATGACTTGTCCGGGTTCAAAGCGGGTATCGGCATCCAAGGGATAAATCGGTCGCCGCAAGTTTTGAAAACGAAGCGCGTTGTAGTCCGACGTGCAAACGCCCACGCCTGCACACTCGACCACGGCCCCAGCCAAATCGCCAAGCCCGGCGCGCCAGTGCACGCGACTCTTGAGCATCAGATACTGCTTGCTGTGAGGGTCGATGCCAAGTGCGGTCAAGGTGTTGATGTCAAAGGGCTCCACATGGCGCGAGATGATCGCAACCTCGATGCCTCCGACTTGCAAGACCGCGGATGGACCCATACTGGCCCGTTCACCGCGTGCCATAGGACCGCGAAACCTGTACTGTCCATCGGTGAGGGTTTTTATTCTCCCTGTCAAAGTAAGCGGTTCGCCCTGGAGCTTGAGCGCAGCAAGCGGGTGCTTGCCCCCAAGCGCTAGCGTGGTCTCGGCGCCTATGCCCAGCGCCATCAAGCTTTGAACCGATTGCGGGTCGAAGATCGCAAAGGCTGCAGCCTGCTGCAAGTCGGCGCGAATCATTGCCGCCAGGACGGCTGTGGTGTCCATGGTGCCGCCGGATGCGCAATTGTCGTAATGATCAAGCAGCACCACAGGTTTGCCCATCGATGCACTTGCGGCAAAGGCTTTGGCACGCGCGATCGAAGCGTCCAGGGGCTCAATTGGGTAGACGAATGCTTCTCGAGCCTGCCAGCACATGGCAAGCAGCTCGTCGCGCCAGCGATCGGCGCGGCTTTGGTCGTGGGGATCGATCACCAGGGCGCTCATGCCCGCGTTTGGGATATCGGCGTGAGGAAAGCCGACAAACACGCTGGCCGCTAGAGCACCTTCAGCCTCAATCGCCCGACATCGTGCCTGAATCTCGCGGTTGGGTGCATCCAGACTTGACTGACGCATCACATGGGGAATCATCGGCACCTGTCCCCAAGACTTGAAGGCCAAACGATTGCCGGACGTTTGGTAGCTTGCGTCGACATGTCGCTTGGCCTTGAGCCAATCAACAATCGGTTTGGCAGCACGAACGCCGGTCTCATAAACATCGACATGCGGATAGGTCTGATAGCCCGCAAGCACATCTGCGGCTTGCACCATGCTGTTTGAGAGGTTGCAATGCATATCCAGTGCAACAGCAATAGGCACGCCGGGCGCGATCTGACGCAAGCGGCGCAACAGCTCGGCTTCGCCGTCATCATGCCGCTCAGTCACCATCGCACCGTGAAGATCGAGCAAGATCGCATCGCAGCCGGCTTCGACCGCCGTACAAATTCGCGACACCATCCACTCGTAGGCCTCGGTTTGAACCGGGCCGCTTGGGGCCGCGTTTCCGGCAACCGCAATTTGATAGGCCATGCCAGCTTCCTCAACCAGATCAATCATGGCTGCGATGGCCGAACCGGTGTTTCGGTATTCCCGGATGGCTGCCTCACCGCAGGGCGGAGTCTCGCCAACGCGCGTGAAGCGCGAAAGCGGGGTGGGAACCGGCGAGAAGGTATTGGTTTCGTGTTTGAGCTGAGCTATAACGATTGTCATCGCATGTTCTCCGCGGTCCATTTGCCGCAACGGCTGGATCAGACAGTGACCACAGGGATCTTGCCGATGCGGGCTTGCCAGGTTCTCGGTCCTGTCTCGTGGACCGATTCACCGTTCGCATCGACTGCAACGGTGACAGGCATATCCTGGACTTCAAACTCGTAGATAGCCTCCATCCCTAAATCCGCAAAAGCGACAACCTTTGCCGACCGAATCGCTTTGGACACGAGATACGCCGCTCCGCCGACTGCCATCAAATAGGCAGAGCGATGCTTTTTGATGGATTGAACAGCAGCCGGTCCCCGCTCGGCCTTGCCGATCATCGCAATCAGTCCGGTCTTGCCCAACATTGTGTCGGTGAATTTGTCCATTCGGGTGGCGGTGGTTGGCCCTGCCGGTCCGACCACTTCCTGGCGCACAGGGTCGACTGGCCCAACGTAATAGATCACCCGGTTCGTGAAGTCGACCGGCAGCGTTTGGCCTTGTTCGACCATGTCTTGAATTCTCTTGTGCGCGGCGTCGCGCCCGGTGAGCATCCGGCCGTTGAGCAAAAGCGTCTGACCCGGTTTCCATGCGGCAACCTGCTCGGGATTGAGCTTATCGAGGTCAACCCGTAGCGAGGTCTTCGTATCGGCCGTCCAGGTAACCTGGGGCCAGTCGCTCAGGGCGGGCGGCTCGAGGCTCGCCGGGCCGCTGCCATCGAGAACGAAGTGGGCATGCCTGGTCGCTGCGCAGTTTGGAATCATGGCCACCGGCAGATTAGCTGCATGCGTCGGGTAGTCAAGAATCTTCACATCCAAAACCGTTGTGAGTCCGCCAAGCCCCTGCGCTCCGATGCCAAGGGCGTTGACTTTTTCGTAGAGACTCACGCGCATGGCCTCTCGCGCATTGGCTGGACCACGAGCCAAGAGCTCATTCATGTCAATCGGCGCCATGAGCGACTCTTTGGCAAGCAACATGGCTTTTTCGGGGGTGCCGCCAATGCCTATACCAAGCATGCCCGGGGGGCACCAGCCTGCTCCCATACTCGGCACGGTCTTGACGACCCAGTCAATAATCGAATCGCTCGGGTTAAGCATCACGAATTTGCTTTTGGCTTCAGAGCCACCACCTTTGGCAGCGACAATCACTTCAAGCTTGTCACCCGGCACCATCTCGGTATGAATGACCGCAGGCGTATTGTCCTTGGTGTTTCGTCTGCTGCCGGAAGGGTCGTCCAAGACCGATGCACGCAAGAGATTGTCGGGATGCGAATAAGCTCTGCGCACACCCTCGTTGATCATGTCGCTCAGGCTGCGGCTCGCGCTCCATCGCAAGTCCATCCCGACTTTTAAAAACACGGTGGCGATCCCGGTGTCTTGACACATTGGCCGCTTGCCCTCGGCAGACATACGGCTGTTGGTGAGAATTTGCGCAATCGCATCACGCGCTGCCACGCTTTCCTCCCGTTCGTAGGCGGCGCCAAGCGCGCGGATGTAATCGGGGGGGTGGTAATAGCTGATGTACTGGAAGGCATCAGCGATGCTTTGAATGAGATCGTCTTCGCGGATAACGGTCATGATCGTCCTCTGGCCTGAATCGCAAGGATTCTATAGGATAGGGGTATTCGGGGGTTGCATGCAGGCGTCGACGTTCTTTGCAGCACCTCCTGACCGCACCCGGGCCCAAGCATGGCAAGGGGCGAAAGAAAATGGAAGTTTGAACGATTCAGGAGGAGTTAGCGATGCATGCTGCCATCACCTCGGTGTTGCAGGAGAGCCGTGTTTTCCCGCCACCGCAAAGCTTTGTTGATCAGGCCACCGTATCTGGCATGGCCCACTACCATGCCTTGTGCGCGCAAGCCGAGGCCGACTATGAAGGGTTTTGGGCTGCCTTGGCGAGGGAACATGTGTTGTGGCACAAAAGCTTCACCCAGACGCTCGATCAAAGCAATAAGCCCTTTTACCGCTGGTTTTACGACGGTGAGCTTAACGTTTCTTATAACTGTCTGGACCGCCATTTAGGCACGCCCACCGAGCACAAGACCGCAATCATTTTCGAAGCCGATGATGGCTCGGTCAGCACCGTGAGCTACCGACAGCTGTATGAGCGGGTTTGCCGCTTTGCAAACGGCCTGCGTGCTCTGGGCCATGGGCTAGGCGAGCGCGCCATCATTTATATGCCGATGTCCATTCACGCGGTGGTCGCCATGCAGGCCTGCGCCAGGCTGGGCATCACACACTCGGTCGTCTTTGGTGGTTTCTCTGCCAAGTCCTTGCACGAGCGGATTGTGGACGCAGGCGCGACCCTGGTGATTGCAGCCGACGAACAGGTCCGAGGCGGCAAACATATCCCGCTCAAATCAGCGGTTGATGAAGCCTTTGATATGGGCGGCTGTGAAGCGGTTCGTCACGTGGTGGTGTGGCGGCGCACAGGGGGCGAGATTGTCTGGCATGCAAACCGCGATGTGGGTTGGGACGAGGTCGAATCCGGTCAAAGTGAACACTGCGATCCGGTGTGGGTTGCAGCCGAACATCCGCTTTTCATTCTCTACACATCCGGTTCAACGGGTAAACCCAAAGGTGTGCAACATGCTTCAGGAGGTTACCTCTTGCACGCACTGCTCACCATGAAGTGGACCTTTGACATCAAGCCAAGCGATGTGTTTTGGTGTACCGCGGATGTCGGATGGGTAACCGGGCATACCTATGTTGCCTACGGACCGCTTGCTGCCGGAGCCACCGAGATTGTTTTTGAAGGGATTCCGACCTATCCGGATGCTGGGCGATTCTGGAAGACCATTGAAAAGCACAGATGTTCGATTTTTTATACTGCGCCGACTGCGATCCGATCGCTGATCAAGGCGAGCGAATCCGACGCGCAGGTTCACCCCTCGCGCTGCGATTTGAGCAGTTTGCGCTTGCTAGGGTCGGTGGGTGAGCCGATCAACCCCGAAGCGTGGATGTGGTACTACCGACAGGTGGGCGGCGAGCGCTGCCCGATTGTTGATACCTTCTGGCAAACTGAAACCGGCGGGCACGTGATCGCACCGCTACCCGGCGTCACGCCATTGGTTCCGGGATCCTGCACCCTGCCACTGCCGGGTATTGATGTGGCGGTCGTCGATGAGCATGCACACGAAATGCCAAACGGGCAGGGGGGTATGCTGGTCATCAGAAAGCCCTGGCCTTCGATGATCCGTACCATTTGGGGTGACCCGGAACGCTTTAAAACGAGTTATTTTCCCGAAGAGCTCAATGGCTATTATCTGGCCGGTGACGGTGCGGTCAGGCACACAGAGACTGCTTACTTTACGATTACCGGGCGCATCGACGATGTCTTGAATGTGTCTGGTCACCGTTTTGGAACCATGGAAATTGAATCAGCACTGGTCGCCCATCCGCTGGTTGCCGAAGCCGCGGTGGTCGGTCGGCCTGATGATGTGACCGGGGAAGCCATCAGTGCCTTTGTGGTGCTCAAGCGCTCGCGTCCTGCAGCTGATGAGGCCAAGCAACTTGCCGCCGAATTGCGCACTTGGGTGGCTCACGAGATCGGCCCGATCGCCAAGCCCAAAGACATTCGCTTTGGCGATAACCTACCCAAGACGCGCTCGGGAAAGATCATGCGCCGATTGCTACGAGCGATTGCCCGCGGCGAGTCAGCAACGCAAGACACCTCAACGCTTGAAAACCCGGCGATTCTTGAGCAGCTAAGTCAGAGCCTTTAGTCTCCAGGAATCTTGCAGTGCTGCTAGCTTCAAGCCTTGTCAAGCTGGTTGCGGAGATTGCGCTCATGGCGCTTCTCGGCCGCGGCCTGGTGGCTGTGCTGGCAGGCGCACAGCGTGAGAGCAATCTTTTTTACCAACTGCTGGCGCTGCTCACCAAACCCCTTGAGCGTTTGGTGCGCTTAATCACCCCGCGTATCGTGATCGACCGGCATATACCGATCGTCACGTTTTTCCTCATGATCATAGTCTGGTTCGCTGCCTTGTTTGCCAAGATCAATACCTGTCTGAGCATAGGGATCGAGCAATGCAAATAGCGCGGCATCTGAGCTGGATCGTAATGCGCGCACAGGTGTTCGCGTTGAATCTGCTGGGTCTTCATCAGCAGACGGTGGATCGACTGCGACAGATGCAAGCCCAGCGTCCGGATGACTTTTTTGTTCTGACCACGCTGGCACACTTTTTAGGACAAGCAGATCAGACTCGAGCCGAGGCGATCACACTGCTGGAGCGCGCGCTTGTCCAAGGGCCAGAAAGCGCGGCCTTGCACTTCAACCTTGCTTACTTGCTTGAGCAGCAAAGGCGCATGGATGAGGCAGAGGTTTCGTTTCGGACTGCCATTGCAATGGATGAAAAGCTTGACCGGGCTTGGTACGGGCTTGGCCTGGTGCTGATTCAAAAAGGTCAAGCTGACGATGCGCTACAGGCTTTAAAACGAAACACAGAATTGCAACCGATGAGTCCATTCGGGTGGTATCAGCTTGCGCGTTTGCATGTCGATCGCGCAGAACCCGATTTGGCGGTAGCGATTATCCGTCACCTGCAAGGCTTTGAGCCTAAAGTCGCCGAACAACTGAAGCGGGAAACGGGTCTAAAAACTTGAAAGTTCTAACAGAATGCCCTGCGTGGCAAGCAAAGGATTGCAGAGTCTGCAATGTTTGAGTTAGGATCATTTCTGACTTGAGAACTGAACGAGCGCGTCCGAAGAATGGCGGCGGTATAGAAACCACAAGGAGGGTGTTATGCAACTCAACGAATCCCAAGAGCGGTACTGGCAGAAGAACCTGAATATCACGGCGATTCTGCTCGCCATTTGGTTTGTGGTGACCTTTGTGGTCGCTTACTTCGCTCGAGATTTATCGTTTACCTTTTTCGGCTGGCCCTTTTCGTTTTGGGTGGGGGCGCAAGGCGCCTTGGCCGTGTACGTGCTGATCATCGTTTTCTACGCCATCTACATGGGGCGTCTGGATCAAGAGCATGGTGTTGCTGAAGAAGAGGAGGAATAATCATGGCTGGATTAGCAGGTGATTCGGAAGGCGGCAACGCCTTTAATGCAAAGTCGATGACCGCATTCAAAGCGGGCCTTAATCGCGTCTACACTTTTTATACCGGAGGCTTTCTTGCCTTTGTGATTGTGCTCGCCATTCTTGAGCAAATGGGCCTGAGCCGGTCCTGGATTGGTTTCACCTTTCTTTTAGCGACCATTGGTTTGTATGCCGGTATCGGCATCATGAGCCGCACCAATGACGCCGCGGAGTACTACGTTGCCGGCCGACGCGTTCCAGCGATTTATAACGGTATGGCGACCGGTGCAGACTGGATGTCCGCAGCCTCGTTCATCGGGATGGCTGGCACCTTGTATCTCACCGGCTACGGGGGACTCGCCTTCATCATGGGTTGGACCGGAGGTTACTGCCTCGTTGCGCTCTTTTTAGCACCGTATCTGCGCAAATTCGGGCAGTTCACGATTCCCGATTTTCTAGGCGCGCGCTACGAGGGCAATTTGCCTCGCACGATCGGTATTCTGGCAGCGATTCTTTGCTCCTTTGTCTATGTGGTTGCACAGATTTACGGCGTTGGTTTGATCACAACCCGTCTCACCGGCGTTCAGTTTGAGCTTGGCATCTTCTTGGGCCTTGCCGGTATTTTGGTGTGCTCATTTCTGGGTGGGATGCGCGCGGTCACCTGGACACAGGTTGCCCAATACATTATTTTGATTGTGGCTTACTTGATTCCAGTGGTTTGGCTCTCCGTGAAGCAAACCTCAGTGCCGATCCCGCAAGCGATCTACGGATCGCAACTTGAGAAAGTCAGCGAAAAAGAAAAGCTGATTCGCGAGGATCCTAAGGAGAAAGAGGTTATTGCAATCTTCAAAGCCCAGGCTGATGCCCTTGGTGAGAAGCTCAAAGACGTTAAAGCCAGTCTGGAAAAAGACCGTGCAGACGCCGCCAAGAAACTTGAGGATTTGAGGTCTGCCAATGCGCCTGCGGAGCAAATTGCCGCTGCCGAGAAGGCGATGGCAGGACTACCCAAAGACGAGGCCGAGGCTAAGACTGCTTATACAAAAGCCAAGGCAGCCGCCGAAGCCAGGGCTAAGCCGCTTGCTGGCATGCCGGCCCACGCCCAACTTTACGCTGGCGATCCCAATGGCGATCAAAAGGCCAAGGATACGTTTGAAACTTCGCGTCGGAACTTTCTAGCGCTGATTTTCTGCCTCATGGTGGGTACCGCAGCGCTGCCTCACATCCTGATGCGCTACTACACCACACCCTCGGTTCGCGAAGCTAGGGAATCGGTTGGCTGGTCGCTGTTCTTTATCTTTTTGCTTTACTTCACCGCGCCAGCACTGGCAGTCCTTGTGAAATACGAGGTCTTCCATGTGCTTGTCGGCACACCTTTTGACAAGTTGCCGGCCTGGATTGCGAACTGGTCCAAGGTCGATCCGACCTTGCTTTCGGTGGTCGATATCAACAAGGATGGAATCTTGCAATTGGGCGAAATGCGAATCGGCGGCGATATCGTCGTGCTCGCAACTCCAGAGATCGCCGGGCTACCTTATGTGATTTCCGGTCTGGTTGCAGCTGGCGGTTTGGCTGCCGCGTTGTCAACCGCAGACGGGCTCTTGCTCACGATTGCCAACGCACTGTCGCACGATCTCTACTACAAGATGATCGACCCCAATGCCTCCACGGCGAGAAGGGTGTCGATCTCAAAGGCCTTGCTGCTTGTGGTCGCGCTCGCCGCAGCCTATGTCGCAGCGCAAAAGCCTGCCGATATCTTGTTCCTGGTATCGGCAGCTTTTTCCTTTGCAGCCGCGTCCTTCTTCCCTGCCTTGGTTCTCGGTGTGTTCTGGACGCGGGCCAATAAATGGGGCGCATCATTGGGTATGCTTGCTGGGCTTGGTATCACCTTTTATTACATGGTGACCACACAGCCATGGCTGCGAGGCGTTTTTGGGATCACCAGCCCGATTGAACTCTGGTGGGGCATTCAGCCGATTTCTGCAGGTGTTTTTGGTGTGCCTCTAGGATTTGCAGTGATCATCATCGTGAGCTTGCTTACTGCCGCACCTGGCCGTGATATCCAGGAACTGGTCGAACATGTACGTTATCCCAATCTCAAGGGTGATACGGTCCATACGCAGGTCAACTGAACAAGCGCCCAAGCTGCCTGATTGCGTCAGGCAGCGAGCAGCTTATTCATCAAGCGGCCTCTTCGGAGGCCGTTTTTTTTGCGAACTAGCCGCTGATCGCTCGTGTGAAGCCTTGTTGATCGTTATTGTCTTTGACAAAAAAATTCTTGATTTGCATGGCAAGTTTTTGATAAGTTTTCAACAAACAAATCTCCTCGAAGACCGCAAAAAGTCATAAAACAGGACCTGCTGTGGAGCAGGATGAGGAGTTGCTTATGGATCAGTTTTGCAGTGTCGGCAGCCCAGCACGACCCGTGTCGGCGCGACTTGTAGACGGAATCGCTAAAGATCTGAACAGGATTGAGTCGCAGCGTCTTGAAACACTTGCCTCTTATCGGCTGTTGCACGCTTCGCCAAGTGAGACCTTCGATCGGGTTGTCGAACTTGCGGCTCACTTTATCGGTGTGCCAAGCAGCGCAATCAGCCTTCTCGCTGAGCACAAACAATGGTTTCTTGCTCGACAAGGCATCGAGGCCAGGGAGACCGCGCGCGATATTGCCTTTTGTGATCATACGATCGCCCAAGATAACGGTGTCTTGATTGTTAACGACGCCAGCCTGGATCCGCGTTTTTCCCAAAACCCGCTTGTTACCGGACCCATGGGCCTTCGCTTTTATGCCGGAGCAGCGCTGACCGTGCCCAACGGGCAAAGGCTCGGAGCCCTATGCGTGATCGATTCCAAGCCGAGAAGTCTGAGTGCGACCGAGCGCCGTGTGCTTGAGCAACTTGCAAGCATCGTGGTTGACGAATTTGAGCTGCGAAGGCTTTTGGGCGAACAATCAGCCTTGCTTAGGGCAAAGGATGAATTGACCCATCGGCTGAGCGAAGAGTCAGCAGCAGCGAGGCGTGAGTCGGAGCGCGCCAATCACCACGCAAAAGCGAGAAGCCTGTTTTTGGCGAATATGAGTCACGAAATTCGCACGCCGATGAATGGCTTAATTGGAATGGCTGAACTCTTGCTCCAAACCCAATTGTCTGCACAGCAACACGATCTTGCGAGCACCTTATTGCAGTCCGCCGAGTCCCTACTTGGGATTCTCAATGATGTGCTTGACCTCTCGAAACTGGAAGAAGGCTGTGTGCGGATGGAAGCGATAGCGATTCAGCCAAGCGCCATCGCCGCCGAGGTGATTCGATTGCAACAAGCGCGAGCCGAAGGAGCAAGCTTGCAGCTGTACAGCCGCCTTAAACCCTTGGGTGTGCGCCGGGGTGATCCGACGCGGTTTCGGCAGGTCTTGAACAATTTGCTGAGTAACGCGATCAAGTTCTCAAGGCAGCATCCTGTTCACGTGCACGTGTTTTCGCTCAGAGAAGACGATGGACCGAATCTTTCGGAGCTCTGGGCTGATGCGCTCGATCGCTGCGGCGTTGGGATCGACGGCTTGCTTTGGCCCGCACCGCGTTGGCTCAGTCCGCCAGCGTTACCGCTTGAAGGCGATGATTGGTTTGCCGTCTTGATCAGGGACTCGGGCATTGGTATGAACCAGGCTCAACTGGATCGCCTCGGTGAGGCCTACAGCCAGGCTGATGACAGCATGACCCGACGCTTTGGCGGAACCGGACTTGGCCTGAGTATTTGCGCAAAGCTGGTTCAATGTATGGGTGGCGCGCTGGGCTTATCGAGCCTCGAAGGGCGCGGAACTATCGCCCTACTGCTTTTGTCGATGCCCAAAATGCAGGAAGTCGTGACAAGCCCAGGACCGGTTTGCAGTCCAACGCAAGCGCGCAGATTGAAGATATTGCTCGCTGAAGATCAAGAGACCAATCGAAAAGTCGCACTGGCCCACTTGCGATCGCTTGCCTGCGATGTTGCGGTCGCTGAAAACGGTTTACAGGCGATTGAACTTGCGAGCCGCGAGGCTTTCGACCTTATCCTCATGGATATTCAAATGCCGGTGTTGTCGGGCATTGACGCGATCAGGGCAATCAGATGCTCGGAGGGATGGTGCAAGCATGCACCGATCGTTGCGCTGACGGCAAGTGTGATGCAGCACGAGCGCGAGCAAGTGCTTCAAGCCGGTGCCGATCAGGTTCTTGGCAAGCCCTATCGGCGCGCCGAGCTCGCCGAAACGCTTGCAAGCTGGTGCTTTGCGGGAACCTGCTTTGATCAAAGTTACTGGGATGAAAATTATAGCGAATTTCCCTTGGTCGATCAGCAAGCACTGCTGCAGTCAGCAATCGATAGCGTTCGAAGCAACCTGAGCTTGTCGGACCCGATTGGCTCGGTCGAACTGCGCCAACGCTTGCATCGCATCGCCGGTGCGTGCAGTTTGGTGGCTTACCGCGATGCGTCGAGGCGGTTTCAGGTCGCAGAGCAAGCCTGCCTTGCGGCCGACCCGGCTGGCACGGTAGCAAGCTGCACCTTGAGGGATGTCGTTAGGCTTTCTTATGCGCTGAGCCAGGACATGCTTGCCCGACTCGAGCAGATTCAACCTGTCAATGAAAAGGACCTTCATCATGTTACTTGACCCGCAGATTCGAAAAGTGCTCGCAATCGATGACGATTTAACCACCCTGACCATGATCACCATGTCGTGCCGAGCTTTGCAGGCCAACATTCGATTACAGACCGCAAGCACCATCGAGCGTGCCAATTGGCTCTGCAGACAGGAGCGTTTTGATTTGATCATCCTGGATCATCAGCTGGGAACCATGTCGGGCCTAGCGTGGTTGGACGGCATTCGAAGCCACTTGCGTCCAAGTACAGCCATCGTTGTGTTTAGCGGTGAGCTCAAGTCGACGGATTTGCCCGAGTATCAGCGTCGCGGTGTCTTGCAGGTTTTGTGTAAACGAAGCCTCACCCTTGGAATGCTCGGCTCGACCCTGAGGCAAGCCCTTGAGCTAACCTACGCCTGATCCTCGTGCGCGCAATCTGGCTTCGCATGCGGAACTTCGCCCAAGCCCTGGGCTTTGAGCGCGATCTTTGCAGACAAGCGCAACTGCCGCTTGTGCAAAGCAATAAACCGTTGGGCGGGCCAGTTCAGATTGCGCGTTGGCATTGGCCATAATTGAAACAGGCCACGAGGGGTGGTTTGAATCATGATTCTAAAATCAGGATTGAGATGCATTGTTATTTATTTTTAACCAGAGGAGAGTTTTTGAATGAAATCCTTTAAAAAAGGAGCCATTGCGCTCGCCTTGACCGCAGCCTTTGGCTACGCGTCAGCCGCACTTGCGCAGGATAAGTTGGAAACGCTTAAGCAGTTCAGGGTTGCAACCACCGATTTGAATATTCCAACCGTGGCCCAGGACGGAAAAAAGGCGGCAAACATTCGCGAGAACTTAAAGCGCGTGAAGCTGCCGCCCGGATTCAAGATTGAGTTGTTTGCAGTCGTGCCCGACGCCAGGCATATGGCGGTCGCGCCCAACACCAACATGCTTTTTGTTGGCACACGCAAAACCACCGTGTGGGCAGTGACCGATCGCGATAGCGACGGTGTTGCCGACGAGGTCAAATCCTTTGCGCCCTCGCTCAAATTTTCAAACCCGAATGCCGTGTGCTGGACGCCGGACGGTTTTTTATTGGTCGTCGAGCACAACCGGGTATTGAATTTCCCCGCAGCCGAGTTCTTTTATGAGGGTCCGGATGTTGCTGTGATTGAGGTGGTTTCAAAGGGCAACCTGATTCCTCCCGATGAGGAATCCTTTAATCACGGTGCCCGAACTTGCCGCATCGGGCCCGATAAGCAGCTCTACATCACACTTGGCCAGCCGTTTAACGTACAGGCCAAGGAAAAGATCGATCTTTATAACAAGATCGGTATCGGCGGTATCGTCCGCATGGACCCCTTTGATGGTGGCAAGCGTGAAGTCTTTGCCATGGGTGCCCGTAATTCGGTCGGTATGGATTTCAATCCGAAGGATGGTTCGCTTTGGTGGACCGACAATCAGGTTGATGGTCTGGGCGACGACATACCGCCGGGTGAATTGAACCGGTCAACCAAACCGGGTCAACACTTTGGGTTTCCTTATTGGAACGGGAAGTTTAAAGTGGCAGGCTCTGACGCAGCCCCTGACTTAAAGGACATGCCAGAACCCAAGGGTGCAATTTTCCCCGAAGTTGAGTTTCCGGCGCATCAAGCTCAGCTGGGCATGGCGTTTTACACCGGCAACAAGTTCCCCGCCAAGTACAGGGGCGGTATTTTTGTTGCGGCTCATGGATCCTGGAATCGCACCAAGCCAAGCGGTGCCGAGGTGCAGTTTGTACCGATCGGTCCCGATGGAAAAGCCGGAAAGATGGAGGTCTTTGCCTCTGGCTTCCTTGATCCGGCAACCGGCTTGTATCGAGGCCGACCGGTTGACGTTGCGGTCATGAAGGACGGTTCCATGCTGGTATCGGATGACTTCGCAGGCGCGATCTACCGTATCAGCTACGAGTAGTCGTTCACCCGAGCGCCGACTCGCAAGCGGGTCGGCGTTTTTTTGCTTTGTTGTGGATGTTTTAACAAATGATCCAGTGGTTCAAGACCGCGCTGGCATTGGCTTTGGTTGCCGCTGTCTTTCTCGCGATTTCAGGCAGGGCGATCGCCGACTCTGAGCTTGGTAAGCGCAAGGCTATTCAGGCCTGTGCTGCCTGCCATGGGGTCCAAGGTATGTCGACGGCGCCACGCACCCCGCATTTGGCCGGACAAGACCCTGATTACCTAGGTGAACAGCTTCAGCACTATCGCAGCGGCAAACGTTTGCACGAAGTGATGAGCGTGATTGCAAAATCGCTCAGCGATAAGGAGATCGAGGCGGTATCGCTTTGGTACGGATCAAACCGAATCGTGCTCGAAAGGGCGCAGTAGGGTATGCGATCGAAGCGCCTTGTTTTGGCAGGGATGGGCCTTCTCCTGGCGCCGAGCGCAATCTTTGCGCAATCGGAACCCGTCAAAGAACCGGTGGTTGTTTCTGCAAGCCGACGTCCAGAGCCCTTGTGGGAAACCCCGGCAGCGCTTGGCTTGATCGGCGAAGATCAACTTGAGGGCGCTGGTCCGCGGGTTCAGGCTGCCGAAGCCTTGCAACGATTACCCGGCATGGTCGCTGCCGACCGAGGAAACTACGCGCAGGATCCCCAACTCTCGGTGCGTGGCTTTGGCGCACGCGCAGCTTTTGGCGTACGCGGCATCCGATTGATCAGCGATGGCATTCCCGCATCGATTCCCGACGGCCAGGGGCAGGCCTCAAGCTTTGCCTTGGGTTCAGCCGAACGCATGGAAGTTTTGCGCGGACCCATGGCGGTGCTTTACGGTAATGCCTCGGGTGCCGTGATTCAGACCTTTACCCGGGTGCCTGAACCAGGACTCAAGCTGCAAGCGGAGGCTTATGCCGGCAGTCTTGGTCTAAGCAAGCAAGCGCTTCAGGCCGAGTACCGCGACGGTCCTAGCGACGCAATCTTGGACTTCAGTGATTTTTCGATTGATGGTTATCGAAGACATAGCGCAGCGGCACGCAAGCAAATCCAGGGTGTTTACCGATACCAATGGGGCGAGGCGACGCAATTGCGGGTGCTTGCACAGCTTTGGGACCAACCCTATGCGAAAGATCCTGCAGGTTTGAGTCTCGAACAGCTGCGACTTGATCCAAGGCAGGCGGGCACCAATACCGTCGAGCGGAATGTTCGCAAACAAACATCCCAAGACCAGCTTGGTCTCGCGGTCGATCATCGGCTCAGCGATGCGATGGATTTGAATGTGTACGGCTATATCGGTACACGCGATAATCTGCAGTACCTTGCCTCAAACTCCTGGGTTGGCCTTGATCGCAGCTACCAGGGCCTCGGTTTGAGGTTCAATCATCGGATGGTACTGCGTGAAATTCCGATACGTTGGAGTTTATCGCTCGAGCGCGAAAACTCAGAGGAGCGAAGGCAATCCGGTAGCGCAAACCTCGGAGAGAAAGTGGGCGGTCTCACGCGTGACGAAGACCAGCGCGCACAATCAGAGCAGGCCGTGTGGATCGCACAAGCAGATCTTTCAGAGCGCTGGAGTGCATTTGGCGGCCTGCGACACGGCACGGTTCGCTTAAGTGCTCAGGACTACTACTTGAGCGACCGTCAAGACGGCTCCGGAGAAGTCAAGTTTAGGCAGACCAGTCCGGTCATCGGTATCCAGCACTGGCTGGGGCGCAACCAGCAGCTGTACCTGAGTACGGCCCGGGGCTATGAAACACCGACCCTTGCCGAGCTCTCCTATGTCATCGATCCACTGAGTCCAAGCCGAATTTTGCCGCGATTCAACAGCCAACTGGATGCGGCACGGAATCGACAATGGGAGCTTGGTTGGCGAGGTCGAAGCGCGGGTTTGCACCGTTGGGAGCTGACAGGCTTCAGCGTTCGAAGCAGCAATGAAATCGTGGTCGATCGCTCGCTTGCTGGTCAAAATAGTTTTCGTAACGCTCCAGGTACCGAGCGATACGGCGTTGAGCTTGCATGGCAAAGTCAGTGGCAGGCTAATTGGCAGAGCTACGTCAGTCTGACGAGCATGAAGGCGCTTTATCGTGGCGATTGGACCGTTTCGGGATTGGCAATGGACGGACGATCGATGCCAGCGATCCCTGAGCTTTCAGCCTTTGCCGAGCTTCGGTATCAGCAGGCGCAACAGGTCGTGGCCGCTGAGCTGCGCCACGTGGGAAAACGTTTTGCAAACGATATCAATAGTCTCTCCGCTTCGGCTTTCCAGACGCTAGCGCTTCGATGGCAGCAGCAGTTTGTTGTCGGATCGTATC
>DDPV01000043.1:135409-141734 GCA_002342365.1 Burkholderiales bacterium UBA2459 | reverse complement strand
CCAAACGTGATGGCATCATCAGGGTCGAAGATTAAGCGCCGGATCAAGGCTAGTCTGGCCTAACCAAAGACCTGTATCAACAAGCCTTGAACAAAGGAACACAGCAATGCAATGGTTAGCGGAGTCCCTCGTCGCAAAGCGCGGGATCGGTTGGGCTAAGACACCTCAAACCCATGAGCTTAGCGAGGCGAAGCAGGGTGTTTATCACTACACCATCGGTCCTTACTCGCAAGCGGTGCTCAGTATCCAACCCGGAGACCGCGTGATTGTGGAGACCCGCGACGCCTTCGAGGGCGCGGTCAAGACCGAAGACGATCTGCCCTCAAAAGTGCTTCGGATGCCCTTTGTGAATCCGCAAAATGGGCCAATCGTGATCGAGGGTGCAGAAAAAGGGGACGTGCTTGCGGTTTACATCGAGTCGATGATTCCGCGTGGTCCTAATCCGCGCGGGACCTGCGCCATGATCCCGCAGTTCGGTGCGCTTTCGGGTACTTCGTTAACCGCTTTACTGGCTGAGGATTTACCCGAGATCGTTCGAAAAATTGATGTCGATGAGCAAGGTGTTTACTGGAGCAAACGTGTCACTCTCCCTTATAAGCCGCATATCGGCACATTGAGTTGCTCGCCTGAGATCGACTCGATCAACACACTCACCCCTGATCAGCATGGCGGCAATATGGATTTGCCCGACATGGGCCCCGGAAGCATCACGTATTTGCCGGTTCGCTGCGAAGGTGCAAGGCTTTTTATTGGTGATGCGCATGCTTGCCAAGGTGATGGCGAGGTATGCGGCACTGCCGTCGAGTACCCAAGTACCACCAGTCTTCGCGTCGACCTGATCAAGAATTGGGCGATTGAATGGCCACGACTTGAAACCGAGCATATGCTTATGACCATCGGCAGTGCGCGACCGCTTGAGGATGCAGCGCGGATCGCCTACAAGGACCTGGTTTTATGGATGGAAGCGGAGTTTGGTTTTGATCGCTGGGACGCGTACATGATGCTCAGCCAATGCGGAATCGTGAGGCTGGGAAACTTTGTGGATCCCAAATACACCGTGGGTACCGGGATTTTGAAAAAGTATTTGGCTTGAGCGCAGCAGCGGCGCATTCTTAGGAGAACGGTTATGGATCTTGGATTAAAGGGCCTGAAGGCAATTGTCACCGGTGGAACCAAAGGTATCGGCAGGGCCATCGTGGAGACGCTCGCGACTGAAGGCGCTCAGGTTGCCTTTTGTGCACGCAGTGCGCAAGAGCTTGATGACGCCACTTCGCAGATGCGAAGCAGGGGATGGGAAGTCCATGGGCACAGCTTGGATGTTGCAAACGCCATCGATCTCAACCAATGGGTCCGCGATGCAGGCGACGCGATGCACGGTATTGACATTGTCGTTGCCAACGTGAGTGCACTGGCCATCGGCGCAGATGAGCAAAGTTGGAAGAAAGGCTTCGATGTCGACATGATGGGTACGGTGCGTCTTGTCAATGCATCGATGACAAGGCTCGAGCAAAGCAAGCACGCCGCCATCGTGACGATTTCGAGTGTGTCTGGGCGCGAAATTGATTTTGCCGCGGGGCCTTACGGGGCTTTCAAGGCCGCGATCATTCACTACACCCAAGGCCTCGCTTTTCAGCTTGCATCAAAGGGTATTCGAGCCAATACGGTTTCTCCTGGAAACACCTATTTCGCTGGCGGTGTGTGGGAGCAGATCGAGCAGGGCAATCCCACGCTCTTTAAGCAGGCCATGGATTTGAATCCTATGGGCCGCATGGGTACGCCGCAGGAAATGGCGAATGCTGTGGCATTCCTAGCCAGTCCCGCTGCAAGTTTTATCACGGGTTCGAACCTGGTTGTTGACGGCGCACTCACTAGAGGCGTTCAGTACTAGCGATCTGTGCTTGTGTTAGCGCAAATCAAGCGCTGCAAATCAATCAACGAATGGGAGACTCCGATGTCATGCGCGCATAACTTTCAACGAGAGCGACGCGATTTGCTGGGCAGGGCAACAGGCTTAGCCCTCGGCTTGGGTAGCGGCATGCTGTCGCTCACGACTGTTGCAGCACATGCGCAAAGCGCGTCGCCCGCGAGCTTTCCGACCAAGCCGATCAACTTGATCGTGCCTTGGCCTCCAGGGGGCTCCACCGATCGGCATTTGCGCAAGTTTGCCGAAATCGCAGCGAAGTATGTTGGCCAGCCCATCATCGTTGAAAACAAGCCGGGTGCAGGCGGAATGTTGGGCCCCTCGACGATGGCCGCAGCGGCAAAGCCTGACGGTTACAGCTTGGCGCAGCTGCCCATGAGTGCGTTTCGCATTCCTCATATGCAGGCTGTGTCCTGGGATCCAATACGTGATTTTACTTATATTATTGGCCTGACAGGCTACACCTTTGGCATCACGGTGCGAACCGATTCTCGCTTCAAGACGATTCAGGAATTGGTTGAATTTGCCAAGGCAAATCCCGAGAAGCTTTCTGTTGGAAACACAGGAAACGGCACCTCGCCTCATCTTGTGGTCGAAGAACTCGGACTGCGAACCGGTGCCCGGTTTTTGCATGTGCCCTTTAAGGGCAATTCTGAGAACACGCTTGCTTTGCTTGGTGGGCACACCGATGCTTTATCCGATGCCACCGGCTGGGGTCCCAATGTTGATGCTGGAAAAATGCGGCTGCTGATGACCTTTGGCGAGCGCCGTACCAAGCGTTGGCCCTATGCGCCCACAGCAAAGGAACTGGGTTACGGCATTGTTTCCAACTCGCCTTATGGAATCGTGGCACCCAAGGGTCTTGATCCAAAAATTCAAAAGTTTTTGCACGATGCCTTGCGAAAGGCACTTGACGATCCCGAACATCTGAAAATGCTCGACACGCTTGATCAGGAGTACTGGTATAAAAGCAGTGACGATTACCTGGCCTGGGCCAAGCAAACGCTCGATGCCGAGCGCAAGTTGATCGAAACGCTTGGCCTGTTGCGAAAGTCCTGACAGGCCGCTGAGCGCTGATCCGTTGCAGTTTGTGTCCTGTTGCGATGATGCGTCGGGGCTCCTGCCTTCGATCGCCGGCTTGCTTGCCTTTGTACGAAAACTGCGCGATGATTCTCAAAGCATCGGGAGAGTTCGTAGTCACGACGCCGAAGGAGCAACCGCCCCGGAATCTCTCAGGCAAAGCGGACCGATGCGCCAACCATACTCTGAAGAGCGGGCTTCTCACGAAGCCCCACCGAAGGAGCAAGCTTAGGTCCCTGCTTCGGTCCTAAGCGAATCTCTCAGGTCCAGTACAGAGGGGGCTAAGCAAGTTCAGTCTTGCGGCTTACTTCTGGAGTGGATCATGACGATGACCCAATCAAATCGTGTGCTTGTTCTCGGTGGTGGGATTGCGGGAATCACAAGCGCCTATGCGCTTGCGAAGCTTGGTTTTGAGACGACGGTGCTCGAACGACATCGCTACCCGGCCATGGAGACAAGCTTTGCCAATGGCGGACAACTGTCTGCCTCCAATGCGGAGGTCTGGACGCATCCGAGCACGATGCTCAAAGCCATGCGATGGATGTTCCGACCCGATGCGCCTTTGCTCCTTCATCCCTGGCCAAGCTGGCACAAATTGCGTTGGTTTGCAGAGTTTCTTGCCAACATGCCCAAGTACCGTGACAACACGATCGAAACGGTTCGACTGGCAGTTGCGGCGCGCGAGCATTTGTTTGCCTGGGCTAGAGAGGAGGGTATCGATTTCGATCTGGAAAGGCGTGGAATCTTGCATGTTTATCGCGATAAACAGGGATTTGATCACGCTGCCTCCGTAAGCAAGCTGCTCGAACAAGGTGGCTTGCATCGACAGGCGGTCACCGAAGCAGAGATTAAAGCGATCGAGCCCGCCCTTGTGGGAAAGTTCTACGGGGGTTTTTACACCGAGAGCGACAGCACCGGCGATATCCATCGCTTCACCCTGGGACTGGCAAGGGCGGCACAAGCTCGAGGCGTTTGTTTGCGCACCGAATGCCAGGTCCAGGATCTTGGCGCTGACGCGAAGAGCGCATGGGTGGAGCTAGCAAGCGGTGAGCGAATCGAAGCCGATGCACTTGTGATTTGCGCGGGCGTTGAAAGCGGGGCATTAGCCTCAAAACTAGGTGACCGTATCAATGTTTACCCTGTTAAGGGCTACTCGATCACCCTTGAGCTCGACGAGCCTGAAAGCCAGCGTGCTGCACCCTGGGTGAGTCTGCTTGATGATGCGTGCAAACTCGTCAGTAGCCGGCTTGGTCGGCAGCGCTTTCGCGTTGCAGGCACGGCCGAGTTCAACGGATACAACCGTGATATTCGAGCCGACCGAATCGCGCCACTCGTAGCCTGGGTGAAACAGTGCTTTCCAGCCGTCAGCACCCGTCAGGTGGTGCCCTGGGCAGGTTTGCGACCCATGATGCCCGATATGATGCCCCGGGTAAGTCAAGGCTCGCGCCCGAATGTGTTCTATAACACAGGACATGGCCATCTGGGCTGGACGCTTGGCGCGATTACTGCAGTGCACCTGACGCAACTGCTCATCGACTGGCAGCGCCAGTCATTGCAACGCTGCTTTCCAGTCGCGGGCACTGGAGCCGCTTCGGGACGGTCAGCTAACTTTGATACAGATGCTAGGGAAGCTGTGCAAAGCGCAACCCCCTAGACGCTTGCAAGCGATAAGTTTCAAGCTTTCTTTTTTGCGACCGCAGCCTTAAATGCGGTTCCTGCCGTGAAACGAGGAACCGTTGTTGCGGCAATTTTGATGGCGACACCTGTTGACGGATTGCGTCCGGTACGGGCCGGGCGCTTGACCGCTTTGAAAGAACCAAATCCGGTGATTTGCACGTCCTGTTTTTTGGCCACCGTCTTGACGATGTGACTTAGGATCGCTTCGAGGGCGCGCCCCGCAGCAGCTTTGCTGAGGTCGGCTTCTTGCGCAATGATCTCTATGAGTTCGCCCTTATTCACCCATGTTCTCCTTGGATCCTTGATGGTGTCGTAAAGCTTACTATTTTCGCACAGGATCGTGAGAAGTTAAAACCGTTTGGGCTCATTTCCGTTTGCGATCGTTTATCCTTGGCCGAGCGATTTTCGCCTTCAAATCCGAGCACTTGGTTTGTCCTGAAAATTCAGCCAACGGCACCCAAGGCCCTATCGCAAACGCACATCATTCGACCAGTTAAGGTGTCGAAGCTGCGCTTTACGGCGTGATGGAATCCAGCACGCCAGCCCTGTCCAGCTCAGCTTGCCTGGCGCTTAGTGCCTTCGATCTTCGCGAATCGACTTCCAGACCCTGCGCTCAAATGCGGTTGTTCGCTCCGGATCATCGACCAGATAGTCCATGCGCTGTTGGTCAACCGAAAGTGCGATTTGGCGCATTTGTCCTACGAGCTCTCGGTATCGGTCGAGGACGACTTCGGGACGCTCGACCAGCTTTACGAGCGACAAGCCGCTGTGATCGTCCTTCAATTCCCGCTCGCGGCGAGCCTTTTCAATGAGCCGATTAACCTCTTCTCGGCTCAGGTGCAAGCGCTTCGATTCACGATCGATAACCTCTTGTTCTTCGGTCGAAATCTTCCCGTCTGCCATCATCGCATAGAGCTCGTTTTTGAGCGTTTCACGTTCGATGCGTAGCTGATCACTGAAGGCAGAGGACAATAAAGCGGCAGGGATCGCGAAAATTCCGATGCCAAGCAGGGCCAATATGATCGTCATCAGTCGACCGACCGGGGTTACGGGAGAGATATCCCCGTAGCCTACTGATGCCAGCGTAATCACAGCCCAGTAAATAGAAGCTGGAATGTTCTCAAATTTATCAGGCTGAGCTTCGTGCTCGAAGAGATAACCGAGACTTGCTGTGAGCACCACCAGCAAAAGCATGATGAAAGTCGCGGCAGCCATTACCGGCCACTCGCGCTTCACCACGATGACGAGCGTCGCGGTAGCGCCGGTGTATTTGGTGAGCTTGAGCAATCTCAGCAGTCGAAACACGCGCAAAAAGCGAAGATCGAACAAATGGTGCAAGAAGTGTTCAAGGAAAAATGGCAGCACAGCCAACAAGTCAACGATGGCATTGCCGGTTTGGGCGTAGCGCAGCCTGCCCGCAACCGGGTGGCGGAATCCTCGCGTTTCAACCACCGAATACAAGCGCAGTAAGTACTCTAGAGTGAACACCGCAACCGCTACGGTATCGAGAATGATGAATTCGAGATTCAGGATGTAGTGGATTGACGCGACTGATTCCAAAACAACTGCACTGACTGAAACCACCACCCAAACCATGATGAAGGTGTCAAAGTAATCATGGAGACGCCCGCCGTAATCACTGGGCCA
>DDPV01000043.1:118744-135380 GCA_002342365.1 Burkholderiales bacterium UBA2459 | reverse complement strand
CGAAAGAGCTTCAAAATCCGTAACAAACGCAAGGCCCGCAGCATGCGCAAGTCCACGTTGATGAACGCAGCAAGATAAAAGGGAAGAATCGCAGCGAGGTCAATCAGCGCGAAGGGGCTTTTCACGTAGCTTAGTCTTGGAAGCCCGCGATGCTTGAATTCAGGGTCTTCCGGCGCGAGATAAAAGCGAGCGAGGTACTCAACGGTGAAAATGGCCACCGAGACTATGTCAAACCAATGAAACCATTCTTTATACGGTTCGAAGACAGCTGGCACATGCTCAAAGAGCAGAGCAACCAGATTGGCAACAATCAGCAGTCCGATAAAGCGGTCAATGGCCGCTTGATGATTGCCGGCTGTGTCAGGGTCGAGCAACCATCGATAAAGCCAGTTCCGCATAGGCACAGCACCCCAGTCAGGCGGAGCTTGATGCGCGTGCTGCGTCAGCGCTTCGCCTGCTTGCTGCTGGCTCACAACTTGACCTCGGCTACTTTGAGTGCGTAAGACCCTTTATCGCAAACCATAATCCGAAGCGGCAGGTCTTTCGTGAGCTTTTCACCGTTCTCCATCACGCCAAAGCTTACCGCTGGAGGCGCACCCGGTGGCGCCGGTGTTCCCTTTTCAACAACCACCAATCCCCGCGTGTTGAGATCAGCCCGATCACATTTGGGACCAAGAACCGGCAGTGCCGCGTCGAAGGGGTTTTTCACGCCCCTCAATGGTCCCTTCTCGCCAAGCAAAGCGTTCTGGCAGTTTTCCCAGGTTTTCTCTGCATCGTCTGCGCAGTCCTCGAGCGGGCTACCGAGCCCTTTAGCGGTTGCCGCTTCGAGCTGGTCAAACCAATCCTTGAGTTGTGCCGCGTTGGCTTTCGCTGCCTCGGTCTTCACGCCTTCCTGGTAGGCTAAATGCCCGATCAGACCAACTGCGACCAGAGCGGCCAGTAGACACAACATAAATAGTGCATCGCTTGCGGTGAAGTGTTTTATCTGTTTCTGATCCAAGTTAGCTCCAAACAGCGCCAGTGGCACTCAAATACGCGCTAGCGTTAAGGTTCCTCGATAGCGTTCTTCACAGTCGATCGAAACGAAGCTGTGTCGATGAAAATTTTTCATCGTATCAACCCGAGAAACGGGTCCAAACTTCTTCTCGGCACCGATCATCGCCGAATAGCGCGGAGCTAGCAAGTGCTTTGTTGTGCTTCAAAGCCCTTGCTGTGCTTCAAACCGGTTTGCTTTGCTGCTTGGGGCGGTCGCCTCTGAGAACGAGACGCAAGAGTTCGGCAACACTCCTCACCTCAAACTTTGTCATAATCCTTGCTTTATGAACCTCGACGGTTCGGGGACTGATGCCGAGTTCCGCAGCAATTTCCCGGTGATTGAGTCCCTTGGCTACCGCCTCAAGCACCTCCCGTTCGCGCGGCGTAAGTGCTTCTTGCAGCCGAACCTGGGATTGAACCTGCTTGCTTTGATCGAGTCTGGCGAAAGAGCGTTCGAGCGCTGCGAGCAAATGATTGATCACAACTGGCTTCTCGAGAAAGTCGGCGGCCTGACTTAGGAAAGCTTCACGCATGACGTGGGTGTCTGCGAATGCTGACAAGAAAATCACTTCGTAGCGTATGGGCTGATCGCTGAGTCGCTGCTGCAACTCAAGACCAGACATGCCACTCATGCGCAAATCCAGGATCAGACAGCAGGGTCTGGCCGGAGGCGCTTTAAGAAAATGCTCGGCGCTGTCAAAGACCCGACAGTCAAAGCCTTTCAGTCCCAGCATAAGGGCAAGAGAGTCGCGGACAGCCGGATCGTCGTCAACGACGCAAACCAGCCGCGCGGGTGCTTCCGATGTGTTCGTCACGCCGATGGTCCTCCAAATAAAACTTGATCACAAAGCACTTTTCCGGTGTGCTTTCGTAATCCAGTGTACCGCCGTTGTTTTCAATCAACGACCGGCTAATCGATAAGCCCAATCCTAAACCGTCCCTTTTTCCGCTCACGAAGGGCCTGAATAATCGCTCGGCCTCATCGGCTTCGAGCTTCAAGCCTTGGTCGAGAACACGAATCAGTACGATTGACTGTGATGCTCGAAGGACGTTAATTTCGACTTTTTGATTATATTCAGAGGCTTGAATCGCATTTTTCAACAAATTTGAGAGGGCAGTTCCCATTTGGACCTCATCAACGTAAATCTCAGGGATATGGCCTTGGCTGGAGAAGTGAAGCCTCACCCCGCTTGTTTGGGCCAAAGGCTCAAGTCGTTTCAGGATTTCTCGACAGAACTGGGTCGGATCAACCGCTCTGATCGATGTCTCGCCGGATGCAAAAAACATTCTCAGGCTGCGAACAATCCGCGAAGCTCTTTGGGTTTCGTCAACAATCAGACTGAGGGTGCGTTCGAGTTGCTCGCTGCTCGTCGATGGAGCATGCGCCTGCCGCGTTTGCTCCCCTGTTTCCGAGGATTCCTGCGCCCAGGAATGCGGGCGTTTGCTTTCGATGCGAATTTGTTCGGCCTGCAGCATCGCCGATTCAGCATAGGCGTTGAGCGCATTAAGCGGCTGGTGCAACTCGTGAGCCAGCGAGCCTGCGAGCTCACCTGCTGCGGCAAGCTGGAGGCTGTCCTGAAGTCGCTCTTGGGTGCGCACGCGTTCGTCGACCAGAGTTCCGATGATTAATCCCGTAAGGTGTAACGTGAGCATCATGATCTGGAGCTCAAGCAACAGTTCAGGCGATGCACCGCCTTGTGCACTGCTGATGACCAACGGGACCTGGATAAGGTTCGATGTCATCGCCGCGCCCGGTAGCGAGTGCGCAGCAGCCATGAGGCCCATGGCGAAGAACAAAGGAAAGAAATAGCGAACGCGCAGCTCGTCGGGCAGCACCAGAATCACGGCCAGACACAAGCCAAGCACCATCGCAAGCACCCAAAAGCTTGGCGCTTTGAACATGTCGACGATTTTCTGGCGGGCTGTTCGCTGAACGAGCAAGAAACCAAGCGGCAAGAGCACCAGCATGCCAAGCAGGTCGCCGACAAAAAATCGGAACAGGGCATTGCTGTATTCACCGGCAGGTAGCGGACCGAGCAGGGTTTGAAGGCTCACATAGGACAATGCGGTACACATTGCGCCCGCGAGCAGGATCAAACACAGCTTTGCGATGGCTTCGCGTGATCCGAGCCTTGGTATGCCCTTGTGTGCGCTTCGTAAGCTGAGCGAGATCAAGGTGTAGCATGCAACCAGCAATAAATTGCCAAGCCAAACTGAGGCGTTGCCGATGTCGGCCTGTCGCACCAGCACATCGCTAAAGCACAGGCTTAGGTAGATCCACAAAAACCAACGGCGGCCCATCACCGTTAAAAACAACACTTGCAGCGCCGCGGGGGGATTCCAGGGCGTGATGTTGAGGTCGCCGATCGGATAAATGTAGCTCATCCAATCGACCATCACGTAGGTCAAGCTAAAAAGCAGCCCGAAGATCATGATCCTCGACGGTTTTTGCTTAAGCCCTTGGCGAAGGTAGATCTCAACGACAGATGACATGTTGACGAAAGCAGTGGATCAAAGATCCAAAGAGCGTCTCATGAATCTGTGTAGAACCCAAAAAAAATCTCCCCGGAGGGAGATATGAAGTTGGGAAGTTCACCGTCAGTGAACGTCGTGATTCTGACTCACATGGGGACTTTTGTCAGTAAAAAAAAGTAAGTAGATTTGCGCATGCGAACCTCAGGTGCTGCTCAGCTTGCTTTGATGGTCTGCGCTTTGCTTCTGAACCAGGTGGCGTAGAGCACCGGCAAGACAATCAGTGTCAGCAAAGTGGCGCTCACCAGGCCGCCAATCACGACCAAAGCGAGTGGGCGCTGTGTCTCGGCCCCGATATCGTGGCTTAAGGCCATGGGTAGCAGTCCCAAAGCGGCAAGCATGGCAGTCATTAAAACAGTGCGAAGCCGCTGCAGGGCACCGGCCCGAACAGCGTCCAGCAAAGGCAGGCCCAGCTCTTCGAGCTGCTGGAACACCGAGAGCATGACAACGCCGTTCAACACCGCCTGGCCTGAAAGTGCGATGAAACCGATTGCTGCCGAAACCGATAAGGGAGTATGAAAAATCCACAGCGCAACAAAACCTCCGATCAGCGCAAGCGGTACGTTCACCAAAATTAACAATGCCTTCTTTAGCGATGAAAACGCGTCAAAAAGCAGTACAAAAATCAGCAGCAGTGATAAAGGCACAACCAGCGCGAGCCGCTTCATGGCACGCTCCTGGTTTTCGAATTCACCCGACCAGCTCACTTGATAATTGTCCGGAACTTTGACATGGTCCGCTACAAGCTGCTTCATGTCAGTCACCACCGAACCCATATCTCTGCCGCGAATGAAGATGCCAATCGCCATGGTTCGTCGGCCAGCTTCGCGCGCGATGTTCATCGCGCCACTGACCTCCTCGATCTGGCTGATCCTCCCTAAGCTGACGTAGCCACCGTCTGGCCGTGGAATAGGAATCGCGGCCAGCTCAGCCAGCGTTCGCTGATGCGCCGCCAAGCGGATCACAACGTCAAAGCGGCGCTCGCCTTCCCAAAGTTGGGTCACCGGCTTTCCTGCAAGTGCAGCCCCGATCACGTCCTCAATGTCTCCTACGTTAAGGCCGTAACGTGCAGCCTCTTCACGCTTGATCCGGATCAGCAGCTGTGGAACATCGCCTTGGCGGTCAATTTCAGCGCGTTGCACACCCCGCACCTGTCGAATCTGGGCTTCGATAGCCTCGGTAAGCTCTCTGAGTTTCGTTAAATCATCGCCTGCCACTTTGACAACAATTTGCCCATCGATTTGCGATATTGATTCAAGAACATTATCGCGAATGGGCATGGAAAAGGTCGGCTCCATACCGGGGAGCGCTGAAACGGCTTGTTCCATTTCCAAGATCAATTGCTCTTTGCTCAGACCCGCACGCCAGTTGTCTATGGGTTTAAGGTCGACAAAAACCTCAGCCATGCTGATGGTCTTGGGGTCGGTGCCATCCTCAGGCTGTCCGGCTTTTGACACCGTAGTGCGGACTTCAGGGATGGTCAACAAGGTTCGGCGTACCTCCTGAAGAATCCGGCTGGCTTCGGGATTTGAAACACTGGAGGGCAAGCGCAGGTTGACCCAGATCGTGCCTTCGTTGAGCTCGGGCAAGAACTCACTGCCCAGACGCGTGGCCACAACGCAGGACGCCGCAAATGCGGCAAGCGCGATAGCAACAACAAGTTTGCGCTGACCAAGCGCCCAATCAAGAACGGGTGCGTAGAGTGCTTTGCAGCGCTTCACGAGCGCGTTGTCATCGTGCGGAAGTCCTCGCCTCAGCGTCCAGTACGCGAGCAGCGGCACAAGGGTGAGTGAGACGATCAGCGCACCGATCAGGGCCGCAGTGACAGACAAAGCCATGGGCTGAAAGATCCGTCCCTCATGCCTTTGCAATGCGAAAATCGGGATATGCGCTGCGATGATGATCAGCATCGAAAAAAGCGTTGGACGGCCGACTTCTTGTGCTGCGTCCGCTACAACATTTCGGCGCTCTTCATCACTCATGGTCTCGCTTCGAAGTGAAAGCCGATGCATGATGTTTTCGATCACAATGACTGCGCCATCGACGATGATGCCAAAGTCCATAGCACCCAGACTCAAGAGGTTGGCTGGCACGCCCATGATCTTGAGGCCGAGAAAGGTTGAAAGCAAAGCAAGCGGAATGACTACGACCACCGCCAGACTGGCGCGCAGGTTTGAAAGAAAGAGGTAAAGCACAAGCGAGACAAGCAGGGCGCCTTCAAGCAGGTTTCGAAACACCGTCTTGAGTGTCTTTTCCATCAACCAGGTGCGATCGTAGAAGGGTTGAATTTGCACACCCTCAGGCAGGCCGCGTTCATTGAGCTCGGCAATTTTCTGCTTCACGCCTTGCAAAACAACGCTGGGATTTTCGCCGCGCCGCATGATTACGATACCTGTAACGATATCGTCGTCATAATCTTGGCCGACTGTTCCGAGTCTTGGCAATGCGCCCACGTGAACCTCTGCCAGATCTCGAATCAGAATCGGCGTGCCGCCTGCGCGTGTTGCCACCACAACTTGGCCGATCTCCTCGGCAGAGCTCAACAATCCAATGCCGCGGATGGCATATTGCTGAGTGCCCTGTGCCACATAGCTACCCCCGGCGTTTGAATTCCCTCTTGCCAAAGCATCCTGGAGATTCTGATAGGTCAGTCGGTGCGCGCGCAGTTTTTCGGTATCAGGTCGAATCTCGTATTGCTTGATAAAGCCGCCCATAGACACCACATCAGCCACACCGGGTACCTGACGCAGAGCCCGCTCTACGGTCCAGTCTTGTAGCGTCCGCAGATCGGTTGTATTACGTCCGTCGCCTCGCAGTCGAAAGCGCATGATTTCGCCCACAGGCGTTGCGATCGGAGCCATCCGGACTTCGACGCCGTCAGGAAGCGATAAACCCCTTAAACGCTCGGCCACCTGCTGGCGCGAGGTGTGAATATCAGCGTCGTCGTCATAAGTGATCACCGTAAATGACAGCCCGAACTGGGTGTGCGAAAAAACACGCACGGCGTGGGGGAGCCCAGACAGCGCTACTTCGATCTGGAGGCTAACCTGCTTTTCCACCTCTTCTGCAGCCCGGCCCGGGTAAAGCGCAATGACGGTGACTTGGCTGTCAGTGACATCCGGGAAAGCTTCCACTGAAAGATTCTTGAATGCGACAACACCGGCAAATACGAAAAGCAGCAGGCCTAGCATCACAAAAACCGGCTCGCGCAAGGCGTAGTCGACAAGCCGCTTCATGGTTTGTTCTTGGCTTGGTTGGCCTTGACGCTGTCCTCGGCAAACTTGATTTCTCTGGAGAGCAAGAGGGCGTTTTGCACCACCACCGACTCACCTTCTTTGATGCCGGATCGGAGAATAGTGCGTGACGCACCAAGTTCTGCAACTTCGACCTCGCGCAGCTCAAATGTTGTTGCATTTAGCGCTATAAAAACTGCATGCTGCCGGCCTTTAAGAAAGACCGCCGTGGAGGGAACTTCGAGCAAGCCAACGCTCTGCTTTGGGTAGATCGCCTTGGCGAGCATTTCACTTTTCAACGATCGATCAACATTGTTTACCACGGCGCGTAACTTGATGCTTCGTGTGATCGGATCGATTTGCTCACCGATTACCGCCAGTCGCGCCGGATACACACGCTCGCCAAGCGATGCAACCCGAATTTCAAGCATGCTGCCGGGTTTGAAGTAGGCAAGATCGCGCTCCTGCGCATCGATTTGCACCCACAGGCTGCTTGGATCTGACAGCACGAACAGGGGCGTTTGCGCCAGATCCGGGCGCAATTCCTGGCTAGGATTGATGTTCCGCTCGACCACCACCCCTGAAATAGCCGCTCTGAGGGCAAGCTCCAGGTTGACTTGTGCCTGGGGTTCATAGAGCTTGATTCGATTCTGGCTGCGCTCAAACTCGGCTTCTGCTCTTTGCAATTCAGCTGCCGATTGATCCAGCTCTTTGCGGGCGACCACACCGATCTCAAAAAGTTTTTTCTGCCGCTCATGCGTTTGATTGGCCAGGCTCAAATCGGTTTGCGCGCGTTTGGCCTCAGCCTGGGCAGCGCCAAACTCGGGCGATGATAGCCGTGCGAGGACCTGTCCGGCGCTAACCTGCTGCCCCAGATCGGCATGAATCGCGCTAACGCGACCAGCAAAGGCGCTGTAAACCCGTTGAGTTCTTTCCTCATTCCATACGATGCGGGCTGGTAACTCAATCTTTTCCATTTGCGCAGGCCTTGCCGAAGCGAGCGCTAGTAATTTCAGTTGCGGGTGTTGCTCAGGGAATTCCAAGCGTCCGGACTGATAAATTGGAGAGTTCGAAGGTTTTGGCGCTTCCAGTGCTTCGGTGCAAGCAGCGATCGCTGCGCAAAAACACCCAAGCACGACAAGCCGCTGGGCGGAGGCTAAAAAGGCCCGGTGATGACAGCGAAGTGTTGCCGGAATCCTCGCCGACAAGTCTCGATAAGCCTGTTTCGACTGATGCGCTTTACGAGCCATTTCAAGGCAGGCGCTCATTGACTTTGTACCACCACGTACGGTCAGCTTTTGCAAAATCGGTCCTCCATTGCAGCGCTTCGAGTTGGACGGTTCTGAGCGTTCTTCGTGCCTCGAGCAAGTCAGTCAGTGTTTGGCCGCCCTGTGCGAAAGCTTGTTCGGCCTGAAGGGCAACTTTCAGGCTTTTGGGAAGTATGGCGCGTTCAAACTGGACCAAACGCATGTAAGCATTGGCTCGAGATTGGTATAAATTCTGGAGTTCAAGAATCGTTCGCCTCAAGAGTTCCTGGTACTGCGCCTCAGTGACTTGGGCAAGGGCCAGCGCGCGCTGCGTCTCGCCCTTGAAATAGTCGCTAGCGTAAAGCGGTACCGTAACTTTGAGCCCCAGCAGCGCATTACTCGTCCCCGGGAAGTGGTTCAGCGAGAGACCGAAACTCGGATCCTGAATGCTTAGCGATTTTGCAAGCTCAATTTGGGCTTGCGCGGATTGAATTCGTGCTCGCGCCGCTTTCAGCTGCGGAGTATTCATCGCGATGCTTTCCACATCAAGGGCTTCAAGTGGCGTCGCAAGCGGCCATTCATCAGCGAGCTCCCACTGGCTGCGCGCAAATTGAGGTCCGAGCGCAAGTCTGAAGAACTGCCTGGCGCGCTCCATGAGCCATTGCGATTGTGCGAGTTCTCCGCGTGCGCGATCGGCTTCAATGTCGAGTCGAGCCAAATCCTGCGCTGACAAATCGCCAAGTTGGAACCGCTGGCTTGCAAGCTTGGCAAGCTGTTCGGCGCTTTGCGCCAGGACCGTCAAGACACTGGCTCGCTCTTTAGCGGACAGGACTTCGTAGAACGCGTCGATAACGATTGCCTGTTGCTGCTTGATGCTGTCGACGTAGTCGGCTTCAAAGGCCTCTGCCTGATGTTTTGCCGAAGCGGTTCTCAAGGCACGTTTTGAGCCCCGCTCCCAGATCCAGTCCACGCTCAAGCCCTTGTCAATCGGTTTGCCGGTCAACCACGATCCCGCTCCAACACCGCGATCCAGGTCGATCGATGCGGTACTGCCTGTGAGCAGCGGAGCAGGCGCACGATCGGCGATTGCAGTCTCAGCCTTCGCAGCTTCTGCGCTTTGCCGTGCGGCGATCACCCGCTCGTGCCTGCCCGCCCACTCAATCGCTTCACGCAGACTCAGCGCCGATGTTGTCTGCGCCGAGGCAATCGACGGCACCAAGGCCCAAGCGAGGCAGAGCCCAGAAAGGCTCACCCGAAGCTTCAGCAGCTGGAGTTTTCGTCGTATGCTCATGGCAGCTTTATAGCGAGCCCAACCTGACCAAAACCTGACGCCTTGTCTTGACTGAACTGCACGGCCGTGCGAATCCTACTTGTCGAAGACGATCCTGTGCTTTCGGACGTTATGCAGCGCAGCCTGAGCGATGCAGGCATGCGCCTGCAACACGCAGCTGAGATCGCGTTAGCGAGTCATTTTTGGACCGAGTATCGCTTCGATGCGGTGCTGCTCGACTTGAATTTGCCACTGAGTCAAGACGGAGCGCGTGCAAACGGGCTTGATCTTCTGCGCCAGATGCGCGAGCAGGGCGATGCAACGCCAGTGCTGATTCTGACGGCGAGAAACCGTACCGATGAACGCATTGCAGGACTCGATGCCGGGGCCGATGATTATCTGGGTAAACCCTTTGAGCTTGCCGAATTGGCGGCACGTCTCAGGGCTCTGGTAAGACGCAGTCAAGGGTCGATTGATCGGGTCCACGTCGGTGGTCTGTGCTTTGATCGGAGCCAGCGACGCATCTTTGTTCACGACAATGAACTGCTACTGCCTGCTCGCGAGTATGACGTGTTGACCGAACTCCTGTCCCCGCCAGGTCGCACGGTGAGTAAAAAAGACCTGGCTGACAAGCTGTCAGACTTCGCAGACATGTTGACCGATAATGCGCTTGAGGCATTTATTTCGCGCTTACGAAAAAAAATCCTGGGTTCAGGTGCATCCATTCGGACGCTTCGCGGCATGGGTTATCGGGTCGAGGAAGAGTCCGCCTGATGGCCAGTAAACCATCATTGCAAACACGGCTTGTTCGGCGCGTAATCGTTCCGCTCGCACTCATGTGGTTTGCAGGAACAGCGGTGTTCACAGGCGTGTCGAGATACTTTACCCAGCAGGCATTTGATCGGGCACTGCTCGATGACGCCTACGCGGTAGCCGGTCACGTGCGACTGGGAAGTGACAACAGGCTCAGCCTTGGCTTATCGTCTAACGAGACCGAGACCTTGCTCTTTGATCGCGATGAGATCCTGCATTTGGCGGTGTTTCATCCCGATGGCCGATTGATCGCCGGGCACGCCAAACTGTTTCTGCCTGCCCTCGACATGGTTCATCCGCCGGTGTTTACCGAACTGACCGTACAGGGTCAGTCCATGCGGGCGGTGATCATCGCCCGCGCGGCGCCAGAGCCATTCAAAGTGGTTATTGCACAGACCACCAAAAGTCAGGATGAATTTTTCCGAAGCCTATTGCTGTATTCAATCGGGCCGCAAATCGTCTTGCTGTTCTTCTTGGCGATCTGGCTCAGACAGGCCATCAAGGCGGATGTGAAACCGCTTGCTGACTTGGAGCGTAGTCTCAACATTCGCGATGAGCGCGATCTCGAGCCGATTCCGGTGGCCGGGCCCACCCAGGAACTCGAGCGGCTCACCAGAGCCATCAACGACTTGCTCGGGCGCATCTCGGGGATTGTGCAAAGTCAACGGGAATTTGCAGGCAATGTCGCTCATGAATTGCGCACGCCGCTGGCCGGGATTCGGGCGCTTGCTGAGTATGGTCTTGCTCAGGACAATCCGGCGATTTGGCGCGGTCAGTTGCTCGCAGTGCTCGAGCGCGAACAATACGCGAGCCACATCATTGACCAATTACTTGCGCTTGCCCTGGTGGTTGAGGCACAGGAGGTTTTTCGTCTCCAGCCACTAAGACTCGACCTCAGCCTTCGCGAAGCCTTGCTCAGACATTTGCGTCGGGCAGACGCGCTGGGGGTTGACCTCGGTGTTCGTGGCGCGGACAACCCCATCGAGGTCATCGGACAAAGTTCGCTCATCGACGGTATCCTCGATAACCTGATCGATAACAGCCTTCGTTACGGAAAGCCACCCGACGGTTCAATCCCGACAATCACCATGGGGATCGATCCGATTCCGGAAGGGGGCGTGGTTTTATCGGTGGTCGATAACGGTCCGGGTATCAGTCGTCTGGACTGGGAGCGCCTCACGGTGCGATGGGCGAAGGGCCCATCGGCAATTTCACTCCGTAATGGAACCGGGCTTGGTCTTTATCTGGTGGCCGAATACTGTCGAATCCTGAGGGCTGAGTTGCACTTGGATACCAGCGAATCAGCCAGGACTGGACTGGGCCAGGGCGCTCAAATCAAGCTCCGCTTTACCAGCTGAAAGTTCTCAATGCGGATATTTTTACCGACCTAAACTTGGCCGGGGATTCCATTCACGAACCAGCTCTGATAGCCCTCGCAATGATAAGAGGGCGGATAGCTCTTTCCATACTGCTGATCCACTTTCACATTACCGCATTCCCCGGTCTGAGTTTTGTTGACCCGAATGAAGATATCGGTCCGTCCCTTTTTGGTCTCTGTGATTTGTTCGGTCTGCTTCACGTAGTTGCGTTTGCCCATCCACCATAAGCAGGTTGCGCAACAAGTGAGTTCGGGGCGGACGCGGACTATGTTGGGGTCCGGTGCCGGAGGGGGAGGCTCTTTTTTACCAAATAGGCCCATGGCGCATCCTTTTTCAATGCTTGAAACGACTGCATTGTAGCCTGCCGCCGGACACAAGCTCAGGTGCAGGGACTGGAATTGGTCGTTTGAGTGATCTCTTCCTTGATGGCCGCAGCGCTTGGTTTACCTGGGCTATCGATGGATGATCGAATACTGATCGCACAGCTTGCTGTGATTCGGTATTCTGTATACAGTAATCGGACATGAACAATGTCAGCATTGAACCTCAGGTGCAGCCGCTCAAAAATCCCGGTCTTGATTCGCTTCGATCGGCAAACAGCGCTTTGCCTGACCTGAGTGGAGCACCCGATCTTGTTGATCAAGTCTATAACGCACTAGTCAAAGCCATCAGCTCGGGGCTGCTTGCGCCGTCGTTTCGTTGTACCCAGGAACAGTTGGCGGCCCAGTTCGGTATTTCGCGCCAACCGGTACTGCAGGCTTTACGTTTACTGAAACGCGACGGTTTGGTTCAAGACGCTCCAGGGCGCGGCCTTCAAATCGTACCGCTTCAGGCCGAGGTGATCGCCTGGGTCTATCAGTTGCGAAGTGCGCTGGATGCTTTGGCGGCCGAACTCGCATCGCTACAGTCAGCAAGCATCGACCCAAAATTGATCGAGGCAGGTCGCTATGCGACCGCTGAGCGTGACTTGCCAGGGTTGATCGAAGCGGATATGGCTTTTCATCAGGCGATTTATAAAGCCTCCGGAAACCCGATGATTGTGTCCAGTGCCAAGATGCACTGGTGCCACATTCAACGGGCTATGGGAGAGGTTTTGCGTGGTGAATCGATTCGCCGAAGTGTGTGGGACGAGCACGAAGCTATCGCTGAAGCCGTCAGCAGCGGTGATGCAATTCGTGCCCGTAGGCTCGCATCCAGTCACGGGCACGAAGCGAGTGCCTTCATGATTAGTCAGCTATTAAAAATGGAGCATACCAATGAGACTGAGCCAGGAGCAGTTAGCGCAATTTGAGCGCGAGGGCTATTTGTTTTTCCCCTCGCTATTTTCCAGCGATGAGATGAAGGTCCTGCGTGACGAGGTTCCTTCAATCTATAAAGAGTTTCGTCCAGAGATCATTCGGGAAAAAGACGGACTGACTCCGCGCACCAGTTTTGCAGCACATACATACAGTGATGTATTCGCGAAACTGGCGCGCCACCCGAGGATGGTTGAACCGGTTCAACAATATTTCGATGAGCCGGTGTATATGCACCAGTTCAAGATTAACGGTAAGCAGGCCTTTGACGGCGATGTCTGGCAGTGGCATCAGGACTTTGGTACCTGGTACAACGATGACGGTATGCCAGAACCGCGAGCGATGAATGTTGCGATCTTTATCGACGAAGTCAACGAATTCAATGGCCCTTTGTACTTCATCCCGGGGTCGCACCGCGAAGGCGTGGTCGCCGCGGGCCACGACCTCAAGACCACAAGCTATCCGCTTTGGACGCTCGACAATAACAAAGTCCGTGAACTTGTAGCGAAAGGTGGGATGGTTGCGCCTAAAGGCCCAGCAGGCTCGATGCTGATGTTTCACGGTTGTCTGGTGCACGGATCGCCATCAAACATGAGTCCGTGGGATCGCGTCATTGTTTACCTGAGTCTTTGCACGGTCTCCAATCGTATTCGTCGCGCCAAGCGCCCTCCATGGATCGCGCACCGAAATTTCACGCCGGTTGTCAGCTTGTCCGACGATTGCCTGCTTCGCAAGGACGTCTCCGGCTTACCCTGGCCTGGTCACGAAGTCGACCTAGCGGCCATGCAGCGCGGGGACGGACCCGCTGCCTGGACTGCCGAAGTTGCACAGCATGCCGATCAGGCTGAAGCGAGCGCTGTATGAATTTGTATCGCATGTTGGCGCTGCGGGAGGCCAACCATGAGCCCTTGCGAATTGGTTTGATCGGAGCGGGAAAATTCGGATCCATGTTTTTGTCTCAGGTGCTGAAAACACCGGGGATGCACTTGTTGGCAGTGGCCGATTTGAACCCTCTTCAAGCCAGGGAAAGTCTCAAGCGGGTGGGCTTCAAGGCCGCCCAGCTGGCAGCCAAGTCCTTCGATGCAGCCCTTCGCAGGCGGCAATGTTTTATCACCGATGACGCGATATCGATGATAGAAAGTTCCAGTATTGATATTGTTATTGATGCTACCGGAAGTCCCGCAGCCGGAATTGCCCACGTCCTCGCCTGCTGCGAACACGGCAAACATATCGTTATGGTGAACGTAGAGGCCGACGCGCTTGCTGGGCCTTTGCTTGCTCGTAAGGCCGCCGAAGCAGGCATCGTGTATTCGCTCGCCTACGGCGACCAGCCCGCCTTGATATGTGAAATGATCGACTGGGCTCAGACCTGTGGCTTTGAGGTGATCGCTGCGGGCAAAGGGACCAAATACTTGCCTGCTTATCACCAGTCGACGCCTGCAACCGTATGGTCGCATTACGGGCTCAGCGAGGCGCAAGCGCAACTTGGCGGTATGAATTCGCAAATGTTCAATTCTTTTTTGGACGGTACCAAGTCGGCCATTGAGATGGCAGCGGTTTCCAATGCAAGCGGACTCCTGCCTGCGCCCGAGGGTTTATCGTTCCCGCCCTGCGGCGTTGATGATCTGGCACGTGTGCTCCGACCCCGTGAACTTGGCGGCGTGCTTGCACACCGCGGACAGGTCGAAGTGATATCGAGTCTGGAACGGGACGGACGCCCGGTGTTTCGGGACTTGCGCTGGGGTGTTTATGTGACCCTTGCCGGCGATAGCGATTATGTGCGCCGTTGCTTTAAGGAGTACGGCTTGGTCACTGATCCCTCTGGCGCATTCACCGCGATGTACAAACCCTTTCATCTGATCGGACTCGAGTTGGGTATCACGGTCGCCTCGGTTGGCCTGCGTGCGGAGCCCACCGGTGCGCCGCGAGCCTGGCATGCGGATGTGATAGCAACAGCCAAGCGCGATTTGAAGGTGGATGAGCGCCTTGACGGAGAGGGAGGCTTTACCGTCTATGGCCGACTGATGCCTGCCGCGGATTCCTTGCGTCTTGGCGGCTTACCCCTGGGCCTTGCACAGGGCATCAAACTCAAACGTGCTGTCAAGTGCGGTGAAGCCTTGCGCTGGTCCGATGTTCGGGTGGATGCCGGCGATTCGACGGTCCGGTTTCGCAAGGCGATGGAGCTTTCGATGGGAGAGGAGCTTGCAAGTGCATGACTTGTTAATCCGCGGCGCGCTGCTGTTTGACGGTAGCGGATCTACGCCCTACCGCGGCGATCTTGCGGTCGACCAAGGCAAGGTTGCGGCCTTGGGGCCATCGCTTAAGGCTGAGGCCAGGCAGGTCATCGATGCTGATGGCCTCGCCTTGATGCCCGGGATCATCGACAGCCACACCCACTTTGACGCGCAAATTACCTGGGACCCCTATGTCAGGCCATCGCCGGCCCTTGGGGTTACGACAGCGGTGATCGGTAACTGCGGCTTTGCAATTGCGCCTTGCAAACCCCAGGACCGCGAGCGGACGATGCGAAATCTCACGCAGGTTGAAGGCATGTCCCTGGATGTCTTGCGCTGCGGCATCCAGTGGAACTTTGAGAGTTTTCCTGAGTATCTGACGATGCTTCAAGCGCAGGGCAGCGCGGTCAATTTGGCAGCCTATATTGGGCATTCAGCGGTTCGTACCTTCGTGATGGGCGAGGACGCAAACGAGCGCGAAGCGCGTGATCAGGAAATTCAACAAATGGCCACACTTGTTCGCGAGGCCATGCGAGCGGGCGCAGTGGGGCTGGCAAGCAGCACAAGTCCGGCGCATAACGGTGAAAACGGCAAGCCAATGCCCTCGCGACTAGCCAGTGATGAGGAGCATTTATGTCTGATCCGCGCCATGGCTTGCGAAGCTAACGGTGTCTATATGGTGACAAAGGGCGGTCAGATGCCGATCTCGTTTCTGGAGCAAATGGCATCCGAATCGCAGCGTCCGGTCATGATTGCCGCCTTGCTTCATAACAGTACCAATCCAGGCGCAGTGTTCAAGGATTTAGATGCGATTGAGGCTGCCAACCAGCGAGGTAATCCCTTGATCGGCCAGGTTTCATGCTGTCCACTCACAATGGACTTCACACTCCAGTCGCCTTATCCGCTCGAGGGCCTCATGTCCTGGAAGCCTGCCTTGGGACTGCAACATGTTGCGCTACGCGATACTTTGGCTGACGCCTCGTTTCGGCAAGCTGTAAAGACCGAGCTTCAAGCACCGGCCGTGTTTCGGTTATTTAACGGCGAGTGGGATAAAGTTCATATCGTTGAGACCGCCGATCGGGATCATCTTTCCCTGGAACAACTCAGCGTTGCGCAACTTGCAGCGCGCTTGAATAGCCACCCGCTTGATGCAATGCTCGATCTTGCATTGAAGGAAGACCTCAAAACAGTTTTCACCGCGCAGCTACTAAACAGCGACGAGGAGCAAGTGGGCCGAATGCTTAAGCATCCGCACAGTCTGGTTTCGCTCAGTGATGCCGGAGCCCATCTTACGTTTTTTAACGATGCAGGATTTGGACTCCATTTGCTGGGTCATTGGGTGCGTGATTGTTCGGTGATGCGTCTTGAGCAAGCCGTCCGTAAACTGACCGCACAAACTGCAGCGATTTTCGGCATGCGACAACGGGGCCTCTTGCGTGCGTCATACGCGGCTGATTTGCTTTTGTTTGATCCGACTCGCGTCGGACGCGGTCCAAAACGTCGGGTTTTTGACCTCCCCGGCGGAGCGTCGCGTTTGCACACCGATGCGCTTGGCGTCCATGGCGTGTGGGTTAACGGTACACAGCTTGTCAATGAAG
>DDPV01000043.1:96068-118684 GCA_002342365.1 Burkholderiales bacterium UBA2459 | reverse complement strand
GGAAAGAGGTGGCTACCCGGGATTTCAATCAGTGCTGATGCGCCGATCTGGCCAAGCAGCTTGCGGGTGCTTTCAAGCCCGATGCGTTTCGCTTCGACCGACTGTTTGCCGCTCAGGTAAGCAAGCCTGCAGCCGATCGATCTTGAAAAAAGAAATGATTCGAGATGATCGGGCACGGTGTTATAAATCTGAGTTTCGATATCGCGATTGAAACAAAGCGTGCGATAGCTTTGACCCTCAGGATCGACCACCTCGCAGGTTCCGAAGCGAACGTAATCATCCAGAATATTGCTATGCCAGCGCTTGAATGCAGGCTTGTGCTCAAAATGCGCTCGAACTGCAGCCTCGTCAGGCCATTTTCTGCGCCGCTTCCTGCTATGGCGTCCAGGTAAAAGGCTGCCGACCAGGGGGCTTTGCTTGAGCCATCGAAGGCCTTGAGCCTTCCAACCGCCGATGATCGGCGCGTCCAAAACAATCACGCCCGCCAGCCCCTGTGCGAGAAACTCCGCATGACTGGCAGCACACATCATGCTGAGGTAGCCACCGAGCGAGTGGCCAAGCAGCCAGCTATCTTGATTCGAGTCACGCAGCTTTTCAGCAGTGAACGCGGCCAGCTGTTCGACAAGCCCGGGCCAATTGCTGCTCACCGGGTAGCGCGGGTCGTGGCCGATACACTCAATGGCGAAGACCTCATGGCCTGCGGCACGCAACGCCTGGAAATAATAACGATAGGTCGACGCGGGAAAACCGTTTGCATGTGAAAAAATGAATTGAGCCATCGCTTAGTGCGCTCTTGTCGGCTGTGGCTTCAAGTCGGTGGATGGAACGCGCATCCGCTCTATCGAGCGCAGCGCCAGGGAGCTGCCTCGCTTAAGGCGAACGGTTGCAAGACGCAAGACGCGTCTTTCCCGGCTGTGATTCCGTTCTATGATTAGACGTTCTTGTAGGCTTTTCACTTCGGAGGGCATTGATGGGTTCAAGTCGCGTCCTGGACGCCTATTATCCGCGTAACTTTGCCGTTCATCCGCGCGCCAACGATCCGGCATACAAAACAAGCCTGCTTAGGTCACCCAGGCATGCGCTGCTGTCGATCGACCCGACTCCCACCGAATTGAGCGGCCCCGGCTTTTCGCCTGCTGATTTGGATCCACTCGATCATGACTTAACCCAAAATCATGCACACACTGGATTACCCATCGGCGAGCGAATCATTATTCATGGTCGCGTCATTGATGAGCAGGCAAGGCCATTGCCCAATGTGTTGATCGAAATCTGGCAGGCAAACGCAGGCGGTCGCTACCGTCATGACAAGGATCGCTATCTTGCGCCGCTTGATCCGAATTTTGGAGGTTGTGGCAGAACGCTCAGTGGCCAAGACGGCAGCTATTTTTTTCGAACGATCCGACCGGGACCCTATCCTTGGCGAAACCGTATGAACGACTGGCGTCCGGCGCATGTTCACTTCGCAATCAGCGGCAAGGCCTGGTGTCAGCGACTTGTCACCCAAATGTATTTTGAGGGCGACCCCCTGATTCAACGCGATGCCATTGTGGCGACAGTGGCTGACCACCAAGCGCTCGATCGCTTGATTGCGCGCTTTGATCCGCACGCATCCTTGCCTTTCGATTGTCTTGCCTACCGTTTTGACCTGGTCTTGCGTGGACGACGCGCTCAATTCTTCGAAACTTTGCTGCCGGAGTAAGCACGACATGTTGCTGGAAAACGAAACCGCCTCGCAAACCGCGGGTCCCTTTGTCCATATCGGTCTGGTACCGGATAGCGTCGGCATCAAGCAGCGCGCCTTGGTCTCAAGTGAGCTTTGCTCGCTGGGCATTCCGGACGGATCTAAGGCTATTGAAGTCACCGGACAGGTTTTTGACGGTTCGGGGTCGGCGATCATGGACGCTGTTCTCGAGCTTTGGCAGGCTGATCACCAAGGTCATTATCCTGAGCAGAGCGCAGGAGGATTTCGCGGCTGGGGGCGCAGTGCAATCGATCCTGAGCTTGGCCATTTTTCTTTCAGGACCATCAAGCCAGGGCCTGTTACCACGCAGCGGGGTGCGGTGATGGCGCCGCACTTGGCCTTCTGGCTTGTGGCTCGTGGGATTAATCTCGGATTGCATACCCGCATGTACTTTCCGGAAGATCTTGAGCTGCATGCCCTGGATCCGGTGCTCAAGAGCATTGAGCTCAAATCACGCTGGTCGACATTGATTGCATCAAGCATCGAGCCGGTTGCGCAAAACGATGCACTGTTAAGATATCGTTTTGATATCGTTCTACAAGGCGATCGCGAGACCGTCTTTTTCGATATCTGACCCCATGCGCTATCGTGTACAGGTCGCCATCATCGGCGCAGGCCCGTCTGGCCTTTTACTTGGCGCTTTACTGGCACGGGCGGGCATTGATCACCTGATTGTGGAGCGCCAGTCACCTGACTATGTACGAGCGCGCATTCGCGCAGGTGTACTGGAGCAAGGCACCGTTGAGGTTCTCGATCAACTCGGACTTGCAACACGTTTGCATCAGGAGGGATTGGTACATGACGGCTTTGATCTGCTCTTTCAGGGGCGGCGCCACCGAATCGATTTGAAAATGCTCACCGGTGGCAAGCAGGTGGTTGTCTACGGGCAGACCGAGATCACCAAGGACTTGATGCAACACCGCGAGGAGCTTGGTCTTCGCAGTTTGTATCAGGTCGAGTCGCTACACATTCGTGGCCTGGATCGCGACATAGTCGAAATTGAAGGTGTTGAGAAGGATCAGCACTTTGTGATTGAGGCTGACCTTGTTGCCGGATGCGATGGTTTTCATGGTCTTTGCAGAAAGCTCATGCCTTCGCATGTTCTGAAGGAATACGAGAAGGTCTACCCCTTCGCTTGGCTTGGCGTGCTTGCCGATGTGAAACCCGTGGCCGACGAGTTGATTTACGTCAATAGCCCGCAGGGATTTGCGCTGTGTTCGATGCGCAGCCCGAGTCGTTCTCGTTATTACCTGCAAGTGGCTTCAAATGACGATGCGAAGGCATGGTCCGATGATCGATTCTGGTCGGTGTTGCGATCAAGACTTGATGCAGAGGCCGCCGAGCGGCTCATGACAGGCCCTTCGATTGAAAAAAGTATTGCGCCTTTGCGTAGCTTCGTTGCCGAGCCGATGCGCTGGGGTAGGCTTTTACTCGCAGGCGATGCGGCGCATATTGTTCCGCCAACCGGTGCAAAAGGCTTAAACCTTGCAGTGAGCGATGTGCGCTACATGGCGGAAGCACTCACGGCCTGGTTCGCAGATCGCAACGACCATCATTTGGATCATTACTCAGCGCGTTGTTTGCAGCGCGTTTGGCGTGCAGAGCGCTTTTCCTGGTGGTTCACAAGCCTGATGCATCACTTCCCCGAGCACGGGGCCTTTGGTCAAAGGATCCAAGAGGCCGAGCTCGATTACCTGGTGCATAGCCGCGCAGCCGCGACCTCACTTGCGGAAAACTACGTGGGGCTTCCGATGGCATGGTCCTGACTTGGAAGCCTCTTCATGGATCAAACCTGAGCTGTCGTGCTTCCCTCGGTGCTTGCCCGATTTCAGAGAGCATAAGCCATAGCTGCTAACGCCGTCCGCTAAGATAGGGTCGTTTGAACTGCTACGGGCAAAAACATGAGTCAACATATCCTTCCGTCGCTGCCGATCGATCAGCGGGTCGGCATCGCATTTTCGGGCGGTCTCGATACGTCGGCTGCGGTTCACTGGATGCGAGCCAAAGGGGCAATACCCTGTGCCTACACCGCCAATTTGGGGCAGCCCGATGAATCCGACTATGACGACATCCCGAAAAAAGCCCTGGCCTATGGCGCTGAAATCGCTCGCCTCGTCGACTGCCGGACGCAGCTTGCGGCCGAAGGATTGGCCGCTATCCAGAGCGCAGCCTTTCATGTCTCAACCGCTGGCCAGACTTATTTCAACACCACGCCTTTGGGCAGGGCGGTAACAAGTACCGCGCTGGTGGTTGCGATGATGCAAGACGGGGTCAACATTTGGGGTGACGGCAGCACCTTCAAGGGAAACGATATTGAGCGCTTTTATCGCTACGGTTTGTTGGTGAATCCAGACCTGAAGGTCTACAAGCCCTGGCTTGACCAGCGCTTTATCGATGAACTCGGGGGTCGGACCGAAATGAGTCAGTACCTCATTGCGCAGGGCTTTGACTACAAAATGCGGGCGGAAAAGGCCTACTCCACCGATTCGAACATGCTCGGTGCTACCCATGAGGCAAAGGATCTTGAGTTCTTGCATCAAGGCATGCAGCTCGTCAACCCGATCATGGGTGAGGCATTTTGGCGTGACGATGTGAACATCACGAAGGAAGTGGTTCGGGTTGGCTTTGAAGATGGCGTACCCACGCAAATCAACGGTCAGTCCTATCCAGATCTTGTGATGCTTTTTGAAGAAGCCAATCGGGTTGGCGGACGCCATGGACTTGGGATGTCAGACCAGATCGAAAACCGAATCATTGAGGCAAAAAGTCGTGGCGTTTACGAGGCACCGGGTATGGCTTTGCTGCACATCGCCTACGAACGTCTGGTCAGTGGCATTCATAATGAAGACACGATCGAACAATACCGGAGCAATGGCCGCAAGCTTGGAAAGCTTTTGTATCACGGCCGATGGTTCGACCCACAAAGTCTGATGCTACGGGAGTCGGCTCAGCGCTGGGTTGCGCGTGCGATTACCGGCGAGGTCACCTTGGAGCTTAGGCGCGGCAACGACTATTCGATCCTCGATACCCAAAGTCCGAATCTCACCTACCATCCGGATCGCCTCACGATGGAGAAAGGAAATGCCGTCTTTACGCCCGCCGATCGTATCGGGCAACTCAGCATGCGTGATCTCGATATTGCTGATACGCGCGACAAGCTCGCGATTTACAGCCGTACCGGTCTGCTCGGTCAGCAAGCTGATGGCAGCCTGCGGATTAGCCAATGAAACTCGCACTCAGCTGGATTGCCGATCAAAGGATTGAAGCGGCGCAACAGCGCGGTGAATTTCGCAATTTGCCTGGCGAGGGCAGGCCGCTTGATGAACACGAGGACTTGTCCTTGTCATGGGAGTCTCGTCTGGCGATCCGCCGCACGCTCGGTTCGCGAGCGGGTGATGCTGAGGCAAGGCAGCATTTTCTGACCAGTATGCAAGCCCTTCGCCTAAAAAGGCTAAGGCTGCATGGCTGCGAAAACAAAGTCGCTTCAATCGGGCACCCGGGTGGGCCTGATAGGCATGGTGTTGATCGTAATCAGGGCGAGTCCCAGCGGGCAGGATGACTTGCAGGCAGTCGATCCGATCCAAACAACTTGCGCCTGATCGATCCTTCCTGATAGTGCGTTTTGTAGACTCCCCGGGCCTGTAATTCCGGAACCACAAGGCGGATGAAGTCATCGAAGCATTCGGGCGCCACCGTTCTTGACAGATTGATCCCGTCAACATCGCAGCGGGTTTGCAGCGCGATGAAATAGTCCGCAATCCTTGAAGCCGACCCTACGATTGGCATCTGACGGCTGCCAAGAACCATTTGCCGGATGAGATCGCCTTTGGTCCAGGCTCTGCCATGTTGTCGGTTGATCGCTTGAACATTTGAGGCGATTGCCTGCGACTTGGCAGCCTGAGCAGCCACCGGCTGATCCGTATCAAATTTTGAAAGATCAATGCCCAGCGAGGCTGATGCGTGCACAAGCGCCGCCTCACTATCCGCGTAAGCTTTATATTCTTCGAATCGTGCTTGTGCAAGTTCATCGCTTTCAGCGGCAATCACCGTAGCACCAACAAAAATTTTCATGTCGTCCGCAGCTCGGCCGTGCGCCACCGCTTGGGCCCTCAGACCTTGGACAGACGCCGCGATGGCATCAAAGGACTGACCATTGAGGAAGACGCACTCGGCATGTTTGCCTGCGAATGCCTGTCCGCGAGGCGAAGCGCCAGCCTGATAAAGCAATGGAGTTCGTTGGCGCGACGGCGCACATAAGTGCCTGGCATCAAGTGCGTACTGTTTTCCCTCATGCCGAACCGCTTTGATCTGCGCTGCATCGGCGAAACGAAAATCCAAATCCTTCGCGCATAGCGCCTGATCGCTCCAGGAGTGCTCCCAAAGAGCATAAACAACCGACAAAAATTCATCAGCTAAATCATAACGGTCGTCATGTTGCATTTGCTGCTGCAGTCCATGCGCTTTGGCTGCACTATCAAGGTATCCGGTGACGATATTCCAGCCGATTCGACCTTCGGTGAGGTGATCCAAGGTGGACATGCGTCGTGCAAAAAGATAAGGCGATTCATAGCTCAGGTTGACGGTAACGCCGAAACTGAGATGCTGGGTCACCGCAGCCATAGCCGGAACAATCATCAACGGATCGTTGACCGGAAACTGCACCGCGGCTTCGATTGCAGGGTCAGCACTTGCACGATACACATCATAAACACCGAGAACATCAGCCAGAAAAAGCCCATCAAACAGTCCGCTCTCAAGTCGCTTCGCGTAATCCGTCCAGTAGTGAAGCTGCTGAAAGCAACTGGAGCGATCTCTGGGATGTCGCCACAATCCTTGCTGGATATGGCCGGGACAACACATGTCGAATGCGTTGATGGCCAGTTGGCGCTGGGCCATCAAAGAGTGATCCGCAAAGCGGACTTTGCCTGTAATTGCTCAACCACACGCTGTAAGCGCGCGATCTCCTGGTGCAAGCTGTGGATCTGCTCAGCTTGCGCCGACAAGGTTCCGAATTCATCAACCAGGTGACGAACGCCATCGATCTGACCACTGAGCTTGTTGATGCCACCAACAACTGCAACCAGCTGTTCTTGCTGCTCGCGGTGCATCTGCTCGTCAAGGCGGTTTGTTCTTTGACCTTGTTGTTCGAGCCATGCGCGCAAAGACTGATCTTTGCGCTCGATGGATTGTCTGAGTTCCTGATCCTTCTTCTCAATTTCATGACGCAAGCCGGAAAGCGACGCTGTTTGCAGCTTTGTGCTTTGCTCAAGGCTTTGACGCAGCGCCTCAAAGCTGGGTCCCCAGGCGTTATCAAGTAGCTCGATGATCGCACCAGGCATACGTGCATCGGACTCAATCATGGCATCGGCGTGCTGGCGCATCAGCGCGCTTAACTGTTCACCGAGCAGCCTTGAGTGGTCATGAAGCTCCTTGCGAAAGAGCTCGCGCGCGATGTCTTGCAGGCGCGGAGCAAGCCTTAAGGTCTCATCGATCAGGTCGCGTACGTCGGCAACATCGTCCTGGACCTGAATGATCTGCTCTTCGGTACTTAAGGTATCCAGGGTCTTTGAAAGGGCTTCGAGCTGGGTCATCAAGGCAGCGCTGGGATCGCTGCGCGATGCGATCTGTTGCTGAAACGCTTCGATGCGCTCTAAGCGCCCTTGAACAGTTTGAATCTGCTCTTGGCTGCTGTCTTGCTGCTTGCGCATGAACTCCATCATGGTGGTTGCAAGCTTGAGCATCGCCTTGATTTCTTCGTCTGCACTGGCCTTGGACTGGGTCAGTGCAGCGCGCTCGGACACTTCGGAGAGTTTTCTCAGACCTTCTGCGACTTCTTCCAACCTGGCAAGCGCCATTTGTCGCTGCTGAGGGGCTTCCTTATCCGCCTGGCTTGGTTCATGACGCATCGTGACGGTGGGCGGAACGACACGACTGCCTCTGAGTTCTGCGCCTCGCCGAAATGCCTGTAGTGCGGCTTCTGCATCGTCAAGCTCACTTTCATCGGCTCGTGAAACGCTAGCTGCTGCGGAGCCTGATCTGGCTCCTGAGCGTTTGCTGTATCGGTAAGCATTACGGCTTGGGCGGCTAGGTTCGCTGCCGGATTCGAGCTCAAAGGGCGATAGTGCTTCGGCATCCGGCATCTGCGTCTGCACCGTCTCGCGCTGTGCCTTGATCCACTCCTTGGCCCATTTTGCAACCGTACCCGGTTCAAGCGACATCGCCTGGTCCGCGGCCTGATTCGAACCGAGTTGCTGAACCAGGACCATAGCCTTTTCGAACTCTTCGTGCGTGAAGCCTAGCTTTCGATACACCTGACCGGGAAGTCGCATTGAAGTGCCTATTCAATCGATGTGGAGCTTGCGCTCGACCGCCCTCACAAAAAACGCAGCGCCCAAGGGTAGCGCGGCATCGTTGAAGTCATAGGAGGGGTTGTGAACCTCGCATGCGCCTTCGCCATCGCCATTACCGATGTTGATGTAGCATCCGGGGACTTTCTGGAGCATAAAAGCAAAGTCCTCCGAGCCCATGGCCAGGGGCGGATTTCTGTGTACCCGCTCTTTGCCCACCAGTTCTTCGCAGATCGATGCAGCAAAGTCTGCCTCATCCTGGTCGTTGATAACCGGCGAAAAAACATTTCGGAAGTCAACATCAACCGTTGCACCATGCGCTGATGCCACCCCGCTGGCAATTCGCTTCATGTTGGCTTCAATCAGCTTCATGACTTCTGCCGAAAACGCTCTTGCCGTTCCTGCGAGATGGGCGGTTTGCGGTATCACGTTATACGCATCGCCCGCATGAAACTGGCACACCGAGACAACGGCTGTTTCAACCGGCCGGACGTTTCTTGCCACAATTGCCTGCAGGTTTGCCACCATTTGCGATCCGATCAGGATCGGATCCACGCTCGATTCCGGCCTTGCGCCATGCGAGCCGTAGCCTTGAATTCGGATATCCCAGGACGCTGCACTTGCCATCATAGGGCCTGCCTTCACGTTGAAGTGCCCAATCGGAAGTTTTGGCCGATTGTGCATGCCAAAAATGCTGTCACAAGGGAAACGGTCGAACAATCCGTCTGCGATCATCGCCAGCGCGCCACCCAAGCCCTCTTCAGCCGGCTGAAAGATGAAGTGCACCGTTCCGTCAAAGCGCTTGCTTGCAGCAAGATACTTTGCCGCACCAAGCAGCATGGTGGTGTGGCCGTCGTGCCCGCAGGCATGCATGAGCCCACGCCTTTTGGATCGATGGGCGAATTGATTCAATTCAAGAACCGGTAGCGCATCCATGTCTGCACGAAGCCCGATTCGTCGGTCTGAGCTCCCCACCTTCAAGACACCGACCAAGCCCGTCTTCCCGATGCCTCGATGCACTTCAATGCCCCAGGACTCAAGCCGTCTTGCCACGAGATCGGAGGTCCGGGTCTCTTCAAAGCCAAGCTCCGGGTTTGCATGAATATCCTGGCGCCAGGCGGTCATCTCTTCGTGTTGCTGTTCGATTGATTCGAGGGTGCTCAGCGATAGCTTATCGGGTGCGTTCATCGATTTCCTTCAACAGGGGAGTGGCATGGTGTACATTTGCCTTGCAGTTTATCGGTCTGCTTCGGGTTCTGTCCAAACCAACTGTCATGAATCGAAAATCAGCGGAAGATCGCATGACCCTTGCGCCCTGGACCTCAGGCAGGCTCAAGACCGAGCTCNNTCGCGTCCTCACTACAGCTTCGCTTGCAAAAGCATGCAATGCGACTTTCAGAGCCTTCAAGCTGGGTTGAAGCCGCTCTTGGGGCAAGTAAGCCGCAGGTTTTTTTCCTTGAAGCAGCGGGCATCACGGTCGATGCTTCACGCCAGGCCTGGGATGCGCCGCTTCGGGAAGACCTCGCTGCCTGGTCGCTGTTGCAAGGCTTGGCCAATTTTCGCGATCAGCAGTTTCAGGGCGAGGTGGTTAATCTGAGCGAGGGAAGGGCGGCTCGACACAGCTTAATGAGGGCGCCCGACGCATGCTTGCACGCCGAGGGATTAGACGAGATTGCAAGGACCCGATCGTCATTTCTTGCCTTTGCCGATGAAATACGCAGCAATCCAGACATCAACCACCTCATCCATATCGGAATCGGCGGGTCTGACCTCGGACCGCGACTGCTTGTGCAGGCGCTTGCACCGCTCAAAACGCATAGCCCTCTGAAGCTTCACTTCGCCGGCAACGGTGACTTGCACGAGCTTGAAGCGATGATTGCCGAGATTGATCCGCTTCAGGCGCAGATTGTTTTATGTTCCAAATCGTTTACCACGCCGGAAACCTTGCTCAATGCCGAGCGCCTCAAATCGTGGATGGAAGCGAGGCAAGCCGGTTTATTTGGCAAGCGATCTGTGGCCGTGACATCAAACCTGCAGGCCGCAGCAGCGTTTGGCGTATCAAGAAGTTTCGCTTTTCCCGATTGGGTAGGTGGTCGCTATTCGCTTTGGTCGCCGATTAGCCTCAGTGCAGCCGCTTTCCTGGGCTCTGAGATGATTCAAGACTTTTTGTCCGGTGCATGGGCGATGGATCAGCATTGGCTAGAGGCTGAACCGCAGCACAACCTGCCTTGGCAACTCGGATTGCTCGATGTTTGGAATCGTAATGCAATGGGCTTTCGTTCGCGTTGTGTGGTTCCCTACGACAGCCGACTTTCGCGTCTTCCGTCTTACCTGCAGCAGTTGGAAATGGAGAGCAACGGCAAGTTTGTTGATCAGGCCGGTGAGGTTTTGGCGTATTCCAGTGCGCCCCTGGTTTGGGGGGAGGCGGGTACCAACGCCCAACATTCCTTTTTTCAATGGCTGCATCAAGGAAGCGACCCGACTCCGGTTGAGTTTGTGCTGGTTGAGAGAGCTGAACACGAACACGCCGATGCGCATCGCCGCCTGCTTGCCAACGCGCTTGCCCAATCACTTGCGCTGATCAAGGGCAAAAGCTTTCATGAGGCTTTGGCTGAAACCGTTAAAACTGCCAATCCGGCCTGGTCGCAAGACAAGATTGCGCCGCATCGCGTTTTTCCAGGTGGACGACCGAGTACGATTTTGTCGATGAGTCGGCTTGATGCGAAATCGCTGGGCGCACTGATTGCGCTTTACGAGCATCGGGTTGCAGTCGCTGGATTTTTGTGGGGTGTCAACCCCTATGATCAATGGGGAGTCGAGCTGGGTAAAGTCCTGGCCATCGATATAGAAGCGCATATGCTACAAAATCGCGATCATGCAGATGCACAAACGGCGCGATGGATCCATCGATTGATCGGAGGCCAGCGATGAAGCCAAGACCTCGTTTGAGCCACATGTTTAGAGGGACGTTTATAGGGATCTTGACAACCCTTGCTCTAGGTTCTGCGCTTGCCCAAATTTGTCCAAATGACCCATACTGCCCAAGGCGTATGGATGGCTATCGTTATCCTTTTCAGCAGCAAACTGCCCTGAACTTCGATCAGGTGTGGCGGCCGCCGGTAATGACCGGGCTACAGATGCGTCGCGACTGGTTTGATGCGGCTGCAAACCCCTTTCGATGGGACATCGGACCGATGACAGGGGTGGGCGCTCCTCAGGTGCTGACCAACCCCTACGGAACTGGCGACCCCTTTCACAGCCCCCGCTTATCGATGACGATCCCGATGGGCTATCGCCGCTAAGCCTTCGATCATGACTTCCGAAGCGAGCCGCCAGCTTCAAATGCCTACCTTGATTCGGACGCGACGATTACCCGCAGCCTTTGGGTCTTGCGGATACAGTAATTCTGAAAAGCCCTTTCCAGTGCTCCGAAGCCTTGTTGATGCCACACCGCCAGTGACGAGGTAATCGACAACCGATTGAGCGCGGCGCGCGGAAAGTTGATCGTTATATTGTTTGTTACCCACGCCATCTGTATGACCCTCGACTACAAAACGCAGGCTTTGCAGTTGCGGTGCATTCAGTGCCTTGGCAAGACGGTCGAGCAAGGCCTTGCTTTCATCAAGGATCGTGGCCGAGTCAAAAGCGAATTGGATCGTCAGGTCGACCATTGCACCCCCATTCAGGGCAGTACTTTGCTGGGGCAGCGGCGATCCCTTGCCCGGACTCTGAAGCGCTGCATTGGCTGCAGCCGGATTACCGATGCTTCCATCAGCACCCTTGGCAGCGCCCGGTGCGTTGGCAGCTCCCGGGCCAGCGCCTGCCTGACTCAGCCCGCCAGACAGCGCCTTGATCATGTCTTCGACGGACAAATCGGCAGAGGGTGCCTTCACGGGTCCGGCTGGCAATTGGGCGCTTGCGGCGGTATTGCTTGCTGCCCCCGCCGACTGCGCGTCCATGGCGCGAGGACCACTGTTGGGTGCCTGAATCGCCTGGACGGCGCCTGCGGCAGGCGCACGCGGGGCCTCGCGAAAGCCTTGAGCAAATCCCAGAGTTGGCAACAGGACAATCACCCACATCCCGCGCCTGAGTCGTGTTGAGAAAACAATCTGCATGCTAGGGCTCCCAGAATTCGTCAAGCCACTGCTGACATCCCGCACGATCCAGTCCGCAGGCGATCGCAAGCATCATGGCAATACGCAGTTTATGCGCTGCCAAGCCCCTCGCAGTCAAGTTTCCAAGTTGATCATCGTCAAACATGCTGCTGTTTCGGGTGATGCCACCAGGAATCCATCGACTGCATCGGCCAAGCCATACGCCACGCCTTGCAAGGGATTGAAGCGCAGCGCGCGAGCCCGTTGGCGCATTGCCATTGCCAAGCCCTGCATGAACGATCGCTTTTGCTCCCGCGCGAACGAAGGCTTCAATCGCAACCTCATCCGAGCCTGCATAAGCCGGAACTAGATCGACGCGCGGCAGCTCGCAGGGATCGGGTACCTTCAAGGGTCGAACACGATGGGCAGGCCTGAACCAACGCAGGCTCTGATCGGCTACCTCGCCCAGTGCACCTTCAAATCCGCTGTCGAAGGCTTCAGTGCTGCTGACATGCCGTTTGGTCACTAGGAGTGCGCTGTGAATACGACCGTTCATCACAACCATGGTACCGCGCCCAACAGCGCCCGGATGAAGCGCTACGGTGCAGCCATCGATCACATTGGCCGGGCCGTCTGCCGAGTAAGCGCTTGCCGGTCGCATTGCTCCCACCACGATAACCGGCTTTGGCGATTGAACGCTCAGGTGCAAAAACGCTGCCGTCTCCTCGAGGGTGTCGGTGCCATGGGTAATCAGCGCTGCGCCGATGCCAGGGTCAGCGAGTGCCTGCTCAACCGTTCTGAGCAAACTGAGCCAATGCTCAGGCGTGAGGTCGTAACTGCCAAGCTGAAAGGCTTGCTGCACCTCAATCCGATAGCGCGTAGCAAGCTCCGGTATCGAGGCAAGAATCGCATCCACCCCCAGACTTGCGGGCCTGTAGTGCGAAGCGGTGGTGGCGTCGCTTGCGCGGCCGGCAATCGTGCCACCGGTACCGATGAGTGCGATACCCAAATCCTTGTGCATAGCATCAGGCCTTGAGGAGAGAGGCAAAGTGCGGATAGGTCTCGGCAATTTCATGACGAACCCGTCCTCTTATCAGAGCAAGTCGCTTGGTGTCCGGGTCGGGCGTTTGCCCCATATCCTGCGCAAGGTCGAAATCAAAACCTGTTTGATCGTTGACCTCTTCAAGGCTGTGGCCAGGGTGGATGCTTTGCAGCAGGAAGCGTCGCTTTACAGGGTTGAAGCGAAACAAGCAAAGTCCAGTAAGCAACGCAAAGGGCCCGCCCGGACGGTAGTCAGCATCGCGCTTGATGCTGCTTGCTGAAACGAAATCAACCCGTGGCACAAAGACTCGCCGGCTATGTTCTTCACGAAAGAGAATCACGCGGGGAATCAAGTGATAAAGGTAGGCCGACCCAAAAGATCCGGGCCAGCGGACCTCGGTTCGCGGGTAAGTTCCTGTGCCTACCAAATTGATATTCGCTTCTCCATCGATTTGACCACCGCCAAGGAAAAACGCATCAATCCGCCCGGTTGCCGCCATATCAAAGAGCTCGACCCCACCGTTGGTGAATGCGTTGTGTGTTCGAGAACCGAGAATCGACACCCGGGTGGGGCTGCTAGCAGAGTCGACTTCACTGAGTGCGCGTGCAAGCAGCGCGCCGCTTCCGGGTATAGGCGATGAGGCCCCGACCGCAACATGTCGCACCCCGTGCAGAAGTTGGGCAATCACATCGATCCATCGCTCAAGTGGCAGTATCTCTTGCGTGGATTCACGCTCCGCAACGGTGCTCATGCCTGAATTGCGAGGTCTCGGTCCAACGCCAGGCCGTGCAGGCTCATCAGTTCGTCGAGGCACTCGCGAAAGCCGGCCTCAGAGCTCGCCATTTTCGCGTAGCGTCGCAAAAAAGCGATGTCGGCACGGTATTGTTCGCCGAATGACAAAGGCCGCGCGCCGCCTGCAACAAGGCTTATGCCATCCACATAAACTGCAGGCAGGGTTGCTCCGGCGCGAAGCGGGTCTTGTATAAAATCAAGATCGATCTGCGCTTCCACTGTAATCAGGCTCTGCTTTGACGCATGCGCGAGCAACACACCATCGCGATCGCGTCCGACAAAAACATTCCCGTCGCGGTCAACAGCTTGCGCGTGAAAGAGCGCGATGTCCGGACAAATTGGCGCAACCGCCACCATGCGATCGCCTGGCATGAAGGGATTGTCGATCAGCTTCCAACTGTCACGATGTTTGAGCAGATCGCTATCGAGTATGCCCCTCAAAGGCATGAAGGGAATGCCTTTCTGGCTTGCCTGAAAGCCCGCATAAATCGCCGGACATGTGCCATCAATAAGCTGGATTGAACCCTCGCGGACCGCTGCGGAAAAACGGGGAGCGGCGCCTGCCTCGCCCAGACTTATCGCTGATGTTTCAAGGGTGGATACGCAGCCTGCACCAATCAGCAAGTCAGCCTGCAAGCCAGATATCGGCAGGCAAATCAGATGCAAATCCTTCACACCTTGTGCGATGAGCGCAAGCGTGGCGGCAAGCGCGGCGCCCGTTTCCTCCTTGCCAATTGCGAGACGGCAAGCATCCTTGATCGGCTTGAGCAATTCACGAAGTGGCAGCGGAGCGGCAATGGTCATGGTTCGAATTCCTTCTTGGACGCATCAAGCTTGGGGGCAGGAAGCTGCTCACGCCCCGGTGTTCTGGAAAGCATAACAGGAAAGGGTGTACCAAAAAAGCCTTCCCGGGGAACCAGGCCAAGGGCCTGAGTTTGCTCGGCTGTGAAGGCTTGGGGAATTGAGTGGACCATGCCTGCGGGTACGCCAGCAAGCATCAGTTCACGCCAAAGCATCGGATGCCAACGGGCGCTCAGAGCATCGCTAATGATCTGGTGTAAAAGGCCACGATGAGCAACACGTTGCGAAGGATCGAGAAATCGGGGGTCATCGATGAGTGCGTGAAGTGCCAGAAACCGGCAGAGCTTTGCAAACTGGCCATTGTTCACCACCCCAATAAAGATCCGCTCGCCGCGGATCATGAAGCTCTCGTAAGGCGCAATGTTGGGATGGGCATTACCCGATAAACCAGGGTTGATGGCTTGCATCCACCAATTGGCTGCATGCGGGTGCATCAATGCAAGGCCGCTTGCGTAGAGATTGGCATCAACACGCTGGCCGAGGCCGGTCTGTTTTCGAAAGGTCCACGCAGCCAAAATTCCGATCGCTGCATACAAGCCGGTGGTGATGTCACACAATGGAACACCCACTCGGGTAGGACCGGTTTCGTCGTGTCCATTAATTGCCATGATACCGGTGAGTGCTTGAGCGACCGCGTCATAGCCGGGAAGACCGCTAAGCGGGCCTGCCCATCCAAAGCCTGAAATATTGGCGTAAATCAGAGCGGGCTGTCTCGGCGCCAAAACGGTTTCATAGTCAAATCCCCAGCGCGCCATGCTGCCTTGCAGAAAGTTTTCGATGAGCACATCGGATTGCTCAATCAGTGCATGCAGTCGCATCCGATCGGCTTCATTATCAAAATTAAGAACGATGCCTTTTTTGTTTCGGTTTAGGCCCATGAAATAGGGTGCAGACCCTTCTTCCCCCGGCTTTCCAAGTCTGCGGGTCTCGTCTCCGGCAGGGGATTCCACTTTAATCACGTCAGCGCCCAGATCGCCAAGCACTTGCGCACATAAGGGTCCCGCCAACACCCGGGAGAGGTCCAGCACCCGCATACCTGAAAGTGCAGCAGGCGGCGCAGATCGTGTGTCCGCGTCAATGGGCGCCGTGTCTTCTGTGGCAGCTGCGCTGTCTTGTTTGATTGAACGGTTCATTTCAAGACTGATTGCTAATCAAGGCTTCGACGCTCGAAATAGGGCATCGCTTGACTCTAGCATGTTGGGCAACTGGTTCTAAGCGGGGATGAAGTGCAGCTTTATCGACCCACACCTGGATCGGGATTTTCCTACAGGGCACGGTCTTGATCTGAAGCAATTCGGACCGGTAAGGCCTTGGATCGCAGCCTCTACCGTCCATTCTTCCACCCACAACGCTTTGGAGAAAGCTATGACATTTCGTTATCCGATTCAGCGCCAAGTCCGACGTCAGCAAGGGCAAGGGATGACTGAATACCTAATCGTTGTTGCGTTGATTGCGGTTGCAGCCATCGGTGTCTATGGTTTTTTTGGTCAGACGCTGAGAAATCAAACGGCTGGAATTGCGCTTGAGCTTTCTGGCCAAAGTGCAAGCGAAGCGGTTAATCAGGCAAAAAGTGCCGCCACGCAGGCCCAAAGTACTGCATCTCAACGCAGAGGACTTGAGGACTACGGTTCGGGCAATCGCTAGCCAGAACCGTTCATTTGCAGATCAAGAAAAGCATGGGCAGCCCTCTTTCGCAATTCAGAAGCCTGCCCGACTCGCAGCGGGGGCAAATTCTTCCATTAGGTTTGCTGCTGACGGGCCTGCTGGCAAGTCTTGTTTTCTTCTTCGGCCGACATGCGCTGGACATGAACCGTATACATCATCGGCAGAATCTTGCTGATGCTGCAGCGTTCAGTGCTGCAACCTGGCGTGCCCGTGCGCTCAACTTCAATGCGCTGGCCAATCGTGCTTTGATCGCGCAAGAAGTCTACGCAGCGCATCTGACTGAGGCGAATGCGTGGTCGGCTTACGCAAAAATGCTGGCTGAGCGTGGACAAGCGCTAAGTGAAGTCTTCCCCGCTGCGCAACCCGCAGCTATTGCTATTGCACAGCTTGCGAGTGTCGATCAGCAGATGCTTCGCCAACTGAGCGAGCTCGAACTGTTTGCCAGGACTGCGCCGGGCTTGGGTTTGAATGATCAGCTTGCCGCTGCTCAATATGCTTTTTTGCGATCAGCTGATGGCTTCGGTCTGTCTGCGATCGCCAATGAGGTCGTTCAAAGTGCCGATCGAAGCGCTTTCGCGCACACGGTTGCAGGTGACCGTTTTTCGCAGGCATGGACCGCTGTTGAAACCGAGCAGTCCAAGGCGCAAAGAAGGCAACTGGTGTGGCGATCGCTTCAAGGTGGGTCGACCGAGGCGACCAATCCAGGCCCTGAGCTGATGATCGATCGTCGGATTGAGGACCAGATTGCTCCTATTCCCACACTCAACTGCATCCCCAAGAGCCTCAAGCAACTGACTGCGCGCCTGGTCAGGGAGTCAAGCCTTGAACAAACTGAAGCCGGTTGGCTATCCTCTCAAACCTTGTCACTTCACGGTTGGCGTCGTGGTTCCCTGCTTCCCGTTTGCGGTGAACGAATTGAACTCAGCCCGATCGCTTGGTCTGAGAACGTTCTCAGAAACGATTCGCAAAGCCAATCGGATTCGCCCGGCCCGCATGCCGAAACTCTATCGACCGATCCGGGATGGCAAAACCCTCATGCCCAAGCTGCGGCGAAAAGTGATTCACAGCGGCTTCATACTTATCAAGGCGCGGGGCGCTTGACGCGCATTGACCCACGATCCATACCGGGACTACGCCACCCGCTGCGCGTGCTTGTCACCGTCAAACAAGGCGCTTTGAATCAACCCAATCAAAGTTTTGCCGCTGCATGGGTATTTCATCCTGACGGATCTCTTGAGGATGCTGAATCAATCGGCTACTGGCTCTTTCCGAATTGGCAGGCGCGACTGAGCGTACTCAGTGAAGAGGAGTTCGATCGGGTGAAACGGGATGATCGATTGCCATGAAGCCAGACAACCTGAAGCTCAGTTTGGCTCAATCACGTTTAATCAAGCCATACCGAGAAAGCGGTCAGGCATTTGTCGAGATGATCGTGTTCATCGGTGTCGTTCTACTACTTGTTACAGCTGTACGAGTCTTCGCACGTATCGCTGCCGCAGATGAGAATCAAATCGCAGAAGCACGGTGGCTCACTTTTCATTGTGCGTATCGTGAAATCCATTGCAACGCGTTACCAGAAACTCATGGCTCTGTAGACTCTTTGCTGGGCCAGGAACTTAGCCGGCGCCTTGCTGCTAGCGAGTTTGACGCGGGGGCATCGCTTCTGCAGCGTTATGCCTCGCTAACGTCACCCACTCATCCTCCAGAATCCATCGCGAAGGACTTTAGCTATCAGGTGCGCGATGGAATCAGGGTCGCCGAGGTTACTTCTACCCTTGAAACAAATGCGCGCGAAATCGAGCTTGGACTTCCAGGAAAACTCGTGCTCGCCCCAAGGCGTTTGGCCTCACTCGCGGGAACATGGAATCTCGATGCAGATGAGAACGGTGAGGCTGAAACGATTCAGCGCGCAGCGCGCGGGGTTTCGCTACCCGGGCAATCGGTTATCGACGGCTTGCTGAGTATCAATCAAAGCCTGCGCGACTTCCTTCAGTTTTTTGGCCTTGAATCCATCAAGACCAATTGGTCCGCTCGTGAAGTGAGGCCCCTTCCGAGAACGATATCGCAAGATGATGCACAGAGGGCTGGTTGCCCCGAGTGCCAGAAAAATCCTTGACGCTGAGGCATGTGTGCTCAACGCACCAGATCATTCCATGCCTGCTATGTCCAGTCGAAAACTTCGCCTCGCCATGATCCTATCTTGCTTTGCGATTTCCATCGCCGACGCGAAGCCAACGCTGCAGGTCGATGGAACTTGGCTTCTCGTGGACATGACAAAACAAGAAGCTCTCGCTAGACGCGAAGCGTCCCAATGTCGCAGTGAGCTCGAGAGCCTCGCATTGAATGCCGCTGCCCCGTTGATTGGTATCAACTGGCTACATCGAGATCGGTGCATAAGGGATTGGCTTCCAACCGCAGCTTGGCCACTTAGGCCAAGCCTGGCATTCGCAACGCGATTAAAGCAGGCTGGATTCGCCGAACTACGGTCAGACAGCAAAGGCTCGCCCCAAAGCGAAGCGAACGGTGACTTGAGCCTGACTCTTGGCAAAAACACAAAAAGTGCAAGCTCTACTGTGTGGATTTACTGCAGTGCATCGACCTGTCGAATCTATGCCAGCGAAATTCGAAGGACTTTCCTTGCAAACCCCCCGTCAGGATCTTGAGGTCTGAGCCATGAAAGCGAGTCCCAGCATGCAAAGCGTTCAGCGTTCACCTAGCAGTCATGGTTTTCAGGATTGGCAACGACGATCTCGAACTCAGGCTTTCAGTCTTATAACTGGTTGTCTTCGAACTGTCCTCGACTTTTGGAACGCGCCGGGGCGATTTCGGTGGCCGCTTTTTGCTCTGGCGCTAGCAGGCGCGCTTGCATCCGCTGCGATGCTAAGCCCACACCTTCGAATAGACGCCGAACCCACTCTCCCGCCGCCCCCGTCACAGATCGAAGTGATCGTGGCCAAGCAAAGTTTGAATCCGGGTGATGTGTTGTCGAAGGATAATCTTGCTGTCGGCAAGGTGCAAAAAGACTTCTACGATGAGGCCATGCTTTCGCCAGATCGATTTTCAGATATCGATGGCCTCGTGATGATGCAAACGTTGGCACCTGGTCAGGCGCTTTGGACAACACATCTTGCTAAACCAGAGCATCGGCACCCCTCTTTAGGTCTCCGCCGCATACAGCTCGTCTTAGATGATCGCTACGGATTCAAGCAACTCCCATTGCCCGGTGATTTCGTCGATTTCTATTGGCAAGCCTCGCAAAACCAGCTGTCCAGCCTGCATCCCCCAGATCTGCACAGCTATCTTGTCGAAGATGTGCGTCTCGTTTCGATAAAGCGAAGCGCTGAACCTTTGACTCAAAACTCATCAAGGCGGCAAGACCGAGGTCCATGGATTCACATTGAAGTCGAAGTTCTGCCCGAGCAAGCACTCAAGTTATTGAGAGCTTCTGCGCAGGGTGCATTGCAAATGGTTTTACGAAACCCAAACGATCGCTCCCTGGGTTCACCACAGACAAAGCATTCATCGCCAGAAAAAAACAGCATATACCCTGGTCCAGCGCAAAGTCATCCATTGAAAGCGGCGGCTGATCGCGCCAAAGTCCGCGATCAACCGGCACCTGTAGCCTCGGTGCAGTTGCAAAGCCCGGTTCGGGTCGAAGTTATCCGAGGTGGTCAACGCATGCTTGAGCCGATTCAAAGCTTGCACAAGGATCCGAACGTCACAACAGCGCAAAACGGTCTAGCGCAAGAACGCGCCAATGTGCTTGCGTCCGATCGCTCTCGTCTATCGACACAGAGCGGAGGAGATCTCAATCAAGAAGTCATTGATGCCCTTAGGCGACTGGCCAAGCCTGCCGGCACCGAGGCGGGGGTGCTCGAATGATCCGATATGGCAGAAGACTCTTTGGCGCACTGATGGCTGCCTTTTGCATGGCTCAGGCCTCTGCAAACCCAGCTGTTGAGCCAAGGCAGCGCTACCAACTCCTTGTGGGTGACTCGGTCCTCATTCCCACGCATGGCATGTACAGGGTATCGGTGGGCAACGCGCGGGCAATTCAAGCGGTTCCGGTTGATCAAAACGAATTGTTGTTGATTGCGGAGGCGGCCGGATTTTCAAGGGTTCATGTTTGGGAAAAGGGCAGCGTTAAAAGTCTTGAGGTCACCGTTTTGTCATCTCATCTAGAGCGTGTTCTCGAGGAGGCAAGGGCTGCACTCGCGGTAGATTCCAAGCTACGCGTTGAACAACAGGGCAACCGTGTTGTGGTTGACGGCGTCTCGATGAGCTCAGCCGAGCGTCATCGGCTTGGAGAGTTGGGCAAGCGCTACAGCGAGTTGACGGTACTGGCGCATGGCAGCTCGGCCGAATCAATCGCGCAAGTAGATCTCTACTTTGTCGAAGTCAAGCGGGAGAAGCTTGATCAACTCGGCATTCGTTGGAATCCCTTCGCTCAAGGGCCTAGTGCCGGTTTGGCGATGAATCGATCGAATCCGTTTAGTTGGACGCTTGGGATAGCAGCCCAGTTAACCTCGACACTCCAGCTGCTGCACAACGAGGGCGATGCGGTTGTACTTGCAAGGCCCAGTCTGACGGCAAAACTGGGGTCATCTGCGCGCTTTGTTGCTGGTGGCGAACTTCCGATTCCTGTAAGCAGCGCGCTTGGGCAGGGTTCTGTTTTGTTCAAGGAATACGGGATTCGAATCGAGTTGACGCCATCACATGTCAACGGCGATCTGCTCAATTTGAAGCTTAGCGCAGAGATTTCATCCATCAACTTTGAGACGCAGGTCAAGGATGTACCAGGCATATCGAAGCGCCGAAGCGAGTCTGAGATACAAATTCGCTCTGGGGAAACACTGGTTGTGGCTGGTTTGATTTCGGATGATGTTGCAAAGAATTTCGAGCGATTGCCTGGGGTGAGTGAGCTGCCGGGTATTGGCGGGTTGTTCCGATCAAGGCATTTTCGTGATCGGAACACCGAGTTACTGTTGCTGGTAGCGCCCCGCCTTCTGCCAGTGAAGCAGCGCAAGGATGCCTCCGATGAATGACTTGGTGATTGAATGGGGGAAAGCGGGCGAGGAAACGCAGCGCGTATCTTTTGGTGAAAAAACCCTAATGATTGGACGTGCTGCGAACTGCACACTTCGGCTTCGCGGATGGGGTATTGCTCGGGAGCATGCCTTGATCTTCAAAATTGACGCGCAAAGCTATATTCGTGACTTGGGGGGTATCGGTGGGGTTCGCGTTAACGGCGAGCGGGTGCGAGATTTTGGGCCGCTGAGTAAGAACGACAGCATTGAAATTGGGAGCTACATCCTTCGCGTTGCGTCAACAATCGATCGGGCAAACGACCCTAACAAGCACTTGCAGAGCGGCCCCACAAGCCATGAAACCAGCACATCGACAAATAGTGCGCCTCCACTGATTGGACCCACGCGCGCTGCAACATGCCAAGCGTCCTTAGTCTGTATGGACCGATTCACCGAGGGGCCGGATACCACTGAGGAACTTTGTTTACCGAGTGCCGATGTGACTCGTGCTAAGAGGCCAGAACTAGCTCTGGGGCAAGTGGACCGAGTTCAAATCGGTGATTGTGGCAGCGTTAGCCCTGAATTGTTAATGGAGCGCGATAAACGACTTGCCAGCCACGTGAGCTGGTTACGCGCGGCGCTGCTCGCAGAGCTTGAACGTCAAGGCACACGTGTTGATCGCATGAGCCATGATCGCCTCGAAGATGACCTTGCTGGGATTTGCAAATCCTTACTTTCGCCGGAGCGCTGTCGGAACGCGGACTTGTCAGCACTTAGTTCATCAGAGCAGCTTGGACTCATTCGAGCCACGCTCGATGAATGCCTTGGTTTAGGTCCGATTCAGGCCCTTTTGAACGACCCGGAAATCAGTGAGATTATGGTTAACGGTCCTAGCACGATTTTTGTCGAACGTCATGGGCAGCTTCGTCGAATATCGCTACAATTTTCATCGGAACAATCACTGAGACAGGTAGCTGAACGCATTGCCTCCCAAGTCGGTCGTCGACTCGACCTTGCTGCACCAACCTTGGATGCACGGCTTCA
>DDPV01000043.1:92450-96012 GCA_002342365.1 Burkholderiales bacterium UBA2459 | reverse complement strand
GAGGAGCAAGCCCAGCGCTCGCAAGCTTTTTGGCTTGGGCCGTGCAAAACCGATTGAATCTTCTCGTTGTGGGTGGGACGGGCAGCGGGAAAACGACATTGCTGAATATGCTGGCAAGCGAGATTCCCCACGATCAACGTGTGATCACCATTGAAGATGCCGCAGAGTTGCAGTTTGACCACCCTCATTGCGTGACGCTTGAAGCAAGAGCTGCAGGCCATGAAGGTTCAGGCTGTATAACCATTCGCGATTTGCTGAGAAATGCGTTGAGGATGCGTCCTGATCGCATCATGATTGGCGAGTGCCGCGGTGGCGAAGCTCTCGACTTGCTCCAGGCCTTAAATACCGGTCACGGCGGCTCAATGTCGACGATTCACGCCAACTCTCCGCGTGAAGCGCTTGGTCGATTGGAGGTGTTGACCTTGCTTGCAGGGCTTGATTTGCCAGTTGACGCGGTGCGAGGCCAAATCGCCTCGGCCTTTCAGCTCGTTGTCCAGACAAGGCGCTTTGAGGATGGAAGTCGAAAAGTCTGCTGTGTAAGCGAACTGACAGGTCTAGAGGGTGGTCGATACCGGATGCAGGATCTTTTTCAACTTGACATGGACTCGGGAATCGCTTCGCAGGATTACCGCAGTTGCCTGAGTACACCAAGCTGTATTGAAACGACGATCGGAGTCGTCAAGCGTCCTTGGATTGAGCATTTTCAAAACGACCGCTTCGTCCACGAGCAGCAATCGAGCCATGCAAACGCCGCAGGCGATGACCGACGTATGGGTTCGAGCTTGCTCGCTGCTGACTTGGGACAATTGGCAAAGGTTGCAGCCTAAGTGGTTCTTGATATTGGGATCGGCCATGTTTTTGCCTGGGGTCTAATGCTGCTTTGCATCATCATTCTGCTTGTGCAGATCATTCCTTTCGTCATCGATCTCTTTCGCGTTTTTATCGATTGGTGGGATTTTCAGCTCGGCAGTCTGGATAAGGAATCGCGGGGTGGACTGCAGTCTGAGGGTTCCCTGAAGTTCTTTGCGCGAAGGCCTGGACGACTGTTGTATTTATTTTCGGTTTGCGTGCTGTTCTCTATCCTTTTTGATCGATCAGCGATTTTGGCGATTGTCGTCGCCTTGCTTGGGCTTGCTGCTCCCATCCTTCTTCACTACAAACAGTCGCAACAGCATCGCATTGCGATAGAGCAAGCCTTGCCCGATGCAATGACGAAGCTTGCCGCCTTGATCGGCGCTGGACAGCCGCTTCACCAGGCGATCGTTGAGCTTCCTGAGCGTGTGGATCCTGCCTTGCGGCCTTGCTTTGCTCAGCTTCGTTCGGATCTGAAACTTGGTATCAGCCTGTCAGATTCGCTCAAGCGGCAGGAGCGGCGACTTGATCTCCAAGAATTCACAGCCTTTGCGAGTTGTCTTCGTGTTGGCCTTTCAACGGGCGGCACACTCGCGCCGAGTATTGAACGGCTCGCTCGCGACATGCGCAATCGGCTCAACCTACGGATGAAACTTCGCGTGCTGACGGTGCAGGCACGCGGTCAAGCCTGGATTATGTCTGCATTACCCTTCCTGATTCTTATAGCGTTATCAGTAGTCGACCCGAGCAGTTTTGAATTTTTGCTCAACACCAATCCGGGGCGAAGCGCCTTGTCATTAGCGCTAGGCATGAATGTGTTGGGCGCCTTTTGGGTCAGGCGTTTATCGCAGTCGAAGTGGGTCTAGTTCCGAAATGCAGTCTTCCGGATCCATCATCTTGCTTGGAGCCTTCATTGTGCTTATGACAGCCTGTCTGTATGCGATTGGTCTCGCATGGCTCAAGCGATTTCAGCAATCGGTTGCGGACAATCTTCAGTCATCAAAGCTTGAACATTTTGTGAGCTTTGTTCGCTTTAACCCCGCGGAATTCCTGATTCGCACTGGAAAGCGAATGATCGGCCTTCATGGAGCCGAATTTGAGGCGCGCTTTCTCCTTGCCTGCCGCTTCATTGTCGAAGCTGAGGGTGCTCAACAAAGCATGTGGAGGCTAACGCTATCAAAGGGTCAGGACCATCAGATCTTGAAGCTCGGTCTTTACTTTTACGTTTTGGCAGTTCTGATTCTTGCCTTGTGGTGCGTTCAGACACTGTCGGCCTTGGGTGCAGGCGGGATCAATACGACAAGCCCTGATTGGCCTCTTGAAGCAGGCTCGGTGCTTGTGGTGTGGCTTGCTCTGTTTGTCGGCCTTGCCCGATTAGCAGCTCTACAGATGAACACGAAGGTCGATCTGTTGCGTCATCGACTCGAAATTCGGTTGCCGAATTTGCTCGATTTATGGGTGATCGGGCTCGAGGCAGGTCAAGCGCCTGGAGCGTCCTTACTTTCTGCGCTGGAACAAAGCCATAGCTCGGCCTTTGAACCGGTGCGCCGAAGGCTTAAACGCGAGCTCGAAGGCGGACTCGCTGTTTCGGATGCGATGTCGAATCTAGGCAAAGCCTTATCGATCAAAGCTTTTACGTCGCTTTCGCAGTTACTAGACATTGCGGTGACCCAAGGTGGACCCATCGCCGAGCGTCTCAAGCAGTTCGCAGAGCAAATGCGGCTGGAGATGTTCCTGGCAGCGGAAAACGACGCACTTAAGGCGCCCCTGAGACTCCTGGCTCCACTTGTGATGCTCATTTTTCCGTCCACCTTCATCGTGCTTCTGTTTCCGGTTTTTTATCAATTGATCAAGGAGTTCGGAGGTTGAACAAAACTGACGAAGGGGCATTAGAAACCGAGGTGGCGTTAACGCGATTCTGGCAGAGGCTTCTCGGATTAAGTCCGCTTGGAAAACTCGGTGAAAAGCACCTTGGATGGGTCTTCATACCGCATTGTCAAATGATTCATACCTTCAGTTTGCGGCGACCGATTGATTTGGAGTGGATTGACCGAAACCGTAACGTTATTCGGCGCGACACGGCGGTGCCACCGCGTTCAATTCGATCATGCCCCGGAGCCTTCGGAGTGCGTGAGCGATACGCCTTCGGCGCAAGTCGGTCCCAGGGTGGTTGGGGCACCAGCGAGACACTGATCGCACTTCCGTTCTTCTTGTTGATTTGTTTTGTTGCGATTCAACTGAGTTTTATCGGGATCGCTAATCTTCACCTCGGTCATGCGCTGCGAGAAGGTTTGAGGAGCGCGGCCGCTGAGCTGTCGAAGCCGACTAGCAATGTCGGCAAAGAGATGAATCAAAATGGCGACGCCATACAGACAATGTTTGTGCAGCAAGCCATCGCCTATGCAGCGTTTGATCAAGCGATTGAACGCGGCTTGAGAGCTTGGTCAGGTTTTTACGGAGAAGCGAGCGCAACAGGTCGCGGCAGTTTATTGAAATTGGAAGGCAGATTCCGGGCTGCAAGGCTTGAATCGAGCACAAGCGCCGATGAAGCGTCAGAAGCGGCTGACCATCTTGTTGGTGAACTCGGTTACTGGATGCCCCTTAAACTGCCTCTTATCGGGCGCTCCATGTCGCTCGTGATGCCGTTTACAAGCCACTGCGATACGCTCAACACGCGCATCCGACTTTGTGTCGAAGAAGCTCGATGGTA
>DDPV01000043.1:70805-92386 GCA_002342365.1 Burkholderiales bacterium UBA2459 | reverse complement strand
GAGCCCGATTGCTGAAACGTCTGGCTTGGGTTCGGGTCCGGAAGCTGCGGAACCCAACCCGCCTGATGCTTGGGCTCAGGCAGCGATTGACCCGAAAAATCCTGGACGTCTGTATCCATCGGATTCGGCTAAACCCGGCACGCCGCAGACCATCGAAGCACTTCTCGCCGAAGCCAGCGTTAGCAAGCAAACTCAAGCCGATCGCCATCAGGCGATCGATGTCCAGTGCGGCATACAATTCGGCTCTTGATCGCATTTCCTCGAAGGGTTTCTTTGCTATGAACATCACCATGATCGGAACAGGCTACGTGGGCCTTGTCACCGGAGCCTGCCTCGCTGATATGGGCAATGAGGTCCTTTGCGTCGATGTTGATCTTCGAAAAATTGATCGGCTGCTGTCCGGTGAGATCCCGATCCATGAGCCCGGCCTCGACAAAGTGGTTCATCGTAACGTTGCCGCCGGCAGATTGCGCTTTAGCTCGGATCCGAAGGCCGGCGCGCTTTTTGGCGAGATACAGATGATTGCTGTTGGCACACCGCCCGATGAGGACGGGTCGGCTGATTTGTCCTACGTGCTTGAAGCAGCGCGGAGTATCGCGCAGCACATGGACGGTTATCGCTGCGTGGTTGACAAATCAACGGTGCCGGTCGGCACCGGCGATAAGGTCCAGACGGTGATGACCGAAACGCTCGCCAGCCGCGGGCTTGAGCTTCCTTTTTCGGTCGCTTCCAATCCGGAGTTTCTCAAAGAGGGCGCCGCGGTTGAAGATTTTATGAAGCCCGACCGCATCGTGCTCGGGGTGGAGGATGAGCGCGCAGAACGTATTTTGCGAGAGCTCTATGCCCCTTTTCAACGTAATCATGAGCGCACCTTCGTGATGCGCAGGCGGGCTGCAGAACTGACCAAGTACGCAGCCAACGCGATGCTTGCTACCCGTATTTCTTTCATGAACGAACTTTCTCGCTTGGCTGAAAAGGTCGGTGTCGATATCGAGCAAGTCCGTATTGGTATCGGTTCAGATAGCCGGATTGGCTATAGCTTTCTTTACGCCGGTGCAGGCTACGGCGGTTCCTGTTTTCCCAAGGACGTGAAGGCCCTAATCCGCAGTACCCAAGAGCAGGGCATTGAACCGGCGCTGCTGCAAGCCGTTGAGGCGGTTAATCAAACGCAAAAGCTTGTGCTTGTGGACAAAGCGGTTCGTCGATTCGGCGACTTGCAAGGGCTTCGTTTTGGGGTCTGGGGTCTTGCCTTCAAGCCCAATACCGACGACATGCGCGAGGCGGCATCAAGGGTGGTGATCGAGTCATTGTGGGAACATGGTTGTGAGATCGTTGCCTATGATCCTGTTGCCATGGACGAGTGTCGTAGGATTTATGGCGATCACCCGCAATTGTCGTTGGCAGGCACCCCGCTTGAGGCTGCACGATCGGTCGATGCTTTGTTCATTCTGACGGAGTGGAAAGAGTTTCGATCGCCCAACTTCCAAGAACTTAAGCAGAGGATGAAGCAGGCAATCATCTTTGATGGTCGAAACCTTTATGAGCCGCAGCTTGTCAGAGATCGCGGGTTTGAATATTGGGCCATCGGCAGACCCTGATCGAGCCTGCCCAAAGCTTGTTTTTGTCGCGCCCGGTCTGATGGGTCGGTAAGTTGGCAAAGTCGCCGCGCTTGGTTCCACCCAACAGGTCCTCCGCTGCGGCTTCGGATTCCTGTGCTGTACTTGATGCGGAGAGCCTTATTGAGCGTTTGCGCTCGCGACTTGACGATGCCAGCTTGCCCTCTGGCGAGCGCGTCGTTGCGCATTGCGATGGAACCAACGAGATTCTTACAACGCTTGCTGCAAACCATGAAACGCAGTGTCTGATCTGGTTGGCCCTCGCTGTAGGACTGATCCCGAAAGACGAACTCCTCAATCTTGCTGGCGATGAGCGTCAAGGTCCGGTGGCAGCCTTGCGGTCGCTGCTGCTGATGCAAACCGTGCCTGCCGGTGGCGGAAAACGTGATCTTGCTGAACAAGAGTTGATACGGCGCATGTTTTTAGCGATGAGCGCCAATGCGCAAGTGGTGTTGGTGAGGCTTGCCTCAAGGCTTCAAACGCTGCGTTATCACGCACAGAGCAAGTCCAAACCCTCAGCCGAGCAGGCTCGTTTCACTTTAAGGGTGCTCGCTCCTTTAGCAAACCGCCTCGGGCTCGGGCAACTTAAATGGGAGATGGAGGATCTTGCATTTCGCTTCTCTGACGATGTTTCCTATCAGACCATCGCGAAAGCACTCGATGAAAAGCGCAGAGATCGCGAGACTTTTATTCGACTGCTCGCCGATGAGGTGCGCAATGGCCTAAGGCAGGCAGGCCTTGAGGCAGAAGTCAGCGGAAGGCCAAAGAACATCTATAGTATTTATAACAAAATGCGGCTCAAGCAACTTCCAGTAGAACGGCTGCTGGACCTTCGCGCCCTAAGAATCGTTGTATCAACGATCGATCAATGCTATGCCGCGCTTGATTGGGTTCACAAGCGATTTTCGCCTTTGCTTTCGGAATTCGATGACTACATTGCCAGGCCCAAGCCAAACGGTTATCGGTCGCTGCATAGTGTTGTGCTTCACGACGATGCCCGTCCGGTTGAATTCCAAATTCGCACGCTTGCGATGCATCGCGAGGCCGAGCTCGGCTTTGCATCGCATTGGCACTATAAGGAGGCGAGTATCGGTCTTGTTGCGTCCAAGGGCAAGGCTCAGGATCAGGACCGTATCGATTATGTCAGGCAATTGCTCGCTTGGAAGCAGGATCTGAGCCTGTCAGAGGGTACCGGTTCCGGCCCGAACCGGGCGATTTTCGTATTGACGCCACAAGGGAAAGTTCTAGAATTGCCGCCCGAGTCAACACCGATTGACTTTGCCTATTTGCTACACACCGACCTGGGTCATCGTTGTCGTGGCGCAAAAATTGACGGCGCAATGGTTCCGCTCCACACGCGCCTTCGCTCAGGGCAAACCGTTGAGGTGATCGCTGCGCGCGCGAGCGATCCGCTTGGGCCCTCTCGGGATTGGCTCAATCCAAGCCTTGGCTATTTGGGCAGTCCTCGAGCGCGCAGCAAGGTTCGCCAGTGGTTTCATGCGCTCGATGAAGAAAGAGACCTATCGATCGGTCGTGCCAAGCTCGAGAAGATTATGCAGCGCGAAGGACACAGCGCGCTTGCGCAAGAAGAAATTGCGAGCCGGCTTGGCATGGACGGGGTGAAGTCGCTCTTTTTGGCGATCGCCCGCGAGGATCTCAGCACGCGTGCTATCGAGCAGGCGGTACGTCACGATGAATCGCGTCCGTCGGCAAAGGCCGACGCGTTGCACTTTGATGACGACTCCGATCGTCTACTGACGCTGCATCAACCTGTCAAAGCACGCAAAGGCTGGACAAGCGCTCCAAAAGCATCATTAGTTTTGGTGAACGGCGTTTCCTCCTTGATGAGCCACCTCGCCAAATGCTGTCATCCGATTCCACCTGACGATATCGCAGGTTTTGTCACCCGCGGTGTTGGTGTTTCGATCCATCGTGTCGGTTGCTCCACCTATAACCGATTGCTTGACCGCCACCCAGAGCGCGCTGTTCCTGTGAGCTGGGGCGCCGATGCCAGCACAGAACAGACTCCCAGGGCTACGCGGCGGGTCGGTGCAGAGCGCATCGCGCAGGCGGTTTTTGTAGCCGAACTGATGGTTCGGGCCAACGACCGTCCGGGCTTACTCAGGGATTTGACCGATGTATTGTCGCGCTTGAAGCTTAGGCTTAGCGCGATGCGAAGCCACGCAAGTCGTGATCAAATCAGTATTCGTCTCAAACTTGAGCTTTCGCATCAACGAGAACTCGCCTTCGCGATCAGACATTTACGTGGACTAAACGGAGTGGTTTTAATTACCCGTGTTGGCGATTGACGCAACGCTAGGGCGCCTTACTTTCCAGAATTTAGTTCGATCCAGGGAGTATTCCATTCCATCGATTCGTGCATTTAGGACTTTGCACGAGGAAAAAAGCCTTTCGTTTCGAGGTGTGTTCAAGCTTTCGAACCGTTCGATTCCCCAAGCCTCTGCGCATCAATTCTTTCGGCTTGGCGGTTTATTTAGTTTGACGATTTTGGCCGAAATGCTTTGCATAGCGCCGGGTGGGTTTCTAAGCGTGGTGCGCCGATAAGATCCAGGCAATAAGGAATCGCTGCAAAGATTCCAGCAACCAGAATTTGGCCTTCAGCATCTCTGAGGCCTTCAAGAGTTTCTGCAATCGCCTTGGGCTGTCCGGGTAGATTCACGATCAGACAGCTATGCCCATCATCGCATTCACGCAAAACCGCAAGCTGCCGTGAAAGGATCGCCGTCGGTACGAATCGCAAGCTGATTTGCCTCATTTGCTCGCCGAACCCGGGCATCTCGCGCGATCCGATTGCAAGCGTTGCTTCAGGTGTCACATCGCGTCGCGAGGGTCCGGTCCCCCCGGTTGTGAGGATCAAATCACAGCGGTAATGATCGGAGAGCTCAACCAGCGTCGACTCGATGAGCTTGCGCTCATCCGGAATCAATCGATCAATGGTTTCAAAAGGTGAGGCGACTGCGCGCTCGAGCCAGCCCTTGAGCGCCGGCAAACCACGATCCTCATAAAGTCCTGCCGATGCGCGATCGCTGATCGACACTAGGCCGATGCGCACGCTAATACGGTCGGTTGAGGGCTTATCCTGCGCTGACATCATGGAGACCATTTCTCGATTCAATCGACAGCTTTCGCATGGTCGCTGCAGGCATAAATGCTTCCAGCTGTTTGCAAACCTCTCTTAGGGTTGCTTCATCGAGTCCGCGCATCAAGCGCCCCACGTATTGCAACTGCCGTCTTTTTCCTTCGTGGGCACTGATCGATCGGCATGCTGCAATCGCCTCGCGAAGTTCCTCGGGTAGGCTGATTCGCCTGAATTCAGGGTCGCGGAGTTTGACAAGTAATTCGCCGAGATCCTGAAGCTGCTGCATGTCACGCTTTCGCTGCGACTTGCTCGGCCTGTCCTCTGGCGGTCGTGAAGCTTGCATCATGGCTGGGCTAAATGCTTAAGGGCAGTGTTTGTGGCGTTCTGTGCGGCGGTCTGTATGACAATCTGTTTGCGTGAGGCCGTATCATAAGGCCCCCACGGAGGCCAACCATGTTTCAGTACGACCAAACGACATTTTATGATCTCGCCGAAGACGCGCTTCGCATGGCCAGGCAGCTTGGCGCGACTGACTGTGCGGTCGATTTATCCGAAAGTGCTGGGCTTAGCGTCAATGTGCGGATGCGGCGCCTGGAAACCGTGGAGCAAACCCGCGACAAGAGCCTGGGCGTGACGGTATATGTTGGACAGCGCAAAGGGCAAGCGAGCACCGGTGATTTTGCGAAGCTTGCCATCGAACAAACCGTGAGAGCCGCCTTTGATATCGCGCGCTACACCGGAGCAGACGAGGCGGCAGGTCTGCCCGATCAGCATATGCTGGCCATTGAGGGCGATATCAGGGATCTTGATCTCTTTCATCCGTGGAGCCTGAGTGTGGATCGCGCAAAGAAACTTGCGCAGCGCTGTGAGGAGGCAGCGCTTGAAGTCGATCCGGCGATTCAAAACAGCGATGGCGCTTCAGTGAGCACCTCCAGTGGTCATTTCCTGTCGCGGAATTCACGCGGATTTTCTGGGGGCTATGCCCACTCCCGACACTCCCTGGGGGTGGCACCGATTGCAAAAGACAAGACAAAGGCAGATTCAAGCATGCAGCGCGACGCTTGGTATGTGTCGCGTCGCAACGCTGAAGATCTCGCTTCGCCCGAGTCGGTTGGGGCTTACGCGGCCAAGCGTACGCTGGCAAGGCTCGGCGCCCGGGCAATCCCGACACAACGTGTACCTGTGCTATTTGAAGCGCCACTCGCCTGCGGTTTGCTGGGTAATTTCGCCCAAGCGATTTCGGGTGGTGCACTGTATCGACAGGCGAGCTTTCTGGTGAATTCGCTTGGAACCCAGGTTTTCCCACAACATATAACAATTGAGGACGATCCGACAAGACTCTGCGAATTTGGTAGCTCTTGTTTCGATGATGAAGGAGTCCGTACCCAACGCCGCCTCCTTGTCAAGCGCGGAATCATCGAGGGATATTTGCTCTCGAGCTACAGCGCCCGAAAACTTGGGATGGTGAGCACCGGTAACGCGGGTGGTAGTCATGCGATGCGCTTATTGAGCTCGAAAACACGGACTGCGCACAGTCTCGATGCCATGATCAGAAAGCTTCATCGTGGCCTGCTGCTGACCGACGTACTTGGCAATGATATTAATTATGTGACGGGTGACTACTCCCGCGGAGCCTCTGGCTATTGGGTCGAACGTGGCCAGATTCAGTTTCCGGTTGAGGAGATCACGATTGCTGGCAATTTGCGCGAGATGTTTGCCGGCATTGTTGCCGTAGGTGCCGACGAGTTGCAACGCGGGACCAAGCGAAGCGGATCGGTCTTGATCGAATCCATGCAACTTGGCGGACAGTAAATATTGGTGGCGGTGATGAGCAAGGCTTTTGTNNTTTGTCAAAGAGAGCGGTGATGAAGCGGATGCACTTGACGATGAGCAAAGTGATCAGTCCGCTGGCATACCTCCTGGTTCTAAAAATTATGTGACTGCTGAGGGTCACCGGGCTATGCGGGAAAGCTTGTTGAAGCTTATGAGTGTTGAAAGGCCTGAAGTGGTCCGTGTGGTCTCCTGGGCTGCATCAAATGGCGATCGATCTGAAAATGGTGACTATATTTACGGCAAGCGGCGATTGCGCGAAATCGATCGCCGGATCCGATACCTCAGCAAAAGGCTAGACTGTGCCGAGGTTGTTGACCCCTCGATGCATCTTGGTAATGACCAGATTTTTTTCGGAGCCAAGGTCGAGTTTTTCCGCAACGGCGAAGGTCCCGAGTCGATTACGATTGTCGGCATTGATGAAGTCGACTCTGCACCTCGACGTGTGAGCTGGGTCTCACCGATTGCTCGGGCCTTGATCAAGGCAAGGGTAGGGGATTTGGTGATGCTCAAGACGCCTCAAGGCCTTGATGAGATTGAAATCCTTGCGGTTGACTACGCCTGGTCCATGCAGATGCTTCAGGGTTAAGCGAGCAGATGAGTTCTGCGCCGCGCCTACCGATTCAGTAGGCAGACTACACGCGCACAAGCTTGGTGACTTCTGCCATTTTTCGAAGGCGTCGCATCAACCCGGCAAGATGGCTGCGATGTTTCACACTTAATGCAAAGGACATGGTTGCCAGGCTGTCGGAGGTTGATTCGGTCTGGACCTGTGAAATATTGATTTCCTCGGCTGCAATCTCGGCGGCGACCTTGCCAAGCACGCCCTTGCCGTCGCGTACAGTGACTTTGATGTCGGTTCGAAAAATCCCATTGATCGGCTCCGACCACTCGGTCTCAACCCATCGCTCACTGTCTTTGACGCGGGAGCGGATGGCGACCCCACAGTCGCTGCGGTGTATCACGAGACCGTGGCCTCCGCGAAGATGTCCGAAAATACTGTCACCCGGGATGGGGTGGCAACAGGGCGAGAAGGTGACCGCAGAGCCTTCATTGCCGTGTACCTGAATCGGCGCGGCGTGCACTGCTGCAAGGAGCGCTGAGGTCACACCCCGTTGACCAGCCATCAAGGCAATCGTTCGCGCCACGGCCGGAGCAAGTTGGATCCCGAGCCCGATCTTGGCATACAGATCGCTGACGTTGCTTGCGCCAATGTCTCGTGCACTACGATCCAGCGCTAGCGCACTCATGGCATCAAGGCTCAGATGCATTGCCTGCATCGCGTTCTCAAGAAGCCTTTTGCCAAGCTCGACCGATTCACTATGGTTCATCGTGCGCAGGTAGTGGCGTATTTCCGCGCGAGCCTTGCCGGTGCGCACAAAACTCAACCAGACCGGATCCGGTTTCGATGCGAGATCGGTGTTCACGATAATCCGGTCACCACTTTTTAAAACGGTACTCAAAGGCGATACATCGCCATTGATCGTTGCGCCAACCGCATGGTTACCAATATCGGTATGCACGGAGTAGGCGAAATCAATCACCGTGGAGCCTTTTGGCAGCGCCCTGATGTCTCCCTTCGGGGTGAAGATATAAACCGCATCAGGAAATAGATCGACCTTCACATGCTCGATAAATTCAAGCGAATCGCCGGTGTTGCTCTGGATATCAAGCAGCGACTTTAGCCATTGATGCGTTTCCCTTTGCAAATCCGAAAAGCTCTCGCCTTTGGCTTTGTAGAGCCAGTGCGATGCAACGCCGGAGTCCGCGACACGTTGCATCGACTGGGTTCGTATTTGAAATTCGACCGGTGTGCCAAAGGGTCCGATAAGCGTTGTGTGCAGCGACTGGTATCCATTCACCTTTGGAATTGCGATATAGTCTTTAAAGCGACCTTGAACCGGCTTGAAGGTTGCATGCAAAGCGCCAAGAGCTTTATAACAATCGGCAACGCTTGGAACGATGATCCGAAACCCATAAACATCGAGCACCTGTGAAAAGCTGAGTCGCTTTTCACGCATCTTGCGATAAATGCCGTAAAGCGACTTTTCGCGCCCGGTGACTTCGGCCTCGACTTCCCACTGAGGCAGGGCACGTCGGGTTGCGTCAACGATTCGGCTTAGCACCTCCCGCCGATTGCCTCGGGCAGCAAGTACCGCTTTGCGAAGGACTCGATAACGATTCGGATGGCTGTGTCGGAAGCTTAGATCGAGCAGTTCCAGAAAAAGGCTGTGCAAGCCGAGCCGATTGGCGATCGGTGCGTAAATTTCGATGGTTTCATCTGCGATGCGCCTCGCTTTTTGCGTGGACACCGCAGTAAGTGTTCTCATGTTGTGCAAGCGGTCTGCCAGCTTGATAAGAATCACGCGTACATCGTTGGCCATCGCCAAGAGCATTTTTCGGAATGACTCGGCCTGCGCATGCGCGCGTGTCTGAAACTCCATCCGGTCGAGTTTCGAGAGCCCGTCGACGAGCTCAGCGACCGGAAGACCAAAGCGTGCTCCGAGTTCATCCTTCAGTACGCCGCTATCCTCGATGGTGTCATGGAGCAAAGCAGCCATCAGTGAGTCCACATCGAGCTTCCATCCCGCACAAATTTCGGCCACTGCGATGGGATGTGAAATGTAGGGCTCGCCACTTTGGCGAAACTGCCCCAGATGCGCTTCATCAGCGAGCCGATAGGCCTCGCGAATTTGCTTGATGTCGCGCCGGGACAGGTAGCTCTCGGCCTTGGCCGTAAGCGAACCTATTGAGGCGACCGAGCGGTGATCCGGGGAAAGAAAGAACCCCTCTTCGGAAAGCTTGAAATCATTACGATCACCTGCAAACCCTTGTTGCGTTGAAGTTTTTGTCATCCTCACGGTCTCGGCACCAGCGCCTGCTACTGCCTTGCTACGCACCGCGAGAGCGTGCCGCGAGGAGAGCGCGGCAAAAGGTCGCTCGGCGGCCTCAGCAAGCGGTGCTGCAGCCTGCGGTACCGATGGCTGGACGGGATGTTGTGATCGCTTCATACCGGCATTCTGACGCGCAAACCGGAGGCGTCAAGCGGCACGAACGTAAACTGCGTGCAGGCGTAGGGCGCGTGCCGCCTGAGGTTTTGATAAAGGCCCCAGGCTGGAACCGGCGCGACCCGGTCAAGTGGGAACGCGGCGAAGCATCTCCGAACCCACCTTGCCTGCAGCGATCTCGCGCAGGGCAATGACCGTCGGTTTATCCTTTGCGTCGATCTTGGGGGCATGACCCTGAGCCAGCATGCGTGCCCGGTAGGTTGCAGCAAGCGTGAGTTCAAAGCGGTTGGGAATGCTCTTTAGACAATCTTCGACCGTGATTCTTGCCATGATGATCCAGCGAAAAATGATTAGGGGTAACTTCGCAATCCGAGCCGCTGGGCGAGCAAGGGGTTGCGTGATAGTCGTAGATGATACCTTAGCCCTGCCGCTTCGACGATTCGATGCAAATCAAGAAGCGCTTGGTCAAAGTCATCGTTGATGACAAGGTAATCGGCTTCATGTGCGCGTTGCAGTTCGCTCTGTGCTGCTTTGATGCGTTTTGCGATGCTTGCTGCATCATCTTGTGCACGAGCCTCGAGCCTGCGCTCGAGTTCGTGGATGGAAGGTGGCGCAATAAAAATGATCACCGCCTCAGGGAAAAGGGACTTGATTTGCGCAGCGCCCTGGCAATCGATTTCGAGCAGCAAATCCTCGCCAACAGCCAAGGTGTTCTCGACAAAAGCCTTTGACGTTCCATAGTAGTGCCCGTGCACCTGAGCCCATTCCAAAAAGGCGGATTGACTCGCGAGAGCGAGAAACTTCGCTTCGTCCACAAAAAAGTAATCGAGCCCGTCGCGCTCCGTGTTTCGGGGCAAGCGGGTGGTTGTTGAGATTGACAGCTTGATGCCTGGCCTTGAGCGCAGCAAGGCATGAACCAGCGTGGTTTTACCGGCACCCGAGGGCGCCACAATCACAAAGAGCGAGGCTTGCAAGGCATGCTCATCTAGATACAAGGTCCTCGCCAAGCGGCGAGAGATCATGAAGAAAATCCGGGCTACGCATCGATAAGTTCGCGTCTTACGAAGGGGAGCAACAATCTTGCGTCTTACTCGAGATTTTGGACTTGTTCACGCATTTGCTCAATCAGGACCTTCAAGTCCACCGCTGCCATCGATTGATCCACGATCTGCGATTTGGAACCGAGTGTATTGGCTTCGCGTTGTAACTCCTGCATCATGAAATCGAGCCGCTTTCCACAAGGACCGCCTTGGGCAATGATGTGCTCCACAGCAGCACTGTGCGCTTGAAGCCTTGATAGTTCTTCGGCAACGTCAGACTTGATCAGGTGCAGTCCAAGCTCTTGAGCAAGGCGCTGTTGCAAGTCGGTGCCATGGGTTGCACTGTCCTGAGCAGTCGCAGCGGGCGCGTCGCCAAAACCGAGGGTACTAAGCCGCTCGCGAAGCCGCGACTCGAGTGCGGCAGACCAGGAAGGAATCAGACCGTGAAGCTGCTGGCAGTGCTCGCGAATGCGCGCGAGCCGCTCTCGCAAGAAGTCTGCCAGCCGTACTCCTTCATCAGATCGAGCCTTCTCCAGGCTAGCGATCGCCTCAGGAACCAGCCTTTTAACGCAGTCTTGCAAAAGCTCTTGATCGATCACGCCTGATTCGACGGTTACGCCAGGAAAGCGGAGCAGATCGAGCGCAGTGTAGGGCGCAAGACTACTTTGGCCCATTATCGATGAAGCCTCGGCTTTTGATTCAATCTGCGATACCAGTTTCAGTAGCCGTTCAAACATCTCCATGTTGATCTCGAGCGCCTCATCTAGACCCGCTTGCCGTCTTAGGCTGATGCGCATGTCGACCTTGCCGCGTTGAACGCTTGAGGAAACCTGCTCACGCAGCCAAGTTTCAAGCGGCCGTAATTCATCAGGGCTGCGCAATGAAAAATCGAAAAAACGCCCGTTTACGCTGCGAATGTCGACGGCGATGTGCCATTGCCGCATGATGCATTCAGCGTTTCCAAATCCGGTCATGCTACGGATGGCGTCGGCCTTTGTCTTACCCATGAACTTACCCCTCAACCCAAGCCTTGGGTGCACCCTATTTATGAGATTATGCGCCGGGTTGATTCGACAGCGAAAAGGAGTGCGGTCATGTTGAACGCAAAACAAATGGAGCGTTCGAACGGACGGGACAACGCAAGCTTGCGGCCACTCAAACTCACGCGCCAGGCGACCCGTTATGCCGAGGGCTCAGTACTGATTGAGTTAGGCCACACCCGGGTTTTGTGCACAGCGACCGTCGAGGCCAAAGTGCCGGGTTTTTTGAAGGGCCAGGGCCAGGGTTGGGTAAGCGCTGAATACGGCATGCTGCCGCGCGCAACCCATACGCGGGGCGAGCGCGAAGCGGTCCGAGGCAAACAAAGCGGGCGGACCCAGGAAATCCAGCGCTTGATTGGACGAAGCTTGAGGGCGGCAGTGGACCTGACCGCCATCGCTGAGCACACCATTAGTATTGACTGCGATGTTTTGCAGGCAGACGGTGGGACTCGTTGTGCGTCCATTACCGGAGCTTGTCTTGCCTTGGCCGATGCGCTGAAGTGGATGCAGCGCGAATCGAAAGCCGGAGAAAATGCTCTCAGAACCTGGGTGGCTGCAGTCAGTGTTGGCATACGAAACGGAGAGGTCTTGCTTGATTTGGATTATGAGGAAGATTCCAGTTGCGATACCGATATGAACGTCGTCATGACCTCGAGCGGCCGATTCATTGAGCTGCAGGGAACGGCAGAAGGCACACCGTTTAGCCGCGAAGAAGCTGATGCACTGCTTGCCTTGGCCGGCGTTGGCATCAAGCAATTGCTGGCGGCCCAGCAAAGCGCTTGGGCGGCCTAGTGCGGTTTTATCCATGGCTGTGATGACACCGCCCGGTGCCTGGGTAATAGCAAGTTCGAATCTTGGAAAAATCAGTGAATTTAAATCCTTGTTTGAACCTTTCAAGGTTGACCTGATTGCGCAAGCAGACTTGGGCATCAAGGAAGTGCCCGAACCCCATCCGAGTTTTGTCGAAAATGCCTTGGTCAAGGCACGTGAAGCGAGCCGACTGGCTTCGCTTCCAGCGCTGTCTGACGATTCTGGAATTTGTATAGAGCAACTGCAGGATAGACCCGGGGTGCACTCTGCGCGTTGGTCGCTTATTCACGGCGGATCCGCTGGCGATGCGATGAATAACGAGTTGGTCAAACAACAGCTTCATGGAAAGAGCTCGAGGGCCTATTTTTTTTGCGTATTGGCTTTCCTCAGGTGGCCTGATGACCCGGTTCCCGTGCTGGCGCAGGCGAGCTGGCAGGGCCTCTGGCTTCCCGAGGCGCGAGGCTCTGCGGGCTTTGGTTATGACCCGCATTTCCTTCCTGACGGACAGGAAGAAACGGCGGCTGAGATGTCGCCGTCGCTGAAAAACAGGCTCAGTCATCGCGCGATGGCGACCGCAGCGCTTGTTGAACAATTGCTCAGGCTCGGCAGACTTTCTGCGCCTGCAAAATAGGCGGGCTGACCATGGCAGGTGATTCGACGCTTGTTTCGGCGCTTGTGCCGGCGCAAAGTCTCAGAGACCGACAAAGCATCAAGCTGGCTTTTCCGCCGCCTCTGGGGCTGTATATCCATATGCCCTGGTGCGAGAAAAAGTGTCCTTATTGCGATTTCAATTCGCATGCTTTCAAAGACTTGGGTGCAAGGCATACCGCAGGCCTGAGCCTGATGAAGGCAGAGGTCGATCGTCAGCAAACGGTTGACGAGCAGATGTCGGCCCAGCGGATGAATGGAGACATGCAGCACGATCGGCTCTATCAAACCTATGTGGATGCCCTGATTCGGGACATCGAATGCTCGCTCGCTTCGGTTTGGGGCAGGACGGTGCAAACGGTGTTTATCGGCGGCGGAACGCCAAGCCTTTGCCCACCCCGCGAGATGGCGCGCCTGCTTGATGCGCTCCGTAGTCTGCTTCGGCTTGCCGCTGACGCTGAAATCACGATGGAGGCCAACCCGGGAAGCGTTGAGCGTGCGCGCTTTGAAGCCTTTGCGGATGCGGGTATTCATCGATTGAGCTTGGGTGTGCAAAGTTTTTCGGATGCACAACTGAATCGGATCGGGCGGGTGCATGGTCGCGCAGAAGCCATTGCCGCTGTCGATACCGCGCTTTCGATTTTCCCCCGCGTCAATATCGATTTGATGTATGGCCAACCGGCGCAAACGCTAAGCTCATTGGAGCAGGATCTTGACATCGTGCTGGATCGATCGGGTAGCGCCCTAGGCCACTTGTCGCTTTATCAGTTCACCCTTGAGCCAAACACCTGGTTTGCCAAGCACCCGCCTGCCGATATGCCGGACGAGGAAACGATTGAAGCCATGCAGAATCGGATTGCGCTGCGACTGAGTCAGTCTGGCTTTGAGCAGTACGAGGTGTCAGCTTGGTCGCTACCCGGTCAGCGTTGTCGCCATAACCTCAATTACTGGCAGTTTGGCGACTATCTCGGTGTGGGCGCGGGTGCACACGGCAAGCTCAGTGATCATCGCGGTATTCGAAGAACGATTCGAAGGCGTGAACCGGAGGCTTATATCGCTTCGGTCCTAGGCGCCGATACCCTGGCAAAGCCTGCAGAGCGGTGGCTTGAATCTGATGATTTGCCTTTTGAATTTATGCTCAATGCGCTTCGTCTCAAAGACGGGGTGCCGAGTCACTGGTGGCAAGAGCGTTGTGGTCTGCCCGCAGAGATGATGTTGAAATACACCAATCTTGCGTTTTCCAAAGGCCTGCTCGACCCGGATCCGGCTGTCTTTCGGGCAAGCGCACTGGGTTGGCGTTTTCTCAATGATTTGCAAGCCCTTTTTCTCGCAGACGCACCGAAGCGGTGCTAAACGCACAAGCTAAGCGCATTTCGATCAAGTTGTGAGCGTTATGATGCGCGTCATGTCCCATACGCCTTGCTTGAGCGAGGCGTATGCGCAACGCAGTGCATGGCACGCTTCATGCTCGAAAAGGCCGGTAGGTCGTTGTTCGCACGACGGTCATGCCCACTCAAGCGATTCCAGTCAGGCTCGCGTGCGCCCGATTTAATTGATATTCAACCCATGGAGAGACCCCAATGTCGAAGTCTGTGCAAGACGTTTTGAAGATGGTGAAAGATAACGATGTGAAATTCGTTGATTTCCGTTTCACCGACACCCGCGGCAAAGAGCAGCATGTCAGCGTGCCGGTGTCTGCGTTTGACGAGGAAAAATTCAACGCTGGTCATGCCTTTGACGGATCTTCGATCGCTGGCTGGAAGGGTATTGAGGCGTCTGACATGTTGCTGATGCCTGACCCAACGACCGCCAACATGGATCCTTTTCGCGAGGAATCAACGCTGATTCTGAGCTGTGATGTGGTTGAGCCTTCCGATGGCAAAGGCTACGCGCGCGATCCACGATCGATTGCAAAGCGTGCTGAGGCCTACCTCAAGGCATCGGGAATCGGTGATACAGCGTACTTTGGACCGGAACCTGAATTTTTCATTTTTGACTCGGTAACCTGGTCATGCGATATGTCGGGAAGTGCGGCCAAAATTCACTCTGAAGAGGCCTCCTGGAGCAGCGGCAAAGACATTGAAGGTGGCAATCTTGCGCACCGTCCAGCGGTCAAAGGCGGCTACTTTCCTGTTCCGCCCGTGGATTCATTGCAGGATATGCGTTCTGAAATGTGCTTGATTTTAGAGCAAATGGGTGTGCCTGTTGAGGTCCATCACCATGAGGTTGGGGGCGCGGGTCAGTGCGAAATCGGCACCAAGTTTTCCACGCTGGTTCAGCGTGCCGATTGGGTACAAATCCTCAAGTATGTGGTGCACAACGTTGCCGCAAGCTACGGCAAGACGGCAACCTTCATGCCCAAACCCATCGTGGGCGACAACGGATCTGGCATGCATTGTCACCAATCGGTCTGGAAAGAAGGGCTTAACTTGTTTGCTGGCGACAAATATGCCGGGCTATCGGACTTTGCTTTGCACTACATCGGCGGCATCATCAAGCATGCTCGAGCGCTCAACGCAATCACCAACCCTGGTACCAATTCGTATAAGCGTCTTGTGCCGGGCTTTGAGGCGCCTGTTAAATTGGCGTACTCGGCACGCAACCGTTCGGCGTCGATTCGCATACCTTATGTGAGCAATCCTAAGGGCCGTCGTATTGAGGTGCGTTTCCCCGATCCCACAGCCAACCCTTATCTCGCTTTCGCAGCGATGCTGATGGCTGGTCTCGACGGGGTACAGAACAAGATTCACCCAGGCGAAGCTGCCGACAAGAACCTCTACGACCTTCCGCCTGAAGAGGACGCGAAAATTCCAACGGTGTGCTCGAGCCTTGACCAGGCGCTTGAGCAACTCGATAAGGATCGCGAGTTTCTTACCCGAGGTGGCGTTTTCAGCGACGAGATGATCGATGCATACATTGCCTTGAAAATGGAGGAAGTCACCCGCTTCCGAATGACCACGCACCCCATCGAATTCGATATGTACTATTCGCTTTAATCTATGTAATTTTGCTGAACGGGGGGCGATTAGGGTCGCCCCTTTTTTTATGCAAGTGACTGAGCGCTAATGTTCAAGGTCAAGGATGCTCATGCCTACGCGGCGCTGAATCTTGCTGCCTCTTCATTCGTCTTGCTTGATCATGCGGGTAACGCGATCTTTATGAATCTTGCAGCGGAACAACTCTTCGAATGCAGCTGCCGCTCCATGCAAGGACAAGCCTTCTGGCGATTTTTTGTTGACGGTGCACCGATTGAGCATTTGTTTTGGGATGGCAAACGTTCAATGTATGGCGCCAAGCGCTTTGAATTGAGTTTGACGCGGCCGGGTCGCGATCCGCTTCATTGCGCATGCACAGCGGTAGTGCCTGAGGACGCTGACCTGGGGCTCGTTCTGGAATTTCAAGCAATCGAGCAACGGCGGCGTGTGGACCGGGAAAACCGAATCTTTGATTCAGCGAAAGCCAACCATGCCTTGTTGCGAAACCTCGCACATGAGATCAAGAATCCTTTGGGCGGCATTCGTGGTGCTGCACAACTCCTGGAGAGTGATCTGCCAAGCGCGAATAACCGTGAATACCCAAGCGCGCACTACCGTGAATACACCCGCGTCATCATCAGCGAGGCCGACCGCCTCCAGACGCTTGTGGATCGGCTGTTAGCGCCACAAAAACACTTACCCAAAATTGAACTCTTCAATATTCATGAGGTTTGCGACCGTGTTGGATCGCTGATCACCGTCGAGTTTCCAAAGGGGATTGAACTTTATCGCGATTACGATGCTAGCCTTCCCGACATCGAAGGTGATCTTGAGCAGCTCATTCAAGCGGTACTCAACCTGGCGCGAAATGCAGCCCAGGCTATGCAAGGGCAGGGCAGAATAAGCTTTCGTACAAGGATCGCCAGACAGGTCACGATTGGCCGCGTTCGGCATCGTTTGGCACTGGACTTGCATGTGATCGACGACGGGCCCGGTGTGCCCCCGGAACTGCGGGAAACCATCTTTTACCCCTTGGTCACCGGACGCGCAGGCGGTAGTGGTCTGGGCCTTTCATTGGCGCAGTCCCTGGTCCAGCAACATGGCGGCATTATTGAATTTGAAAGCAAACCGGGAGAGACCGACTTCACAGTGAGGCTCCCACTGATAGGTGGCAAAAAGCGATGAAGGGAATCTGGATCGTAGACGATGACCAGTCGATCCGATGGGTGCTGGAGCGGGCGGTGCAGCGTGAAGGGCTTGCGGTCCGATGTTTTGATAACGCGCAAGATTGCCTCTCGGCGCTTGAAGCTGAAGCACCGCAAGTACTGGTTTCCGATATCCGAATGCCGGGGACCAACGGTTTGGAGTTGCTCGAACGTGTTCGCAGTCAGCGTCCTGCGCTTCCGGTGATCATCACCACCGCCTACTCCGATCTCGACAGTGCAGTCTCGGCCTTTCGGGGCGGCGCATTTGAGTACCTGCCCAAGCCTTTTGACTTGACGCATGCGATGGAGTTGATCCGCCGCGCGGTGCAAGAATCCAATCGCGAAGAAGTGGAGAGTCAGCAGGATGCGGTCGCTACCGATATGCTGGGGCAGGCTCCGGCAATGCAAGAGGTTTTTCGGGCCATCGGTCGACTATCGGCTTCGTCCGTAACCGTGCTCATCACCGGTGAGTCCGGTACCGGAAAAGAGCTGGTGGCGCGTGCATTACATCGTCACAGTCATCGCGCAAAGGGACCCTTTCTTGCGCTTAACACCGCGGCGATTCCCAAGGATTTGCTTGAGTCGGAGCTTTTTGGTCATGAGCGGGGATCCTTCACCGGCGCGCAGCAGCAGCGTCGCGGTCGTTTCGAGCAGGCCGAAGGCGGCACACTTTTTCTTGACGAAATCGGTGACATGCCAGCCGAGCTTCAAACAAGGCTTTTGCGGGTGCTTGCCGATGGCCAGTTTTATCGCGTGGGCGGACAACATGCGCTTCAGTCCAATGTGCGGGTGATTGCAGCAACGCACCAGGATCTGGAACAACGAGTACACCAGGGACAGTTTCGCGAGGACTTGTTTCATCGGCTCAATGTGATCAGGTTGCGGCTGCCCGCCCTGCGCGAGCGCACTGAAGACATACCCCTTTTAGCGCGTTATTTTCTGCAACGAAGTGCTAGAGATCTGGGTGTTGAGATCAAGCGATTGTCGGAGGAAGCGCTGTCGGCGCTGTGCGCTTTTCATTGGCCTGGTAACGTGCGACAACTCGAAAACAGCTGCCATTGGATTTCGGTGATGGCGCCCGCACAGGTTGTTGAACTGAAGGACTTGCCCGCCGAATTCAAGCAAGCTGCAGCTCGGGCGCAAGCGCCAAGCTTGGGTGCGGCCCATGCCTTAACGAGAGCGGACGCAGAACCCGGGCAGGACGCAAGCGCCTTGCAGACGATGCTTTATGAGCTTGATCGGTCACCTGAAAATGCTTGCACTGAAGGCGCCCCTGCCGGTCAAAGTCAGGTCCATAAGAATCGCTCAACCGAGGTTTTCCCGCAGGCGAGTTCCTGGGAGCAGGAACTGATCCAGGAAGTGCATCGATTGTTGTCGGATCAAAATCGCGTTGCAGAACATTCCGAGCTGATGGATCAGCTGACAAGACGCTTTGAGTCGGTGGTTATCCGCGCCGCGTTGCGTTATACCCGTGGCCGTCGGATTGACGCTGCATCGCGGCTCGGTATAGGGCGCAACACGATCACACGGAAGATCCACGAACTAAAGCTTGAGGACGATCACTGGTGAAGCTTGGGCCTGGCGATGTACACAGAGACCGGAGCGTGGTCAGAGGCTTTTTCTGCTTTTCTCGCTTGCCTGTGAATTTCGCAGGCGTTAAGTTTTTGCATGAGGCTTTGGCTTAGCAAAACGTGATCGATACGCAGGCCACGATTTTTTTGGAACGCTAGCTGCCGGTAATCCCACCAGGTGTACTGTACGGTGGCCGGTTTGAGCACGCGATACGCATCGCTGAACCCAAGCTCAAGCAGCTTTGCAAAGCGGCGACGCTCCTCACTGCTGCACAGCACCTGCTCATGCCACAGAGCCGGATCGTGCACGTCGCAGTCTTGCGGTGCGATATTAAAGTCGCCAAGCAGTGCAAAGTCTTGTTCGCTAAAACGTTGTTCCTTAAGGTAGGCAATCAGATTGTCAAGCCACTGAAGTTTATAACGATACTTATCTGAATCGACCGTCTGACCGTTTGGCACATATGCGCAGGCAACAGCAAGCGTGTCGAGCCTCACCGCAAGAAAACGCTGTTGCGGGTCCTCACGATTCGGCAAGTGATCGTGAATCAGCGCCATGGTTTCGAATCGATCTAGGCGCGCAAGCACGGCAACACCGTTATAGGTCGGCTGACCACAATGAAACGCCTGATAACCAAGTTCGCGAAGCGCTTCGTAGGGAAAGCGGTCATCAGTCATTTTGGTCTCTTGCAAACACACCACATCCCAGCACTGCGATACGAGCAACGACTTCAATTGCTCGAATCGAACCTTGAGTGAGTTGACGTTCCAGGTGCACAGGCTCAAGCCATCATCAGGCGACATGAAACGCTTCATCCTTTCCTTGCGGCGCAATGCCGTAGAGTTGCAGCAGAGCATCGAGCCGTGGCTCTCGATTCATGAAAGCCTTAAAGTGTTCCATCGTAGGACGAACGCTTCCGAGGGATAAGATTTCTTTGAGAAACCGCCGACCTAAGTGCTTGCGCGCTTGCGTATCAATCGCTCCTGCTTCGTCGGCGCTTGTGTTGCCAAAGGCGAGGTAACAATCGGCTGAGAGCACTTCAGCCCAAAGGTAACTGTAATAGCCGGCCGCATAGCCGCCGGCAAAAATATGGGAAAACGCGTGGGGAAAACGATTCCATGACGGGTAGGGCACAACCGCGACATCGCGTCGAATGCCATCGAGGATCATCATGATTTCTTGAGCATTCGGAGCTTGAACCTGTTGGTGCAAGGCCAAGTCAAATAGGCCAAATTCAAGCTGGCGCGCCAGGTACATGCCCATCATGAAGTGTCTGGCTTTGAGCATGCGCTGGTACAAGGCATAAGGCATCGGCGCAGCGGTCTCCACATGGGCGGTCATTCGCTCGATCTGCGCCCACTCCCAGGCGAAGTTTTCAAGAAACTGACTTGGTAACTCGACGGCGTCCCATTCGACCCCATTTAAACCGGAGACACGAGGCTCTTGCATATCGGTGAGGACATGGTGAAGACCGTGACCGAATTCGTGAAAGAGCGTGGTGACCTCATCATGCGTGAGCAAAGCGGGTCGAGAACCAACAGGCGCTTGAAAGTTGCAGGTCAACCAGGCCATCGGAGGCGTCATTCCCGCATCGGTCATACGCCGGTTCGATGCAACATTCATCCAGGCTCCGCTGCGCTTGGCTGCTCTTGAAAAAAGATCGAGATAAACATAAGCACGAGCAGCCTGATCCTCTTCGCCATAAATCGCATAACAACGAACATCGGCGTGCCAGATTGGCAGGCTTACCGGTTCAAAACGATAGCCAAACAATTCCTCAATCAGGCCGAATAAGCCCTGAAGGACTCGATCAAGCTGGAAATAGGCTTTCAGATCCTGATCCGAGAAGTCAAACAAGCGCTGCTTGAGCTGCTGCGTAACATAGGGGACGTCCCAGGCTTCGAGCTGCGCAATGCCGAGTTGCTTGGCAGCGAATTCAGCCAGCATCGCAAAGTCATTGACGGCCTGCGGCTTCACCTTGTCTGCGAGATCGGCGAGGAAGGCTGCGACTGTCTGCACTGAGTTGGCCATTTTAGCGGTGAGCGACATCGCAACGTAATCGCTAAAGCCGAGCTGCGAAGCGCTTTCCTGGCGCATGGCCAGGATCTTTTGCATCAAGGGGCCGTTGTCAAAACGTGTATCGCCCTGATCGGAAGCGAGCGTTGTGTAAAGGCGATACATTTGCTGGCGCAGCTCACGGTCATGCGCATACTGCATCACAGGAAGGTAAGAGGGCATGTGCGCTGTAAAGCGCCAACCTTCACGGCCTTCTTTGATGGCACTTTCCCGCGCAGCCTCCACCACGTCTTCGGGCAGGCCTGCAAGGCCAGAGGCCTGTGCCACATACAAAGAGGTTTGATTCATCGCATCAAGCACTTGTTCTGAAAACTGCTGGCCGAGCTTGCTCAGTGCTCTGATGAGGTCTGCAAGCCTGGCGCGTTGATCTCGCGGCAATTCGGCTCCCGAAAGTCGAAAGTCCTGGATGGCGAGCTCAAGACTTCTCAGCCTTTGACTGTCTCGGTCAGGAATCTCTGACTTGAGCATTGATGCCTGCAGCTTTTTATAACATTCAAACAAGTCTTGGTCTTGTTCTAATTCCGTATAAAAATCCGTAACTTGTGGCAGCATAAAGTTATAAGCTTTTCGCCATTCGGGGTTGTCCATGACTGCGTTCAAATGGCCAACGACTCCCCAACAGCGCGCAAGCGCGTCAAGGCATTGATCAAGCGGCGTGACAACC
>DDPV01000043.1:0-70684 GCA_002342365.1 Burkholderiales bacterium UBA2459 | reverse complement strand
CAATGCGGATCGACAAAGCCTTGCGCAGCTTTCAGTGTATTGGCAAGAAGCATTGCAATAGTCATCGGACCAACGCCGCCAGGCACAGGCGTGATCCAGGATGCCTTTTTTCGTACCTCATCGAAATCAACATCACCGCATAATTTGCCCGTGGGAAGGCGGTTGATTCCTACATCGATGACCACAGCGCCAGGCTTAATCATGTCAGCGCTGATGAAATGTGGCTTTCCAAGCGCTGCAACAAGGATATCGGCCCGCATGCAATGGGCATGGAGGTCGCGTGTTTTGCTATTGCAAAGCGTAACAGTTGCACCTGCGGCAAGCATGAGCATGGCCTGCGGTTTACCAACGATGTTGCTTGCACCCACAATCACTGCATCTGCGCCGCGCAAAGCGACCTTGCAGTGTTCGAGCATCAGCATCACGCCAGCCGGCGTGCAGGGCACCAAGCGCGCCTGTCCCGCAAAGAGCGCGCCGCTATTGATCGGGTGAAAGCCGTCGACATCCTTATCGGGGTTGATCCGGTTGATGAGCGCTGCGGCGTTGAGATGCTTGGGAAGCGGCAGCTGTAGAAGGATTCCGTGGACTGATTGGTCATCGTTTAGTTGCTCAATTTGCGCGATCAACTGCAACTGCGTGATGCTTTGTTCGAGATGCCGATGTTCTGAGTCGATTCCCACGTCCTCGCAAGCCTTCACTTTGTTTCGAACATAAACGCTTGACGCAGGGTCTTCGCCAACCTGAATGACGACGAGCCGCGGCCTTTGAAGCGTTTGCGGCCACCGGTCAATTTGCTGTTTGATCGAGGCGCGCAGGTTCGCAGCGATGGTTTGGCCCTGAATGAGGAAGGCTTCTTGCATAGGTCGTCACTTTGGCTTGGGGTAGAATCAAGGGCTGCTAGGTAATTGGAGCTTCCTTGGCAACGCGCTATAATACTCAGCTTCGTCGGGGGTATAGCTCAGCTGGGAGAGCGCTTGCATGGCATGCAAGAGGTCAGCGGTTCGATCCCGCTTACCTCCACCATCAACACGGTCCCGTTCGTCTAGAGGCCTAGGACATCACCCTTTCACGGTGAGTACAGGGGTTCGAATCCCCTACGGGACGCCACGCAGCTTATGTCAACGCCCAATGATCCGCCGCCCATCCATCAAGGGACCGGGTTTGTGCGTCGGCGGTTAAGGCGCAGCTCAAGGCGACTTCAGCGCCTCAACCCGACCATACGGGGCATGCTTTGGACGGCGCTTGCCGGGCTTATTTTTTCGCTGCTCAATGCGACGATGCGTTGGTTGGCGCTCGAGTTGCACCCCTTCCAAACACAGTTCTTGCGCTACCTTTGCGGCGCAATGGTGATGTTGCCCTTGATTCTTCGAAGCGGCTTTGCCTCTTACCGGCCGAATCACTGGCCCGGGCAGCTCTGGCGCGGCGCGCTGCACACGCTTGGGCTCAGTTTATGGTTCATAGCGCTTCCGAAAATTTCGCTTGCAGACTTGACGGCCATCGGATTCACGGGTCCGATATTTATCATGATTGGTGCGATCTGGTTTTTGAAGGAGCCTGCGCGATGGGATCGTTGGCTTGCCGCAATCCTGGGTCTATCAGGGGTCTTGATTGTGGTGGGTCCACAGCTATCCGGTTCGGGCGGACTGTTTCACCTGATCATGCTGTCGAGCTCGCCGGTTTTTGCAGCCTCATTTTTGCTCACCAAAATCCTTACGCGCTACGACAGGCCCGAGGTGATTGTTGTCTGGCAGTCAATCACCGTGACCCTCTTCAGTTTTCCAATGGCTTGGTTTGTGTGGAAGCACCCCACAGGCATCCAATGGTTCTGGTTTCTTGTCTGTGGCGCTTTAGGTAGCGCAGCACACTACTGCCTCACACGATCCTTTGAGGTCAGTGATATTTCATCCACGCAGTCGGTAAAGTTTCTTGATCTGGTGTGGGCAAGTTTGCTAGGTTGGCTGATGTTTTCGGATATCCCGGCTAGGGCTACTCTTATCGGTGCCCTCGTGATCCTTGGTTCAACAATCTGGCTTGCTCGCCGGGAGTCGCGCCGTCGGCTCGAAGGCCGATGATGATGCCTTAAAGACGGCTTGCAAACGGTTACGGGCGCCAAGTCCTCTCAAAACCGCACTGACATGGGACTTGACGGTTGACAAGCTGACTTCGAGTTCCTGAGCGATCAACTTGTTTGGATGACCTTGCTCAAGCAAGCGAAGCACTTGCTGTTGCCGTCTTGACAAGGGCTGGAGTCCGCAACTTGCCTTGAATCGTGCCTGCTCAGACCAAGCTTTCAAGCTGCGTCGACTAGCGATCGCTCGCTGGGTGATTGGACGGGTTTTTCTTCGCGCCCAGATCCGGTCCAGACGGTCAAAAAGCAGCTCACTGCTCACAGTCTTGCTCAGCAATCCGCTAGCCCCGAGCCGAAGGAAACGTTGGTTGAGTTTGCGATCCTTGTTTGCGCTAAAAAGCAAAACCTGATTCCCAAAGGCTTGCATGATACGGCGCAAACGTCCGTCGGTCAGGATCCGGCTTGAGCCCGGATGATCGCCAAGATCAGTCATTTCCGGGTCGATGAGTAGCTGAACGCCCTGGGGATCTTCAAGCTCAAGGCGCTCAAGATCGCGCATCGCCTCGACTTCCCGAACCTGGCAGTTGTGCCGGCGTAGCGCAATAAGCTCCGAGACAAAGCGTTGCTGGTCGACAATTATCAAAACCGGTGCGGCTGGCGCAACCGAACAAAGCCCGGCAGTCTGCATAGTCGTTTCGCTTTGTGTAACCATCTCGTCGGATGAAACTGCTTTGCTTGTCATCGGCGTTTTACCTTGCGTGGGGTTTTTCGTGAACTTGTTGCTTCCTCTAGACTTCGGGTCATGATCGAAAGCCCTGAGTACAGGTCGCAGCGCCTTGCCGATCAATCGGGTCAGATGGCGCATTCACCCTGGCGTTTTTGTGTGGCGCCTATGATGGATTGGACCGACCGGCACTGTCGCCAGTTCCACCGTTTGCTTTCCAGGCAGGCGCGGCTCTACACCGAAATGCTGACCACCAGCGCCTTGATTCACGGTGACGCTGAAGGCTTGCTGAACTTCGATGCACTTGAGCATCCGGTTGCGCTACAACTTGGCGGCAGTGAGCCGCAGGACTTGGCAAAGGCTGCGCGCCTGGGTGAGCAAAGAGGCTATGACGAAATCAATTTGAACTGCGGCTGCCCGAGTGAACGGGTGCAACGCGGTGCCTTTGGCGCTTGCTTGATGCGAGAGCCAGCGCTTGTTGCCGATTGCTTCAAAGCGATGGCGGATATGGTGTCGGTTCCTGTCACCATCAAGCATCGACTCGGGCTTGGAAAAGATCAATCGCTTGGCCTCGTCATCGAATTTATCGGCAAACTCCATGAGGCTGGCTGCAGACACTTTGTGGTTCATGCGCGTAACGCCTGGCTTGAAGGGCTCAGCCCTAAAGACAATCGTGAGGTTCCTCCATTGCGTTACGCAGACGTCTATACATTGGCCCAACAGTTTCCCGACTGCTGCTTTGTTCTAAATGGTGGAATTGACGACCACCGTCAGGCAATGGATGCGATTCAGTCGCTTGATGGTGTGATGCTTGGCCGGGCAGCCTACCAGCGCCCCGCATTACTTTCCATGGTCGACAAGCTTTGGTACCGCCAGCACGGCAGCCTAGGCTGTCCCGTGGTCGCAGAAGAAAGCCCTAAATGCGAGCCTGCTTGGCCTGAGCGCGTCTTGCCTGTCGAGATCAGTGATTTAAATCCTGGCCTTGAAGCGCTCGTTGAGGTGCTCGAGGCGTATCGCGCTTACATGATTCGGCAACTCGCCCTCGGCGTGCCGCTTGCGTCCATGACCCGACACCTCTTGGGACTTTTTCAAGGCCGGCCCGGTGCCAGGGTCTTCAGGCGCGATTTATCCGACCAGCATGCGCTCAGGTCTCAGGGGCTTGCCTGGTTTGACAGCGCAGTTTCCCGATTCTTGACGGTCCAGCGAACCGCGGCAACATAAGTCAAAACGAAAATCCACATGAGGCTTGAAAACAGGATTTCAAGACTCGCAAGTAGCTGGCTGATGCCTTGTTCGGTGGTCGCGCGCACAACACCCTCGGTAAAATAAATCAGGCTGGTCATGGACCACCATTGATGCATCACGATCGATCCGCGCCAGATCCAGGGCAGACAAATCAGCAAGGGCAAGACCTTCAGCCAAAGCAAAGAACCTGGCCTTAAAGGCGCCAGCCAAAGCTCCCAGACAAGACCCAGAATGCAAATCAGGGCGCCAGCGATTGCTGCCGATTTGCGAGCTTTTGCGGGCGGAACGCGTGCAATGAGCATGACTTTGAAGGTCCTAGGCTTGGTTGCGATGTCTGGCAAACAAGGCTTTACGGCTTTGCCGTGCTGAGAAAGTCGGAAATGGCTTGCCTGACACGATCGGGTTGTTCGGCCATCATCTGATGACCCGCATATTCAATCATTTGCATGCGCGATCCCGTGATCGACTTGGCAAGTATTTGCGCAGACTTTGGGGGTGTCATCAAATCGAGCGCCGCTGAAAGGAGCAAGGTTGGCTGAACCGTCGCAAGCGCGCGCTCAAGTCCAAGGGCGTAGTCGTTGCAGGCTTTAAAGTCGTTGAGCAAAACGCCTTTTGCCTGACGCTCCATGAGTCTGCGGCCCTGGTTATAAACCGAGAATCCAGGCCCAGGGGTACCTGGCACATGCGTGATACCGCTATGTGACCAGCGGGTGATCATGTCGATAGCGCTTGCCTCGTCCTGTGCAGCAGCTTGCAGCAAAGCATCAGAAACCTGCATCGGAAAAGCCGAACCCAGCAAAACATTTGCCCAACTCTGCTCGGGTCGGGTTGCCGCGGCTTCGAGCGCGATGAGCGATCCCATGCTGTGGCCAATCCAGGCCGAACGTTGAACTCCAAGTTCGGTGAGCACGTCGCAACACCAGGCTGCCATGGACTCGATGCTGCTGCAAAGCGGTCCCTCGCTTCGACCGTGTGCGGGAAGGTCCACCGCAAGCACGTTGTAGCCATGGTGGGCGAGCCATCGCGATTGCATGATCCAAACGCTATGGTCATTTTGAGCGCCATGGATGAACAAAACCGTGGGCAAAGCCGGTCGGAAGGCTTTACCGCCGGTGTAGGCATAGGCCTTGTGCCGCTTGATCTGAAGCTCCATGTCAGGCTCTTTTGGGAAAAGCCAGACGAAAAGCGCGTTTCAAGTCGTCAATCAGATCTTGCGGATCTTCCAGTCCGATCGACAGTCTGAGGGTTGCTTCGGCGATGCCGGCTGCTTTGAGGGCTTGTTCGTCCATCCGAAAGTGGGTGGTCGAGGCAGGGTGGATGACTAGCGAACGAACATCGCCGACATTGGCAAGATGGGAAAAAATGCGCAGCGCTTCGACGAATCGTCGCCCCTGTTCCCTGTTGCCTGCAAGTTCGACCGAAAAAACCGCGCCGCATCCGCGTGGCATCAATCGCCTGGCAAGTTCATGATCACGGTGGCTTGTCAGACCCGGATAAGACACCTTGATCACCTGTGGATGCGACTCCAGAAACTGAGCCACTTCGAGCGTGTTCGCTACGTGTTTTTGCATGCGTAGCGCCAGGGTTTCGATACCCTGAATCATTTGAAAAGCGCTCATCGGACTCAGACAGGCGCCAAAGTCTCGGAGCCCCTCACGCCTCGCTCGCAAAAGAAAAGGGGCAACGGTTGACTCCTCGGCAAAAACCATGCCGTGAAAACCCTCATAGGCCTCGGTCAGTTCGGGGAACCTCCCGCTGGCAAGCCAGTCGAATCGCCCGCCATCGACGATGACACCACCCAGGACGGTGCCATGTCCGCATAGAAATTTGGTGGCTGAGTGGTAGACCAGGTCAGCGCCCCAATCGATCGGACGAATCAGCCAGGGTGTTGTGAAGGTTGAGTCAACCAGCAAGGGTAGGCCATGCCGATGGGCAATATCCGACACCGCCGGGATATCGAGCACATCCAGACCGGGATTTCCGAGCGTTTCAGCAAATAAGAGCTTGGTCTGCGGTCGGATCGCAGCCTCCCAGGCAGCAAAATCCCCCGGCGGAACAAAACTGGTTTCAATACCGAAGCGCCGCAAGGTGTAATGCAAAAGATTATGCGAGCCGCCGTAAAGCGCAGTCGATGCCACCAGATGCGAGCCAGCCCCGGCAAGGGTTGCAATCGCCAAATGCAAGGCCGCCTGGCCGCTGGCTGTGGCGATGGCTCCGACTCCAGCGTCAAGTGCGGCCATACGTTCTTCAAAGACGGCAACCGTAGGGTTGCTCAAACGCGAATAAACATGGCCCGACTGCTCCATGTTGAACAAGCCTGCAGCCGCTTCGGAATCCTTGAACACGAAAGCGGTGGTCAGGTGAATCGGCGTTGCGCGTGATCCGTGAAGCGGGTCGGGCGCAGCTCCGGCATGGACCGCCAGCGTGTCAAAGCGAAAGTAATCGTCTGCCGCCATGGCCTGAATCCTCTGATCAGAGCGAGTCGTGGATGCTAGCATCTGGGATCAGCGACCGTGTGGCTAAGGTGGTCATCGCTCGCAGCCGGTTATCGTTCACCGTCCAGTCATAGGTTTCCTCGGTCATGCTTGTGCGAGATATCCTGAGAGTTAAAGGCGCGGCACTTTTTGCGGTGCAACCGGAGACCTTGCTTTCGGATTGCGTCACGATCATGGCCGATGAAGATATCGGATCCTTGGTGGTCATCGCGCAGGGGCGCATGGTGGGCATGCTGTCGTTTCGCGAGGTCCTGCGTGTGCTAGCGAAAAGGCAACGTGAGCAGCGGGTCGGACCAACGCCAACCATGTCAATGATCAAGGCTTCTGAGGTGATGGAGGCGAACCCAAGAATTGCAACGCCATCGATGGAAGTCAATCACTTGCGGAAAATGATGCTCGATCATCATGATCGCTATGTTCCCGTGATGGAGGACAGAACGGTTTTGGGTGTGATCTCCTTTTACGATGTTGCCCGCGCCGTACTTGAAGCCCAGAGTTTTGAGAATCGCATGCTCAAGGCCTACATCAAAGACTGGCCAACGGAGGGCTGAAGCGATGCATATTCTTGTTTCAAACGATGATGGTTATCTCTCGCCCGGTTTGGCGGCGCTTGCAGCAGCCATGAAGGAGTTTGGCGACGTAACGGTTGTTGCTCCGGATCGAGATCGCAGTGGCGCATCCAATTCGCTCACGCTTGATGCACCGCTGACCGTAAGGCAGGCGCCGAATGGGTTTTATTTTGTAAACGGGACGCCCACCGATTGTGTGCATATGGCCATCACGGGATTACTCAAGCAAAAGCCCTCGCTGGTGGTCTCTGGGATCAATAACGGTCCGAATATGGGTGATGACACCATTTATTCGGGTACGGTGGCCGCAGCGATGGAAGGATTTCTGCTCGGCGTGCCATCGATTGCTTTTTCACTGCAAGCCAGATCCTTCGAAGGCGTCGAGCAGGCGGCACGCGTTGCGGCATCGATTGTTCAGCGAGCACTCGCGCAAAAAACACTCAGCACACCTTATTTGCTTAACGTGAATATCCCAGGACGAGGGGTCACCGATAACGCTGAACCGGTGGTTACAAGGCTTGGTAAACGCCACATGGCCGAGCCGGTGATCGCTGCAAGCAACCCGCGGGGCGAAGCCATTTGGTGGATCGGGCCGGCAGGCGAGGCTAAGGACGCCGGGCCTGGAACCGATTTTTACGCGCTGGCTCAAGGCTTGGTTTCGATTACACCGCTGGATATCGACCTGACCGCGCATCGCCAGTTGAATGATGTTGGGCAATGGCTCACAACAAAGCCTTAATTGGCCGTTCCATTCCGCAGCCGGCCCAGATTCCGGCTGTGAGCGGCCTTGGCCTTGATTCTGACAAAGCGCGTTATCGGCTCATCGATGCGTTGGCGCAAGCTCATCAACTCGATGCGGGACTGGTCGAGGTCATGCGCACCGTGCCAAGGCATCATTTTGTGGAGCCGGCCTTTGCCAGCCGTGCTTATGAGGACGTTGCTTTGCCGATCGGTCATCAGCAGACGATTTCCAGGCCTTCAACGGTTGCTCGCATGATCGATCGGGTTTTAAAACACTTTGCCGGGCAAGAAAGAAAACAGCTTAAAGTTCTAGAAATTGGAACTGGGTGCGGTTATCAAGCCGCGGTTCTTTCGAGGCTCTTTGGCGAGGTCTATTCGATTGAGCGGATCAAGGATTTGCATTTGCTAGCCAAGAAAAATCTCCGCGGTATGCAGTGCTTTAACCTGCGGATGCTTTTTGCCGACGGGCTGAAAGGACTTCCCCAGGTCGCGCCCTTTGACGCGATTATTGCTGCGGCAGCCGGCGAGGCGATTCCAGAGCCCTGGAAGGCACAGTTGGCTGAAGGCGCCATCTTGTTGAGCCCGGTGTTGCTTGCCAAAGGCCAGGTTCTTGAGCAAGTGATTCACCATGGGCATGGTAACTTTCAGCATCTTCATCTTGATGCCGTTCGTTTCGTACCCCTTCTTCAGGGAACCCGCTGAGAAGCTTTTATCGTGATCCACATCGAATCTGAGCCACGCGGATGACCAAGACCGCTTGTCGACACCATGGCCTGCGGATTCCATCTGAAGGCATGGGTGCCACACGCTTGCGTAGAATCGCCAGCGCTGCGCTCTGCGTTCCCGTGTTGCTGATTGCCGCTTGCTCAAGCGGGCCGCGTACACCGGCACCGATTGTTGACCGCTCAAACAAGGCTCCACCGGTGGTGATCGTGTCCTCGGTTGGGCAGGCCAAAGCACCCACGCCGGCAACTCCGCAAGCAAGCCCGCAGGCAAGCCCACAAGTAACCCCGCAGGCAGGACCGCAATCAACGCCGCAAGCGGCAAGGCCGCCGTCCACAGCCCGATCCCAAGCTCCTCAACCGCCGTCGACTGTACGATCGCCAGCAACTTCAGTTCCCAGTACCGTCGACTCATCGCCCAACGCCAGCGCTTCGGGTTCGACAACACAGGTTTTGAAGCCAGATGGCGATGTCCAGGCGCCGCCGGTCACGACGCGACCCATCCGGAATCCGCAGATTGCCTCAAATGCGCGTAACGAAGCTCCGAGCGCTCCCGAGCGAAACAGTCGAACCGAGCAGCCTGCAAACCCCGAGCCAGCCGCAAAGCCTGCTCACAAGGCTGATCCTGTGAAGCCTGCAGTGCCAAGCAATTCGGCACTCCAGGGCAGCGCAGCTGATAGCGCTGGGCAGGACGCCGCAACCATTGAAAAGCCGCCGATAGCCGCAGACATTGAATGGATATGGCCTGCAGAGGGCAAGTCGTTTAGCACCTTCAGTGCTGGCAAGGGCGGCTTGAGAATCGAGGGTAATTCAGGCGATCCAATTCTTGCCATCGGTGATGGCAAAGTGATTTTTGCCGGGCAAGGCCCAAAGGGCTACGGGAATTTGTTGATCGTGCGCCATGAGGGCGAACTCTTATCGGTTTATGCACACAATCGTGCCTTGCTGGTCCAGGAGGGCAGCCAGGTGAAGAAGGGTCAAAAGATCGCCGAAATGGGCGATTCTGGCGCTGACCGGACGCAGCTTGGCTTTGAATTGCGGCGAAACGGTCGGCCGATTGACCCAAGGTCAGCTTTGCCTCAGCGCTGAGCACGGTTTTGGCGTCATCGGTTCTCGTTTTCGACCTCGAAACCATACCCGATGCCGATGGTCTTCGCAGGGCTTGGCCTGATCTCACCGCCGAGGCTCAGTCCTTGGATGACCGGATGCTTGTTGAGCATGTACTTGAGCAACGCGAAGCGGTTACAGGTAAGGCTTTTTTACCGCTGCAGTTTCAAAGAATTGTTGCAATCGGTTGCTTGTTTCGGCAGGAAGCGGATGCCACAGAAGCCTTGCGCCTTCGCTGTCTTGGAACGGCGGCAGACGATGAATCACGCCTGATCCGCGATTTTTACCGCATCATCGAAAAGTATGCTCCGCAACTGGTGAGTTGGAACGGTTCTGGCTTTGATTTGCCGGTGCTTCATTACCGCGCGCTGATACATGGTGTGACAGCAGCCCGTTACTGGGACCTCGGCGATGAGGATCGTGATTTTAAATATAATAACTACATAAGTCGCTACCACCAGCGGCACATCGACCTTATGGATCTGATGAGTCTTTATAACGGCCGAGCGGTAGCGCCCCTCGATCAAGTCGCAAGCCTTTGTGGCTTTCCCGGCAAGCAAGGGATGAGCGGTGCGCAAGTCTGGCCAGCTTATTGCGAAGGGCGAATGGATGACATCCGACATTATTGTTTAACGGATGTCTTGAATACCTGGCTTGTGTGGTGCCGCTTTCAACGCATGCGAGGTTTTTTTACCGCCACGCAATACCAAGACGAGATTGCTCTAGCAAGAACTCTCGTGGATGCACAAGAAGATGAGCGCTGGACGCCCTTTCGACAGGCTTGGACGCAGACTGCAAGATGACAGGCATCCGCCGCAGAAAAAGCACTGATCTCGATTCAGCTCCATTGCTGACACTAGAAATCGAATCGGTCGATCTCGAGGGTCGGGGCGTATCCCGTGCTGATGGCAAGGTCGTTTTTGTCGATAACGGGTTGCCTGGAGAGCGGGTGCTTGCGCGCATCGTCAAGCAAGGCGCCCGCTTTGATCGAGCGCATGCGATTCGGGTCATTCGAGCCTCAAGCGGGCGTGTCGAGCCGCGTTGCCGCTACTTTGGGGTTTGTGGCGGATGCAGCATGCAGCACATCGATGCGGACACGCAGCTTGCCATCAAGCAGAGGGTTCTTGAGGACCAGCTCTGGCATTTAGCAAGGTTGCGACCGCAGACCATGCTCGCGCCGATTGCAGGGCCTGCATGGTCGTATCGGCGGCGAGCGCGTCTGAGTGTGCGCGATGTGCAGAAAAAGGGCGAGGTTTTGGTCGGCTTTCACGAGCGTGCATCAAGCTACGTGGCGCAAATGGATGCCTGTGAAGTCCTGGGTCACAAGGCCTCCCAACTTATCCCCGCACTCAAACGTCTTATCGAGTCGCTAAGCATCCGGCAGCGGGTCCCGCAAATTGAGATTGCCGAGGGCGGCGAGGTTCTGGCTTTGGTGTTTCGGATTCTGGAGCCACCCAGTAACGAGGACTGCGAAGCCTTGATCGCCTTTGGCAGGCTTCACTCATTGGAAATCTGGCTACAAACGAAGGGTCCCGAATCGATCAGCTTGATCTATCCGGAGCGATCAGTGCTCGCCTACCAGCTTAGCGATTTCAACCTGACCTATCCTTTTTTGCCCACGGACTTCACGCAAGTCAATCATGGGGTCAATGAAGTGCTCGTGCGCAAGGCGATAAGGCTACTGAGCTTGGTCCAGGAAGATCGGGTGCTTGATTTGTTTTGCGGCTTGGGAAACTTCAGTCTTGCGCTTGCCCGGACCGCGCATTATGTGACTGGCGTGGAGGGCAGTGAGTCACTGGTCAGCCGCGCCCAAGCGATCGCGGCAAGCCAGGGGCTTTCGGATCGAACCCGATTTCTATCGGCCAATCTCTTCACAATCACCCAGCAGCAATGGAAGGCCCTGGGTGAACACAACAAACTTCTCATGGACCCGCCACGCGAGGGCGCGCAGCAGCTCTGCGAATTGATTGCTGATCAAGCTGCCAAACCCGCTCGGATCGTGTATGTGTCGTGCAATCCGGCAACATTAGCGCGCGATGCTGCCATCCTGGTTCACCAGGCTGGCTATCAGCTCGAGGCGGCCGCTGTGGCCAACATGTTTCCGCAGACATCGCATGTTGAGTCGATGGCGGTATTTGCCCGGCTTGGCACCGCCTGGATGCCCTAGCCGGGACCCGATCGCTTATCAGTCCCGATCGCCGCCCACGATGCCGAGGATGGCAAGCAAATTGCTAAAGACGTTGTAAACGCTCAGATAAATACTCAGCGTGGCTGTAATGTAGTTATCTTCGCCACCTTGCAAGATGCGCTGGACGTCGACCAGGATGAAGGCTGAAAAAATAGCAATCGCGATCACCGATATCGTCAGCATCAAGGCTGGCATTTGGAAAAAGATATTCGCCAGACTTGCCAGTATCAAGAGCACAACACCCACGGTGAGAAACTTCCCAAGCTTGGTAAAGTCCCGCTTGGATACCGTCGCGATGCCGGCCATGACCGCGAAAATGCTCGCGGTACCGCCAAAGGCCATCATGATCAAGCTGGCACCGTTGCGCAAGCCGAGCACGCTGCCGATCAAGCCAGAGAGCATCAATCCCATGAACCCGGTAAAGAGCAAGAGCAAGCCAACGCCAGCAGCCGAGTGCTTGTTGCGTTCGATGAGAAAAAAGAAACCGAAGGCGATCGCGAGAAAGGCGATGGCCCCCATAAACGGGCTACCCGCGAACAGGCTGCTAAACTTTGTCTGAACGCCGATCCATGCGCCAGCAATCGTTGGAATCATCGACAGCGCGAGCAGCGCAAAGGTATTGCGCAACACCTGGCGTTGACGCGAGCCATCCTGCAGCATCGCTTGCCCGTAGGCGTTTGAACCCCAGCCTTCTGAAGTATTCGCGGTCTGCGATAACTGCCAACCCGTTGACTTGTTGCTGTTCGCATTGGCTTGATCGTTCTGAAATAAGCTCATGACAAAACCTCCTAAAAAAAGCCAGCCAAGTGGGCTGATGGCTTAAATGTAGTGTCAATGCTGACCAATTTCAATTGACCCTATAAAGCGGTGTTTCGTCGACGCGTCAGTGATCGATGATAGACTCGCGTTCGATTTTTGATTACCAACGAGTGACGACCATGGCCGTTGAAAAAACGCTTTCCATTATCAAGCCTGACGCAGTAGCCAAAAACGCAATCGGTGCGATTTACGCGCGCTTTGAAGCCGCTGGGCTTCAAATCGCCGCAGCGCAAATGATGCATTTATCCCGAGCGCAGGCTGAAGCTTTTTATAGTGTGCATAGGGAGCGAGGTTTTTTCAACGATTTGGTTGAATTCATGGTTTCCGGTCCGGTGATGGTCCAGGTTTTGCAGGGTGAGTCTGCAATCTCTAAGCATCGCGATTTGATGGGTGCGACCGATCCAAAGAAAGCAGCCGCCGGAACCATTCGCGCGGATTTTGCCGATAGCATCGATGCCAACGCTGTGCATGGATCTGACGGGCCCGACACGGCCGCAACCGAGATTGCATTCTTTTTCCCTGGTATGGCGGTGTTCAATCGCTGAAGTCTTGCAGGTGTTGCGCCAAGGCTTGTTTGATTGGAGGCACATCAACATCGGCCATGCTGGGCGACTTCACCTTCTTGCTCGGATGCTCAGAGCCCAAACTTAAGGCCTTGTTGGAGTCGGAAGGCGAGAAAGCTTTTCGCGCACGGCAAGTCATGCAGTGGGTGCATCAGCGCGGGTGCAGTGATTTCGGAGCAATGACCGACATTGCAAAGCGCTTGAGGGAATGGCTTAGCACACGCTTTGAGCTGACCGAGCCGGGGATTCTCAGTGATCATCTGGCTGCCGATGCGACCCGAAAGTGGCTTTTTGATGTGGGTTCGGGTAACGGAATTGAGACCGTTTTTATTCCTGAGCGTCAACGCGGCACACTTTGCCTCTCGACCCAAGTCGGCTGCGCGCTGGCCTGCAGCTTTTGTTCCACAGGCGCACAAGGTTTTAACCGCAATCTGACTGCAGGCGAAATCATCGCCCAGTATTGGCTTGCACGTTCTTTGCTTCTGGATCCAATCAGCGCATCGCCGACTCGCTTGGCCGAGGCGGAAAAAATCGAAGACGACGATTCGGATGCCGCAGATACAGCTGCAAGCAGACCGATCTCTAACGTCGTCTTTATGGGCATGGGCGAGCCCTTGCAAAACTACGATGCGACTCTGGAAGCGCTGCATATCCTGCTCTCCGACCTTGCTTATGGGCTGTCTCGGCGTCGCGTGACCGTGAGCACTTCGGGCGTGGTACCAATGATGGATCGCCTGGCGCAGGACTGTCCAGTGGCACTTGCGGTGTCTTTGCACGCACCCGACGATGCGCTGCGAGATCGCCTCGTTCCCTTGAATCGCAAGTATCCTCTTGCGGATTTGCTTCGCGCCTGTCGCGCCTATTTGCAGCGCGCACCCCGCGAATTCATTACCTTTGAATACACCATGATGAAGGGAGTCAATGACAGTGTTGAGCAGGCGCAAGCGCTCGCCGCTTTGCTGTCGACAGTGCCTTCAAAAGTCAATTTAATTCCCTTTAATCCCTTTCCTGGTTCTTCGCTGCAACGCAGCAGCGCGCAACAAATCCGCAGCTTTGCCGAGGTGCTTTTGCAAGCAGGAATCACCGCAACAATTCGCAAAACCCGAGGCGAAGACATTGATGCGGCCTGCGGGCAGCTTGCCGGTGAAGTGATTAACCTGACCCGGCGACGCTCAAACGCCGCGCAAGGCTCAGCGGCCTGAGTGGGTCTGCTGGCAGATCATGAGTTTTGAGGCGCAGCCACTTCGCGACGATGACACGCCCTTGTCGATGCTGGATCTACGCTATCGACGCCAACGGCTCGGGATCAGCGCTCAAGAAATGGCCCAGGCGCTTGGTATCAACCAGAAACAATTCGAAAGCCTTGAGGCCGGCGACTGGCAGGCCTTGCCCGGTGCAGCCTTTTCGCGCTCCGTCTTATTTGCCTACGGGCGCAGGCTCGGACTCGATCGGCGCGATTTGCTTGAGCCCCTGCTGCCTGATGATCTGAGGCAGCGTGTGCTTGATTTGCACTCGGAGGCAGACGATCGGCGCATCAGGCCCAAGGGACTGATGGGTTTTGCCCATGGCGGCTCCGGCAGTGTTCTTGCCTGGATCTGTTTGGTTCTTGCAAGTCTTTCGGTGCTCGTTCACTATTTCGGAAGGCCCTAGCCCTCAGAGGTTTTTCTCATATGGATCTCCACGCAATCCCAGCCCAGACGCAGGCAGTGACCGGCAGGCGAGACGACGCAGCCCTTCAGGCGACAGTTGCCCAGAGCATGCCACGTCGTGAATCCTTGCAATGCCAGATTCGTTGGGGTTCGCGAGAAGTACGCATGGGCGGTGATGCGCCAATTGTGGTGCAGTCGATGACCAATACCGACACCGCGGACGTCATTGCGACTGCGATTCAGGTCAAGGAGCTGGCAGCTGCCGGCTCGGAAGTGGTGCGCATCACGGTCAATTCAATCCAAGCGGCCAAAGCGGTTGCTGATATCCGCGAGCAGCTCGACCGGATGGGAGTCGATGTGCCCTTAGTGGGCGATTTTCACTACAACGGACATAAGCTCTTGCAAGAAGTGCCAGCCTGCGCGCAGGCGCTTTCCAAATACCGTATCAATCCGGGCAACGTCGGCCTTGGTTCGAAGCGGGATGACCATTTTGCCGCTCTGATTGAATCGGCGATGCGCTGGGAGCGACCCGTCCGGATCGGCGTTAACTGGGGCAGTCTCGATCAATCGGTACTTGCGCGTCTGATGGATGACAATGCCAATCGAAGCCATCCATGGACTGCGGCTGCGGTCATGCGAGAGGCCTTGGTGACTTCGGCGCTTGAAAGTACCCAAGCTGCGATCCGCTTAGGGATGGACCCGGCTCAGATATGTCTTTCGGCCAAAGTGTCGAGCGTGCAAGATTTGATCGCAGTCTATCGATCGCTGGCTTCACGTTGCAAGCAGTCACTCCATTTGGGTTTGACCGAAGCGGGAATGGGCAGCAAGGGTATTGTGGCCTCAAGCGCTGCAATGGCAGTACTTTTGCAAGAGGGTATCGGTGACACGATCCGTGTATCGCTAACCCCGGAGCCAGGCGGTGATCGGCGCAAGGAGGTGATCGTTGCCCAGGAGTTGCTTCAGACAATGGGATTGCGCGCCTTCACGCCGCTGGTGGTTGCCTGTCCTGGCTGTGGTCGAACGACCAGCACTTTTTTTCAGGAGCTTGCAGACGATATACAGCGCTGGCTACGTGAGCAAATGCCGCAGTGGCGCGCTCACTATCCTGGCGTCGAATGCTTGCAGGTCGCGGTCATGGGCTGTGTGGTCAATGGTCCGGGAGAAAGTCGGCATGCCGATGTTGGCATATCATTGCCGGGTTCGGGCGAGGCACCAGTCGCTCCGGTTTTTGTCGACGGCGAGCGTCGACTCACCTTGAAAGGCGAGCATATCGCCAGAGAGTTTCAGCAAATCGTTGAAGACTATGTCAAAAAACGTTTCGGAAAAGTTCATGAACCCCAGGCGGACTAAGCATTACATCCAGCTGATCCAACTGTGGCATCGCGCTGCGATGTGCTTGCAGATGGGCCCAATCGAATGGCCCCGAGCCCAATAAAGTTAAAACCGTGAGTCAGGAAAAGGCTAAAGTCTCGCCGCTTCAAGGCCTGCGTGGGATGAATGATGTGTTGCCCGCGCAACAAGCGCTGTGGCGCTATTTTGAAGAAACCGTCGCCGCCGTGGTGAGCAGTTATGGATACCGACAGATTCGCACGCCGGTCCTTGAACAAACAGGTCTTTTTTTGCGCGGTATCGGCGAGGTCACCGACATTGTTGAAAAGGAAATGTATTCCTTCACCGATGCGCTAAACGGTGAGCAACTAAGCCTGCGACCCGAGTCGACTGCCGGTGTGGTTCGTGCCGTCATCGAGCATCATTTGCTTCGCGAGGGGCCGCAAAGGCTTTGGTATCAAGGGCCGATGTTTCGGCACGAACGTCCCCAGCGCGGGCGTTATCGGCAATTTCACCAGGTGGGTCTTGAAGCGCTTGGCCTTGAGGGTCCGGATATTGACGCCGAGCTGATCTTGCTTTGTGGCCGGCTCTGGGACGAGCTGGGACTACAAAACATCCAGCTGGAGATCAATTCGCTCGGACAGCCTGAAGAGCGTCGCTTGCACCGGCAGGCCTTGATTGCCTACTTCGAATCGCACGCCGCACAGCTCGATGATGACGCGCAACGCCGGTTGCACACGAATCCCCTGCGAATTCTGGACAGCAAGAATCCGGCGATGCAGGCGTTGATTGAGGCTGCACCGCGTCTTGATGCTTTCCTTGGCGAGACCTCGAGCAGGCACTTTGAGGGATTGCAAACACATTTACGCCGTCGCGGACAGGCTTTTCGGATCAACCCGAGGCTGGTACGCGGGCTTGACTACTACAACCTCACGGTCTTTGAGTGGATCGCCTCCCACGAGGACAAAGCTGCGCTCACCATTTGCGGCGGCGGTCGCTACGACGGTTTGATCGAAACGCTTGGTGGTAAGCCTGCGCCGGGCTGCGGTTTTGCCATTGGGGTGGAGCGGGTTCTTGATTTGCTTGAAGCGCACCTGCCGGCACAGCCTTCGATATGCGATGTTTATCTGGTTCACCAGGCGCATGGCTCAGAGCTTGTCGCGATGGATTTAGCCGAGCAGTTACGCGATCATGGCCTTGATGTGATTTTGCATTGCGGCGGTGGCAGTTTCAAAGCGCAATTCAGACGGGCTGATGCCTCGGGTGCGTCCTATGCCGTAGTACTCGGCGATGAGGAAATCAATCAGGGCCAGGCGAGCATCAAGGCTTTGCGCGATCCCGAGCAAACGCAGGCGCGGGTGGCGATCGCCGAAGTCGCAAAGCATATTCTTGAAAAAGGCTACGGGGTCGAGCACTGATGGCAGAGCATCATTTTGATCAGGAAGAGGTTGACCGTTTAAAGGACTGGTGGAAAAAGTACGGTAACTGGCTGAGCTTTGCGTTGGCGCTGGCGATGTTGGCAACCGCCGGATGGCGCGGCTGGGGTTGGTACCAGGACAAACAATCGCGGGAAGCCGCAGAAATTTATGATCGGGTGGTTATCGCGTCAACCAAGGGCGATCTTCAAGCGCTGAAGCAAACCTCGGGGAGCCTTTTCGAGCAATACCCGAAAACTGCCTACGCGCCACTGGCAGCGCTTTTGAGCGCAAAACAGCATGCGCAGTCTGCTGACTTGAAAACCGCCCAGACGCTTTTGCAATGGGTGATCGATAAGGCCGACGATCCAGGGCTGGTGGCGGTGGCAAGCTTACGACTCGCATCGGTTTTGCTTGATGATGGAAAGGCGGAGCAAGCTTTGGCAGTGCTCGATGCGATGAAGAATGACAATCTCACCGAGGCTTTCGACCTTTCTCGACTCGATCGTCGCGGAGACGTTCTGCTCGCGCTGGGTCGGCATGATGATGCACTCAAAGCCTGGGATCAGGCTTTGGAACGGTCGGAGCAAGAGCCGAGCTGGAAGCAATTATTGCAAATCAAGCGAGACCACGCAGCGTCCAACGCGGGCCGTGCTTCATGAGTAGGGTAAAGCGCACACAGATCGATTCCGGTTCGCGTCGCAGCTTGTTGGCCCGAAGCCTGCGAGCAGGCGCGGGTTTTGCGCTTGGCGGATCAATGGCTGCCTGCTCGAGCATGGATACGCTGACATCGTGGATCCCCTGGTCATCTTCAAAGCCCAAGTTGCCAAACCTGCCCGAACTGGGCGCTGGAAACTCTTTGCTTATGCTCTGGCGCACAAGCGTGGATGAACTGGGCCAGGGCTTTGCACCCGCCATGCTCGATGGCTTGCTGGTGGTGGCAACGCGTTCCGGGCGTTTAACCGCCTTTGACCCGATGAGTGGCGAGCGACGTTTCGAGCATCGGTATCGCAAGGGCTTCAGTACCGGTGTGGCCGGCCACGAGGGCATGCTTCTGGTCGCGGGCAGCGATGGCTTTTTACTGGCGATGAGCCGCGACGGCACAACCCGCTGGTCAACCTATCTTGGCGCCGAAGTGGTTTCGGTTCCGGCAACCGGCTCAGGGATTGCGGTGGTTCGTACCAGTGACAATCGTATTCAGGCTCTTGACCTTGAGCGCGGACAGGTTCGCTGGAGCATTGCAAGGCAGAGCCCGCCCTTGGTACTGCGCGCCACAAACGCCGCGGTCATCCGCGATGAAGTGGTCTTCATGGGTTTGCCTGGCGGTCGAATGATGGCGGTCAACAGTGCCAACGGGCAGATACTCTGGGAGTCTGTGGTGTCTTCGCCCCGAGGCACCACCGAGATCGAACGCTTGTCCGATGTTCTAGGGCAACCGATTGTTGACGGCGCTGAGGTGCTGGCCGCCAGTTTTCAAGGCAAGCTGACTAGTTTTGATCGCAGCAGCGGCCAACTGCGCTGGTCGCGTGATGTGGGTGCTGTCGGCGCGATTGCGGCCGATTCGGTGCAGGTGATCGCCGCAGACGACCGGGGACAGGTACAGTCTTTCAGTCGAAGCGGAGCACCGCAGTGGAAGCAAGAGGCCTTGCGCGGCCGTCGATTGTCGGCCCCGGCACTTTCGCAGCGTCTGGCGCTGGTTGCAGACGAGGAGGGTGTCTTGCACGGCCTTGGCCGTGAACAGGGGCAGCTGCTCGGTCGCCTGAGCGTTGGCTCAAAGTCGATCGCCTGTGCGCCCTGGATTGACGGCACGCTTGGGTGGACGATTTCCAGCGACGGATCGGTGTGTGGGTTTCGGATGGCGCATGCCTGAAACGCTTCAGCGCTGGCCTGTTGTTGCGATTGTCGGTAGACCCAATGTCGGAAAGTCCACGCTCTTTAACCGTTTAACGCGCTCAAGGGACGCACTGGTTGCCGATCTGCCCGGTCTTACGCGTGATCGGCAGTATGGTCGAGGGCGCCTGGGCTCGGAACGCTATATTGTGATCGACACCGGCGGCTTTGAGCCGGTTGCCAAAGACGGTATTGCGGCTGAAATGGCCCGTCAAGCCCGTCTCGCTGTCGTCGAGGCCGATGTGGTGCTTTTCATCGTGGACGGAAGGCAGGGCCTTGCGCCGCGCGACCTGGAGATTGCTGCTGAGTTGCGGCGCACCGCGGATCGTCTGGTTCTCGCGGTCAACAAGTGCGAGGGCATGCGTGTTGACCATGTGCTCGCTGACTTCCAAGAGCTTGGTTTCGGACGCATGTTTGCGCTTTCGGCTGCGCATGGTGATGGCGTGCGCGCCATGGTGGACAGTCTCTTTGAAGATGAACTCCAAGCTTTCACAACGCCGCCCGAGCCGGCTGAAGCTGAAGAGACTGAAGCAAGACCCAAGCAAGACGCCACGCGCATTGACAGCCATAACGATATCGCTACGAACGCAAGCACGACAGCTGCTAAAGAGCATCAATCCAGGCCGATGCGGGTTGCGATTATTGGCCGACCTAACGCAGGCAAGTCCACGCTCATCAATGCGCTTTTGGGTGAGGAGAGGGTGATTGCCTTTGATCAACCGGGCACCACCCGCGACGCGTTGGCGATTGATTTCAAGCATCGAGGTCGCGACTACACCCTGGTTGATACCGCCGGTTTGCGCAAGCGCACAAAGGTTCACGAAGTAGTCGAAAAGTTCTCCGTTGTGAAAACGCTCCAAGCCATTGAACAAAGCCATGTGTGCATTCTCATGCTCGATGCAAGTGAGGGTGTCGGACAGCTTGACGCCGGTATCGCAAACTATGTGCTCGATGCAGGGCGTGCTGTTGTCGTGGCGGTCAACAAGTGGGACGCACTCGATGTCGGAGCAAAGCAGCAATTCAAACGCGACCTGCTTCAATCGCTACAATTTTTGCAGTTTGCGACCCTGTGTTACATTTCGGCCCGAGAAGGCCGCGGACTTGCTGCGCTCATGCAAGCGGTCGATCAGGCCTTTGCCGCCGCGATGGCCAAACTTCCCACGCCTAAACTCACACGTGCCTTGCGAGAGGCAGTCGAGCGCCAGCAGCCGCCACGCAAAGGGCCATTTCGGCCCAAGTTGCGCTATGCCCATCAGGGTGGCCAAAATCCGCCGGTCGTAGTGATTCATGGAAACTCTTTGGACCGGGTGAGCGACAGCTATAAACGCTATCTTGAGTCCTGGTTTCGGGATACATTCAAATTGCAGGGAACGCCCTTGCGCATTGAATGGCGATCCTCAACAAACCCCTACGCGAATGAGGACTGAGGCTTGCGTGATTTTCGGATGTAGGCAGAATTCCGGAAACAGGGATAAGAGAAGACTCCCGTGACAACATAACAAAATCCAACGGAGCTAGAACGATGAGTAACAAAGGTCAGCTATTACAAGATCCCTTTTTGAACATGCTTCGAAAAGAACATGTGCCGGTATCAATTTATCTGGTCAATGGCATCAAGCTCCAGGGCCACATCGAATCCTTTGACCAGTACGTGGTCCTGTTGCGAAATACCGTCACCCAAATGGTTTACAAGCATGCGATTTCAACCGTCGTGCCTTCACGTGCGGTGAACTTCACTTCCGATACTGACGCAGGGTGACTTTTTCCTCGCGCAGTTTGTTGATCGCGGTCGATTCGCAAAAGCGTGCCGCGGCTGATCTTGATGAGTTAAACGCACTTGCTTTGTCAGCGGGCTTGGAGCCGGCAACCCGGGTGCGCTGTCGCAGGGATCGGCCCGACCCGGCCTTTTTTATCGGGAGCGGGAAAGCCGACGAACTGGCAAAGCTGATCGAAAGCGAAGCCATCACCGAAGTCGTCTTTGACCAGGCGCTTTCGGCGGTGCACCAGCGAAATCTGAATCGGCTCTGGCAGGTGCCTGTGCTCGATCGTACCGAACTCATTTTGGAAATATTTGCCCGCCGTGCTCAGAGTCAGGAGGGGCAGGCTCAGGTGGAGCTTGCCCGTTTGCAGCATCAGTCCACGCGACTTGTGCGAATGTGGACGCACTTGGAGCGTCAGCGCGGCGGTATCGGGGTACGCGGTGGCCCGGGCGAAAGGCAAATTGAGTTGGATCGCCGGATGATAGAAACAAAAATACGCAGGCTTCGTGAGCGTCTCACACTCATGGCCAAGCAACGGCAGACGCGGCGTAAGGCAAGACAACGTCAAGGTGCTTTTAAGATTTCCCTTGTCGGTTACACCAATGCCGGCAAGTCCACCTTATTCAATGCTTTGGCTGGTTCAAATTCCCCAGCCTACGCAGCCGACCAACTCTTTGCGACACTCGACACACTTACGCGCCGCGTGCATCTGGCGCATGGGATGGACTGCGTGCTTTCCGACACGGTGGGATTTGTACGTGATTTGCCGCACGGCCTTGTCGATGCGTTTCATGCCACCCTTGAGGAGACAGCGCAGGCCGATCTCTTATTGCATGTGCTCGACGGATCGAGCCAGGAGCGTGAGCTTCAGGCGCAGGAAGTGTTCAAAGTTTTACACGAGATCGGCGCGGGCGATATTCCCCGCATCGACATCCTCAACAAGTGCGACCTGCTTAACCTGAGCCCCAGTGTGCACAAAGATCCCTATGGTAGGATCCAAAAGATTCATATCAGCGCGCAGGAGCGATCAGGTATTGAGCTCGTGAGGCAGGCAGCGGTGCAGTACGCTCAGTCGCAAATGCACCCGGAGGCTCTTGAATATCAAACCTCAGTGCACTGTTCTCTAACCGATTTTTCTACCAACTAGGCTTAATCCAGATGAGGGTTTTCTTGCGACGCGTTTTTTCGCTTAACGATCCTGGATGGGGTCGGAGCGGCTCCCAGGGATCGGGCCAAGGATCGAATCAGCCAGGGCAGCAAAATCAGGACACGCCAGGTCGGGATGAACGGCGAAACCGACGACCCGATGCGCCTCCTGATCTGGATGAGTTATGGCGCGACTTCAACCGTAAGCTCAACCAGGTGTTTCGCGGGGGAAAAGGAAACGGTCCACGAGGACCTTCAAGCGGCGGGGCCGGTTTTCCGACGCCTTCCTTTGGTAAAGGTAGCATCGGCGTTGTTGCGGCTGTGTTGCTTGCACTTTGGCTCGGCAGCGGAATCTACATCCTGCCGGAGGGCCATGTTGCTGTGATCTTGCAGTTTGGCGAATTTCGCCAGCTCAACGAAAGCCCGGGTCTTTCCTGGCGCATACCTTATCCTGTGCAACAAGCCGAGATCGTCAACACGCAACAGTTGCGGCAGGCTGAGGTCGGGTATCGCGGTAATGTAAAGAATAAAGTGCTGAAAGAAGCGCTGATGCTCTCACAGGATCAAAGCATCGTCGACCTGCAGATCGCCGTCCAATATCGCATCAGCGATGCCCGCTCGTTTTTGTTCAACAACCAGCTCAGCGGCGGACCTGACAACCTCATCCGGCAGGCTGCAGAGACCGCGACCCGGGAGGTGGTTGGTGCGAAAACCATCGATCAGGTGCTCTATGAAGAAAAGGAAGCGGTGGCCAAGGCAGCACGTCAGCAGACGCAAAATATTTTGAATCGATATAGAGTAGGGATCGTTGTGGTCGATCTGAACGTTCAGCAGGCTCAACCTCCCGAGCAGGTTCAAGCTGCTTTTGAAGACGCCAACAAGGCTGCTCAGGACCGCGAGCGCCTCATCAATGAAGGCATGGCTTATGCAAACGATGTGATTCCCAAAGCGCGCGGTGCGGCCGCGCGCTTGATGCAGGAGGCGGAGGGTTATCGGCAATCAAGCATTGCAACCGCCGAGGGTGATGCCAACCGATTCAAGCAAGTCTTGACCGAATACGCCAAAGCCCCGCAGGTTACGCGCGAGCGGATGTATCTTGAGGTGATGCAACAGATCTTTTCCAATAATGCGAAAGTTTTTGTGGACAGCAAGGCCGGTAGTAACTTGCTCTATCTCCCCTTGGATAAGCTGATGCAGCAAGCGGGAGTGGACACACCCGCTGCGGCATCGGCCCGGGGTGCCAACGGAGAACTTGCGCCACCGGCGCCGATGCAACCCGTGCCGAAGGCTGGCTCGGACGAAGCAAGAGGGCGGGCAGCGGCACGTACGAGAGAACGGGAGTCCGGACGATGAATCGACTGATGCTGCTGGCGATAAGCATTCCGCTTCTTGGCCTACTCGTACTATCGTCGCTTTTCATAGTGGACCAACGGCAGTACGCGGCGGTTTATGCGCTTGGCGAGATCAAGCGGGTGATTGAGACGCCCGGTTTGCACTTTAAATTGCCACCCCCTTTTCAAAACGTTACTTATTTTGACAAGCGCATTCTGACCATTGATACGCCTGATACGGATCGTTTCATCACCTCTGAAAAGCTCAACCTTCAGGTTGACTCCTTTGTGAAGTGGCGCATCGTTGATGTCAAGGCCTTCATCCGGTCGGTAAGCGGTAGTCAATCGATCGCCGCCGACCGCTTGCTCAGAAGCCTGCGTGACGCGATGAACATTGAGATTTCGAAGATCACGGTGGCTGAGCTGATCTCGGGAGAACGCGAAAAGATCGTCGAGGAGCTTCGCAACAAGCTCAATGACGCAGCCAAGGAGATCGGGGCCGAGATTGTCGACGTACGACTCAAGCGCGTTGATTTTGCGCCGGAGGTCGCCGACCGGGTGTTCGAGCGTATGCAATCCGAGCGCAAGCGCGTTGCCAACGAACGTCGCGCAACGGGCGGGGCTGAGTCAGAAAAAATTCGTGCTGACGCTGAAAGGCAACGTGATGTGATTCTTGCTGAAGCCTATCGTGATGCCCAGCGAATCAAAGGTCAGGGCGATGCCAAGGCAGCAGCCTTGTATGGCGAAGCTTTCGGTCAAAACCCTGATTTCGCAGCCTTTTATCGAAGCATGCAGGCCTACCGTGAGACCTTCCAGGCTAAACGCGATGTCATGTTACTCGATCCGAGTTCGGATTTTTTCAAATATTTTAAAGCACCGGGTGGCGGAGCGCCGCGGGCCGTCGCGCGTTAGCCCAATGCCTGAGATCTGGCTCAAGGCCCTTGGCTTGGCGCTGATTTTCGAGGGTTTTCTTCCATTTGTTGCTCCCGAACGCTGGCGTGAGACGATGCGGCGACTTGGTGATCTTGAAGCGCAGCGGATCCGGAGCTTTGCTTTGCTCGCGCTTGCCACCGGTACAGGCTTGATGTGGCTTTGAGTACTTGGGCATGCCTGTGTTCACCGGCTGCTAGTCGTTTGATATCGCGGCGATCCGCCCAGAATCTTCGATAAACTTCAGCTTTATCCAAGCCGATTTCCATCATGCCCCGTTGGCTGCTCCCTGAAGGTATTTCCGATGTGTTGCCCAGCGAGGCACGACGGATCGAAGATTTGCGCCGACGCTTGCTCGACTTGTTTCGTTTGTACGGCTATGAGCTCGTTTCGCCCCCATTGATCGAATACCTGGATGCCTTGCTCGTTGGTTCGGGTCGGGATCTTGCGCAGCAGATGTTTCAAACAGTCGATTTGCTCTCCGGCAAAACGCTTGCGGTTCGAGCCGACATGACGCCCCAGGTGGCCCGTATCGATGCGCATCGTCTTAATCGTCAACGGGTTGTTCGGCTGTGCTACACCGGTTCTGTGTTGCATACGCGTCAGGAGTCGCTCAGCGGATCCCGCGAGCCGCTTCAGGCGGGTTGTGAAATTTTTGGTCACCGCGGCTTGGAAGCCGATCTGGAAGTCATGGATCTGATGGTGCAGGCCATCATGCTGGCCGGAGACCATCAGGTGCAGCTTGATTTGTCTCCTGCCGGAATTGTCAAGACCCTGTGCGAAATCAAAGGATTAGATCCAAATCTCCATGACGTGGTGCACGCGCTTGTTTTATCGAAGAATCTCCCGCAGCTGCGGGCACAACTCACGGCAATCGATGCGAGTCTTGCTGAAATACTTTGTGAAATCAGTATGTTGTACGGCGATCTTTCGGCAAATGATGACGCAATTTTACGCCGTGCCGCAGGGTGCTTGCCCGATCATGCGCTTGTCCGTTCCGTGCTCGATGGTTTGCGTCAAACTGCACAGGCGAGCTTTTGGCGCGACTACCCGAGAGTCAAGCTTTCGGTAGACTTTGGCGATATGCGGGGCTGGCAGTACCACACAGGGATCAGTTTCAGTGCCTACATCGACCAGCATCCGGTCGCGGTGGCACGCGGCGGGCGCTACGACAATGTCGGGGTCAGCTTTGGTCGTTCGCGGGCGGCAACCGGTTTTTCGCTTGAATTGCGTGAGCTTGCGAGCCTTGCCAAGGAGCCTGAGCCAGCAGTGGCTGTGCGCGCTCCATGGCGAGACGATCCGGCGTTAAGAGCCGCGGTCAAAGCACTTCGCGCGCAAGGAGAGATTGTTGTGCAGGTCATGCCCGGTCATGAAGACGAGCAAGAAGAGTTTCAATGCGATCGCGCGCTGGTTTGCCGCGATGGCCAGTGGCGGGTTGAGGCGATGTAAGCGAAAAGAGCGGGGTCACTCGCTTACTGCAATCGATGTTCAAAGGGTTTTGACCACAAGCGAAAGGATGTTCGATGGGCCGCAATATTGTGATTGTGGGCACCCAGTGGGGCGATGAAGGCAAGGGCAAGATTGTCGATTGGATCACCGATCAGGCCCAGGGTGTTGTTCGCTTCCAAGGGGGACACAATGCTGGCCATACGCTGGTGATCGCTGGTAAAAAACAGGTCCTCAGGCTGATCCCCTCGGGCATTCTTCGACCTGGTGTGATTTGCTACATCGGTAATGGCGTTGTGCTTTCCCCTGCAGCTTTGCTTCAGGAAATCGCCGAGTTGGAAGCCGCAGGCGTTGCGGTCAGGGATCGTTTGCGAATCGCCCAAGCTTGCGCGCTCATTTTGCCGTACCACGTGGCGCTTGACTTGGCCCGCGAAACGAAAAAGGGGCAGGGCAAAATTGGAACCACAGGACGGGGTATCGGGCCGGCCTACGAAGACAAGGTTGCCCGGCGAGCGCTTCGGGTGGCTGACCTGAGCGATCCGGTGTTTTTCCGGGCGCGCCTGGAAGAAGTGCTTGATTTTCATAACTTTACACTTGCCCACTATTTACAGGCCAAACCGCTGGATCTTGAGCCGATTCTGGAGGAAGCCTTGCGTCTGGGTGAAGTGATTGCGCCCATGGTGGCCGACGTCCCCGCCTTGCTTTATGAGGCGATGCGACGAGGCGATCGATTGTTGTTTGAGGGGGCGCAGGGTTCGATGCTCGATGTTGATCACGGCACTTATCCCTACGTGACGTCAAGCAACTGCGTTGCCGGTGCTGCAGCCCCGGGGTCCGGTGTTGGTCCGAAGTCCTTCAACTATGTACTTGGCATCGTGAAGGCCTACACCACAAGGGTGGGCTCGGGCCCCTTTCCTTCTGAATTGCATGATGAAATCGGCCGACATCTCGGCGAGGTCGGTCAGGAATTCGGCTCAGTGACAGGCAGACCCCGTCGCTGCGGTTGGTTGGATGTGGCGGCACTGAAACGCTCGATTGAAATCAACGGTGTGGACGGTCTTTGTCTGACCAAGCTTGATGTGCTTGACGGGCTGACCGAGGTAAAAATTTGCACCCACTATGAGGTCGAAGGCAAAGCGATCGATCGGCTTCCCTTTGGCGCGCAGGCGCTTTCGCGTTGCGTTCCGGTCTATGAGAGCCTCGACGGTTGGCAGCAAAGCACGGCCGGTATCAGGAGCTGGGATGATCTTCCGGATCGGGCGCGGCGCTATTTGCACCGTGTTGAAGAATTGGCTGGGGCACGGATTGATCTGGTTTCAACCGGCGCTGACCGCCAAGACACGATCATGCGCCATCCGCTTTTTGTCTAGTCGCCGGATTAAACCCGCCACGAGGTTTTTACACGATGAAAAAGCTGCACATTACATGGGAGCAGTACCATCGCCTGATTGAGCAACTCGCTGCCCAGATCTACGCCTCAGGCTGGGATTTTCATGCCATTGTTTGCCTCGCCCGCGGCGGCCTGCGAATCGGCGATGTGCTCTCGCGGATCTTTGAAAAACCGCTCGGTGTTCTCTTCACCAGCTCGTATCGGGAAGACAGCGGTACCAAGCAAAGTCGTTTGCAGATTGCCGAGCACTTGAGCAGCGCGACGCCGCTACCGGGTTCGCGCTGGCTGCTTGTCGACGACTTGGTAGACTCCGGCGCGACGCTGGTTGAAGGTATTCCCGAGCTGCGGCGTCGCTACCCGCAAATTCGAGAGTTACGCTCGGCAGTCATCTGGAGAAAGGCTTGCTCGGTGGCGATTCCCGATTACTACTGCGAGTACTTACCGGACAATCCCTGGGTGGTCCAGCCTTTTGAACTGTACGATCACATGGAGCCTGCTGATTTGGGGCCCCGCCTCCATGTGCATTAAGGTCTTGTTGCCGCATGAACGTCGGCTCGGGTGTGATGGTGCCCAGAAGAGGACTCGAACCTCCACAGTGTTGCCACCGCTAGGACCTGAACCTAGTGCGTCTACCAATTCCGCCATCTGGGCCGTGCGCAAGTCGCGACCTTTAGCCGAGATACGCAACCCTTAGAGTTTAAACCTGAGATAAGTTTTGTCAAAATCTTCAACAAACAGTAGATCGAAGTCTGAAAAGCCAAGCGATCCGGCCTCCTCCGAGCGTCGATCGGGCATTAGGGGCCGTGTGCAGGGCCATCGTGATGGCTTCGGTTTTCTGATTCCGGACGATGGCTCGCAAGACTTGTTTCTTTCTGCGCGTGAAATGCAGTCGGCGATGGACGGGGACATTGTCCTTGCCAAGCTCGCAGGCCTTGACCACAAGGGTCGAAGGCAGGCGGTTATCGTCGAGGTGATCACACGCGCCAGGCGCCAGCTTGTGGGGCGCATGATTCAGGAGCGTGGCGTGTCGTGGGTTGTCCCGGAAGATCATCGCATCAAACACGATGTTTTGGTTGCGCCCGGCGATCTTGGACTTGCCAAAGCAGGGCAGGTCGTGGTGGTGGAAATCACGGTTCCGCCATCCGGCCACAGCCAGGCCATGGGCCGCATTTGTGAAGTGCTTGGTGAAATCGATGACCCCGGCATGGAAATTGAGATTGCGGTCAGAAAGTTCGATGTGCCCGTGGCTTTTTCCACTGCCGCCATCCTCGAATCCCGCAAACTGCCCGATGCACCCAAGCCCGGTGAAATCCGGCGCAGGGTAGACCTGCGCGATTTACCGTTGATCACCATTGATGGCGAAGACGCACGCGATTTTGATGACGCCGTGTTCTGTCTTCCGGATGCGCAAACGGAGAGCTTTCGCTTACTGGTTGCGATTGCAGATGTCTCGCACTATGTCAAAGCCGGTTCAGCGCTTGACCAGGATGCGGCATCGCGTGGCACCTCGGTGTATTTCCCCAGGCGGGTTATTCCGATGCTGCCTGAGTCGATTTCAAACGGACTGTGCTCGCTCAACCCGTCGGTCGATCGACTGGTATTGGTCTGCGACATGGTGATCGGGGATCAGGGCGAAGTTTTTGGCTACCAGTTCTACGAGGCTGTCATGCATTCGGCGGCTCGCTGCACCTACGAGGAAGTTTGGGGGGTGCTTTCGCAACAAAATCCCCTGGCAACAAAAAAATATAGCAAATTACTTTCTGTTTTTGAGAACCTTCAAAGACTTTATACCGTTCTTGCGTCTGCACGAAGGCGACGCGGTGCGATTGATTTTGAAAGCACCGAAACAAGAATGCTCATGGATGAGTACGGGCGCATTGATCGTATCGAGCCGAGGGTGCGCAATGAAGCGCATCGCATCATTGAAGAATGCATGCTCGCGGCCAACCTTTGTGCAGCCGACTTTCTGATTCGCAGTGAGCATCCAGGCCTATATCGGGTTCATGAGGGGCCAACGACTGAACGGCTTGCAAAACTCAGGGGCTACTTGTCGATGGCGGGCTTGCAACTCGACGGTGGCGATAAGCCACAATCGTCCGACTACGCCAAGCTGCTTGTGCAGATTCGCAGCCGCCCGGACGTACAACCTTTGCAAACCATGCTTTTGCGCTCGATGCAGCAGGCAATCTACAGCCCACACGCGGCTGGTCACTTCGGATTGGCTTATGAGGCCTACACGCATTTCACCTCGCCGATTCGGCGCTATCCCGATTTGCTGGTTCATCGCGTGATCAAGGCTTTGATCCACCACAAGCGACTTTCCTTGGCCAAAGGTGCCGAGGAAATAGCACGCTGGGAGGCGCTTGGCCTGTCTTCTTCGGTGGCCGAACGGCGCGCGGACGACGCCTCGCGCGATGTAGAGGCCTGGCTCAAGTGTCAGTTCATGCGCGCCCATGTTGGCGAGAGTTACCGCGGGCGCGTCAGTGGGGTTGCACCCTTTGGGCTTTTTGTCACGCTTGAAACGCTATATGTTGAGGGCATGGTTCATGTGTCTGAACTGGGGAGCGATTATTTCCAATTCAATGAAGTGAGTCACGAGCTTCGGGGTGAGCGAACCGGTCGCCGGTTTCGCCTTGGCGATGAGCTGATGGTGCAACTGCTCAGAGTCGATCTGGAAGCGCGCCGTATCGAGTTTGGACTGATCGAAAGATCATTGCGATCAAAAAATGGCACGGTTGCAGGCAAACTGGTTGCAGAGCCATTTCCTGGCGACAATGCGCCATTGACCAATCCCGCAGATAATCTGCTTGCTGAACGTGTTAAGCCCCAAAACGGCAAGCGTCGCGGATTGAAGGCCAAATTGGCGGCAGCAGGAAAGAGCCGTTCAAAGGCCTTGGCTGCATCGAAAAAGGCTGCAGCGAAAAAAACATCGACCAATTCTGCGAGTCGAAATCGTGGGAAGTAAGGCTGCAAGGCTTCGAGAGCTGGCCAAGGCTTGAACCAAGGATAGATGCGTCATGACTCTTCAGGGCTTTCATGCTGTATTGGCAAGGCTCAAGCGGCAGGCCGAGAGTATCGAAGTGATCTATGTGGATGAGAACCGGCGCGACCCACGGATGCGCGAACTTGTCGATCTGGCAAAGCGCCAAGGCATCAAGTTGCATCCGGTTGATGCTCAGCGTGTTGAGCGCCTGGCACCAGGTCGCCGTCATCAAGGTGTGGTTGCCATCTGCTCGCTCGCTTTGCCCAGCCTGAGCGTTGAAGACTTGTTTCATGAGGCCGAGTCCTTGCCGCGCCTTCTCCTTCTAGACGGCGTCACCGATCCGAGAAATCTCGGCGCTTGTATGCGGGCGGCCGACGGTGCTGGCGTGCGGGCTGTGATTGCGCCCAAGGACAATGCCTGTCCGCTGACCGATGCGGCGATTCAGACCGCGTCGGGTGCGGCTGAGTCGGTGAGTTATATTTTGGTCACGAATCTGGTTCGCACCATGCAAATGCTGCAAGAGCGCGGCCTCTGGTTATTGGGATTTTGTGAAGACGCGCCAACAGGCCTGTGGGAGGCTAGCTGGCCGGTTGCCAGTGGCTTTGTCATGGGAGCAGAGGGGAGAGGCTTAAGGCGACTTGTCCGCGAGACCTGCGATCAGCTCGTGCATTTGCCGATGATGGGTCAGGTGGCCAGTCTGAACGTGGCTGTGGCCAGCGGCATCGTGCTCTATGAAGCGGTTCGACGCCAAAGCTGCATCGCCCCAGGCCACAAAGGCTCCGTTGCGCCAATTTGACGAGCCGTATCGTAAGCGCTTGCCGTCCTGATCAAGCACGCAACCCCCTGCGCTTTCAAGCACTGCCTGACCGGCCGCTGTGTCCCAGGCCATGGTCGGTGCAAAGCGCGGATAAACATCGGCATTGCCTTCTGCGAGGTGACAGAATTTGAGCGAAGAACCGAAGTCCGAACGCTCTGTAACCGGGTGCTCCGCAACCCAACGTGTTGTGCGCTCATCGAGGTGTGAAGCGCTCAGGAGCGCATGCCATCGACCCGGGCAGGCATGCCTTGTCTGGATGCGGTAGGCTGAAGTTGTAGCGAGCGCTTCGCGTACCTCGGACAGGCTCATATCCCTGACTGCAAACTTCCATGCACAGCCCCTTGAGCGCTCATCATGCCTTTCTGAAAGGCAAGCCGTAAGACCGAGATAAAGCTGTGCGAGCGCTGGTGCGTAGACCGCACCGAGCAGCGGATACCCCGCCTTGATGAGCGCGATGTTGACCGTGAAATGATCGCGGCCGGCGATAAACTCACGGGTGCCGTCAAGCGGATCGACTAACCAGAAAGCGCCATCGCCAAGCTTTTCAGGCTTGACTGCCTCAGGGGAAGCCTCTTCGGAAATGATTGGGATTTCGTATCGTTGTAAAAATCGGTTGATAATTTTTTCTGCAGCGAGGTCAGCTTGCGTGATCGGTGATTGATCCGCTTTGTACTTCAGATCAATATCGCTTTTGCGAATCGATTCAATAGCCTCACCGGCTGTCAAACACAAGCTTGCGAGGTCTCCAAGCAGTCGATGCGCATCAGGTTCTGATGCCTTGCTGCGCTTTGAGTTGTGTAGCATGTCGGGTTAAGTTCCTGAGGACTGAACAATTTGTCCTATGCTACGACGTCTTGTTCTAAAGGGTTGATATTGGATACCGTAAACAGAACGGCAATCACCGTTGTCGATGTGGTTGTTATTGAGGATCACCCGCTCTATGTCGAGGCGCTGCTGTCATTGCTCTCGGTTGCCTTGTCGGGAAGAAAGATTGAAAGGTTTCGAGATATTGAGTCGGCAGAGCCCTTGCTCCGGGTGGCCAATCCGACCGTGATTCTGCTTGACTTGATGCTGCCGGGTTTGCGCGGTACCGATGCCCTAAGACGTGTACGTCAACAATGCCCGGATGCGGTCATGGTCACGATATCCGGTGCGGATGACCCGGTTCAGGTGTCGGCCTGTTTTGCAGCCGGAGCGCAGGCCTTTGTATCAAAGGCAGCAAAGCCGCAGGACATTGCCTCAGTTGTTCGTGCCGCTGTCGAAGGTCGCTTGGTACCACCGGTGTGGATCAGCAGTTCGGGTCCCCAGGATCCCAAGGCCCTTAACCAGGTCAACCTGACTGATCGCCAATTGGAGGTGCTGCAGTTGATGTGCCTCGGTCATTCGAATAAACACATTTCCGGTGTTTTGGGTATCACCGAGCAGACCACAAAGGCTCATGTGTCGGCAATTTTTCGGGAACTCGGCGTGTTTAACAGAACCCAGGCCGTTCTGATCGCCAAACGCCGCGGCATGGTGAGTCCCGATCCGGTTTAAACCCGACCGGGACTTTTCTTGTTGCCCTTGTCAGCGATACGACGATGTCGACCCGCTCAGGAGCACATCGAAGTGGATCCGCTTGAGCGCTGCGCCTTAGCGGCCCAGAACCTTACCAAATCGAACCCAGCGCTTACCGTCCCAGCGTGCCGGCTGCATCCGCTCGATCGGGAAAAAGTCATCTGCACCGGTGGTCAGGTTGATACCGGGCAACAGTGTCGGAATATTAAAGTCCTTCAAGCTTGCAGCCTGTTTCATGACGTTTTCTCGGGTGAGATTATCGCCGCAGCGCTTTAAGACCTCCGCGACGGCCATCGCATTGCTGTAGCCGTAGAGGTAGTTCACGTCTTTGGTGTCAGCCTGGGGCAAGTACTTTTTCATGAAGGCCAAGTAATCCGTCATGGCCTTGTCTGCAGCAAACTCCGGATCGTCAAGTTCCTTCCAGTACAGCCCGGTAATGATGCCAATGCCATTCTCTGCGCCCGCTGGATTCATGACCGCACCTGCGCTGTTGGACACCGAGTTCAGGTAATGTGTCGGTTTCCAGCCGGTTTCGGCAGCTTTCTTGATCGCCATCGCTGCAAACTTCGGGGTGGTGATGTTAAAAAATGTATCTGCGCCCGAGGCTTTGAGCTGAACGATTTGGCTGTCGATCGTGGGGTCGGTGACTTCATAGCTCACCTTGGCCACGATCATCGACTTGGCCTTGTCGCCAAGACCATCTTCAAAGCCTTTCAAGTAGTCCTTGCCGTAATCGTCATTCTGATAAAGGATTCCGATTTTTGCATTAGGCTTGGTTTCTAGAATGTGTTGAACGTAAATCTTGGCTTCGGGCTGATAGCTTGGCTGAAAGCCCATGGTCCAGGGATAGCCCTTGGGATCACCCCATTTGGTTGCACCCGTGGCGATAAACAAGTGGGGCACTTTGCGCTGATTCATGTACTTGTGAATCGCCGAGTTTGTTGGCGTGCCGAGCGTTGTTACTAAGGCAAGAACGTTATCCTGTTCGACAAGTTTGCGAGCTTGCTCGAGGGTTTTCGGGGGCGAATAACCGTCATCAAGGCTGACAAAGTTGATCTTTCTTCCGTTGACGCCTCCTTGATCGTTAATCATCTGGTAGTANNNGCTCCGTAGGCCGAAGCCGGTCCGGAGTAGGGCATGATGTTGCCGATTTTGATTTCCTGATCGGTAGCACCCGGTCCGTACTGTTTTTGCGCTAGCGCAGCCGGGCTCGCACCCGCCATGCCAACGCCGATAGCGACAGCGGCAATCGCCTGCGTGATGTCACGCCGCTTTGAATTCATCGTCATAGTCCTCTCCTTCTCCTGTTAATGATGCCCATGATTCCATTGGGGGCGAGATACATCAGCGCAATCAGAAAAACGCCGTACACCGCCCAAGGTGCTGATTTCGAGATCTGGTCTGCGATGTTCGGTACAAATTGAATAAATGCCGCACCGAAAATTGCGCCCGGGATGGAGGCCAATCCGCCAACGACCACGCCGACTAAAAATGAGATCGACAAAAATACGTTGAAGCTGTCCGGTGCCACAAAGGCAACCGTGATCGTACCAAGCGCGCCAGCGACACCGGTGAATGCAGCCGAAATGCCGAAGGTGATTGTTTTGGTGAAGGCCAGATTCACCCCGAGCGCGCCCGCTGCAATCGGTTGATCGCGGACTGCGACGATGGCCCGACCGATTCGACCGTTGAGAAGGTTTCGGGCCAGCGCAAACATGATGACGGCTACCGCAAGCACCACGAAGTAAAGCCAGCGGTCTTCTGAAAGTGGCTGGTCAAGGAAGGAAAACTCAAAGGGCGGCGTCGGTTTCATCAGAATAATCCCCTGCACGCCGCCGGTGAGGGATTCAAAGTGTTTGAATTTCAGCAACTGCGGCATGGCCAGTGCAAGCGCAAAAGTGGCTAAGGCGAGATAGTGACCGCCAAGTCGTAAGGCGGGGAATCCCATGAAAATGCCGGCCAGGAAACAAAGCCCTGCAGCCAGCGGAATCGTCGCCATATAGGGCAGGCCAAAGCGGTCCATGAGGATCGCCGCGCAATAGCCACCCATGGCGTAAAAAGCGCCATGACCTAGCGAAATTTGCCCACCGTAGCCGGTGAGTATGTTCAAGCCGAGCAAGGCGATCGCATAAACGATCATCAAGCTGAGCTGAAACACCCGAAAGTCTTTGATAAGGAAAGGCAAAACCAGCAATCCGATCCCAAGGATCACCCAGCTAGGCCAGCGATTGAGTTGTTGCATGCTGTTTCCTCAGACGCGGGTGACGACTTTCTTGCCAAAAAGCCCGTCGGGTTTAACCGTGAGAATGGCAACGATCAGGACCAGCGCCACGGTGAGCTTGAGTTCAGTGCCGATCACATAAGCGCCAAGAAGGTTTTCAAGCACGCCAACAATGAGTCCACCAACCACCGAGCCCCAGGGGTTGTCGATACCCCCTAAGAGGGCCGCGGCAAAGCCATAGAGCAGAATGCCCGACATCATGTTGGGATCCAGAAATACAATGGGTGCCACCATCATCCCGGCGACCGCTCCGACGGCAGCCGCAAAGCCCCAACCGATTGCCAGCATCCACGAGACCTTGATGCCGACAAGACGCGCGGAATCAGGATTCAAGGCTGCAGCACGCATGGCAAGCCCGATCGGTGTGAAACGCAGAAAAGCAAAAATGCAGAGCAAGACCGCAAGGGTGACAAAGCTCGCACCAAGCTGATGCCCCGAAAAAAACTTGGTCACCAAAAAACCTTCCTTCGGAAAAGGGCTTGGGAAAACCTTGATGGTGTGGTCAAAAAGCATGCCCGAGACGGCGTTGAAAATCACCAAGAGGCCAATAAAAACAATCACGTTAGTCAGAACCGGTGCTTTCTCAACCGGGCGCAGAATCAGACGCTGAATTGCCACGCCGCCAGCAAAAGCGATCAGCAAAGTGGCGCCGAAAGCAAGCCAATAGGGAAGACCTAATTGCAGGAGTGCCCAGGCGATATAGGTGGCAAAGGTTGCCATTTCACCTTGGGCAAAGTTGATGTGGTGCGTTGACTGATAAATCATCACCAGCGCAAGACCAACAGCGGCGTAAATGCCGCCATTGGTCACGCCGGATAAGACTTGTAACCAGAAAGCTTCCATCGTCGAAGTCCCCGCAAACAAATAATCGGTCAATAACCCAGGTAAATCCGGCGGATGGACTCATCAGCCCGAATTTCTGCTGCTGGACCTGCCATGACCACTTTGCCGGTCTCAAGCAAGTAGGCGTGGTCTGCCAGACCAAGTGCGAGTGAGGCGTTTTGCTCGACCAACAGCATGCTGACTTTTTCTTCTCGATTGATGCTGCGCATGATCTGAAAAATCTCCTGAACAATCAGCGGAGCCAAACCGAATGAGGGTTCGTCCAGCAGCAAGAGCTTGGGCCTGAGCATCAGCGCACGGCTGATCGCTAACATTTGCTGCTCGCCGCCAGATAAGGTTCCAGCCTGTTGGCGGTAACGTTCCTTAAGGCGCGGGAAGCGCTGGTACATGCGTTCGATGTCTGCTTCAACCGCATTGCTATCAGCTCGGGTGTAGGCACCGAGTCGAAGATTTTCCTCCACCGAGAGCGCGGTGAAGGTTCCCCGTCCGTCAGGCACATGCGCCATACCCATACGAACAATCGATTCGGTGGGTCTGCCATCGACCTGTTGTCCCAAAAATCGGATCGTTCCAGCGGTACGAACTGTCTGGCAGACGGCACGAAGCGTCGTTGTCTTACCTGCGCCGTTGGCGCCGAGTATGGTCGTAATGCCGCCTTGATCAAGCTTAAAGCTGATGTCAAAAAGAGCCTGAGTGGGGCCATACCAGGCTTGCAAGCCCTCCACCTCGAGCAGGCTCATGCGGCAACTCCCTGAGCCGGCTCGCCACCCAGATAGGCACGAATCACCTCGGGGTGCTTTTGAATCATTTCTGGGTTGCCTTCTGCAATTTTCTTGCCGAAATTCAAGGCGACGATCCAGTCCGAGACGCTCATGACAAGGCTCATATGGTGCTCAACCAGTAAGACGGTGATGCCCATCCGATCGCGAAAATCCTTGATCAGTTCGCCAAGATCGTGCAGTTCCTCGTGGTTAAGCCCGGCTGCCGGCTCGTCGAGCAAAAGCAGTTTGGGCTGCGATGCCAGTGCGCGCCCCAATTCAACGCGCTTCTGAATCGCAAAGGGCAGTTCGCCAGCCGGCCGATCTGCAAACTCGCTCAGTTTGAGATAATGCAGTACCTCGTCGGCCTGCACCTTCAATCGCTCCTCTTCCTCTCTGACCTGCTTGGACTTGAGCATGTTGGCAACAAAGCCTGATGCCGAGCGTGCATGCGCGCCGACCATCACGTTGTGTCTCACCGACATGGTTTTGAACATGGCTAAATTTTGGAACGTTCGGCCGATACCGATCCCGGCCATCATGTGAACCGGTGTGTTGCTGATCGATTGACCTTCGAAAAGCAGATCGCCGTTCTGATAACTGTAAAGCCTGCTAAGGCAATTAAAAAGCGTTGTCTTTCCCGCGCCATTGGGTCCAATCAGGCCGCAGATCTTGTTTCTCGGTACCTCAAAGCTCACGCCATCTAAGGCAACAATGCCGCCAAAACGCACAGTGATACCACTGACCGCCAGCAAGCAGTCCGATGCTGATGTTGTCAAGCCTGTCTCTCCTCATCTGTTCGGGTCGCTGCGCACAGCCAAGCCTCCGAACAGTGTTCTCTTCATTTTTTGATGACAGGAGTGTAACGCCTCTGTCTTGCTGTGCGCTTTGTCAGATTCCGGACAAAGGGTCTTCGTCGGGCCTAGGCTCGCTTTGCCGGTAGGATTTCGAGTTCATGAAATCTACCGAACCGCGCAGCCCGCGCCAGTATCGCTACCTCGACCTTGTGATGGTTGCATTCGTGACCGTTTACCTGTGCTCGAACCTTATAGGTCCAGCAAAGCCGGCCGCCATAGATCTGCCGCTTTTTGGAACGGTAACCTTTGGGGCAGGGGTCTTATTTTTTCCCATTTCCTATGTCTTTGGCGACATTCTTACCGAGGTTTATGGCTACGCCAGGGCAAGGCGGGTGATCTGGACTGGCTTTGCTGCAATGGCCTTTGCCTCACTGATGGCCTTTGTGGTGGTGTCCTTGCCGCCTGCGGCTGGATGGACGAATCAGCCAGCGTATGAAACCGTATTCGGAAGCACTTGGCGGATTGTGGCGGCATCGCTGACTGCTTATTGCGTGGGCGAGTTTGTCAATTCATTTGTGCTTGCCAAGCTTAAAGTGCTCACGGAAGGACGGCACTTATGGATGCGCACGATTGGGTCAACCATTTTTGGCGAGGGGGTTGATTCGCTGCTTTTTTACCCGCTTGCATTTTGGAATAGCGGATTGATTCCCAACGAGCTTATTCCGAGCCTGATGCTTTCGCAATGGCTTGCAAAGACTGCGGTCGAAGTGTTCTTTACGCCCGTCACTTACAAGCTTGTGGCATTTTTGAAACGTGCGGAACAGGAAGATTTTTTCGATCGGGATACCGACTTCACGCCTTTTCAGATCAAGACTTGAGGCGTGTAAACACAATCGACTGCATGCCCTAAGTCACAGTTATGCGAGCCTTGTTTTTTCGATTGCTCGCCCGAGACTTCCGAGCCGGGCAACTCAGCTTGCTCGGACTCGCGCTTGCCGTGTCGGTTTTTGCAATGACGACGGTTCTGAGTCTTGCCGATCGCTTCGAGCGAAGTCTACAGTCAAGAGCGGCAAGCCTTCTGGCGGCTGATGTCTTGCTCGTGAGCGATCGCCCAATCCAACCGGAGCTACTCGAGCAGGCTAAGGCGCAAGGGCTTGGCGTGATGCAGACTGCGGTGTTTCCGGCAATGGTCAGTGTGGGTGAGCAAACCATGCTTGCATCGATCAAGGCCGTAAGCTCGAGCTACCCCCTGCGTGGCAGGCTTGAGCTTCAGGGTTTGTGGCAGCAAGCTTCCGGAGTTGACCGGACCCTTGATCGACCGCCGCCTGCGGTCGAGCCTGTTCCAACACCGGCCTCGAGAAGCTCAACCGTTCATGAGGTACTGCCGGGTACGGTATGGCTTGAGCAAAGTTTGCTTGATCGCTTGCAGGCGCAGCCCGGCGATCGTCTGCGGCTTGGCGAAAGCCGGTTTCGCATTGCCGGCGTGATTCGCGAAGAGCCTGATCGGGTGGCGGCCTTTATAAACTTTGCACCGCGGCTGATGATGCATCAGGATGACCTGCAAGCGAGCGGGCTGATTCAGGAGGGAAGCCGAATCACCTGGCGCATGGGTCTCGCGCACCCTGATCCTGCGATCCTGAAGCGGTGGGTCGCGAAAAAGGAGCTAACGCTCGAAAAAGGTCAACGCATTGAAACGCAAGAAGCGGGTCGACCGGAAATTCAGCTCACCATGCAGCGCGCGCGCGGATTTCTCGGCTTGATTGCCTCGGTGATTGCCATCGTTGCCTGCGCAGCGATTGCGCTCGCTTCGCGTCATTACGCAAACAGCCACCAGCGGCAATATGCGGTGATGCGCGTGATGGGCGCATCTGCGGCTTATCTCTTTGGCGTCGTCGTACTTCAATTTATCACCCTGGGTTTGTTTGCCGGCGGTATCGGTGCCATGCTGGGGGTGTATGCCGGCGATTGGCTTGCGTCCCTGATTCCTGTGAAGCTTGCGCAACAGCTTCCGCCTGCTGATATCGCGATCGCGCTGCAAGCGCTCGCAGCTGGCATGCTGATGCTCTTTTGTTTCTCACTCGGCGGATGGTTACAGTTATTAGGTGTAACACCCAATGTTCTTTTTCGGGATCAGACGCCAGGCCAAATCTTCCAGGCACAGTCGCATCGCAAGATCCTTGCGATGTTCCGTTCGAGCTTGCCTTGGCTCGTGATGATTCTGGCTTGCTTAGGACTCAGTGTGTGGCTGAGCGACAGCTTGCGCAGTGCTTTATGGCTTTGGTCGGGTTTGATTCTGGTGCTCTGTCTGCTCGCGCTGCTGCTTGCAGTGTTTTATCAAATCGCGCGAACAACAGGCGAGTCGCTTCCAGCGTCGTATCTCGCAGCGAAGCTTGCCTTCAGAAGGCTTGGCCGCACGCCGGTGCGTCGCGCGATTCAGCAAAGTGCGAGCACGCTCGGGGTGCTGGCGCTTTTGCTCTTGAGTTTTGTTCAGGATGACTTGATCAGCGGCTGGCAACGTGCTTCCAACGCATCAACACCCGATCGATTCTTGCTCAACATTCAAAACGATCAATACCAGGAAGTCGTCGACTTCTTGGATCGAGTCGTGAAGCATGAAAAGCCTCAGCTCTATCCGATGGTTCGCGCACGACTGATTTCGCGCAATGGGCAGGCGATGCAAGCCGATGACTTTGAAGAACTCAGAGCCAAGCGCCTTCTCGATCGCGAGTTCAACCTTTCTTACGGAGAAGGACCGATCGAAGGTAATCGATTGCTGCAAGGGCAGTGGCCTCGTCGCGGGCTTGCCGATGCCTCGGTTGAGCAAGGCTTGGCGAAAACACTTGGGCTCTCGCTGGGTGATGAACTCGAGTTCGAAATTGCGGGTGAGACCGTGAAAGCGGTGATCAGCAGCATCAGGGCGCTATCCTGGGAGAGCATGCGCGTGAATTTCTTTGTGGTGCTTTCTCCTCAGCTACTGGAGAATCAAGCCCAGAGCTGGATTGCCAGCCTCCACTCAAAAGGCATTGAGCAATTCGACCAGCAGCTCAACCGGCGTTTTCCGAATATCACCGCTGTTGATTTAACAGCGACTATTGAGCAGGCCAAGTCGCTGGTCGAGCAGCTCACTGCAGGTTTGCGCTGGTTGTTTTTACTGGCCCTCATCAGCGGCGCGCTGGTGATTGCAGCTTCCTTGCAGCTTGAACAAGAGGAACGGCAGCGCGATGTCGCATTGATGCGCGTTTTGGGCGCAAGTCCGGGGCAATTGCGCTGGATGCTGCTGACGGAGTTGCTCCTTGCCGGCTTTCTTGGCGGCTTGCTCGCAGGCGTTTTCGCATACGGCTTGGGCCTATTTCTCGGACATGAGTTGCTCGAATTGCCCGGCTATGGTCGCTCCAGTGTCATCGTGGCTGGCGTGCTGATTCAAATTGCGGTGAGCATGATGTCTGCGCTTTTTGCGATCCAGCAATTGTTTCGACGTTCGGCAGGCGATGCGGTTCGCTTGACGAATTGACGCTCGCCTGGGTTCAATGCGCTGATGAAGAAATCGTCGGTGAGTTTGCAGTCGGCTACGGATCGTGTTGATCTTGAGCAGGTGCGGGCACTCTTTCTCGAATACGCCGCCTCATTGCAGATCGATCTGGGCTTTCAAGGTTTTGAACAAGAGTTGCTTGAACTGCCCGGTGAGTACGCGTTGCACCGGGGCGGCGCGCTTTTGCTGGCCCGAGTTGATGGTCAGGCTGCAGGTTGCGGTGCGATGCGCGCGTTTCCGGACGCGGATTACAGCAATGCCTGCGAGATGAAGCGGGTATACGTCAGACCGGCGTTTCGCAGCATCGGTCTGGGCCGACAGCTTGCGATACGCTTGATGGATGAGGCAACTTCGGTGGGTTACTCCTGCATGCTGCTCGATACCCTGGATGACATGGAGGCTGCTCGCGGACTGTATGAAAGTCTCGGATTTGAGGAAATTCCGCCCTATTATTTCAATCCGATTGCCGGTGCACACTACTTGAAAGCGGATTTATAGGACGCCTATGCACCATCCAACACCTGAGCAACTTTCGTCGCCTGGCTCCCGTACCGAGGCGATTGCCGCGGCACGCGCACTGGCGCACAACGGACATTTCCTGGAACTGTTATCGCGCCGTGTGGCCTTGCGTACATCCTCGCAGGAGGATCCCACCGGGCCAGCGATGACCTCGTACCTGCGCGATGAAATGACACCCTACCTGCAAGCCTTGGGTTTTCGCTGCGAGCTGCACCCCAATCCCTTGCAAGGTGCAGGACCCCTGCTGCTGGCTGAGCGCAGCGAGAGCGATTCCGATTTCACGGTACTTTCTTATGGTCACGCCGACGTGATCCGCGGCCAGGACGATCGTTGGCGTCCGGGTCTTTCACCCTGGACACTTCAGCGTGAAGGCGAGCGGGTATACGGGCGCGGAACAGCGGATAACAAAGGCCAGCACAGTATCAATTTCGAGGCGCTGCGAAGCGTGCTCGCGATCCGCGGAAGACTGGGCTTTAATCTGAAACTGATCCTTGAAACAGGTGAGGAAACCGGTTCGCCCGGGTTGGCTGCTTTTTGCGAACAACACCGCGAACGGCTTGCTGCTGATCTTTTTTTGGCATCCGACGGTCCGCGGATCCGACCCGATCAGGTCACGCTTTACGGGGGCAGCCGTGGCGTGATTAATTTTGATCTTCGTATCGATGCGCGAGACGGCGCTCACCATTCGGGTAACTGGGGCGGATTGATCAGTAACCCCGGTATTCGACTTGCGCATGCAATTGCTGCGATTTGTGACGCCCGCGGTTCGATCAAGCTGAACGCCTGGCGACCGAATAGCCTCACGCCGCAGATTCGCGAGGCATTGCATGCGATCGAGATCGATGCGGGCGAGCAGGGTCCGCGGATTGAGCCCGATTGGGGCGAACCCGGACTGAGTCCGGCCGAGCGTGTGTATGCATGGAACAGCTTCGAAGTCCTTGCGTTTCAGACCGGTAACCCTGCTGCACCCGTCAATGCCATACCGGGTCAAGCGCATGCGCATTGTCAGTTGCGATTTGTCGTGGGTACCGATATGCATCAGGTGGTGAGCGACTTGCGCAAGCATCTGGTTGAGTCCGGCTTTTCTGACGTTCAAGTGCTTGATCCGGTGAAGCCGCCGATGGCGGCAACCCGTCTCGATCCGCTCGACCCCTGGTGCTTGTTTGCGGTTGCTTCGGTTGAGCAAACGCTGGGCAAAAAGCCTGGTGTTTTGCCCAATCTCGGCGGATCACTGCCCAATGAGGTTTTCGCAGACATCCTGGGTTTGCCAACCATTTGGGTTCCTCACTCCTACGCGGCCTGCAACCAGCATGCGCCCAATGAGCACATGCTCATGCCGATTATCGAAGAAGGACTTGCAGTGATGGCCGGTCTTTTCTGGGATCTTGGCGACCCTGCACAACCAAAGCCCTGATGCCAGCCTCAGGCTTTCGGTCACGCTCTAGTCTCATCAATCAGAGCGTGACATGCCGCAGGTTCGTCCGCCGTCGATGGTGAGCGTTTGCCCGGTTGTATAAGAACCGGCTGCCGACGCAAGAAATACCGCCGCACCTGCAATCTCATCCGGTTCTCCGATTCTCCCCAAAGGCGTGTGCGCGACGGATTTTTCAAGAATGCTTGGGTTGTCCCACAGGGCCTTTGCAAAATCGGTCTTGATTAGACCGGGGGCGATACAGTTGGCGCGAACATTGGAATCGCCCCATTCGACTGCAAGGTTTCGGGCAAGCTGCATATCCGCTGCTTTTGAAATGCAATAAACGCCCAGCCGATCCGAACCTTGAAATCCGCCAATTGAGGAAATAATGATGATGCAACCGCCGCCTTGTGTTTTCATGACCGGCGCGACCATGTTGCAAAGCCAAAAATTGCTGCGCACATTGCTGTTCATGACACGATCGTAGGCCTCATCAGGCATATCGCGCGACGGTCCGAAATAAGGATTGACTGCGGCATTGCACACCAGCGTGTCGATTCGCCCCCAGGTCGTCATTGTCTGCTCAACCAGCTGCTGCAACGCCTCCTTGTGGCCAATATGGCAGGTGGTTGCAATCGCTTCGCCGCCCGCCGCACGGATCGTGTTCACAACCTGCTCGCAGGCATCAAGCTTTCGGCTTGACACCACCACGCGCGCGCCATGTTCTGCAAACCGCAAGGCAATTGCTCGGCCGATACCGCGGCTTGCGCCTGTGATGACCGCAACCTGACCTTGCAAATCGAAAAGTTTTCTGTTGCCATCAGATGGGTGATTCATTGATTGCTCCATGAGGGGTGAATGTTGGATCGGCAAAAGCTTTTAATCGGCTCCAAGGTCGATTCGGGTGACAGACGAGTTGATAGCTTGGGCGGGTTCAGGGTCGGGGCGGTTCAAGTCTTAATACATCGTCGGCTGGTGTATCCGTTTCCAGCGCATCATCGCAAGGCTAAGCAGAACCGCAATCAAGGCGCAGGCGATTGCAATCGCCACAGATGCATGATAATTGCCATACCGATCAAAGAGCGCGCCAGCGCCTACCGGGCCCAGAAGGTTGCCGATCCCCGCCCCGCTATAGACCAATCCAAGCACTCCCGTGACTGAGCGCGCACCGAAAAAATCCATGCAGAGCGGAGGAAAAAGTGCCACCACTGAACCGTAGGCTATGCCAAACCACAATGCAAAAAGGCATAAACCGATCCATCCTGGGTCGCTGAACCAAAGCAGCAGTGATCCGGCAAGCATCGCGTTGGATGCGCCCATGGTGGCGAGGCGGCCATAGCGGTCAGCAAAAAAACCAATGAAAAACCGTCCTGCAATACTTCCGATGCCGATAAATCCGATGGTGGATGCGGCCTGGACTTCCGCAATGCCTTGGTCGCGTGCAAATTGAATCAAGTGGGCGAAAGGGAAAAAGAGGCTCGGTCCAGCGATGGCACAAATACCAAAAAGCAGCCAAAACGGTTTGCTGCGCAGCGCCTCGGCAAGGCTAAGACCATTTCGATGCCCTGCCTGCGTTTTTTCCTGATCTGGCATACCGATCTGGCTGCTCGCCGCGAGACCCACGACCATCGATCCGCATCCCAGGTAGAACATGGTGTCGCGCCACTGCCATTGCTCAATGCCCAAGCTCACAAGAGGCGGAACCACCAGCGTACCGATGCCGATGCCTGCGCTCGCAAGGCCGCTTGCAAGCGAACGCTGGCTGGTAAACCAAGGTGGTACCGCGCCCATGACCGGGGTGTAAACCAGTGCAACGCCGAGTCCGATTCCGAGACCGTAGGACCAGTAAATTTGCTGGATTGAGTCGGCTTGGCTGGCGCTCATGGCACCAAAGCCGAGTAACAACATGCCCAAGGTCGACACCAGCCGCGGTCCAAACTTGACTGCGGCAATGCCTGCGGCAGCTCCTGCGACAAAGTACAAGAATCCGGCCAAACCAAACATCATGGCGATGTCGGCGCGCTGTGCACTGAAGGTTTCGCTAAGCGCCGAAAAAAAAGCGCCAAAGGAATACGATGTTCCGAAAATGACAGCGAGCGCGATCATGCTCGAAAAGGTCACCACCCAACCCCGCTGGATCACAGGGAGGCCCGCGCAAGCAGGTGGCGCGCCCGGCAGGATTCGAACCCACGACCCCCTGGTTCGTAGCCAGGTACTCTATCCAACTGAGCTACGGGCGCACAGCAAGCCTTCAAGTATAGCACTGCCATGAGCTTCCTCGGCGTGGTAAACGATCAAGCAGTCTAAGCCTTGACCGCTCTGAGTCGATGCAAAGCGGCAGCCGAATGATTTCATTTCCCGCTTGTCAAACGCTATCCAGAGCATGGCCTGGCTGCATTCATTTTCATCATATGAATTTATTTTTCGATTTGCGAAATTTTGCTTGTTGTTTCGCTGAGCAATTCCTAGAATCGCTGCATTCAAGGGGGAACCATCCATGTCTGCATTGCCACATCAAACACCCACGATGCGAAGCGATGATCTCGATCCGCTTGAGACCCAAGAATGGCTTGATGCACTCGAATCGGTCTTGCGTGCCGAGGGTGCCGAACGGGCCCATTATTTGCTCGAGCGGATGATCGAACTGGCCAGGCGATCTGGCGGCCATATCCCCTTTTCTCCCAACACGGCTTATATCAATACCATTCCACCGCAACTCGAGGTGGCTTCGCCTGGTCATGCCGAATACGAGGAAAGGATCCGATCCTACATCCGCTGGAATGCGATGGCGATGGTGGTCAAGGCCAACAGCCACAACCCGCCTGACGGTGGTGATCTCGGGGGGCATATTGCGACATTTGCCTCGCTCGCTACCATGATTGGCGCCGGAATGAATCATTTCTGGCATGCAGAGACCCCCGAGCACGGCGGTGACCTTGTGTATTTCCAGGGGCATGCTGCGCCGGGCATTTATGGACGGGCATTTCTCGAAGGCCGGCTCAGTGCATCGCAACTGAGCGGATTTCGTCAGGAGGTTGACGGTAACGGCTTGTCTTCCTATCCCCATCCCAAACTGATGCCCAGCTTTTGGCAGTTTCCCACGGTGTCGATGGGACTGGGTCCGCTCATGGCGATTTATCAGGCGAGGTTTCTGAAGTATCTCCATGCGCGTGGCATTGCCGACACCTCCAAGCGAAGGGTGTGGGTCTTTTGTGGCGATGGCGAGATGGACGAACCGGAGTCGCTCGGAGCGATCGGCTTGGCGGCGCGCGAAAAACTCGACAACCTGATTTTCGTGGTCAATTGCAACTTACAAAGGCTTGACGGACCTGTGCGCGGCAACGGCAAGATTATTCAGGAACTCGAAGGCGAGTTTCGCGGTGCCGGATGGAACGTGATCAAATTGATTTGGGGATCGTATTGGGACGCCTTGCTGGCGGTTGATCGTGACGGCATTTTGCAACGGGTCATGGAGGAGACTGTCGACGGCGAATACCAGTCCTTCAAAGCCAACGACGGGGCCTTTGTGCGCAAGCACTTTTTCGGCAAACATCCACGCCTGCTCGAGATGGTTGCCAAAATGACCGATGAGGATATCTGGCGACTCAATCGCGGCGGTCATGACCCGCACAAGGTTTACTCGGCCTTTTACAGCGCGACGCATCACAAGCATCAGCCCACGGTGATCCTGGCAAAAACCGTCAAGGGCTACGGCATGGGACGGGCCGGTGAAGCCAAGAATCCCACCCATCAGTTAAAGAAGCTCGACCGGCAGACCATTGTCGAGTTTCGCGACCGTTTCAACATACCGATCGCCGATGATGAACTTGAGATGCTTCCGTTTTATCGGCCGCCCGAAGATGCGCCTGAAATGGTCTACATGCACGAGCGTCGCAAAGCATTGGGTGGCTACCTTCCGGCCCGAAGAATGCAAGCTGATGAAAAACTCCCCGTCCCGCCACTTGATGCCTTGAAGGCGGTTTTGGAACCGACCGCCGATGGGCGCGAAATTTCGACCACCCAGGCCTTTGTGCGCATTCTTACGAGTCTTGTGCGCGATAAACATATCGGTCAAAGAATTGTGCCGATCGTTCCCGATGAAGCACGCACCTTCGGGATGGAAGGCATGTTTCGGCAATTGGGTATTTATGCGCCTTTCGGACAGAAATACACGCCGGTGGACAAGGAACAGGTGATGTACTACCGCGAAGATGCTGCGGGCCAGATTCTTGAGGAGGGCATCAATGAGGCGGGAGCGATGAGTTCGTGGATTGCCGCGGCGACCTCATACTCGACCAATAACCGGGTGATGATTCCGTTTTATATTTATTACTCGATGTTCGGCTTTCAACGTGTTGGCGACCTCGCATGGGCCGCAGGCGATATGCAAGCCCGCGGATTCCTACTGGGCGCCACGGCGGGGCGAACCACGCTCAACGGCGAAGGCTTGCAGCACGAAGACGGGCACAGCCATTTGCTGGCAAGCACGATTCCCAATTGCGTTTCCTACGACCCCACTTTTGCCCACGAAGTGGCGGTCATCATTCAAGAGGGCCTCAGGCGCATGGTGGGCGATCAGGAAAATGTTTTTTATTACATTACCCTGATGAATGAGAACTATGCCCACCCAGGACTTCGCGATCAGGACCGGGAGGGCATTATCAAGGGAATGTATTTATTGCAGGCTGCGCCCGAGGAGGGTTTGAAGGTGCAGCTTATGGGATCTGGAACGATCTTGAGAGAAGCGATTGCAGCAGCGCAAATGCTTGCCGAAGATTGGCAGGTCGCTGCCGATGTCTGGAGTGCTACAAGCTTCACCGAGCTTCGCAGGCAAGCGCTTGCCTGTGAGCGATTCAATCTGCTTCATCCCGAGCAAGAGCCTCGGGTACCCTACGTTACAGAAATGCTCGCTTCCCGCAAGGGTTCGATTGTCGCAACCACGGACTACATGAAGTCTTTTGCCGATCAGATTCGTGCCTACGTTCCCAAAGGACGGGCATACAGCGTACTGGGCACCGACGGATTCGGTCGATCCGATTTCCGCTCGAAGTTGCGCGAGCACTTTGAAGTGGACCGGCGCTTTGTGGTGCTGGCAGCCTTGCAGCATTTGGTCCATGAAGGCAGCTTGAAGCGCTCGGTACTCGCCGATGCTATTACCCGGTACAAGATCAATCCAGAAAAAATCGATCCGGCCCACGCATGACCGCACAAGCCGCTTGATTCGGAGAAAAAAACATGCAGGTGGTGGAAATCAAAGTTCCCGACATTGGAGATTTCGCCGATGTCACCGTAATCGAACTGCTGGTGAAGCCCGGTGATGCGATCAGCGTTGAGCAATCGCTTTTGACCGTGGAAAGCGATAAGGCTTCGATGGAAATTCCGTCAAACGCGGCCGGTATTCTTCAAAAGCTGCTGATTCAGCTCGGCGACAAAGTCTCTGAGGGCACGCCGATAGCAATCTTGCAAGTGCAGCAAGTAGCCAAGCCAGCGGCTGAAGCTGCAAGCCTCGCTGCGCCGGATACCGCAGCTGCAGCGCTGCCCGCGCCACAGCCGCAGCTTGTGGTGCCGCATCAAGCGGATCCGCCTGCGCCGCCCAAGCAGTCTTTAGCTTTAGCGCATCCAAGCGAGGCGCCCGCGCGTCCCACGCAAGCGCCTCTGGCGCATCAGGCTGATGCGGCGCTCATGGTGCTCAACAAACCCCATGCTTCGCCTGCGGTCAGAAAGTTTGCTCGTGAACTCGGTGTCGACCTGACTCGGGTCAGTGGCAGCGGTGCCAAGGGTCGGATCACCCAGCCTGATGTGCAGGCCTATGTGAAAGCAGCGCTTCAGCAAGATCAAAGTCAGCAAACCGCAAAGAGCACCACGCCACAATCTGACGGCGCTGCGCTTGGTCTCATCGCTTGGCCTCAGGTTGACTTTGCAAAATTCGGATCGGTCGAACGCAAACCATTGTCTCGAATCAAAAAGATATCGGGTGCGAATCTTCACAGAAATTGGGTGATGATCCCTCACGTCACCCAGCACGATGAGGCCGATGTCAGCGATCTTGAAGCTTTCCGCCAGCAACTGAACCAGGAACATGCAAAGTCGGGACTCAAGCTGACCATGCTTGCCTTTTTGATGAAGGCCATGACCGTGTGCCTGAAACAGTTTCCAGAATTCAACGCCTCCTTAGACGGCGATGAATTGGTGCTCAAGCACTATATGCATATCGGATTTGCGGCCGACACAGCAAATGGCCTGGTTGTCCCTGTGCTAAGGGACGCTGACAAAAAAGGGGTGCTCAACATCGCCCGCGAAACCGCCGAACTTGCTGCCAAAGCCCGTGACGGCAAACTGTCGCCTTCTGATATGCAAGGTGGATCGATCTCGATTTCATCGCTTGGCGGAATTGGCGGTAGTTTTTTCACACCCATCATCAATGCGCCCGAGGTGGCGATTCTTGGTGTCGGCCGCGGACAGACGAAACCGCAGTGGGACACGAGCGGATCGAGTTTTCAGCCTCGGCTGATGTTGCCGCTTTCGCTTTCCTACGATCACCGCGTGATTGATGGCGCCATGGCGGCTCGCTTTATCAGTCATCTTGGACAATTGCTCAGCGACTTCCGCCGTGTAACGCTCTCATAAAGATACCGATATGGTCATTCAGGACGTTAACGTACCCGATATAGGCGACTTCAGCGAAGTCGTCGTGATTGAAATCCTTGTGGCCAAGGGCGATAAGGTCAAGGCCGAGCAGTCATTAATCACCGTTGAAAGCGACAAGGCCTCAATGGAAATCCCTTCGCCTGGTGAGGGTGTGATTGAGGAAATCCTCATCAAGATCGGCGACAAGGTTTCTGAAGGCAGTCTGATCATGCGAATGCAGCAACAAGCTGCTTCGGAGGCGAGCTTGCCTGCGGCAACATCGGCGCATGTCCACGCCCAATCGGCAGTCGATTGCGACTTGCTTGTGCTCGGCGCGGGTCCCGGCGGCTACTCGGCTGCCTTTCGTGCAGCCGACCTTGGGATGAAAGTGATCCTCGTTGAACGCTACGCGACCCTTGGAGGGGTTTGCCTGAACGTAGGCTGTATTCCTTCAAAAGCCTTGTTGCATATTGCAGCGGTTTCGGAGGAAGCGGTTCGGCTTGAAAAGCATGGTATTCGCTTTGCAAAGCCGTCTTTTGACCTGCCCGTATTGCGACACTGGAAGCAGTCTGTGATCAGCAAACTCACAGGCGGACTGGCGTCGATGGCCAAGCAACGAAAGGTCGAACATTTACAAGCTGTGGCTCGATTTACCGGTACTCACAGCGTAGCCTTGACCGAGAGCGATGGCACGCAACGATCTCTTCGATTTTCGCAAGCGATCATCGCTGCAGGCTCTGAAGCGATCCGTCTGCCCTTTTTGCCGGATGATCCACGGATCGTTGATTCAACAGGTGCACTTGAGTTGCCCTTGATTCCGGAGCGACTGCTGATCATCGGTGGCGGCATCATTGGGCTTGAAATGGCTACGGTTTACTCCAGTCTGGGGGCGCGGCTCGACGTCGTTGAAATGCTTGACGGCTTGATGCCAGGAGCGGATCGAGACCTGGTCAAAGTCTGGCAGCAATTCAACCAGCATCGTTTCGATCACATCATGCTCAAGACAAAGACGGTCAGTGCGACTGCGCATGCCGATGGTATTACCGTCGACTTTGAGCAGGCCGATGGGCAACTCATCGAAAAGCAATACGATCTTGTACTGTGCTCAGTAGGCCGCCGACCCAATGGCCATAAGCTCGGGCTCGATGCGGCAGGTGTTCATGTGGATGACAAAGGCTTTATTCCGGTCGATAGCCAGATGCGAACCAATCAGGCAAACATTTTTGCGATTGGCGATATCGTGGGTCAGCCGATGCTCGCTCATAAGGCTGTGCATGAAGGGCATGTTGCCGCAGAAGCCGCACATGGTTCCAAAGATTGCTTCGATGCCCGCGTTATTCCTTCTGTAGCTTATACCGATCCAGAAATCGCATGGGTTGGGCTCACTGAGGCGGATGCATCGCGTATGGGTGTTAAGCTGAACAAATCAGTGTTCCCTTGGGCGGCCTCGGGTCGAGCGATTGCTAACGGTCGTGATGAGGGTTTTACGAAACTTCTTTTCGATGTTGAGCACGGCCGCCTGGTTGGCGGGGCTATTGTGGGCACCCAGGCCGGTGACATGATCGGCGAAATTGCGCTGGCTATCGAAATGGGTGCTGACGCGAGCGATATCGGCAGAACGATTCATCCACATCCAACCCTGGGCGAGAGCATCGGTATGGCCGCGGAAGCAGCGCTTGGTATTTGCACCGATTTGCCACCGCGCAAACGCGCTTGATCAATCCTCAGCGACGCTGCGGNNAGATCCTGAGCTAAGCATGCAAGATGCGAATGCCTCAACGCCTGGGCTCTAATCGATTCCGATGGACTAGCAGTGCAGCGCTCACCGCTTCCGGACCGGTACCACCGGGATGGTTACGAGCAGCGAGCGATCCTTCAAGGCGCAAGACCTCAAAGACGTCGCCTTCGATCGCTGCAGCGTAATGTTTGAGGCGCTCCAAGCCAAGATCACTGAGCTCAATCCCCGCTTGGGCGGCTTCTCGGACTGCGAGCGCAACCGCTTCATGGGCATCGCGAAAGGGCATACCTTTTCGAACCAGATAATCTGCCAAATCGGTTGCTGTCGCATAGCCTTTGCCGGCAGCTTCACGCAGACGCTCGGTCTTCACCTCGATACCCGCTACCAAATCGGCAAAGATCAGCAAACTCTCGCTGATGGTATCGGCTGTGTCGAAAAGCGGTTCTTTGTCTTCCTGGTTATCTTTGTTGTAAGCAAGCGGCTGAGCCTTCATCAACATCAGCAAAGCCATCAAATGACCGACGACCCTCCCTGTTTTCCCGCGGGCAAGCTCGGGCACATCAGGGTTTTTCTTCTGCGGCATGATCGATGAGCCGGTGCAAAATCGATCCGGCAAATCGATAAAGCCAATGTTCGGTGACATCCACAACACCAGCTCTTCGGAGAGCCGCGACAAGTGAACTGCGATGAGTGAGGCTGCTGCACAATACTCAATCGCGAAATCGCGATCGGACACGGCATCGAGGGAGTTATCGCAAAGGCCTTCAAAACCAAGCAGGTCAGCAACGCGCTGGCGATCGATGGGAAAGCTTGTGCCTGCAAGCGCTGCAGCGCCCAAAGGGAGTTGATTAACCCGTGGCCTCAAGTCACGGAGCCGATCTTCATCGCGATAAAACATCGCGACGTAGGCAAGCATATGATGGGCAAAGCTAACCGGTTGAGCGACCTGCAAATGCGTAAAGCCTGGCATCACGGTGTTTAGGTGCGAGGTAGCCTGGTCAAGAAGTGCCAGCTGGAGCGCTTGTAATTGGCCAATCTGCTCATCAATCACCGCGCGAAGCCACAAGCGGATGTCAGTGGCGACCTGGTCATTGCGGGAGCGTGCGGTGTGTAAGCGCTTTCCAGCATCACCAACGAGCTCGGTGAGGCGCCTTTCGATATTGAGATGCACATCTTCCAGATCGATTGACCACCTGAATTCATCGCGAGCGATCTCAGCCTTGATGATTTCCATGCCCATCACAATCGCGTCAAGATCGGTCCGTGAGATGATCCCCTGATCAGAAAGCATTTGCGCATGTGCAAGTGATGCCGCGATATCGGCTTGCGCCAGGCGTTTGTCGAAGTTGACCGAAGCGGTATATCGCTTGACGCGTTCGCTCACCGGTTCGTTAAAGCGTGCCGACCAAGCTTGTTGTTTTCGATCAAGTGGATTGCTCATCGTGCGCGAATTATAGGATCAGCCCCGCCTCATGCCTCCTGGCCCATATTCAGGGACGTTAAACCGAACCATGCATCGTATTGAAGTGGTCTCAAGCGAAGACGAGGCGCCAGTTCCAGTGCTTCCTGACTGCGCCAATCCGGGTGTGGCCCTGAGGGTGCTTTTATTGATCCAGGCAATGCTTTTGTGCGTGGCCTGGAGTGCATCCGATGGTCTGGATGATTTGCTTAACGCTTGGACCTCAGAGCAAATCGCGGTACTGCCAGCGATGCTGATTGGCTTGCCGCTACTGAGTTTGATCAGAAAGCGTGCCTGGTTGTGGCCCGAATGGTTGCAGTGGACAGGCTTGCTGCTTGTTTCGGCGAGCTTATCGATGCTCTCAGCCTGGTTGGCGCTCTACTTTTCAACGTCCGAAACGATTAGCATCCGGGAGCAGTGGTTTTCCCTCTTTGGAAGGGGTCTTGGCGCCGCTGGTAGTGCCGCGATGATTGCACAAGTGTTGCGCTGGCGTGAGCAGGCGCTTTCACCCGCCCTGGACCGTGCACGACTCCAGGCGCTTCAATCCAAGATTCGCCCGCACTTTCTTTTCAACGCTTTGAATGCAGTCCTTGGATTGTTGCGAAGTGAGCCCAGACGTGCCGAAGTGGTGCTCGAAGGATTAGCCGATTTGTTTCGGATGCTGCTTCGCGATGAGCGCGAACTGGTTCCCTTAGCCGACGAGGTGCGATTTTGCAGGGATTATCTGGCGGTTGAGTCCGAACGTCTCGGTGATCGATTGCAAGTGGATTTTGACCTGGAACCTTCAGCCCTGGGCGCGCTCGTGCCCCCCTTGCTCTTGCAACCGCTTTTGGAAAACGCGGTACACCATGGCATCGAGCCAGCAACCGAGGGCGGCAAGGTGCTTTTGCGTGTGTATCGTCGTGCGGATCGGGTGCGCGTGATGATCGAGAACCCGATGACAAGCGATGGTCCTCTACGGGCTGGACGCCAGATGGCCTTGTCGAACGTGCGGCAGCGACTCGCCTTGCTGTACGATATCGAAGCATCAATGCACATCGAAAGAAGCAAGGCGTACTTTCGCCTGACGCTGGAGTTTCCCTGCCGCGAGGAAAAGAAGACTGCGCATGTCTGAGCAAACCAGCGTGATGATTGTGGACGATGAGGCTCCTGCAAGAGCGCGCCTGCGCGAGTTGCTCGGGGACTTGGCCAAAGAGTTCAAGGTGGAGGTGGTCGGTGAGGCGGCCGCAGGCACCGAAGCTCTTGTCATGATTGAAAGCCTGCAACCGAAGGTTGTTTTCCTGGATGTGCAAATGCCAGGCATGAGTGGAATCGAACTTGCCAGGCACCTTGCGGCACACGCAGCGCATGGCAGGATCCTGATGCCCATGGTCGTTTTTGTGACCGCTTTCGATGAATTTGCAATCGAAGCCTTTGAAGTTCGGGCGATTGACTATTTGCTCAAGCCGGTGCGCGTTGCGCGATTGCTCGATACGCTTCGGCGAATCGGTCAGCGCAGCGTCGATGAGCGCATCGAGATCACCGGCAATGCCGCCAGAATACTCTCGCCGAAGCGTCGTCATTTGTCCGTTCACGAACGCGGGCGCGTGCAGCTTGTGCCAATCGAGCAAGTGATTTACCTGAAGGCGGAAATGAAGTACGTGACCATTCGAACCAAAGAGCGCGAATTCTTGATCGAGGAATCGCTCACCTCGCTTGAAGATGAATTTTCCGATGTCTTTGTTCGAATCCATCGCAATGCGCTCGTTTCGAAAGCTGCGATTGCCGGCTTTGAACGCGTAGGCGCAGATGGCGCAGGCGAGGGCAGCGATCCCTACTGGCAGGTGGTGCTTCATGAATTACCGGATCGCTTGCCAGTGAGTCGTCGGCAGTGGTCGGTCGTTCGAAACCTGGTGTCCTGATCCGTGGGTTCGACGATGAAAAGGCTTCGGATTGCCAGCCGCAAAAGCCGGCTTGCCCTTTGGCAGGCCGAGCATGTTCAGGCGCAGTTGCAAAAGCTTTATCCCGATCTTTCGATCGACATCCTTGCCCTGTCCACCGAGGGTGACCGGGTGCTCGATCGAGCACTCTACGAAATCGGGGGCAAGGGCTTGTTCACCAAAGAGCTCGAAGTGGCATTGCTACGCGGTGAGGCCGATATCGCAGTGCACTCGCTCAAAGATGTACCGATGACGCTTGCTGAGCCTTTTTGCCTCGCGGTGATCACAGAGCGTGAGGACGCGCGCGACGCCTGGATCAGTGCAAAGGTTCCTCGGCTTGAGGATCTTGCGCAAGGCGCAGTGGTCGGAACCTCAAGCCTGCGCCGCGAAGCCCAGCTTAAAGCCTACCGCCCCGATCTGAAGATTCAGCCGCTGCGCGGCAATCTCGATACGCGGCTGGGCAAACTCGACAAAGGCGAGTTCGCAGGGATTCTCCTGGCAGCCGCCGGATTGAAACGCCTGGCGCTTAGTGAGCGAATTGCGCAGTACTGTGATACAGCTTTGATGTTACCCGCCGTCGGCCAGGCAGCCCTGGCTGTCGAATGCCTTCGCGAGCACAGCGACGTGATTGCGCTGCTTCAGCCGCTGAATCACCGACCCACGCTGCTTGCGGTGAGCGCAGAACGCGAACTTGCGCTTAGACTCGGCGGCAGTTGCCGTGTGCCGCTTGCCGCCTATGCCAGCATCGAGGGTCAACAAATGCTTTTGCGTGCTTGTATGCAAGATCAACACGGACGATTGCTTCATGCCGCGCAAGCGGGAGAGGTCAGCGATCTTGCGGAGGCAGTTGCCTTGGGCGGCCGGGTGGCTGCAAAGCTGACCGAACAGGGAGCCCTGCCTTGGCCTGGCCTTCAGACTACGCCTTGGGTCAACGCACCGTCTTTTTGACGCTTTCCGAGCCTCGAGCCAGCCAACAGGCTCAATGGCTTCAGAGCCATGGTTTTGAGGTGATCCGGGCGTCGATGCATGCGCTTTCACCTCTTGATGCGTCCTATGCCGATTGGCGTTGGATCGAGATACTTGATCCGGAAAACGATGTGCTCGTCCCGGTCAGTCCGGGTGCCATTGGCTGCCTCGCGCTTGGCCTTGATGCTGCCGGTCTGAAATCTGCACTTGTATCGATGGCCTGGCTTTGTTTGGGCGAAGGTAGCCTGGAGGCCTTGCAAAGTCATTTTCCAGAGGACTTAGCCCACGAGGCAAATGAGACTTCCGCAAGTTTCTCACAGCAGAAGTCGCTACGCAGGCTGGCAAAGCTTGAGCTGCGCGACTTGGCGCATTTACTCTCGGATCCTGACAGCGAGGCTTGGATCGGGGAGCGCAGGATTCATTTGCTTTGTGCACGGGGCAGGCGCAAGGCGCTCAGGACTGCGTACGCAGCGTCTCTGGGCAAGCCCATCGAGGTTCATGCGGTTTATCAAGATCGATGGCTAAGGCTTGGCATCAGAACCTTAAGGCAGCTTTCATCGGCGATCGCCGCCGCAGAGCCGCTTTGCTGGCAGATCGGATCGCTTGCATTGCTCGAACGCTGGCATCAAAGCCTGAATCAGGCATCCACGCCGCCCCTGCATCGGGCCATCGAGGTGCTTGAGCAGGCAGCTTTATGTGCGCCTCATCCGCGAATCCTCGATCGTGCAAGACAATTGGGCTACCTCGGGCCGGCAAATCTTGTGGTGGGACGCGAGGCCTTGCTAGCCGTCCTTCAAACTGGCTAAGCGCTTGCTAGAATGAAGCGTTATGCAAGCCCATAGTGCCCCACCCAAGGATCCCACAGAGCCTTCAGATCCAGCGCATGGGACAACGGTTGCGTCTGAAAAGACAAAACACCCGGGATTCGGGCGAAAAGGCTTGGGTCTCGGATCGCTCGTGACGCTTGCCGTACTGAGCCTCGCTGCTGCCGGCGGGTATTGGTTTTCGCAGCGGGTTGACCGGGTCGAAACCAGCGCTGCGCGTCGCCTGCAAGGTACGGATCAGCGTCTTTTGCAACTTGAAACACAAACCAAGCTGTATCAGGATGAAATTCGCGAGCTGGAGTCCCGGGCTTCGGTGCTGGAATCCAAACTGGTAGAGAGCATCGGACAGCAGGTGCAACTCGAGCAGCTCTATAAGAGCATGGCGGTCGATTCCGCCGACGGCTTGCTCTACGAACTTGAGCGCAGTGTGCTGGCTGCGGTGCAGCAGCTTCAGTTTGGAGGCTTGAACAGCTCATTGCTTGTGCTCGGCGAAATGGATCAACGGCTTGGGCGATTGCGCGAACCGAGCCTTTTAGCCGTGCAGCGGGCTTTACAGCGCGATATGGAGCGTTTGAAAGCTGAGTCGATCCATGATCCGGTGCAGGTGGCCCAACGCCTCGATGTGATGCTCGGGCAGGTGGACGCGCTTCAGTTGTTGTCCGAAGCTCGCAGTCCAAACGAAGACGGATACACAACAAGTGCAATATCCAAGACCGTGAGTAGCGAACCCAAGCAGCCCGCCAGGCCGACCAACGCCGAAAAGGCTTCGGCTGTCGGTACAGGCGATGCTGACAGCAGCTTTTTTTGGACGCGGCCTGAAGAAGCCTACCGTTGGTTCCAACAACTTGGCATCAATATGCTGGTGGGGGTTCGCGACTTGTTTCGGGTGACCCGGGTCGATCGACCGGATGCCTTGCTCGCCGCGCCACAGCAATCCTACTTTTTGCGCGAGCAACTGCGCTTGCACTTGATGAGTGCGAGGCTGGCTGCGATGTGGCGAAACGATGCACTGTTTCGTACCGACACTGATCGAGCCAGGCTGCTTCTGCAGCGCTATTTTGATCCACAGCAAAAACTGGTCGGCGCCCAGCTTGAGAGCCTCAAACAATTGCAGTCGATGCGCCTGTCGCTCGATCAACAAGCCCTTGCCGAAACGCTCACGGCAATCCGCAGCGCGCGTAGCACGCGCGACGCTCGCCTCTCGCGCTAAGATCCAGCTGTGCATGCCGTGCAAGCTGATGCGTTGCAGGTTCTGAGCTAGTCCATGCGCTGGATTCTTGGCATTTTGGTTGTTCTGGCGAGCGCGGTTTCGCTGGCTTTGCTTTTGATGTTCAACCACGGCAACCTGGCTATTTTCTGGCCCCCTTATCGCGTCGATTTCTCGATTAATACCGCGGTGGTGATGCTTCTTGCCCTGGTTGCCTCCATGTTCCTCGGCCTGAAGGCTATTGCGCAATTGGTTTCTCTGCCAGGACGCCTCAGAACGCATCGAAGCCAACGCTATCGTGAACGCGCACTTGATGCCTTTCGTGAAGCAACGGTCGCCCTGGCTGAAGGGCGCTTTGCCAAAGCCGAGAAACAATGCCAGCTTGCCTTGCACCTGCCCGAACAAGCTGGCGCGGCATCGCTTCTAGCTGCCCGCGCTTGCCACGGGCTGCGCGCTCTGGAGCGACGTGACCAGTGGATCGAACGATGCGCCGAAGAATTCGGTCTCAAGGACCAGGCACTGTTATTGGCAGCTGATTGCGCGATTCAGGACCGGGACGGTGACGCCGCACTCAGCGCGCTTAATCGTCTGCAACCGAGAAATGCCAGGCAGGTGCATGCCCTGCGTTTGCGCCTTGCAGCGCTTGAGCTTGCACAACAATGGCAGGCTTTGCTGCCGGTTCTTGCGCAACTTGAGCGCCGACAAATGCTTGCGGCGCACGCAGCCTCGGCGCTTCGTTTGCGTGCTTGGCGAAACCTGTTTAATCAAACCGGGACCGATCTCGCTGCCACCAAGTCACTCTGGCGACAGATCGCTCGCGATCTAGCCTACGAATCGCCAATTGCCGAGGCTGCGATCGAAGCCTTTCGCAGGGCTGCAGATTTTACAATGGCCGCGGAAATTGCTGACCGTGTGCTTCGTAGGCGATTCAGTGCTGCCGCGGTTGATTTATACGCCAACCTTGATTCGCTCCATGCGCGCGAAAAGCTCCACACGATGGAGCAATGGCTCCAACGTTGGGGACCTGAGGCAGCCTTGCTTGCTGCGCTCGGTAGGGTGTGTTCCGAACAGCAGCTGTGGGGCAAGGCTGAAGCCTACTTGCGTGAGAGCATGGCGAAAGATGATGCTCCGAGCACGCGTCTGGCTCTAGCGAGACTTTTAGAACAAACCGAAAGGCAAGGTGAGGCCGCTGGCCTTTATCGTGAGGCGGCTCAAACGCAGCGACCTCCATCGACTTCAAGGCAGGCCCCGGTAATGAACTCTGCCTCGTCGGAAGCTAAATAGAGCGCAGCATGGGCGATGTCCTGAGGCCGGGACAAACGCCCAAGCGGAATACTCGCGATAAATTTAGCGCGCATTTCAGGGGTATCTTCGCCCATGAAGGTTCCTAGCAGCGGCGTTTCGCCTGCCACCGGATTGATCACGTTTACGCGGATCCGGTCAGCTGCGAGCTCAACGGCCATAGCCTTTGATGCCGTAATCACGGCCCCCTTGGTACTGTTGTACCAGACAAGCCCCGGGCGTGGGCGCACGCCGGCGGTCGAAGCAATATTGATGAATGCACCGCCACCTTGCGCGCGGAACAAGCCCACAAAGGCTTGTGCTGACCAGTAAATGCTTTTGACGTTGACCGAAAAAACGCGATCGAACTCCGCCTCCGATACCGTCATCAGCGATTGATTGCGATGCGAGGTACCGGCGTTATTGATCACCACGTCAACCCGCCCAAAGGCTTTCACCGAGGCATCGGCAAGGCTGCGCATATCCGGACCCTTGGAAACATCCGTTTGCATCGCGATGGCTGAAACGCCATCGGCTTGCAAGGCCTGGGCCAGCGCCTGCGAAGCACTGTACTGAAGATCGGCAATTACAAGTTTTGCACCTTCAGCCGCAAAACGCCGCACGATTCCCTCACCAAAGCCCTGGGCTCCGCCAGTGACCACCACAACCTTGTGTTCTAAGCGCATCGCTCAAGCTCCTTCATGATTGGACAAAAGCCTTCGTTATACTTTCAGGCCCTGAAGCAGGAACATAACCATGAATCTTGATCGCGTCGACTCCGGACAAAACCCGCCCGATGACTTCAACGTCATTATTGAAATTCCCATGAACGCTGACCCGGTGAAGTACGAAGTGGATAAGCTAACCGGCGCGCTTTTTGTCGATCGTTTCATGATGACGGCCATGCACTACCCCTGCAACTATGGCTATATTCCGCACACCATGGGTGAGGATGGCGACCCGGTCGACGTGTTGGTGATCACACCATTTGCGGTGACAACCGGATCGGTTTTGCGTTGCAGGCCGATCGGTGTGCTCAAGATGGACGACGAAGCGGGCGGCGATGCCAAATTACTGGCCGTGCCTTTGGACAAGATCCTGCCTATTTACAAGCATTGGAAGCGTCCTGAGGATTTGCAGCCCGAACGCTTATTGCAGATTCAGCACTTTTTTGAACATTATAAAGATTTAGAACCCGGGAAATGGGTCAAAGTGCAAGGTTGGCGCGGTCCCGAAGACGCCAAGCAGGAAATTCTTGATGGCCTTGAGCGTTTCCGCAATGCGGCGGTCAAACCACATTTTTAAAGGCACGGTGCTCCTGAAGCTCGTCCATCAAATGATCGATATGCGCACCCTCTTGCTTGAGGAAATGCTCAACCGCGTCGGCAAAAGCCGGATGTTTCAGCCAGTGCCATGATTCGGTTGGCACCGGATCAAAGCCGCGTGCCATTTTGTGCTGACCCTGGGCTCCGCCCTCAATGCACCGGATTCCGGCGCTGATGGCCCATTCGATGGGCTGGTAGTAACAGGCTTCAAAATGCGCAAAGGGGTGGTCACGAATCGCTCCCCAATAGCGCCCGAAAAGTCGGTCCTGGTGTCGGAACAACAAACTTGCGCAACAGGGACCTAAATCATCGCTTCCGATCACCATCACGCTTCGCTCAGGCTGGGATTGGTGCAAATGAAGAAAAAAGGACAAATTGAGATAAGGGGCGTTGCCGTGCAAACGGTAGGTTCGTTCATAGCAGTCGTAGAAAAACTGCCAGTTGGCCTCGGTCAAATCCGCGCCGCTTAGCACCGTAAATTGCAGTCCCTGTTCCATCACTTTCCGACGCTCAGCGCGAATCTTCTTGCGCTTGGCCTGTGACAGTGCAGCAAGAAAGTCCTCAAAGCTTTGGTAATTGGCCTGATACCAGTGAAACTGCACCCCGCTGCGCCGCATCCAGTCTGCCGATCGCAAGACGGTCACATCAGCTTCGGAAAGGCCATCGCTGAAAAGCCAGTGCACGGAGCTGCCGGGAAGTGATTGCAAATCCGACAACAAGCGCGGCATGATCGCAGGCTCGTTGCCACGGCGCAGCAAGCGCGGCCCGCTTACCGGGGTAAAGGGCAAAGCGCTGATCCATTTGGGGTAGTAGTCGAGTCCGTGCCGTGCGTAGGCGTTTGCCCAGGCCCAATCAAACACATACTCACCGTAGGAATGCCACTTGCGATAAAGCGGCATGGCTGCAATCATGGTCTGCGCATCGGACCACAAGGTCCAATGCTTCACATCCCACCCGCTTTCTGCCTGCAGGCAAGCGCTCGCTTCGAAGGCGTCAAGCATGCCGTGGCTTAAAAGCCCCGAAGCTGGATGATCGGGCAGGAGGCTGTCCCAGGCGTTGGCTGGAACTTCGTCGATTCGCTCAAGATAGCGCGTGCGATAATCCGACAAGAGGAATCCTATGAAAATTGCAGCTGCCCAGCTGAATCAGACCGTTGCAGACTTTGAGGCAAACTGCAACCGGATTGTAGAGGCCGCACATCAAGCCCTGGAGCAGGGAGCAGGGATATTGCTCACCCCTGAGCTCTCACTTTGCGGTTACCCGCCGGAGGATTTGCTGCTGCGCCCAGCCTTTATTGATCGCTGCCATGAAGCACTTGTAGCCTTGGGCCAGCAATTGCAAGGGCTTGCGATCGAGGTGATTGTTGGACTGCCACATAAAGCGGCTGACGGTCGACTGTACAACGCTGCAGCGTGGTTGCGTCGCGGCGAGGTGGTTGCCTGGTACCACAAGCAGGCCCTCCCAAACTACGATGTTTTCGATGAGAAGCGATACTTTGCAGCCGGTCATGAGGTTTGCGTTGTGGAGACGCAAGGCAGGCGTTTTGGCGTCCTGATTTGTGAGGACTTCTGGACCGAGGCGCCTTGCAAGGCGCTGCAAGCGCATCATCTTGACGCCGTGCTGATCCTCAATGCATCGCCATTTCACATCAATAAACAGGTGCAACGTATTGAAGTGGCGAGAAAGCATCTTTCAGAATTAGCGCTGCCCATGCTCAGCGCAAACCTGGTCGGCGGACAAGACGAACTGGTTTTTGACGGCTGCTCATTTGCCTTGAATGCGCAGGGATCCTTGGTTGCGCAAGCCAGAGCCTTTGAGCCCGATGTGCTGACCTTGTCCTTGGATCGTCTGCATGCGGCGGAGTCCGCAGCGCCAACCGTTCTTCCCGATGAAGAAGAACAGGTCTGGAATGCCCTGGTGCTCGGTACTCGGGATTACGTGCTGAAGAATCGCTTTCCCGGGGTCTTGATCGGCTTATCGGGAGGTATTGATTCAGCGGTGACACTCGCGGTGGCAGTCGATGCCTTGGGCGCTGATCGGGTGCGTGCCGTGATGATGCCTTCTCAGTACACCGCGGATATTTCCTGGATCGATTCGCGTGACATGGTGGCAAGACTTGGCGTTCGCTATGACGAATTGCCGATTCGTACCTTATTTGAGGCCTATTTGTCGATGCTTGCCAGCGATTTCGGTGAAAAACCGCAAGATGCAACCGAAGAAAACATTCAGGCTCGCATACGTGGGACTTTGCTGATGGCGCTCTCCAACAAGCACGGCTCGCTGGTGCTGACCACCTCCAACAAAAGTGAATCAGCGGTCGGTTACACCACCTTGTACGGCGACATGGCAGGGGGCTTTGCGGTTTTGAAGGATGTCTACAAAACCCTCGTGTACAGGCTTGCCCATTACCGCAACCGGCTATCGCCCGTGATTCCGCAGCGCATTATTGAGCGGCCGCCAAGCGCAGAGTTGCGCCCGGATCAAACCGATCAGGATTCGCTGCCACCCTACGATGTGCTCGACGACATCATCCAGCGGTACATGGAAAACAACTTGTCAGGCGATCAGCTAAGGCCTGGGGGCATAGATGACGCGGTGATTGCCCGCGTTGTACGCTTGATTCAGATCAATGAGTACAAGCGCCGCCAGGCGGCTGTCGGCGTGCGTGTCACACCGCGCGCTTGGGGGCGTGATTGGCGCTACCCGATCACTTCGGGATGGCGATGAAAAGACCATAAGCCGTTTTCGAAGGGAGATCACATGAAGCGCATCACAGCCATTATCAAACCGTTCAAATTGGATGAAGTCAGGGAGAGCCTTGCCGAAGTTGGCATCACCGGCCTGACCGTCACGGAGGTCAAGGGCTTTGGTCGCCAGAAAGGCCACACTGAGCTTTACCGGGGCGCTGAGTATGTAGTCGATTTCCTGCCCAAGGTCAAAATCGAAGTCATCGTATCGGACACGATGGCTGAGCGAGCTTCAGAAGCGATCGTTGCAGCTGCTCGCACGGGTCGGATTGGCGATGGAAAGATTTTTATCGAAGCGGTTGAAGAGGTGATCCGAATCCGTACCGGTGAAACCGGTGAGGCCGCTGTCTGAACCAGCGCTGAGAAATTGCTGCTCAGGACTTACCGCTCAGGACTTCCTGCTCAGGACTTCCTTGTAGCCGTCAAAAGTACGATGAGTGCACCCGAGCCACCGTCGTTGGGTCTTGCCTGACAAAACGCGAGCACCTCTTCGCGCTGGACAAGCCAGCGCAACACCTTGTTTTTAAGAACGGGCTCCTTGTTGACCGATCCCAGTCCCTTGCCATGCACAATGCGCACGCATCGGATTTCGCGTTTGATCGCGTCGGCTAAAAAACCCACCAAAGCTTCGCGGGCCTCATCCACGCGTTTGCCGTGCAAATCGAGCTGAGCCTTCACGCTCCATTGGCCGCGGCGTAGCCTCGGAATGATTTGGTGGCTCAAGCCATCGCGCTTCCAGGACAGGCTTTCATCGGTTTGCAGCAAGCGTTCAATGTCAATGTCATCGGAAAGGCTGGAGGCCAGCGCCTGGGCTTCATCGCGCTGACGCTGTTTGGCGATCGGCTCCGGTTTGGATTTCTTCGTATCGGCTTTATCGCTTGCAGGCAGCGGGGTCACATCGCGGACGGCGTCCAAGAACAGCCTTGCCTGCACCTCTTTGGCAAGCGCTTGGGCTCGACGCTTTGCCTCGCGTTTGCTGCGCTCAAGCGCAAGCTGCTTGAGCGCTGCGCGCAGTCCGCCTAAGTCATCAAGTCGCATGCCCTTGATTTTCCAGCCAGCGTTGGGCATCGAGCGCCGCCATGCAACCGGTTGCGGCGCTTGTGATCGCCTGGCGATACACATGGTCTTGCACGTCGCCGGCTGCGAAAACGCCCTCGACGCTTGTGAGCGTCGAAAGACCCTGATGGCCGCCCCGGGTGATGATGTAGCCGGAGGCCATCGCAAGTTGACCTTCGAACAAGCTCGTGTTGGGCGTATGGCCGATGGCGATAAAGACACCGCTCAGACCCAGATCGCGCGACTGTCCGCTGCGGTTATCGCGAATCCGCACGCCGGTTACACCTGAAGCATCACCGAGTACTTCATCGAGTTCATGGAACCAGATGTTTTCCCCTTTGCCCTGGGCAACTTTTTCCATCCAGTGATCAATCATGATGGGCTCGGCGCGTAGCCGATCGCGCCGGTGAATCAAGCTGACCTTGTTTGCGATGTTGCTCAGGTAAAGCGCTTCTTCAACCGCGGTGTTGCCGCCTCCCACCACGCAAACATCCTGACCTTTGTAAAAGAAGCCATCGCAGGTTGCGCAGGCTGAAACGCCTTTACCCATGAAGGCAGACTCCGACTCAAGGCCGAGATAGCGGGCCGAGGCACCGGTTGCGATGATCAAGGCATCACCTCGATAGCGGCCTGAGTCGCCTTGCAGCACAAAGGGTCGCTGGCTTAAATCAACCTGATGAATATGGTCGAAAATGATTTCCGTTCCAAAGCGTTCGGCGTGTTTATGAAAGCGATCCATGAGCTCTGGACCGAGCACGCCAGCATGGTCAGCAGGCCAGTTGTCCACATCGGTGGTGGTCATCAATTGCCCGCCCTGTGCAATTCCGGTAATCAACACAGGACGCAAATTGGCGCGGGCTGCATAGACGGCTGCGGTGTAGCCAGCCGGTCCACTGCCCAAAATGAGGAGTTGGCACTCTTTATCGGTCATGCTGCTGCCTTGAGGGAAAGCGGGTTCGGTCACAACGTCCTCGCGCGCTGCATCGCGGCAGGGCGCAAACTAAGGCAAAATTATAGAGCCCACCATGAGTTCCTCTGCCACCAGTCCGCGCACGAGCGCTCGTCGAACCCGCCAGGCTGCCGAAGTGCCGCTGCATGAGCCGTCCTTATCGCGCCAGAACCGTTGGCTGCTCGAATTGCGGTGGATCGTGTTTTCCCTGCTGGCAACCGGGCTCCTGCTCGCTTTTGTCAGCTATCACCAGGGCGATCCCGGATGGTCAACCGCGGGCAATGGCGAGCCTGTACGTAATGCCATGGGCCGCGTGGGGGCATGGTTCGCTGACTTGCTGCTTTATCTCGCTGGACTTAGCGCTTACTTGATTCCGATTGGCTTGCTAATCTGGGTGGTATCCGATCTTAGGCGCCTGCGCTCCGATCGGCATATGAGTGATGAGCGTTTGGCAAACAGCGATCTGCCGCGCCTGCTGCAGCCCTGGGTGAAGTTCCTTGGGTTTGGCTTGCTATTTGTGTCCTGCGTCTTGCTCGAGGCCACGAGGCTGCGTTTGTTGCCAGCGCTGCCACTGGTTCCCGGTGGCGTGCTGGGCCTGTTGCTCAGCCCGCGTTTGCTCGATTGGATGGGACCGGTTGGCTTTACCTTGTTTTGCTGGCTGATGCTCGCAGCCGGTCTCGCGATGGTCGGAAGCTTTTCCTGGTTTGACCTTTTTGAATCGCTCGGCGGTTGGGTCGAGCGCCAGTTTCTCGCGGCACGCGAGGCGATTGCGGCACGCGATGACCGCAAAGTCGGCGAACGGGCCCTGGCTGACCGCGAGGAACAGGTGATTGAAAAGCGCAAGATTTTTCGCGAAGACCATCCCGAGCCGATTCACATCGAGCCAGCGGTGTCGCATGTGGCGATGTCCGAGCGTGCGCAAGCCGAGCGCCAGTCCGTCCTCTTCACGGACTTGCCGCCAGACACCGAATTGCCGCCGCTTGCGCTTCTTGACACAGCCAGCGCCCAGCAAGAGCTGGTTTCAGCCGAGACACTCGAATTCACATCGCGGCTCATTGAAAAAAAGCTTGCCGATTTCGGCGTCGCAGCGAGCGTGGTCGCTGCTTATCCGGGTCCGGTCATTACCCGTTACGAAATCGACCCGGCAACCGGCGTGAAGGGCAGCCAAATTGTCAATCTCTCGAAGGACTTGGCAAGGGCTTTATCCCTCACCTCGATTCGGGTGGTTGAAACCATTCCAGGCAAGAGTTTGATGGGTTTGGAGTTACCCAATGCGAGACGGCAGTCGGTGCGACTGTCAGAGATCCTGGGCTCGCAGGTTTACGCGCAGGGTCAGTCGCCGCTCACGCTTGCACTGGGCAAAGATATTGCGGGCAAACCGGTGGTTGCCGATCTTTCGAGAATGCCGCACTTGCTGGTCGCAGGAACCACCGGATCAGGAAAATCGGTCGGTATCAATGCGATGTTGCTCTCTTTGCTCTACAAGTCCGGCCCCAGCGAAGTTCGGATGATCATGATCGATCCGAAGATGCTCGAAATGAGCGTGTATGAGGGTATACCGCACTTGCTCGCACCGGTTGTCACCGACATGAAGCAGGCCGCTAATGCTTTGAACTGGTGTGTGGCCGAAATGGAGAGACGATACCGGCTGATGAGCAAACTCGGTGTTCGTAACCTCTCGGGCTACAACCATCGCATCGCCGAGGCCGAGCGCAAGCAAGAGCTGATTGCCAATCCGTTTTCACTCACACCCGATCAGCCTGAACCGCTTCGACGCCTTCCGATGATCGTTGTGGTGATCGATGAGCTTGCCGACATGATGATGGTGGTGGGCAAAAAAGTCGAAGAGCTGATCGCACGTTTGGCACAAAAGGCGAGGGCGGCGGGGATTCACCTGATTCTGGCAACCCAGCGACCTTCGGTCGATGTGATCACCGGCTTGATTAAGGCGAACATTCCAACCCGTATTGCGTTCCAAGTTTCATCACGGATTGATTCGCGTACCATTCTTGATCAACAAGGAGCCGAAGCGCTACTCGGTCAAGGCGACATGCTGTATCTGCCGCCTGGATCAGGGGTCCCTCAGAGGGTTCATGGCGCATTTGTGGGTGATGAAGAAGTTCATCGGGTTGTTGATCATTGGAAGACCCTCGGTGAGCCCGAATACATCGAAGGCATTCTTGATGCCTCGGTTGCCGAGTCCGTCGACCTCGGATCAGCAGTCGGTTTTGGGGGTTTGTCCCAGACGCTTCAGGATGCCGGTGTTGAGGGCGAAGCCGATCCGCTCTACGACCAGGCGGTAGCGGTTGTGCTCAAGCACAAGCGCGCGTCTATATCGCTGGTGCAACGCCATCTGCGCATTGGATACAACCGCTCAGCACGTTTACTTGAGCAAATGGAAAAATCAGGCCTTGTTTCAGCGATGTCTGGTAGCGGTAATCGTGACATTCTGGTCCCCACCCGCGACCACGATGAAGCCTGACCCCTTGCAGCGACCGAAGCGTCGCCAGCTGATCCTCTTTACGCTGGGCGCGCTGTCAAGTCCGCAAAGCTTGGCGCAAAGCCCCAACGCGCCGGCCGTGATTCCGGCGCAGCGCCCGCCTGCCTTGGCGAGCCTTGAAAGGTTTCTTAAACAAGTGCAATCGGCCTCGGTACAAGTGAGCTTGCGGCAGTTAAGGCGCGATGGCGAGACGCCTAGGCTTGGGAAGGCGAGTCTGCAGTTTCAGCGGCCCGATCGCTTTCGTTGGGACAGCCAGTCACCCAATGATCAGCTGGTGCTCGCAGACGGCGAATCCTTGTGGATTTACGATCGCGATCTTGAGCAGGTGAGTTTGCGTCCCTTGCGTGCAGCGCTTGAGGGTCTACCCACCGGTATCTTGTTGGGATCCGAACGTGTTCTTGAGGGCTTTCGCTTTGAGGGTTTACCCGATAGCGAAGGATTGCAGTGGTTAAAAGCAACAGCCATGGAGCGGCAAGGACTCACCGACCAGATAAGGATCGGTTTTGCACAAGCCATGCCCCAGGTGCTGCAGTTGACCGATTTGGGTGGGCGCGGAATGCGTTATGAATTTTCAAACTGGCAGATGGGGCCGATTCCTGCTGCGCAGTTTCGATTTGTGATGCCCAAAGGGGTTGATCTGATTCGCATGGCCCGTTGAGCGAGAGCCGGGGTTCATTCGTGGCGCAGCGCTAAAATGGGACACGGAGGTTTCCTATGCTCGATCTTGCCTTGCTTCGCAAACAGCCTGAAGTGCTCGCGCAGCGCCTGTCTAAACGCTCGTACACGCTCGATTTGGATCGCTTCAACGACCTTGAAGCGAATAGGCGTAGTCTTCAGGTCGAAACCGAGCATTTGCAATCGCAACGCAACGCCTTATCAAAGCAGATTGGGCAACGCAAAGCCAAGGGCGAGGATGCTTCGGATCTGATGGCGCAGGTAGCGTCCATCGGTGATGCACTTGACGCGATCAGTAAGCATAACGATGCTGCGCAGCAGGCCTTGAATGTCTGGCTCTCCCAGATCCCAAACCCGCCTCACGAATCGGTACCCGAAGGGCATGAAAGCGAGCACAACCATGAACTGAGGCGATGGGGTTCACCCAAGGTCTTTGATTTTGAGGCGAAAGATCATGTTGCGTTGGGCGAGCCGCTTGGCCTTGATTTTGAAACCGCATCAGCGCTAACCGGCAGTCGTTTTGTGCTGATGCGCGGTGCGATTGCGCGACTCCATCGCGCTATTGCCTCGCTGATGCTCGACACCCATACGCAAGAGCATGGCTATGAGGAATGCTATACACCTTATATCGTGAATGGGCAAACGCTTTATGGGACCGGGCAACTGCCGAAGTTTGCCGATGATTTGTTTGAGATCTCACGTGATCACGCAACGTCAAGAGACGAGCGCGATCCTGAACACAGCCAACAAAGCGGCGCAAGGCAGGCATCTATGCGTGAGCGCTGGTTTCTGATTCCAACCTCTGAGGTATCGCTGACCAATCTGGTTGCCGATAGAATTGTTGATGTGGCGGCCTTGCCAATTCGCTTAACGGCCCATACGCCTTGCTTTCGATCGGAAGCGGGCTCACACGGCCGCGATACACGAGGCATGATTCGACAGCATCAGTTCGATAAGGTCGAGATGGTGCAACTGGTGCACCCGGATGATTCCTACGAAGCGCTCGAGCAAATGCTTGGCCACGCCGAAGCGATTCTGAAAAAACTCGAGCTTCCTTATCGTGTGATGCTCCTGTGCGCCGGAGACATGGGTTTTTCGGCTGCAAAAACCTACGATCTCGAAGTCTGGCTTCCGGGGCAGCAGGCCTATCGTGAGATTTCGTCGTGCTCCAACTGCGAAGCGTTTCAAGCCCGGCGGATGCAGGCGAGGTTTCGTCAACGCGATGGCCGGCCAGAGTTGTTACACAGCTTGAACGGTTCGGGTCTCGCGGTGGGAAGGGCGCTGGTGGGGGTATTGGAGAATCACCAGCAGCCTGATGGCAGCATTTGGATCCCTCCGGCACTGCGACCCTACCTGGGTGGGCTCGAAGTGCTGGCTGCCTGACATTTGGAGCGATCAGTATGCGTAGACTAAAACTTCTTTGGGCGATCCTTTGTTTCATCGGAACGTTGGCACCGGCTTTTGCGATGCTCGAACCTGGAAAGCCAGCGCCCGGATTCCGACTGCAATCGCTTGAGGGCGAGACGATCACCTTGGAACAGTTCAAAGGACGTTGGGTTGTACTTGAGTGGGTGAACCCCGATTGTCCCTTTGTGCAAAAGCACTACGGTGCATCAAACATGCAAAGCCTTCAGCAGTTTGCGGCCGCAAAAAAGCTGGTCTGGCTGCAAATCAATTCAACGCATCCAGGACACTCCGAGTACCGTGCGCCTGGCGTGATGAAAGCCTGGAACACCCAGCAGCAGGCTGCGCCCAGTCACGGACTTCTGGATCCCCAGGGTATTGTCGGCCGAGCCTTCGGAGCAAAAACCACGCCGCAAATGGCCTTGATCAGCCCATCCGGCGTGCTTGTTTATCACGGCGCAATCGATAGCATTCGCTCGGCGAATCCCGCTGATATCCCGAAGGCGATTCCCTATTTGCGTCAGGCTATTGAAGAGAGCCTCGCTGGAAAACCCGTGAGCACACCCACATCAGTACCTTATGGTTGCTCGGTCAAGTATGCGATGTCACAAACAGCGAAAACTGCTTAGGTCCATTGGTGAGGTTTCCTAATCGGTTATTTGGCGTAAAAGGATCTGGTCACCTCGCCTCGCCTAATGGCTCGGCTCCTCGACCCCGGCCGGGCTCGCAGGCCCGACCTTTCGAATCCCGATGAGGTTGCAAACAGCCTCCGGTCAGGCGGTTTTCCGTTATGGGTAAGCGGTAGGATTCGAACCCGCCTACCGATCTTGCGCCACTTATGCCTGATCGACCTCAACATGCCCTCGTTTGATGCGAAGGGCCTGACCGGATGGTCGGTACGGCTTTGCGCTCACAAGGGGTGGGCAGACTTCTGCTGGTCGGACGTACGGCCGATATGGGTCGCTTGCGTTTCTGTACGTCC
>DDPV01000029.1:38173-131652 GCA_002342365.1 Burkholderiales bacterium UBA2459 | reverse complement strand
AAAACACCATCGCGCTTAAAGCAGATGTCCTCGATACGCAAAACCTCACCGGCCTGCTTTTTGGCCGACGATGTCTCGATGATGGTCGGGCATGCCTTGCCGCCGAAAAGCAGCGAGGTGGTATCGCTTTTGGGGTCGCAGCCGATGAGCAAAACCCGCTTGCCCAGCTGCGCCATCATGGTTGAGAGATTGGCAAGGGTGAAGCTTTTGCCGATGCCGCCCTTCCCGTAAATCGCAATGATTTGTGTTCCCGGTGGTTGCGCCGGCTCAAATTGTGCGTCGTCGACTTTCATGGACATGAACTCCAGTCGAGCACCATCTTCAGGCAGCTCGGATCGGTGAAGGCTGTTTCATAAGCCAGGTTGGCCTGCTGCGCGGGCATGCGATGGGTAATCAAGCCGTCAAGGCTTAACTGGCCCGACTCGACCGCATGCCGGACCGCATGCAAATCTTGTTCCTTCCACTCGGCAGCCACGCGAATGCTCAGTTCGCGCATAAACGCTGGCGCAAAGGAAAAATGCAGCAAATCAGCGTAAAAGCCAGCCAGCACAAGCTGGCCGCCGGGTGCAATGCGTGCAATCAGCTGATCGAGATGCGAGGCATCGCCCGAGGCGTCCACCACGCATCGGTAATCCCGCCGCGGGTCATCTTCAGGCAGCAGGACCGGATAGTCCACTGGGCTCGTTGCCGCCGTTATCGAGGAGGAGCGCTTGGCGGCAAGCGGCATGGAGGCTTCGGGCCATGCATCGGAGGACACCGCGACGGGAGCCGATTCCGGGTGTTTTTCAGGCTGTGCCTGGACAAGGCCATGAAGCGGCCTGCGCAAAGGGTCGCGCTCCCACAGCGTGGGTGGAGGATTTCCCCGCATGAGGCAAAGGCGGGCAAGCAGGCGACCGAGCACTCCGTGACCGATGATGAGATCGGGCGCATCCAGATGCGGAAGGTTCAAGGCATGGTGGGCCGTGGCGGCCAGCGCAAGCAAGACCGCGCGCTCGCCAAGCTCCTGATCCATACGCAGGGCCCGATGCGAAGGTAGAACCACAGTTTTTGCGGCGCCGCCAAATAGACTGCGAACTTCTGGGTAGCAGCGCGCTCCGGGCACGAAAACAAAGTCCCCTGGGCGGCGCGACGTACCGGCGCCAGCTTCAAGCACCTTGCCTACCGACTCATAGCCTGGAATCAGCGGATAACCCATACCCGGGAAGTGCGGCATACGACCGGTCCAGAGCAGTTTCTCAGTGCCTGTACTGATCCCGCTGGCTGCGATTTCGACCACCAGATCCTGGTCGCCTGGAACAGACAGGCCAACCCGGTCAAGGCGCAAACGCTGGGGCTTTTCCATCACAACCGCAAGCGTTTGCAAACCAGCCATGCTCAATGCCCCCCTTGTCCAACAAAGGCAAGCGTCGGCTTTGCAGGCCTTGCGCATGTTGCCTTCGCGGAAATGCTGCGACCAGGTGCAGAAGCAGCGGCAGGTGCTGCCCCAGGCTTACAAGCCAAGCAGAGGCTTTGGAGCATCGGTGGATTGTAATTTTGAATTGTCATCTTAATCTGTCTAATCTAATTGACACTTATACACCTGATTGATCGCTTCGTCCACGACAACACCAGCCATTCGTCGGCGCCGAACGGTTAACGCTCGGCAAGCAGCACCCGAACCTGTAAGGGCATGACCTGTCTCAAGACCCGCGCGCGGGCAAAGCCTGCTTCGCGCAGCATCGCAAGCAGCTCGTCTGGACGACGCGAGCGGCCGCTGCCCATCGCCCACAAATACATCGCGAAGTAGGCATCGGCCACCGGCATGGCGCCCCGGGTCTGCGCCATCGGTTCGGCAAGTAAAAGCTTGGCGCCGGGCGTCATACTCTGGTGCAGCTTGCGAAGCAGTTGCATCACGAATGCATCGTCATGGTCATGAACCACCCGGATCAGACTGACCAAATCGGCGGCAGTCGGGATCGGATCACTCAAGAAGCTTCCTGGCACGCAGCGGGTCCGCTGCGTCAGCCCGAGCTGCTCAAAGCGCAGCGCTGCGCGTCTGGTCACGGCCGGTAAGTCCATCAGCGTGAAGCGCATTCTGGGATAACGCGCAGCGACTTGGGCAATGAACACGCCTTCACCGCCGCCAAGGTCAAGCATATGCTGGTGTTTTGAAAAGTTATAACTTGCCAGGATTTCTTCTGCGACCATCGGCTGCGACGCTGCCATCAAAGCCGAGTAGTCGCCCACAGCCACATCGTGTAATTCGCTCGGCTTCTCACTGGTGGCATAGGCCCAATAGCCCGCCATTGCGCGCTCTGAGCCGCGGCTTTGCAAGAGCGCCACCGGGTCGGCCAAATCCTGATAAAAAAGCGCATGATGCTGGATCATCGCCTTCAGCCCGGGGCTGCTGAGCACCGAGGCTCCAAGCATGCCCAGACCATAGCGGGTGTCCAGGCCGGCGTGCTTGCTGCGTTGCTCAAGCAAGGCCAGAGCCACGGCCGCCTGAAGCAAACGCCCAACCGCATCCGGATTCATGCGCAAGCGCTTGGCGATCTCTTGCAGCGAGAGCGGACCCTGGCTTAGCATCTCGAACAGATCCAGACGAACAGCGGCAAGCAGGACCTGCGAATAAATGAATCCTGCACACAGGTCAAAAAGGCGCACCGCCTGGCGCCGAGCGATCGGTCGCGTGAGCGGGAAAGACAGAGCCCATTGCTGAAACCGGCGCTGCAGCAATTGCGCATCGCGCCAGGCCAAAAATCGCGCCTTGATGCTGGCAAAAATGCCTTCGTCCTGGCGCAGGACCTGTGTTGTGGGCAAAGGCTCGATGTGCTCCGGCAAAGCGCTCAAAGCGGTGCTCCAGCTTTCAATTCGAGGAGACGATCGGCTCGTGGCGCGGGCTTTGTCTGGCCGGCTCGGCCACCGCGACCTTGTGGATGTGACTGGGGATCAAGCGCTGTGACTCAGCGCGCAAAAGGCCCTTGAGCGCCTTGGCACCCCGGCAGTCCGGGATGCTTGCAAGCGCCTGGCTCATCAGCTGCTCAAAGCGCTCAAGCGCCGCGCTCAGCCCAAGCGTGGTGACCGCACTCGGACGCCCATGACAGAGGTCCTGGCCCACGGGCTTGCCCAGTTCAGCAGCGTCGGCAGCCACATCGCGGATATCGTCGGCCACCTGATAGGCCTCGCCCAACCAGATTCCGAGCGGCTCCCAGGCCTGTAGCGGCTGACCGGCTGAAGCTGCACCGAGTGCGCTCGCTGCAGCAAAGAGCGCTCCGGTTTTGGCCCGCTGATACTGGCGCAGGTCCACGACGGATTCACTTTCCCAGGCCTGTCCGGCCACGATGCCTGCTGGCATGCCGACCGCTTGCGAGAGGCCCCGGAACAAGGCCTGAGCACGCTCGGGGCGGTGGTGAATTTGCGCAGCAAGGGTTTGATAAGCCAGCACAATCAAGGCATCACCGGCCAGCACCGCAAGCCTTTCGCCAAATGCCTTGTGCACCGAGGGCTGGCCCCGCCGGGTTTCGGCGTTGTCGAAACAGGGCAAATCATCATGGACCAGCGAGGCACAGTGCATCAGCTCAAGGGCTGCAGCGACGGCATTGCTCAAAGGCGGGCAATCATCGCCGCAAGACATGGCCACCGCCAGGCAAAGCCGCGGTCTTATCCGCGCACCTCCCGGAAATACCGCATGCTTGATCGCAGCTGCAAGGCTGCGCGGCGCTGACGCATCGTCCATCTCGCCAAGCGCTTCGGCAAGGACCCACTCAATCCTTCTTACGGTATCCATGTAAGCCCTCCATAGCCGGAAATCGCATTGACATTCGCATTGACATGGCCGTACTGCAACACTGACAATACTGAATGTCAAGTTTTCCTTACGCTAAGACCTGGACTAAATCGCAAGCAGAGGTGACAACGCAAGAGCGCGCTGCTACCGCGCTCCTGGTGCTTGCCAACATCAAGGCCGGTTCAAGGCTTTGGGGTTACTCGCGCTTTGTGCTGGGCACCTGGCCACTGCGCCACTGCCAGGGGCTGCGCTTTGCCAAGCAGCTTGGCAGCGGCAAAGACGGAGGTTTCGGTCTTCGTCCCAGCTTGAGCATTCAAGGCCTCTTTCTTGCCTTTGACGAGACCGAACAGGCCTTGGCGTTTTGGCATGCCAATGCCTTGATCAGGGCCTATCAGGAAAACGCAAGCGAGTGCTTTGGGCTCATCGCCAACCCGATCCGCGCGCGCGGGAGCTGGTCGGGCCGCCGGCCTTTTGAGGGGCGTTTGCAAACGCCAAAGCAAGCTCCAGACTCGGGCGCAGTCGGCGCAAGCGCGAGGGTTGCAGCACTGACCCGAGCCTCGATACGCTTGCGTCATGCTGGCGCGTTTTGGGCTAAAGCGCCAGCAGCGCAGGCCTCGCTTGCCAACCATCCCGGCTGCCTGCTTGCGGTTGGCCTTGGCGAAGCGCCTTTGCTGCGTCAGGCCACTTTCAGTGTCTGGGAATCTGCAGCCGCGATGGATCAGTACGCACGAACCGGTGCGCATTTGGCAGCGATACGCGCTGCGGGTTCAGGCGGCTTTTTCGCTGAGGATATGTTTGTCCGCTTCAAGCCGCTGGCAAGCTTTGGCAGCTGGCAGGGCAAAGCGCTCAATCTCGAGGCCTAGGAAAGAGGAGCGATGCAAAGCGCTGAGCCGAGGGCTGGAGCCCGGCTTTCGCAAGCCTTACCGGTGCGTATTGTGGGCGGAGGTGTTGGCGGACTTGCAGCAGCGATTCAACTGGCAGCAGCCGGTTATCCAGTACAAATTTTAGAGCAACATGAAACGATTGGCGGCAAAATGCGCGCCTTGGAGGTCGATGGCACGCAAGTCCCCTGTGGCCCCACCGTCTTCACGATGCGCTGGGTGTTTGATGCGCTTTTTGAAGCCGCCGGGCAGTCCCTGGAGCAGTTGATCAGACTTCAGAGCTTAGCTGTGCTCGCCCGCCACGCCTGGTCCGAAGATGAGCGGCTGGATCTTTTTGCCGATCCCAAAGCGAGCCTGGAGGCCATTGCAGCGTTTTCAAGCCCGCAACAGGCGCAAGGCTTTGCGCGCTTTTGCGCAGAAGCCAAGCATATCCACGATCATCTGATCGACCCCTTTATTCGCGCACAAAGACCAGACCTGTGGTCCATGATGCATAGGCTTGGCGCCCGCGGGCTGCTTGCGCTTACCGGGCTGGGACCCTTTAAAAGTCTCTGGTCGCGACTGGCACATCATTTTCCTGATACCCGATTGCAACAATTATTTGGTCGTTATGCAACCTATTGCGGTACATCACCTTGGTCAGCACCGGCAACCCTGGTTCTGATTGCTCATGTTGAAATGCAAGGCGTCTGGGCGATCCAAGGTGGCATGCCGGCCTTGGCCCAGGCGCTGGCCCAATGCGCAAGCGCCTTGGGCGTTGAGATACGCTGCAATGCCGCAGTGCGCCGCTTGCATGTTCAAAACGATCAACTTCATGCCCTTGAACTTGCCAACGGCGAGCAACTGCCGACCAGACAAATGATTTATAACGGTGATGTGCGTGCCCTGGCTCAAGCCTTGCTTGGCGATGCGGTTGCGCAGCACTTCCGCGCTGCAGCCGGTGCACCGATGAGCCTTTCGGCGCTCACTTGGTGCTTGAAGGCGCAGGCGAGCGGTTTTGACTTGTCGCATCACAATGTTTTTTTTCAGCCGGATTATCGATCCGAGTTTGATGACATCTTCCAATCGCAGCGTTTGCCCCGGCAGCCCACGGTTTACCTTTGTGCGCCCGAGCGCTTGCATGAGCCGGGGCAAGCCGGGCCTGAGCCGATGTTGTTGCTGGTCAACGCAGCGGCTCAGCGAAGCGCCAAACAACGGTCTGCAGCCTCGGCCCCCATCACTGAGCAGGAGATCGACTCATGTCAAAAGCGCATGCTGCAAATGCTCAAGCAGCGCGGGCTCAGCCTGAGCTTCAGTCCGCAGCAGTGTCGGATCACAGCGCCGCAGGACTTCTCGAGCCGCTTCCCGGGTTCGGGCGGCGCCTTGTATGGTCCGGCGGCCAATGGATGGATGGCGACCTTTGCGAGGGAGCAGGCACGCAGCCGATTGAAGGGCCTTTACCTGGCGGGGGGCTCGGTCCATCCCGGACCGGGTGTGCCGATGGCCGCGATGTCCGGGGTTTTGGCGGCAGAGGCTCTGATGGCCGACCACGGTTTGACCAGGCGGTTCCATCCGGCGGCTACCTCTGGTGGTACCTGGATGCGCTCAGCGACGATCAGCGATACGGGATCACCTTGATTGCTTTCGTGGGGAGCGTTTTCTCGCCCTATTACGCCTGGGCAAGGCGGCGCGGCTCGAGCGACCCGATGGCTCACTGTGCGCTTAACGTTGCTCTGTACGGCGGGCTGCGTCGCTGGGCGATGACCGAGCGCGGTTCTGGCGCGTGCCAAAGGGATCGTGATTGTTTTCAGATAGGACCAAGTCTTGTCCGTTGCTCAGATCAAGGGCTGCACTGGCAGATCAACGAGCTGGCCAACCCGCTGCCTAGACCGCTGATCGGCGAGGTGTCGGTGGCCATGGGCAAGGGCTGGCGACCCGATGTTTTTTCACTCAGTGCCGACGGCGCCCATCGCTGGGGACCCTTGAATCCGAGGGCGCGGATTCAGGTGCACTTTGACCGGCCAAGGCTCAGTTGGCAGGGCTGGGCTTATGTGGATGCCAACGAAGGCGATGAACCAATCGAGCAAGGTTTTAGCGACTGGGACTGGTCGCGGGCCCACTTGCCCGATCACAGCACCGCAGTGCTTTACGATGTCCGGTCGACACGAAGCAAAGTGCAGGCCCCGACGGTGCTCGCGCTTCGATTTGCCGACGGCCAAGCGCCGCAAGCCTTTGCGCCGGGCAAGCGTCAATCGCTTGGCAAAAGTCTCTGGGGCATCGAACGTCATAGCTTTCATGACGACAAGCAAACCGCAAGACTGCACAAAAATCTGGAAGACACCCCTTTTTATAACCGCTCCGTGATCCGTTCAAGCGTGCTGGGTCATGAGGTCCTGGCCATGCATGAGACGCTTGACGCCAGGCGCTTTGCCAGGCCTTGGGTGCAAAGCCTTTTGCCTTGGCGGATGCCGCGTGTGGCCTAGCCGGAAATCAACCGGCCGGATTCGCGATCAAATCCAGGATGCTGCAGGGCCCTTTGCTCGCGGTCAAGCGCTTCAAGCCGTTCAAACACACTTGCAAGCCTTGCCAGGCCGCTGGTGCCCTGAGGGCGGGTGAGCTGCCAATCAGCATGCCCGCTACGAATCAAGGACTCGATCACCGGCCTGATCGCTTCAGCAAGCGAAGAGAGCTCGCCGGCTGCACTTAAAGCCGCCGGTTTTGCCGGGGTTGCACTGCGAAGCAAGGACAAAGCAATCAACTGCCACTTTCTGGTGGCTCCCACCACAGCACGACGATTCACCGCGTCAAACGAGGCGCTTTCAAGCGCGCGGCCGATCTCCGCGTAGACCCGACTGGCAGCGAGGATTGCCGGCCGACAACGCCAGGGAAGGTAGGGCGTTGCGCTTTCCGATTGCCTGTATAGCGTATCAGCGTGCGCAAGCAATCGCTTGATCACGCGGGCTAATTCAGGATGAAAACAGGGCGCAGAAAGCCAGGCCTGCGGGTCAAGCCCCGCCTGCTCCATCCAGTCGGCTGGCAAATACAGACGACCTGCACGCGCATCCTCGCCAACATCCCGCGCAATATTGGTCAATTGCATCGCCATACCCATCTCGCAGGCGCGAGCCAGCACCAGCGGATGGCGCAAGCCCATGATGTAGGCCATCATCACGCCGACACTACCGGCAACGCGCACCGCATAAGCCTCAAGCGCCACGATGCTGGGGTAGCGGCGTGCTTGCGCGTCCCAGGCAAAACCTTCCAAGAGAAGCAAAGGCAGGGATTTGGGTAGCGCCACCCGTTGGACCAAGCGGGCAAAGGCACGGTCTGCCGGGTGATCAAAAGGGCAGTCGTCGTAGATTTGATCAAGGCGTTGATAAAGGCTTTCAAGTGCCTGGCGTTGAAGTCTCTGACCGGTTTGTTGATCACTTGCCTTTGCAGCCACCAAATCCACGGCGTCATCCGCAATCCGGCAAAAGGCATACAAGGCCATGGCGTGCTGACGAATGTCGGCAGGCAAGACCCGCGAGGCAGCAAAAAAGGACTTGGAACCACCACGCATCAAGCGCTGACAATCGCGCAAGTCCTGTTCCATGCTCATCGCATCAGCCCGATCGCAAACGAGCCAACCCGCCTCATGCCCGCACCCAAGCGCTTGCTTGCGGCATGATCGAATCGAGCGCCTTGGCCGAGGACAAAACACCGGGGATGCCAGCGCCCGGATGGGTGCCGGCGCCAACAAAATAAAGATCGTTCACATCTTCCGAACGGTTATGCGGCCTGAACCAGGCACTTTGCAGCAAAACCGGCTCAAGCCCGAATGCGGCGCCCTTGAGCGAATTGAGTTCGCGCTGAAAATAGAGCGGTGTAACAATTTTCGAGCTGACAACTTCCTGACCCAGGCCAGGCAGCACGCTTTGCTCGAGTACCGACTCGATTGCACAACGATAAGTCTCGGCATGCTTGTCCCAGTCGGTTCCACTATCGAGATGCGGCACCGGCGAAAGCGCGTAAAAACTATCACAACCTGGCGGAGCGAGCCGACGATCTGTTGCAGTGGGTCGATGCAAGTAAAGGCTAAAGTCCTGCGCGAGATGATGCTTGTGAAAAATATCGCGAAGCAAGCCCTCGTAGCGGGGACCCAGAATCAGCATATGGTGGGGCACATCCTCGTAACGCCGCTTGGTGCCGAAGTACCACACAAAAAGACTCATGGAGTATCGACCGCCGTCGATCCGGCGATCGGTCCAGTGGGTCCTGTGCTGCGCTGCGATCAGGTGTTTGTAAGTCGCTGCGGTGTCGGCGTTGGAAACCACCAGGTCAGCCTTGATGACTCGGCCATCGACAAGCTCCACGCCACGCGCGCGCGATTGCTCAACAATGATTTGTTTGACCTCGTGTCCACACAGCACGGGTACCGATAGAGATTCCAGCAAGCCGACCAGGCCACGGATCAGCGCGCCTGTTCCGCCCATGGCAAAGTGCACCCCGTAGCGACGCTCAAGACTGGCAATCAGGCTGTAGGCGCTTGTGACCGACAAGGGGTTGCCGCCAATGAGCAGCGGATGAAAACTCATCACCATCCGCAATTTGGGATCGCTCAAATGCTCGCAAACCATGGCATAAATCGAACGCCAGGCGCGCATGCGCACCATATTCGGAATAGCTGCAAGCAAATCCCACAGGCTCTCGAAGGCAACGCTGCCGAGTTCTTCAAAGCCCAGCCGATAACAGGCCTCGGCCTTTTCCATGAAGCGTTCGTAGCCGGGAACATCGGCGGGGCAAAAACGCGCAACTTCCTCGCGCATCGCCTGCGGGTCGCCGCTGTAGTCAAAATGCGAACCGTCCGCAAAGCGAATTCGATAGTAGGGATGCATCGGCACAAGCTCGACATCCTCTGCCATGCTGCGACCGCATAAGGCCCAGAGTTCTTCCAGCAAAAACGGCGCGGTCACGATGGTCGGTCCCGCATCAAAGGTAAAACCGTCTTGCCGAAAAACAAAGGCACGCCCGCCGGGTTCGGCAAGCTTTTCAAGCACCGTGACCCGATAGCCTTTGCATCGGAGCCGGATTGCCGCTGCAAGTCCGCCGAATCCTGATCCGATCACCAGCGCGTGCGGCACCGTTGAAGGCGACGAGGTCTTCAGTTCGGCAAGTAAGGGAATCGATGCATCCGCGGCCATGGCTTAGTGTAAAGCGTTTTAGACATTTTGGGATGTCCAGGGTTGCTCGAGGGCATTCAAAATCCATTCGGCAACCTGTTGCGGCGCTTCCTCATGCGCCAGATGACCCAGGTCTCGCAAGACATGGCAGCGTGCCTGTGGCAGCAGCAAGGCTGCGCGTTTGATTTCGGCAGCAGGCACCGTTGTGTCGCGGCTTGCACCGACCAGGTCAATCGGAGCATGAAAAGAGGGCAACAAACTTGCAAAGCCAGACAGATCCCAACGCGCCATCATCTCCACCACCGCCTTGACATGCTCCGGATCACTGGCAAGCCTGCGATACCAGGACACATCCTCAGCACTCAGCTTCGAACCGGTGCCGGCCAGCAAGCGATCGACCCAATCGCTATGCCGCGATCGCCAGGCGGTGAACTGCGCCAAGCCCGGGACCCGATCCAGAACCTGCGCTGCAGGCGCAAAAACCTGCCCCAGCAACCCGGGCAGCGGAAGCAAGGCGCCGTTGAGGCTCAGCATGCGTTGCATCAGGGTGGGCGCGGCCATCGCCGCCCTGATGCCAAGCGCTGCACCGGCGGAGTGGCCGATAAACACCGCGGGATAAAAGCCCGAGGCATCAAGCAGGTCAATGAGCGCAAGCGCCATGCGCTGCATGGCCATATCGGCAGCGCGAGCCCCTGAGGTCCAGCCATGTCCGGGCAAATCGGGCATCAGCACCTCGTGGTGCTTGGCCAGCTGTGGTGCGAGTTTGCGAAAGCTGTGGGTTGAGGAAAAGGTTCCGTGCAAGAGCACGATGCGAGAAGCAGGCCTTGCTTGACTCGCATCGGCATCGGGTTTTAAGTGTTGGAGATGCCAGCGCAAGTGGCCGCGCAGCACAAAGCGGCTGTGTGCGCGCAAAGGCCAGTCCGCTCCTTGCTGATCCCACTGCCAGCTTGACCGCATCGCTCAGTTCGCCAGCGAAACCAGCCGCTGAGCGCTTGCATAGGGCAGCGTCATATAACGTGCTGCCATCGCTTGCGCCATCGACTGTGCTTCGACCGAAGGCCTTGGTGCGGTGTCCACCCAAACCAGGCGGGTGCCCTTTGCCGCAAGCCGGGCAAGCAATGCCGCCTGTTGCAAAGCGTCTTGCATTGCCTTGCCGCGGCCCGGTTTGCCCTCTATGTCGATGTTTGCTTTGCCATCGCTCAACACGATGGCCTGCAGCCGCTGCCCCTGCTTGCGCCAGTTCTCAAGCAGCTTGGCACTCAAGGACAGGGCGCTTGCAAGCGGCGTTCCGCCACCGCCCGGCAAAGCGCTGAGCTGTCGCTTGGCGCGGGTGAGCGAGCGCGTGGGCGGCAGTAAAAGCCTGGCCTGATCGAGGCGAAAGGCGATGACAGCCACCTGGTCGCGTCGCACATAACATTGGGCGAGCAAGAGCTCAACAGCACCTTTGACTTCCGCGAGGCGGTGCAAGGCGGCCGACCCAGAGGCGTCGACCACAAATACGGTCGTAACTCGCTGGCTTTGTGCAAAACGATGAACGCGTAAATCGGCGCGATCAATACGCAAACGCAAGCCATCATCTGCACGCTCCCGCACGCGCTGCCATGGCGCTGCTGCGCGAATCGTGGCCAGCAGATGCAAACGCGTTTTAGGGCCCGGGAGCCCCTCGCGAATGCCAAGGCTGCGGCCGCGCAGGCCTGCTTTGCCCGCATCCGTCCGAAGCCCGGATGCCGCACCGGGCTTTGTACGCGCGGCAGCTGCAATAGCTCCAGAGGCTAGCAATCCAGCAGGAAGCATGGCTTGGGCCGCACCAACCGCAATGGCAAGCACCGCGTTGAGCGTACCAGGTGCTTCCGATTGCAGATCAGATTCCGCATGCGGCAAATCCTTGGGCGGCATGGCAGCAGTGTCGATTGCAGGCGATTGCCCGGCTTCAGAAAGACCGGCTTCGGCCTGCTCGCTCGCAGGCGGAACGCTTGCATCGGGCCCCTTTGGCGACGCTTGAGCCTCTGGCGGCCCAGGATCCTGAGGGCCCAAGTCAGGAAGGTGGTTCGCCCGTGGCGCAAAAATCAGCGCGCACACCAGACCAAGCGCCTCATCGCTTTGACCGGCGTCAAAGGCTAGATCGCAGCTGCCAGGTGTGTGCTGCAATGCCTTAGCGGATGGTGGCGAAACCTTAGCGGATGGTGTCGAAAGCACGCCCAGCACGGATGCAATCGCCTGCAAGGCCCGGTAAGCCCTGAGTGCGAACTGCGGCGCACGTAAATCGTTGACCCCGAAGGCAAGCGCTGCATGCGAAAGGCTGAGCAAGACCTCTGACGGGGTGTTAAGCGACTGAGCACGCATACGCGCAGTCCGGATTTGCTCGGCATCGAGCATATGAAGCGGCTGAGTTCGCATCGCCTCTTCGTCGATCCAAAAGGCAAGCCGTGCGCCAAGCACAGCCGGTGCTGCCGGCTCATCCTGAAGCGACTCATCAAGCAAAAGCAAGGCAAAACGAAGCTCAGCTTGCCGCGGCGTCGAGCTGTTTGCGACATTGAGGGTTTCGCTCAGCGATTGTTGATCCTGAGCTTGGGCAATCAGCCCTGCGACGCTTGCGCTCAATCGTTCGGCCGTAGCTATCTGAAGCAGGCCTTGATGCACACGCGACAACAAGCCGGCTTCAAAGCAACTGCGGCCTTGGTGCAGGCTCGCAGCCCAATCCACCCCGCCGATAAGACTGCCCGGGTCGGTGTGCGACGGCATTTCGATCATCGGACCCAGCGCCTTGGCAAGCGCGTGCACTTGGCCCAGAAAGTGGCTGCGCCAGGCTGAGACGCGCGCTTTGCAATGCATCCCCCCTAAACCGAAGGGATCGACAAGAAGCAAATTCGCAGCCAGGCTAAGCGGCGAAGCGAGAAGCTCGCGATAGCGCGCAGTCCCGCTCATGCCCGGCTTCTCAGTGCCAGCAAGAAAAGCCCAGCAAGCCTGCAAAGGAGGGCTTGCTCATGCCATGTCGCGCAGCGCCCGGGCGATCACGCTCGCCCCTGCGCTTTCCTCAAGCGGATCGCGGCGCAGCCGATGGCTCAGCACACTTGGCGCTACATCGATCACCTCTTGCACCCGGGTCTCGGCACAATCGCGCATCGCACTTAGCGCGCGGGCTGCACGCATCAGACCGAGTTCACCACGCAAACCGTCCGTACCAAGCTTCATACAAAGCTGCGCAATAAAGCGCATCACCGATTCAGGAAGCAGCACGCTCGCCAGCATGCCGCGCGCCTTCAAGATCATCGCGCGCAGGGCTTGCTGCTGCGGCTCGTAGTTTGAACAAAAAGCGGCTGCATCCTGATCAAAAGCATCCCGCCGCCTTAACACCTCCAGCCGGGTTTCGAGATCTTTAGGCGTGCGGACATCGACCGATAATCCAAAACGATCCAATAATTGCGGCCGAAGCTCCCCCTCTTCAGGATTGCCGCTTCCGACCAGCACAAAACGGGCGGGATGCCGCAGACTCAGTCCCTCACGCTCGATCAGGTTTTCTCCTGAGGCTGCCACATCGAGCAACAAATCAACCAGATGATCCTCCAGCAAATTGACCTCATCCACATACAAAAATCCGCGGTGCGCCCGTGCCAGAAGACCCGGCTCAAAGGCCTTCACGCCCTCGCGCAAGGCCTTTTGCAGATCCAGCGCACCCAGCACACGGTCTTCGGTGGCGCCCAGTGGCAAATCGACCACCGGAACAGCGACAGTCATCGATTGTCTGCGCTTTAAACCCTTGCAGTGTGGGCAGGCGCCAACCGGTTGGCCCGGATCGCATTGATAAGGGCATGATTTCACCGCTTGCATCGAGGGCAAAAGCGCTGCCAGTGAGCGCACCGCAGTGGACTTTCCGGTACCTCGATCGCCAAACACCAATACGCCGCCAATCAAGGGGTCTACGGCCGCAATGAGCAAGGCCTGCTTCATGTCGTCCTGTCCGACCAGGGCGGCAAAGGGATACACATGCTTCATGACTCAGCCTCGTTCGAAGGATGCAACTGCCCAGTTCAATGCACAGGAATCGATGTCATGTTACATGGACATACCCGATCAGTCGTCGGCAATGAGCCTTTTTCCCATCGGGATAGCCTGATCGACACGGTAACCGAGTCGCTCATAAAAGGCTTGAACCGCGGCGTTGTCGCTGCGAATCAAGAGGTTGAGCTTGGGACAGGCCTGATCGCGCAACAAATGCTCGGCCCGCTCCATCAGCGCGCGGCCAAGCCCGCGCCCCTGCCAGCGTGGATGGACCGCAAGATAATTCACCCAGCCACGATGGCCCTCATAGCCCACCATCACCGATCCGATCAACGTCCAGCGTGTGGCACTTCGCGGGACTTCAGCGATGAAAAGCCACTGGGGTGAGTTTGCCCGTTTGCGATCGATATCGCGTTCCGGATTGTTCCAGGGACGGGTTAGGCCGCATGCGGTCCAAAGCGCCACCAAGGCCTTGCGGTCTTCGGGCGCAAACACACGGATGAGCCAAGGCGATGCCCCCGTGTCTTGAAGCGCTTGAGCATTCGGCGATCCGGGCTGTTCGTCCTTCATGCTGCGCTCAGCCATCACGCCAAGCGCTGTTGATGCACTGGGTGATCACATGGTCACGCCAGGCGCCGCGTACCCAAAGATAAGAGCGCGCCAAACCGATGTCCTCAAAATCACAATGCCGCAAAACACGAAGGCTTGCCAGATTCTCAGGAAGCACCGAGGCTTGCAAGCGGTGCAAATTCACCCGAGGCGCAAAAAGCCAACGCTTGACCGCTGCCAAAGCCTCCTGCATGTAGCCTCGGCGATGATGGGCCTCGGCGATTGCATAGCCGACCCGCCCCGAATGAAAGGCGCCAGCGGTTAACGCGTCGATCTTCACCCAGCCAATCAGGCTCGATGGCGCATGCCGCAAACGGATCCAATAACGCAGGCCCTCGCCCTGATCCCAGGCTTGGCGTTCGGATTCAACCAACTGCAGCGCATAGTTGGCGCTCAGCAGCGAGCGTTCAACCACCGGATTCCAGAAGCTGAAGTAGGCATGATTGCTCAGCATCAGCTCATAAATCTCGATCGCATCGCTTGCATCGCCCGGGGCCAGGATCAGCCGCTCTGTGTGCAAGCTCAGCCGCGCGGGTCTGGCAATGGGCATCAGCAACCTCGCTTGGGGGCTTTAGGGCGCAGTCGGATGCCTGGGCTTTGCCGCTTCAGCGCTGCCAAGCTGACTCTCACGCGCGAGCTCCGGCCAAAGGCTCAACGCGAATACAGCCCGGATCGCGGATGAAGCGCTCAAAGGCCTCAGCCAGCAGCTCGGCCTGCTGCACGACCACGCGCCAGCGACGCATACGCGCAACCGGATCGTGGGCGAAGCGGACAAAATCCTGACGGTCCGGCAGGCGTGCATCCGGAAGGCGGGCAATCCAGGTCTTGCTTGGGCACAGCAGCACCAGATTATTCAGACCTGCCGGGGCGCGATGGCGCCAGATCCAGGGCTTATCAAGCCAGCCTGGAATCAAGCGGTCGATAAAATGCGGGTAAAGCACCAAGCCAGGTTCGAGCGCACGGTAGTTCAAACGCAAATGATAGTCGGTCAAGCCGCCGTCCCAGTAGGGGCCTTTGGGCGCGCCTTTGATATCCCATACCGGATCAAGGACCATCGGGATCGAGCAGGAAGCCTGCATTGCGTCCAGCCAATTCGAACGATCAAGCCTTACCTGACTTGTTGGATAGTCGCCCAGAAAAAGCGCCTCGGCAAAGCCAACCGGCTGCGCAAAGGGTGCTTCAAAACCCGTTTCGAGGGCGCTTGACTCGGCAGCTGTATCGACTTCAGCCGACGCCCGCGTGCTTTGCAAGCCCGGTGCTGAAAATACCACCCGCTCCAGATGCGCGCCAAGGGCAGTTCGCGAGACCGCGTTTGCAAGCCAGGCACGCGAAAAAGCAAGGCTTAAACCAAGCGGATTTACAGCTGGCTTGGCCAGCGCAGCCCGTGCAAGCGCCCCGTTGCCCCGCGCCGTTACGACATGCAAACGGTAGCGTGGATGCTCAAGCACGGCTTGGCTGAGGTCGCCGAAAAAAACTGCCAGGCCATCTGCAAAAGAGGCGCTCACCGCCGCTGGATCGGGTCGTCGGCGCCCTTCCGGGATGCGATAGTCCTGCTCAATGTAGGCTTGGCTGAACGCTTTGAGCTTTTGCAGCGGATCCGGCGCGCAGGCTGCTGCCAGTCGCCAACATCCGATTGACGCACCGATCAACGCGACGCTTTGTCCGGATGCGGCTAGCCAATCCCCGAAAATCAATTGGTCAAGCGGGCCGAGAATCAAACCCTTTGGACCGCCGGCAGCGCCTGCAACAGCGCTGATCTGCTCAGCGTGCAAACCCTGGCTGCGCAAAAGCTCCCTTGCAAAGGGACCCGCGAGCACGCGCAAATGATCCGAAGCATTAACCATAAATAGACCACTAGTTTGCCAGCTTGCTTTCGGTTTGCGGACCGGCTCAACTGGGCATCGTCGGACTTGGCAGCGACAATCGGGTATGCGTTTAGCCTTTACCGCCCTTGCCGTCACGCTCGCTGCCCAAATTGCCACCACCGTGGCGCTGAATGCACCAGCAATTCTCGCGCCCGTTGCCGCGCCCGCGCTTGGTCTGCCGGCTGAGCGGATCGGCTGGTTTACCGGACTTGCCTACTGCAGTGCAATGTTTACCGGCCTGATCGCGAGCCATCATGTCAGCCGGATTGGGGCTGTGCGGCTTACGCAGTGGGCCATGCTTGCAAGTGCAGCCGGGCTTTGCCTGCTTGCCTTGCATCAGACCTGGCTGGTGCTGCCGGCAGCCTTTGCCATGGGCCTGGGCTATGGTTGCACCAATCCGGCTGCAGCCGACATCCTCACCCGCCACACGCCTTCGCATCGGCGCGGACTTTTCTTTTCCATCAAACAGACCGGTGTGCCGCTTGGGGTTGGTTTTGCAGGGCTTTCGCTTTCCGCACTGTTGGTGTGGTTCAGCTGGTGGCTGAGCAGCTTGATCATGATCATCCCTTGCCTTGCGGTCGCGCTGCTCAGTCAACCGAGCCGCAGCAGGCTGGAAAACGAGCCAGCTGCAAACGAACCGACCAAGCCCGCGGGGCCTCAGGCCGAAGCGCCGTCGGCTGCCACAGTGCAGACTGCGCCTCGCGCGCGCCTTGAGCAACAAAATTCAGCACGGTTTTCGTTTTCAGCCCTGCGCGCAAGCATGGTCGGCCCGCTCAAGCTGGTGTTTGGCGATACGCATTTGCGCAGGCTTGCGCTGAGCTCATTCGCCTACTCGAGCACGCAAATTTGTTTCGTGACCTTTCTTGTATCGTTCTTTCATCTTGAACTTGGCCAGAGCATCAGCTTTGCTGCGCTGGTTCTTGCCGGATCGCAGGCCGTGAGCACCCTTGGACGGGTTTTTTGGGGCTATGTTTCAGATCGCTGGTTGCCGCCTGGATTACTGCTCGGATTGCTGGGTTTGAGCATGGCGATTTGCATGCTGTGGCTGAGCCGGCTTGATGCCCAAAGCAGCAGCCTCAACCTTATGATCTGTGCCAGTGCCTGTGCGGCCACCGTGGTTGCATGGAATGGTGTTTACTTCGCTGAAATGGCCAATCGCGCTCCTCTCGGGCGCATCGCTCAAGCCAATGGTGGCATTCAGTTTGTCACCTTTTTTGGCGGCATGGTCGGGCCGGTTTTGTTTGGCCTCGGCGTGAGCGCAAGCGGCAGCTACGGCCTTCCACTTGCCCTTTGCAGTCTGCTTCCAGCGGCCGCCGGTCTAAGCTTCTTGCACGCCTACCGCGTCGAACGCGCGGGCAAGCGCCTTCGCGCACAGTGAGACTGCAGTTTTAGCTTCGTCGATCACCCGCGACATCGTGACAAAGCCATGAATCTGGCGTTCAAAGCAAACATATTGTGCTGGCGTGCCCGCCGCCGAAAGCTTATCGGCATACATCCTGCCCTCATCGCGAAGCGGATCGAAACCCGCGGTCAACACCAGCGCCGGCGGCAACCCGGCGTGCGAGGCTGCAAGCAGCGGCGATGCACGCCAGGTCTTGATGTCAGCGCTGTTGGCTCGATCGCCAAAGTACTGTTTCACAAACCACTGCATCGATCGGCTGGTGAGCAAATAGCCTTCGCCGTTGGCCCGCATCGACTCGGTGCCTGCATCCATTTCGGTAGCCGGGTAAATCAGCAATTGAAAAGCGAGCTTGGGATGGGGCGCCTGCTCGCGAGCCATCAGGCTGATCACCGCTGCAAGGTTGCCGCCTGCACTATCGCCGCCAACCGCAAGTCTTGAGCTATCCATGCCTAGCGAGCTGCCGTGTTCGGCGATCCAACAGGTTGCGGCCCAACAATCCTCGACTGCAGCGGGGAACTCATACTCCGGTCCCATCCGGTAATCGACCGAAACCACCACCGCTTGCGCTTCACGCGCAAGTTGCCGGCACAGCACATCGTGGGTGTCGAGATCGCCGATCACCCAACCGCCGCCATGAAAGTAAACCAACACCGCAAGCGCTGCGTCTTTGGGCGCCAAGCTGGGTCGAAAGGCGCGCAAGGGAATCGGCCCCAGAGGTCCCGGTGCGCTTAGCGACATCGCCTGTACATCACTGGCCGGCTCTTCCTGCGAGAAAAAGCGACGTTCGCGATAGGACTGTCGTGCCTCGGTAGGCGTTTGCTGCCACACCTGCGGGATACCGTTTTTCTCCATAAGATCAAGGAGTGCACGGGCTTGGGGATCGAGCATCTTCATGGTGCCTACCGCGATGAAGGTTAAGGGGTAGCAAGCAGGTGTGACCTTGCTTCAAGCGCTTGAACAGGATCGCGTTCACCTTACCATAAGCCTTTGCAGCCTAAAGCGGCTAGGCTTGAAACTGAAGCCGGGCAAGCCGTGCGTAAAGTCCGTCTTGCGCAAGCAGGCTTGCGTGGTCTCCACTTTCCACAACCCGCCCTTGATCCAGCACCAGGATGCGATGGGCTTTTCGCACAGTGGCCAGGCGGTGGGCAATCACAAGCGAGCTGCGCCCGGGTAACCAGTGATCGAGCGTGTCTTGAACCAAGGCCTCAGATTCGGCATCGAGCGCCGAAGTTGCCTCATCGAGCAACAACAAGTCCGGATTGCGCAAAATCGCCCGGGCAAGCGCAAGGCGCTGGCGTTGACCGCCAGATAGTCGTATCCCGCGTTCGCCCAACTCACTTTGATAGCCCTGGGGCAGGGCGCGAATAAAGCTGTCAGCATGGGCCATGCGGGCTGCAGCATAAACCTGCGCTTCGCTCGCGCTAAGCAAACCATAACGGATGTTGTCAAAGGCTGTTCCTGAAAATAACACTGGCTCTTGCGGCACCCAGGCCATGCGGGCCCGGCAACGCTGGGCATCGGCGTGTGCATCGTCGTCCCCAAGGCACACCTTGCCTGTGTCACAGGCGTAAAGCCCGAGCAAGAGCTGGATCACCGTGCTTTTTCCAGCGCCCGAGGGACCCACAAGCGCTACGGTTTCGCCGGCGTGAACCTCCAAGTCCACCCCGCGCAACACCGCATGCTTTGGGCTTGATGGATAAGCAAAATGAACAGCTTGCAGCGCTGCCACAACCCTTGGCAAGGGTTGATGCTGCGCCTGCGCATCGCCGCTGGCCTCAAGGCTTTGCGGCATTGCCTGCGGCGCTTGCCGGGATACGGTAGCGCTCAGCGGCAAGGGATGCATCTGCGGCGAACCCGGCAACAACTCGCCGAGCCGTTCGGCAGCGCCGGCTGCGCGTTGCAAATCACCAAAAACCTCAGACAATGCGCCCATCGAACCGGCAACCAGCGCTGCATAAAAAACGAACTGAGCAAGCTCACCTGTGCTGGTGCGGCCCTCCACCACCGCGTGCGCCCCCATCCAGAGCGTGAATACAATCACACTGAAACTGAGAACAATCGCAAGTGCGGTGAGGCTCGAACGAAGCCGATTGCGCCTAAGAGCTGCCCCCAGCGCCCGATCGACCTCCGTTGCGTAGGCTTGCGCCTCATAGTCTTCACGCTGATAGGCTTGCACAAGTGGCATGGCTGCTAAGCGTTCACCCGCCCTTGCAGCGCTGTCGGCGAGCCGATCCTGGCTGTCGCGCGAAAGCCTGCGTACCCGCCTTCCGGTTGCCCAAAGCGGAAGCACCACCACCAGCAAGAGTCCGATCAGGGCCAGCGCAAGGCGGGGACTGGTGATCACCATCATGGTGAGCGCGCCAAGCAGCAACAGGCTTGAGCGAAGCGCCATCGATACGCTGGTGCCCACCAGGGTTTGAACCAGCGATGTGTCGGCGGTCAATCTGGAAAGCAGGCCTCCGGTTTTCAGGGTCTCGAAAAAATAAGGCGGTTGCGCCAACACATTGGCGTAAACCGCCTTGCGCAGATCGGCGGTGATGCGCTCACCCAACCAGGCCATCCAGTAAAAGCGCAAACCCGTCGCTGTCCCCAGCGTGAGCGCAAGCCCAAGCAGAATCAGAAAGCGCGCATTCAAATCGGCTGCGGAAAAACCAGCATCGATCAGACTGCGAAAAGCAAGGGGTACGGCCAGCAAGGCTACAGCGGCAAGCACCAGGAAAAAGAGCGCAGCGAACCAATGCAGGCGATAACGCAGCACGAAGGGTTGAATCGGTGCAAGACTTGCAAAGACAGCAGACATGTTGAGGCCCGTTAAAGATCCAAATGCTACGCTTAAGCCTCAGCGCGTTTGTGCAGGCGCTCGGCTTTTAGCGCCGGTGGCTTTGTACCGGCGCTCGACTTTAAACGCCAGCGCCTATCTGCGGGCATCCGCAAATCAACAACAAGGCGCCAGCGCAGCCTGACCAACCCTACACCGATCGTTGAATCCTGCGACAGGAAAACCAACCATGACCCGCTCAGCTTCTTGCCTTTTTACCGCCCTTTCGCTCGGAAACCTGAGCCTTTCCTCGCGCATCGTGATGGCCCCGATGACCCGTTCATTTTCACCCGGTGGCATTCCAGGCGATGAGGTCGCCGCCTATTACGGTCGTCGCGCCGCACAGGACCTGGGCCTGATCATCACCGAGGGCACCGCGGTCGACCGCGATGCGGCCCGCAATGATCCCAACGTGCCGGTTTTTCACGGCGAAGAAGCGCTTGCCGGCTGGAAAAAAACCGTCGACGCTGTGCACGCTCAAGCTTGCGCGATCTGGCCACAACTCTGGCATGTGGGCGCGCTACCCAACCCGACGGTCAGCTGGCGGCCGGGAAGCCCCTTTGAAAGCCCATCAGGCCAATACAAAGCCAACCGGCAACATGGCAAGGCGATGACCGAAGCCGATGTTCGTGATTGCATCGAAGCCTTTGCCAAGGCTGCTGCCGATGCCCGGCGTATCGGCTTTGATGGGGTCGAAATCCACGGCGCCCATGGCTATTTGATTGACCAGTTTTTCTGGGACGGCAGCAACCATCGCGACGATGCTTATGGTGGAGCGACCATCGCCCAGCGCAGCCGCTTCGCCGCCGAAGTGATCGCTGCCATCCGACGCGCAACCGCGCCCGAGTTTCCGATTTGCATACGCTTATCACAGTGGAAGCAGCAAGACTTCAACGCAAAACTCGCCCCGACACCCGAAGCCATGAGCCAGTGGCTCTCACCCCTGATCGACGCGGGAGCCGATGTTTTGCACTGTTCACAGCGTCGCTTCTGGGAGCCCGAGTTTGAGGGATCAGACCTGAATTTTGCGGGCTGGGCCCGCAAACTGACAGGCAAACCGGTGATCACCGTTGGCTCGGTCGGTTTGACCGGCGAATTCATCGCGGCTTTTCGCGGCGAGGCTTCTCAACCTGCCTCGCTGGATGCCTTGATTGAACGATTTGAGCGCGGCGATTTCGATCTGGTTGCGGTCGGACGCGCGCTGATCAGCGATCCGGCTTGGGCAAGCAAAGTGCGACGCGGCCAATGGGACGATCTGGCTGCATTCGACCCGGCATCGCTGGCGTTGTTGCACTGAATCCAACAACGGGTCCGGTCCGTTGGTGCGACAACAGGCTTAACGCTCCCAGGGGGGCGTGCGGCGCGCGTTCAAATCAGTGCCAGCGTCGAACAAGTCTGCGATCAGGTCGCGACGCTCAAGCCGGACCAGCGCTGCCTGGGCAATCCAGCGGGCGCTGACTTCGAAAAAGTCGCGCAACTCGCTGCGGGTGTCGCTGCGTCCAAAGCCATCGGTACCAAGGCAAGTCATCGCCTGCGCATCGGGCAGGTAAGCGCGGATTTGCTCCGGGACTGCCCGCATGTAATCGGAAACCGCCACAATCGGCGCTTTGCTCGTGCCCAGTTGTTTTGTCAGCCAGGTGCCGGCAAGCGCATCTTCGGCTGCGATCCGCTCAAGCCGCTCGGCCCTCATCGCCTCGCGCGCAAGCCTGCTCCAGGAGGTGACGCTGAAAACATCGACCGAAAAGCCCTGCTCAGCAAGCCATTGCGCTGCTTGCAGCGCCTGGTGAACCATCGCGCCTGAAGCAAGCAATCGCACATCGGCCGTGGAGGCCAAGGGCTGCGCTGGGCCGATGCTTGCAATCCGGTGCATCCCACGCAGCACGCCTTCGCTATCGCTGATCGCACGCTGCGGAAGCGATTCATTGGTCAGCGTGATGTAATAAAACACATCGCGTTCCAAGGCTAACATCTCATGCATGCCGGCATGCACGATCACGGCAAGCTCTTGCGCAAAAGCCGGATCGTAGGCCTCGCAGTTCGGAATCGTCGCAGCCACCAGCGGCGATGATCCGTCCTGGTGTTGAAGGCCTTCTCCGGCAAGCGTTGTTCGTCCTGATGTGGCGCCGATCAAGAAGCCTCGCGCCCGTTGATCGGCTGCTGCCCAGATCTGATCGCCAACGCGTTGAAAGCCAAAGACCGAGTAATAAATGTAAAACGGCAGCATCGCCAGGCCATTGACGGCATAGCTTGTGGCCGCCGCAGTCCATGAGGCCATCGCCCCGGCCTCACTGATGCCTTCTTCCAAAATCTGGCCGTCGAGCGCTTCCCGGTAATGAAGCACGGAGCCAATATCCTCAGGTTCATAACGCTGGCCCATCGAGGAGTAAATCCCCACCTGGCGAAACAAGGAAGCCATCCCGAAGGTTCTTGCCTCATCGGCCACAATCGGGACGATTCGCGGACCGATCTCCGGATCTTTCAGCAAGTTGCCGAGCATGCGCACAAAGGCCAGGGTGTTTGACATCTCGCGTCCTGCTTCGCTGACCGCAAAACCGGCCCACTGCTCGCGTGCGGGCACAGCGAGCGCTTTGGCCTTTAGCTTTCGTGTCGGCAAGGCTCCGCCAAGCGCTTTTCGGCGCTCGCGCAAATAGCGCACTTCGGGACTGTTTGGATCGGGTTCGATCAAACGCAAGGCTCTGGCATCCTCATCGCTCAAGGGCAGTCGAAAGCGATCCCTGAAAGCGAGCAAGGCCTCCTCGTCCATTTTCTTTTGCGAATGGGTTGTCATCTTGCCCTGGCCGGCTTGGCCCATGCCGTAGCCCTTTTTGGTGTGCGCAAGTATCACCACCGGCTGCCCTTGATGACGCATCGCATGCCAGTACGCCGCATGGATTTTCACCATGTCGTGCCCGCCGCGACGCAGGCGATCGATTTGCTCATCGCTCAAATCAGCCACCATGGCAGCCAGTGCCGGATGTTGGCCGAAAAAAGCGCGACGGTTGAAGGCGCCGTCTTTCGCTGCGTAGGTCTGAAACTGGCCGTCAACCGTGTTGGCAAAGGCCTTGAGCAACTGGCCGTCTTTGTCTTTCGCAAAAAGCGCGTCCCAGTCGCCGCCCCAGATCACCTTGATGACTTTCCAGCCGGCGCCGGTAAACAAGGACTCGAGCTCATCGATGATGCGGCCATTGCCGCGCACCGGGCCATCGAGTCGTTGCAGGTTGCAATTGATCACGAAAATCAAGTTGTCCAGTCGTTCGCGCGCGGCAAGCGTGAGGGCCGACATCGACTCGGGCTCGTCCATCTCACCATCGCCAAACACGCCCCAGACTTTGCGCTCGCCGTGTTCGGCTGTGAGCAGGCCCCGGTGCAGCAAGTACCGTAAAAAGCGGGCCTGATAAATCGCACTGATCGGACCAATCCCCATCGAGCCCGTTGGGAACTGCCAAAAGTCGGGCATGAGCCAGGGATGGGGGTAGGAACTCAGTCCACGGGCACCGACCCGCTGCGCCGATAATTCGCGCCGAAAATGCGCCAGATCCTGCGCGCGCAGGCGGCCTTCGTAAAAAGCGCGGGCGTAAATACCGGGCGCTGAATGCGGTTGGACGTAAAGCAGATCGGCCGGAAGCTCCCCCTCAGGTCCGCGGAAGAAATGGTTGAAGCCGACTTCGAAAAGGTCAGCCGCTGAGGCATAACTGGCAATATGGCCGCCGAGCTCGGCGTCAGCCGCATTGGCCCTGGCGACCATAGCAAGCGCATTCCAGCGCATCGTGGAGGCAAGTCTTTCTTCCATCGACAAATCGCCCGGGTAAACCGGCTGCTCATGCTGGGCAATCGTGTTGGCATAGGGACTGATCCTTGGCGCACGCCAGTGCAAGGGCGAAGCCAGTGCATGCTCGGCCAGACGATTCAGTACAAAACGCGCACGCGCCGCGCCTTGTTGCTCGATCAGCGACGCTAAGGCGTCAAGCCACTCCTTGGTCTCGAGCGGATCGCTATCTGGGCCATCTGTCGCATCTGGCCGATCTGGCCGATCTGGCCCACCTGGTCCGCCCGGACCACCGGGCCCATCCTGCGCAACTGGACCATGATGCGCTTCGCGCTCCTGCGGGCTTTTCGCAGCATCAGACACTGTCTGGGGCTTGCCGCCGGTTCTGGACGGGACAAGTAACTGGGGTTGCGTAGCCATAGAAAACCTCTCCTTATGGGCTCAACAGTTCTGCGTCAGCCCTCTGCCACCATCAACCTTCGGTCACCGTCTTGAATGCTGCCGGCAACACAATCTCGATCAGCTCCAAGTCTTCGCTGTGCTCAAGCTCACGATGTCGAATGCCCGGTGGCTGATGGACGCAGCTGCCAGCTTCGAGCCGGACTTCGCCCACGCCCTCGTACTCAAAGCGCACCCAGCCCTTGAGGATGTACACCATTTGAAAGCCCACCTCGTGATGATGCCAGGTCGGTTGGGCATGGGTGCCGGGTTTGGCCTTGATCAGATGCGCCACCGCAGCGCCGCCGCTGGCTTTGCGGATGCCCAGATCCTTGTAGAGAAAAAATGGTCGAAGACCGTCTTCCTCGTAGGCGGTATCACCCGCATGCACGAGGCTAAATTGCATGCTTGAATCTGTCATCGCGATAGGCCTCGTTGAGCTGGCAGATCAGTGATTGTCACGCGGAATTCCCTTTGTGACCGCGATGCGCTGGTACTTGACCGCAAAATCGAGACATGCGCCCGAGGAGAGCTGTCCGATCTTGGCGCGTTGCAGCTCCTGCCAGGGGGTTTGATGCTCGAGTTCAGGGGGCTTCCAGGCAGCCCGGCGTGCCGCAAGTTCCGCATCGCTGATCAACATATCGGCGCGGCGTTTTGCCAGGTCAATGCGAACCCTGTCGCCCGTATGCAACAGGGCAAGTCCGCCACCGACCGCAGCCTCAGGCGAAGCGTTGAGAATCGAGGGCGAAGCCGAGGTACCCGACTGGCGACCATCACCCACACAAGGCAGCAAGGTAATGCCTTGCTTCACCAGTTCATCCGGTGGCAGCATATTGACGACCTCGGCAGCGCCTGGGTAACCCACTGGTCCGGTCCCCCGGATAAACAAAATACAGTCCGCATCGATTGCAAGCGAGGGATCGTTGATCCGCTCGTGATAGTCCTCGGGTCCTTCAAACACAATCGCTCGCCCCTCAAAGGCGTCGGGATCGGCGGGGTTTTGCAAATAGCGCTGGCGAAAGGCCTCTGAAATCACCGAGGTTTTCATCACCGCCGCGTCAAACAAGTTTCCGCGCAAGACTGCAAAGCCCGATTGCGGCAGCATAGGCGCTGCGTAGGTCTTGATCACCCGGTCGTCCTTGATCGCGGCCTTAGCAAGGTCTTCTGCCATGGTTTTACCGCTCACCGTGCGGACATCGCCATGCAATTTGCCCGCAGCAAGCAATTGGGCAAGCACCGCCGGCACGCCGCCTGCGCGATGGAACTCCTCGCCGAGATATTCCCCTGCTGGCATGAGATTGACCAACAAAGGGATCTCATAGCCAATCCGGTCCCAATCCTCAATGGGCAAATCCACACCCATATGCCTTGCGATTGCCGTCACATGCGGCGGGCAGTTGGTGGAAGCGCCTAGCGCCGATGCCGCAACAATCGCATTGTCGAAAGCGGCGCGGGTCATGATTTGCGAGGGGCGCAAATCCTCCCGGACCATGTCAACAATGCGCCTTCCGGTGGCATAAGCCATTTGGGCGCGTTCACGATAAGGCGCAGGGATCGCTGCACATCCGGGAAGCGACATCCCAAGCGCTTCGGCCATCGCATTCATCGAGAGCGCCGTTCCCATGGTGTTGCAATGTCCCGGAGAAGGGGCCGAGGAAGCCACCATGTTTAAAAATTCCTCATAGTCGATTCGCCCGGCTGCGAGCTCCTGGCGTGCAAACCAGACGACTGTGCCCGATCCTGCCAGGCCACCGCCGTAGTAACCGTTGAGCATCGGCCCGCCCGAGAGCACGATTGCGGGTAAGTCCACGGTGGCTGCGCCCATCAGCATCGCCGGCGTGGTTTTATCGCATCCGGTGGTCAGCACAACGCCATCGAGCGGGTAGCCGTACAACAGCTCTACCAAACCAAGATAGCTCAGGTTGCGATCAAGGGCTGCGGTCGGACGCTTGCCGGTTTCCTGAATCGGATGGACCGGAAACTCCATCGGTATGCCGCCCGCATCGCGGATCCCATCGCGCAGCCGCGAGGCAAGCTCCAGATGATGGCGGTTGCAAGGCGATAAATCCGAGCCCGTCTGCGCAATACCGATGATGGGCTTTCCGCTGTTGCGAAGTTCGTCAAGCGTAAGCCCAAAATTCAAATAACGCTCTAAATACAAAGCCGTCATCCCGGGGTTATCCGGGTTGTCAAACCAGGCGCGCGAACGTAGCGCGAAATCGCTTTTCGTTGATCCCATGGTGAAGCCTCCTCCGCTTTTTTGGGCTGCCACCGCTAACAGCCACCCACTTTGTCGAAAACCTGATTATGGGCTTTGCAGGCGAGTCTGGCTTGCAGCCGTCAGCGCAGCGGGTCAGAATCGGCCATGCAATGGAACGATTGGATCCAACTCGCAACCGAGCAGGCCGCGCTCTGGCAGCTCGCTGTGGCCGCCCTTGTGGGCTGGCTCGTCGCTTTTCCCCTGGCGCGACTCACCCGGGCGCTGCCCGAAGCACTATTTAACGACTGGGATGAGACGCAGGCTGAGGCAGGCGCAGGCCTTGTTGAAGGCGCTGCAGGCGCTGGGGTCCAGGATCCGGGACAACAGGGTCTGGAAGTCATTTCGCCGCATCAAGCCGAAAGCCTCAAGGGCTGGCGTTTCAGTTTTTTTTCGCTTGGGCCGATCGCGGTTGCGGTGCTTGCCTTAAGCGGGCACGGTCTGGTTCTTGAAGCGGCAGCGATCTGCCTGCTTGGCTGGACACTTTGGGTGCTTGCCTGGATTGACATCGAAACAAGGCTATTGCCGGACGTCTTGACCCAGGCTTTGCTGTGGGCCGGTTTGTTGATCAATTGCGCCGAATACTTCACAAGCCTCGATCAGGCTGTCATGGGCGCCGCGGCAGGCTATGGCAGCTTATGGCTGCTCAACGCGGTCTACCGCGCCTTGCGCGGTACCGACGGCATGGGCGCGGGCGACTTCAAGCTCCTCGCTGCGATCGGCGCCTGGCTGGGCCTCACGGCGCTTCCGGCGGTGGTGCTGATTGCGGCAAGCACGGGTGTGCTGACCGGACTTTTGCTCGGACTGATCGGATGGCGCAGCCGCGGCGAAGCGATTGCCTTTGGACCTCACTTGTGCCTTGGCGCGGCAGTGATGGTTTTTGGCGAGCAAACGCTTCGTCCCTTGCTTTACGGATGAGATCCTCAGCATGAAGCCTATCCATCAGGATGAAACGCAGAATCGCAAGCACGCCGGCAAGTGGCTGGTCGGGCTCACCGGCGGCATCGGTAGCGGCAAAACCACCGTGGCCGAATGCTTCCAAGACCGAGGGATTGTGGTTATCGACAGCGACGAAATTGCGCACCGCATCACTGCGCCAGGCGGCGCTGCCATGGCCGCGATTGCCTCCGCCTTTGGCAGTCAGGTGGTGGCGGCCGACGGCTCGCTTGACCGCGAGCGCATGCGCGAGCTTGTTTTTGAGGATCCCCAACAGCGCAAGCGACTTGAGTCGATCCTGCACCCGATGATTCGCCAAATCAGCGACGACGCAGTGCTTGCAGCCACCAGTCCTTATGTCATGCTCGCAATCCCGCTGCTGATCGAATCCGAGCAGGCCCGCAATCGCGTGAATTGCATTGTGGTGGTCGACTGTCCCGAAGCCCAGCAAATCGAGCGTGTGATGAAACGCTCGGGTCTCACCGAAGCGCGGGTGCAATCGATCATCGCAGCGCAGGCCAGCCGTGAACAGCGCTTGGCCTTTGCCGATGCGGTGATTGAAAACCACAGCACATTGCAAGCGCTTGAGGCACAGATCGATGCGCTGCATCAGCGCTTTCTGTCAGAAGCCGCCGCCGCGTTTGGTGCTTGCGCTTCGGATGGGGGACAATCGCCAGCATGATGTACGAGTTTCCGTTGTCTGAGCGCATCCGCAACCTGTTAAGACTTGAAGAACTGTTGATGCGCATGGGCCTCTTTGCCAAACGCGAATCAGCCGCTGATCACCATGTTGCGCTCACGGCAATTTTTGATGTGCTGGGCATGTCCGGTCGAAGCGATCTAAAAACCGAACTGCTCCAGGAACTTGACCGACAGCGCAACATGCTTGTGAGTTTGCGCGATAACCCAGCCGTAGCAGCTGATCGGCTCGAGCAAACTATCGATGTTTTGCAGCGCACACGCCATAACCTGGCCACCATTCAGGGCAAACCCGGGCAGGCTTTGCTCGAGCACGAGTGGCTGATGTCGGTTCGCGCACGCGCCTCGGTGCCTGGAGGTGCCTGCCCCTTTGATCTGCCCTCTTACCATGCCTGGCAGCAAAAGCCCATCGAGCAGCGCTTAGTCGACATGAAGCTGTGGTGCGGCCATTTGCGCCCCCTGGAAGCGGCACTGCAGGTGATGTTGGGTTTGTTGCGGGAAACCGGCCAGAGTCAGCAGGTCTTGGCGCCAAAGGGCACTTACCAGATGCAGCTGACCGGGCGCTCCTACCAGCTGGTCAGGGTGTTGCCCGCCGATCCACAGGCGATCCCGGAAATGAGCGCCAACCAATACTTGATGTGGCTGCGCTTCACCCGCCAGGAAGGTGCAGCCAAACCGCGCCCGATCGACCGCGATGTTGGATTTACCCTTGAGCTCTGCAATTTCTGACGAGCCTTCGGGTCGAAACGGCTCCGAGCCTGTCCAGTCCCAAGCAGGCAGGCTGGTGAACTGCCCGCGTTGCTCGCGCGCTGCGGTTTATGCACCGAGCAATCGTTTTCGGCCATTTTGCAGCGAGCGCTGCAAACTCAGCGATCTCGGCGACTGGGCCAGTGAGCGCTATCGCGTGTCCGGCGAGGCGCTGTCAAGCGACGATCCCAGCCAATCCTGAGCGGCCAGGCGAATCACATCGAGGTATTGCTCACCGAGCCTCAAGTAAACCGGTTTGAGGCTTGTTGCAGACCGCGCCTCGATCATCGATCTGCCCTGCTCAAGATCGTCGGCGTCGAGCCAGTCGATCTGCTCAATACGCGGGTCTGAGCCGCCCATCGATGGCGGCAGGGCAAGCCAGGCGATCAAGGGTTCGGTCGCAGGCAGCATAGGCGAAACCCTGCTTTCAAACGTGCTTGTGGGATCAATCCAGACCAGCGCCTGAGATTCCAGCGCCAGCGGCTCGCCCTGCCAGTGCCAGAGCCTGCGAAAGTGCAAGCGCACATGCCCGTGCGGGTATTCATATTCGCATACACACCATGCACTTGAGGATTGAATCTGAAGGCCAAGCTCTTCCTGCAATTCGCGAGCAAGCGCCTGATGCGCATCTTCGCCGGGCTCAAACTTGCCCCCTGGAACTTCCCACCAACCCGCGTAGACCTTGCCTTGTGGGCGTTGCGCCAGCAAGACTTTGCCCTGGGGGTTAATCAGAACGCCGGCTGCGACGTCGATGACCATGCTGACCGATCCAGTCCTTTGCAAACTGCCAGGCCACCCGCCCCGAGCGCGAGCCACGCTCCAGAGCAAAGCGCAGCGCATCGCCCCGGGCCTTGTCGATCTGAGCAGGGCTTGCGCCAAGCTGCCCCATCCAATGCGCCACCACATGCAAATAGTGGTCCTGACTGAAGGGGTAAAAAGGCACCCATAAGCCAAAGCGCTCGGAGAGCGAAATTTTTTCCTCGACGGTTTCCCCGGGGTGGATTTCGCCCTCGTCGCCGTAGCGCGTCTCGAGGTTTTCGCGCATGAACTCGGGCATCAAATGACGACGGTTCGAGGTGGCATACACCAGCACGTTGTCGGACTGCGCGGCAATCGAACCATCCAGCACCGTCTTCAAGGCCTTGTACGCGCCTTCGCCCGCTTCAAAAGACAGATCGTCGCAAAAAATCACAAAGCGCTCGGGGCGTTCAGCCACCAGCTCAACGATATCGGGAAGATCGACCAGATCGGCCTTGTCAACCTCGATCATGCGCAAACCCTGGCTGTGAAAGGCGTTGAGCAAGGCCTTGATCACCGAACTTTTGCCGGTGCCGCGTGAACCGGTCAGCAAGACGTTGTTGGCGGCCCGGCCCTCAACGAACTGACGGGTGTTTCGAACCAGAGTCTGCTTTTGATCATCAATATGCTGCAAGTCATCAAGGCTTAGCGCAGAACGATGCCGAACCGGCGCGAGCCAGGCCTGCACACCAAGCGCGCTTGGCCGGCGTCGCCAGCGAAAAGCGACCGAAGCGTCCCAATCCGGGCTTCGGACCTGCGGCATCAGATCGCTCAGCTGCGTGATCAGCGCTTGCAATTGATTGACAAGCGTAGCCGGAATCATCAGTGCAGGTGGCGCCAACGGGTCAAGCGCCCCCGGTTGCGCCAGCGGCTCCTGGCCTTGAGGGACAAGCGTTTCGCGCTCGAGGCGCCTGCCCGACCGGGCCGCTTTCGCCTTAAGACCGGTAGTCGGCATTGATCGAGACGTAATCGTGTGAAAAATCGCAGGTCCAGACTCGGCACTGGGCCTTGCCTCTTCCAAGCACAACACGCACTGTGATGTCTTGCTTTTTCATCACCGCCTGGCCGTCTTCCTCGCGGTACGCGGGATGGCGTCCGCCTTGCGTGGCCACATGCACCGCATCCAGGTACAGATCGACCTTTTGCACATCGAGGTCGTCGATCCCGGCATAGCCCACCGCGCAAAGTATGCGACCAAGATTGGGATCGGAGGCGAAAAAAGCGGTTTTTATCAGCGGCGAGTGCGCTACTGCATAGGCCACCTGCACCGCTTCGGCCTCGCTTGCGGCATGATCAACCTCAACAGTAATAAATTTTGTAGCGCCCTCGCCATCACGCACAATCGCCTGCGCCAATTGCTGCGCAAGCGCTGTCATGGCCTCTTTCAGCGCTGCCGCATCCGGGTGCGCGTCGTGATCGATCGGCGCGCCGTTGCTTGACGCCTTGGCACCGGTCGACACCAGCAAAAACGAGTCGTTGGTCGAGGTGTCGCCATCGACGGTAATGCGGTTAAAGCTCAGCGCATTGATGTCTTGCAACCAGCGCGCAAGCAACTCAGGCGCAATCGGTGCATCACAAGCCAGCACAGCGAGCATGGTTGCCATATTGGGGCGAATCATCCCGGCACCCTTGGCAATACCGGTGATGTGATAGCGCGTGTTGCCCGCCTGCACCGCAATCGATGAAGCCTTGGGCAGCGTGTCGGTGGTCATGATCGCCTGAGCGGCTTCGAGCCAGCCTTCCTCACCCGCTCGTGCAGCCTCAAGCGCCTGTGGCAGTCCGGCAAGCAGCCGATCGATCGGCAAAGGTTCAAGAATCACGCCGGTTGAAAACGGCAACACCTGCGTTGCCGGCAGCCCAAGCATCGAGGCCAAATGGTCGCAGGTTTCTTGGGCATGGAGCACACCCGATTCGCCGGTGCCCGCATTGGCATTGCCCGTGTTGACCACCAGAGCGCGTATCGCGCCTTGGCTCAACGCAAGGTGCTTGCGACAAACATGAACCGGAGCAGCGCAAAAGCGGTTGCGCGTGAAAACACCGGCAGCGACTGAGCCAGGATCGAATTGCAACACCAAGAGATCGCGCTTACCGGGCTTTCGTATCCCGGCCTTTGCCGTACCAATGCGCAGCCCGGCAACCGGCAGTAAGTCATCCGGGTTGGGAGCATGCAGTCCAGCTGCCATTGCAGAGATCTCCTTTGCTTACCAAGGACCCGCGCGGGTCTGTCTCAGGCCACCCGGCCATGACAAAGTTTGTACTTCTTGCCCGATCCACATGGACAGGGGTCGTTGCGGCCGATTTTTTCCCCAAAGCGTCGCAAAGGTTGCTGGGCCGGGGCACTGTCCTGGCCCGAGACAGGGAGCTGTTGTGCTGCCAGAGCCAGCGTTTGCGGGTCGGCAAGACCACCGTCGGCTGCTGCGCTGGCCGCCTGCAAACCCATGCCAGCCGCCTCGGCATCGTGATGAATCAGTTTGATTTGCAAACCCGCTTGCTGTTGCGCTTGCATCACCTGAGCGGCTTCGACCTGCTCGGGTGATGCGATGGTGACTGTCATCAGCAGCTTGACCACATCTGCGCGGATACGGGTTTGCAGGCTTGCAAAGAGTTCGAAGGCTTCGCGCTTGTATTCCTGCTTGGGATTTTTTTGCGCATAACCCCGCAAATGAATACCTTGGCGAAGATAATCGAGCGTGGCCAGATGATCGCGCCAATGATTGTCGATCGCTTGCAACAGCACGGTTTTCTCAAACGCTGAAAAAGCCTCCGGGCCCGCGGCATCGAGCTTTGCCTGATAAGCCTGATCGGACGATTCGATCAGCTTGGCAAGCAAGGCTTCATCGTCAGCATCCCCTTGCTGTGCAGCCCACTGCCTGAGTTCGGCCTGCAGCTGCCAGTCGTTGGCGAGCGTGGACTGCAAGGCCTCAAGATCCCATTGCTCCTCCATCGAATCCTGCGGGACATGGTCGCGAAAGAGCGCTTCAAGCACCTGCCTGCGCAGCGTATCGATGCGTTCACGCACATCGGCAGCATCGAGTATTTCGTTACGATCCTTATAAATGATGCGCCGCTGATCGTTGGCCACATCATCGTATTCAAGCAGCTGTTTGCGAATATCGAAGTTGCGCGCCTCAACTTTGCGCTGAGCAGACTCGATGGAGCGCGACACCATGCCGGCTTCGATGGCCTCCCCGTCGGGCAGCTTCAATTTGTCCATGATCGCCATCAGGCGATCGCCGGCGAAGATCTTCAGCAGCGGATCTTCCATCGACAAGTAAAAACGCGAGCTTCCCGGATCGCCCTGTCGCCCGGATCGGCCACGCAGCTGATTATCGATGCGCCGCGATTCGTGCCTTTCGGTGCCGATGATGTGCAAACCGCCTTCGGCAATCACTTTATCGTGCAAGGACTGCCATTCACCGCGCAGCGCATTGATTTGCGCCTGCTTTTGTGCGGCTTCGATGGCGGCGTCAGCCTCAAGAAATCCGACTTGTTTTTCAACATTGCCCCCCAGCACGATATCGGTGCCGCGGCCAGCCATGTTGGTCGCGATGGTGATCACGCCCGGCCTTCCCGCTTGGGCAACAATCTCCGCTTCGCGCGCATGCTGCTTGGCGTTGAGTACCTGGTGGGGCAGTTTCTCCTTGCTCAGCAATGCTGAGAGCAGCTCGGAGTTTTCAATCGAGGTGGTTCCAACCAGCACCGGTTGCCCGCGCTTGTGGCAATCGCTTATATCGCTCAGTATGGCTTGGTACTTCTCGCGCGCTGTTCGAAACACCTGATCCTGTCGGTCGTCGCGAATCATGGGTCGGTGCGTCGGAACGACCACGGTTTCCAGGCCGTAGATTTCCTGAAACTCGTAAGCCTCGGTGTCGGCCGTGCCGGTCATGCCCGACAGCTTGCCGTACATGCGAAAATAGTTCTGGAAGGTAATCGAAGCCAGCGTCTGGTTTTCTGGCTGAATTGGCACCGCCTCCTTGGCCTCGATCGCCTGGTGCAGACCGTCGGACCAGCGTCTGCCCTGCATCAAGCGGCCGGTGAATTCATCCACGATAATCACTTCGCGGTTTTGCACCACGTAGTGCTGATCGATCACATAAAGGCTGTGAGCGCGCAAAGCCGCCATCAGATGGTGCATTAAGGCGATATGTGCTGCGTCGTACAGCGATGCGCCCTCAGGCAACAAACCCATCCGATTCAGGATTTGCTCGGCATGCTCATGGCCTTGCTCAGACAAATGCACCGCAAAGGATTTCAGATCCACCCAATAGTCGCCCTCTGGTTCCGGCTCCTGCGGCTTGGGCTCATGAGCCATGCGTCTGAGCAAAGGCGGCACCTGGTTCAACACGGTGTAAAGGCCGGTTTGATCGTCAGCCTGTCCAGAAATAATGAGCGGCGTTCTTGCTTCGTCGATCAGAATCGAATCAACCTCATCCACGATGGCAAAAGCGAGTTTGCGCTGCCGACGGTCGCCCACCGCGTACTCCATGTTGTCGCGCAAGTAGTCAAAGCCGTATTCGTTATTGGTTCCATAAGTGATATCGGCCGCATAGGCATCGCGCTTGGCAGCGTTTTCTTGCTGCGAGACGATGACTCCCACGCTCAGACCCAGGAAGCGATAAAGCCTTCCCATCCATTCCGCGTCGCGGGCAGCCAGGTAGTCGTTGACGGTCACCACGTGCACGCCCTGTCCGAGGAGGGCATTCAAATAAGCGGGCAGCGTGGCCATCAGGGTTTTGCCTTCGCCCGTGCGCATTTCGGCAATCTTGCCGTGGTGCAAGACCATGCCACCGAGCAGTTGCACATCAAAGTGGCGCATGCCCATGACCCTGCTGCTCGCCTCGCGGCAAACCGCAAAAGCCTCCGGCAACAGTGCATCGAGGCTCTCGCCCTGACCGAGTCGCTGCCTGAATTGGGCGGTTTTGCCGCTGAGCGCCTCGTCAGTGAGCGTTTTGAGCGCGGGTTCAAACGCGTTAACCCGAGCAACCACCTGCTGGTATTGCTTGAGCAGACGCTGGTTGCGACTGCCAAAAATCTTGGTAAGTAGCCCTTGAAACATCGGCGCGAGTTTAACAGTTTGGCGCATCGAACTTTTCCCTCAGCCCCAAACCGCATGCGCCGGCGTGCTACCCTCGAAGCACTTTATGACGGCAAACACAAAGCAAAACGCCAGCCGGGCGATGCTCAGTTGGATCGAACTTGACCCCCAAGGCGCGATGCTCCTCAGGCAGGCGCAAAGCCTGAGCCTATTGCAGGCGCAATTGCAAGCGCATACCGGATTGAAGCTTGAGGTGTGTAACCTTCGATCACAGGTTCTGGTGCTGATGGCCAGCGGCGCCATGGCTGCGCGGCTTCGCCAGCAATTGCCCTCGCTGCTTCGATTTTTGCGTGCGCAGGGCTGGTCGGTCGAAAGCATCAGCATCAAGGCCAGGCCTTATCGCGAACCCCCGCAAAGTGCCGGCACCCAGCATCGCAAAACGCTGCCGGCTTCAGGCCTTGAGGCCTTGAGCGAGCTGCGGCAGGCATCGCTGCCTCCCGCGCTTTCGGCGAGTGTAAAGCGGCTCTTAGCGCGCGCCGCTCGCAAAACGCAGACCGTGGTCAAGCCAACCGGCTAAACCGCAAGCTTCACCGGGTTCAAGACGCTGGGCTGCCCGGTGTCAGACCTAGCCCTCTCGCCTGGCCTTGCATGTGGTGTCGAGCGCAGCCTGCTGTCAGGCGTAAGCCCAGTCCCTTGCGTATTGCAACGGTGCTTTGCTGCGTTCGGCAAAGCGCACTTCTTCCCAGGCCGTCGTCTGCTCAAGCAGGCTGCGCAACAGCTGATTATTCAAGGCATGGCCCGACTTATAGGCCGAATAGGCGGCGAGCAAGGGCCGGCCCAGCAAATACAAATCGCCAATTGCATCAAGCAGCTTGTGTTTTACAAACTCATCGGCCGAGCGCAAACCCTCGTCGTTGAGCACGCGAAACTCATCCATCACGATCGCATTGTCCAAGCTGCCGCCCTGGGCCAGGCCTGCAGCGCGCAAGCCTTCGATGTCGCGCACAAAGCCAAAGGTGCGTGCCCTTGCAACCGCATCAACGTAGGAGTCCCGCGAAAAATCGACTTCAACCTCTTGCACCGTGGTATCGATTGCCGGATGCTGAAAATCGATCCCAAATCTCAGCTTAAAGCCGAAGTGGGGCTCAAGGCGCGCCCATTTATCGCCGTCGCGCACCTCCACGGGCTTCAACACGCGGACAAAGCGCTTGGCTGCCGCCTGCTCGACCACGCCGGCCGATCGGATCAAGTAGACAAAGGACCCCGAAGATCCATCAAGGATCGGAATTTCAGCGGCATCAACCTCAACCCGCAAGTTATCGATTCCCAGGCCGGCGAGTGCTGACATCAAATGCTCAACCGTGGCCACCCGCACGACATCGCCATCGCCAAGCGCAGCGGTCAGGGTTGAGGCCATTTTTGTGTCATTCACCGCCTGCGCTCGCGCCGCGATGGCCGCAACTGGTTCAAGATCGGTGCGATAAAAGACAATCCCGCTATCCACCGGTGCCGGACGCAGGCAAAGCCGCACGCGTTGCCCGCTGTGCAAACCCACGCCGGTGGTGCACACCGGCTCACGCAAACTGCGCTGTCTTAGCACCAGCTGTTCCTGCGAGTCAGCACCGGCGGTTGAGCCGAGCTTGGGAAGCTCTCGCGAGCCGCGCTCGGGGGGCTTTAGCGAACCGCGCTTGGAAGGCTTTAGAGCTGGGCAAGCATCGCCTCAGCGCTTGACACCTCGAACTTGCCCGCATCTTCAACACTCACATGCGTCACCACGCCATGATCGACGACCATGGAAAAGCGCTGGCATCGAAGTCCCAGGCCACGCGCGGTCAGGTCAAACTCAAGACCCATTGCTTTGGTGAGCTCCGCGCTGCCGTCAGCCATCATGCGGACTTTGCCTGCGGCCTGCTGCTCGCGGCCCCATGCTCCCATCACAAAGGCGTCGTTGACTGACACACACCAGATCTCATCCACGCCTTTGGCTTTCAAATCGTCGACATGCCGGACATAACCCGGCACATGTTGTGCCGAGCAGGTTGGGGTGAAGGCGCCGGGTAAGCCAAAGATGGCAATCTTCTTGTCTTTGACCAAATCACTGGTCTTGAACGCGTTGGGCCCAACGCTGCAGCCGTTGGCTTCAACATCATAAAATTCATAAAGGGTTGCTTCAGGCAGGTGGTCGCCGACTTTGATCATGGGGTTCTCCGTGGGGGTTAAGAACCTGTGAGTTTATCGGCTCGGTGCGTTCGGCAAGGCTCATCTCCCGCTATTTTTTGCGGGTAGCGGGCGGGCAAGCTTTTGGGGTGGGGTTCCAAAGCTCGCCGCCTCGCTGCGCGATCGGGTCGTGATCCTGGGCGATGGGATCAGCCGGTTGATGAGGGCCTGAAATCACGGGCTTCGTCGGCTTGCCGTCTTACTCAGTCGGCTTGCCGTCTTAAAAACGCGGGAATATCGAGCTTCTCCACCCCGCTTTCTTCCAAGGCAGCCACTCTGGCCGAAGCCGCCGCCCTGGGGTCACGCCACACTGTTGGCGTATCGAGGTTGCCCGCATAGGGATTGGGGGATTGCGGCGCTGACTGGGCGCTTGTAGCCATGGCCGTTGTTGCAGCCTGGGTCGGCGGGGTCGACATGGCGGCCTGAAATGCAGGTGATGGCACAGAAGGCGAAGAAAAAGCCGACGGCATGCTCGGCGTTGCTGCGGGCGAAGGCGATGCAGCCTGTCCGATCAAGCCCGCGGATGCAGCCGGCGATGGGGCAAGCGGCGCGTCGTAGGTCCCAGTGCGCGGTATAGCAAGTGGTGCACTCACAAGAACCGGAGGCTTGGGCATCACCCGACTTCGACCGATGCCGGTTGCCACCACGGTCACCCTCAGGCTGTCGCCCATGTTGTCGTCAAACACGGTGCCGTGAATGATCGTGGCGTCCTCTGAACAAAACTCACGGATGGTGTTAATCACCTCGTTGGTTTCGCGAAGCTTGAGATTGTGGGCGGCGGTGATGTTTACGATCACGCCGCGCGCACCGTTGAGGTCAACCCCGTCGAGCAAAGGCGAAGCCACAGCCTGTTCGGCTGCAATACGTGCCCGATCCATCCCGGCCGATTCGCCAATACCCATCATGGCCTTGCCCTGCTCAGCCATCACGGTGCGCACGTCGGCGAAATCAACGTTGACCAGACCTGGAACATTGATGATTTCGGCAATGCCAGCCACAGCATTGTGCAAAACATTATCGGCCTGCTTGAAGGCATCTTGCAGACTCGCGTCCTCGTCCATCACCTCAAAGAGCTTTTGATTCAAAACAACGATCAGCGAATCAACATGCTCAACCAGCGCGTCGATCCCAGCTTCGGCCACTTTCATTTTCCGGGAGCCTTCAAAATCGAAGGGTTTGGTGACCACACCGACGGTCAGAATTCCCATGTCTTTGGCAATCGATGCCACCACCGGGGAAGCGCCGGTTCCGGTGCCTTTGCCCATGCCTGCCGTCAGAAAGACCATGTTGGCGCCCTCGAGCGCTGCTCGAATCTCCAGCTCGCGTGCGCGCGCCGAATCTCGGCCTGCTTCCGGGTTTGCACCGGCACCTAATCCAGCCTCGCCAAGCTGTATGATGTGTGCAGCGCCCGATTTGATCAGCGCTTGTTTGTCGGTGTTCATTGCAATGAATTCAACGCCTTGCACCCCGCGTGAAATCATGTGATTGACCGCGTTGCCGCCCGCACCGCCAACGCCGACCACTTTGATGACCGCGCCTTCCGGTGCCGGCTCATCGTCCAACATTTCAAAACTCATAACGTACCCTCCATGTCGTTCAGCCTGTACTGTTGTGCCGACCCCGGCCAACACCCCCCACCGTTTCCCGGCTAGAAGTTGCCAAGAAACCAGTCCTTCATGCGCCGCATTGTCTCCTTGAATGAGCCCCCTTGCTGCGCCACCCGCATTCCCCGCAAGCGCTGGATCCGCGCCTCCTCAATCAGCCCCACCGCGGTTGAAAACCGCGGCGAAGCGACCACATCAGCCAGCCCTCCGCTGTAATCAGGCATACCCACGCGTACCGGCTTGAGGAATATATCCTCAGCCAGCTCGACCATGCCCGGCATTAAGGTGGTGCCACCGGTCATCACAATGCCTGAAGACAGCAACTCCTCATAGCCCGATTCGCGAATCACCTGATTGACGAGGGAAAATAATTCTTCAACCCGCGGTTCGATCACGGCCGCAAGCGCCTGACGCGACATATGGCGTGGCGCCCGATCGCCCAGGCCGGGTACCTCAATTCGCGCCGCTGGATCGGCAAGCACCTCTTTGGCAATCCCGTGGCGAAGTTTAATTTCTTCCGCCTCAGGCGTTGGCGTTCTTAAAGCCATAGCGATATCGTTGGTGATTTGATCCCCGGCAATCGGAATCACTGCCGTATGCCGAATCGCACCTTCGGTGAAGATCGCAATATCCGTGGTCCCTCCACCGATATCCACAAGTGCTACGCCAAGCTCTTTTTCATCGGAAGTCAGCACCGCGTAACTCGAGGCAAGCGGCTGCAGGATCAAATCCTGAACCTCCAGCCCGCAGCGTCGCACGCACTTGACGATGTTTTGCGCAGCCGATACCGCGCCGGTGACGATGTGGACCTTGGTTTCAAGCCTGACCCCGCTCATGCCGATCGGCTCGCGGATATCGTCCTGGCCGTCAACCACAAACTCCTGGGGAAGCACATGCAGGATTTGCTGATCGGTCGGGATGTTGACCGCTTTTGCGGTTTCGATCACCCGGGCTATATCGGCTTCGGTGACTTCTTTTTCCTTGATCGCAACCATTCCCGATGAGTTGAAACTGCGAATGTGGCTGCCGGCAATGCCGGTGTAGACCGAGCGGATCTTGCAATCGGCCATCAATTCGGCTTCTTCAAGCGCACGTTGAATCGAAGCCACCGTGGCCTCAATGTTCACCACCACACCTTTTTTCAAGCCGCGCGATTCGTGCTGTCCGAGCCCGATAATTTCGATGCGTCCGTCAATCGTCAATTCAGCCACCATGGCCACGATTTTCGAGGTGCCGATATCGAGCCCAACAATCAGATCTTTGGCATCTCGTGTCATTTGTCCCTCTTTGCACTCTTTTTTAAGCCCATGTGCCCGCCCTGCTGCTCGGCCATCTGCAAGGCAAAACCGTTGGGATAACGCAAATCCACCGCCGCCACAGGTTTCATGAGGCGCTCCATCACGCTGCGATGCGATTCCACCCAACGCGCCACCCGATGTTCGATGCCAAGCCCTTCATCGCGTCCCAGCAAAATCAGGCTGCCGTCGTCAAGCCGGGCCTGCCAGGCGTGACTGGCCGACAGCGATACCACGCTTGGCGAACGCGCAAGCGGAGCAAGCCATTGCCTTAAATCGCGCCAGCGGGCGAGCACCTGAGGATGCGAGCCATCCGGGCCGATGAGCTGCGGCAAATCGCCTGCGATTTCGGCTTCGGCGAAGTTTGCCGTGAAAAGCTCGCCGTGGTGGTTGATCAAGCGATCACCGTTCCAGATCGCGATCGGCTGATGCTCTTCAACTTCCAGGAGCAAGGCGTTGGGCCAGACGCGTCGCACTTGCACCTTGCGGACCCAGTCGACCTGCTGCACCTGATCGCGAACGCTCTCAAGGTCAAGCGAGAAAAAATCAAAAAACCCTATTCGACGCAGCGCCAATTGGATTGAACCGTCCTGGACATGGTTGAGGGCATGACCCGGTGCAGCCTCGACAATCACGCGTTGCATCGCAAAAAAGGGCTTTTGGGCAATCCAGTGCCCCAAAGCCCCGAGCAATCCGGTCGCAGCCAGGCATGCCAGCGCCATCGCAAAGCGCTTGATCCAAAGCGGATCACGCCTCAAGCGCCTGATGAGCTCGACAAAGGCAAGGCCTGCAGCTTTAAGACTTTCAAGGACTGAGCCAGCCGTCTCGTTGACGACGGCCGCGCGTCTGCGGGCATGCTGCTGCGGTACAGCGCTCAAACAAGTCCCCTGAGCTTGAGAGTAGCCTCATGAAGCAGTCTCAAGACCAGCGACGCGTAGCTCATCCCGACCGCCCGCGCGGCCATTGGAACCAGCGAGTGATCGGTCATCCCAGGTGAGGTGTTCACCTCAAGCAACCAGGGCTGCATCGCTTCGTCCAGCATCAGGTCCACCCGGCCCCAGCCTGAGCAACCGATGGCGCGGTAGGCGGCAAGGGCGATTGCTTGCACCTTAGCTGTGACCTCGGCATCAAGCGGCGCTGGACACAAATACTCGGTATCCTCGGTGAAATACTTGTTTTGATAATCATAGTTTCCTTGCGGTGCGCGAATTTCAACAATCGGCAGCGCCTCGGCCTGATCGCCCTCGCCCAGCACGGCCACCGTCAGCTCGCGTCCTGCAATCAGTCGTTCGGCAAGCACCAACGGGTCACTGGCTCGCGCAAGCGCAAGCGCAGGCTCAAGCTCGCCCGCCTCATACACCTTGCTCAGCCCAAGGGTTGAGCCTTCGCGGGCCGGTTTAATCACCATGGGCAAACCGAGCTTATCGATCAGCATGCTAGCCACAGCCCCTTCAGGCACCTGAAGGCTTGGCGGCGTCGGAAGTCCTGAACATGACCAGATTTGTTTGGTACGGATTTTGTCGATTGCGATCGCCGAGGCCTGAACGCCTGATCCGGTATAAGGAATACCAAGCAGCTCCAGCGCCCCCTGCACGGTTCCGTCTTCGCCAAAGCGCCCATGCAAGGCGATAAAGACCCGGTCGATGCCAAGCAACTTCAGCGCATCAAGCCCCTGCTTGGCCGGATCAAAGGCCTGCGCCTTGATGCCCTGCTCTTCTAAAGCCTTCAACACGCCAGCGCCTGAGCGCAAGGAGATCTCGCGCTCGGCCGATTGCCCACCCATCAGCACCGCGACCTCGCCTAGCGCACAAGCGGGCTGGGTGCGGCCCGGTGGGGGGGTTGCACTTTGCTCAGTCACTGACGGTCTCCGAAGCAATCGCATCGCGCAGGTTTGCAGCCAGGCTTCCGATCGACCCCGCGCCCATGGCGATAACCACATCACCGTCGCGCGCCTGCTCGATCAGCGCGATTTTCATGCGCTTTAGGTCTTCGCAAAAAATCGGTTCGATCCGCCCGGTCACACGCAAGGCGCGGGCTAGCGATCGCCCGTCAGCTGCCACGATTGCTGCTTCGCCGGCGGCATAGACTTCGGTGAGAAACACAGCGTCGGCTTGACCGAGCACAGCCACGAAGTCTTCAAAGAGGTCACGGGTGCGGGTAAAACGATGCGGCTGGAAAGCCAACAGGATCCGTCGACCCGGAAAAGCGCCGCGGGCCGCGGATAAAACCGCAGCCATCTCCACCGGGTGGTGGCCATAGTCATCGATGAGGCGAAAGCTTCCGCCGCCTTGGGCCGGCAAATCGCCGTAAGACTGAAAACGCCTGCCCACCCCCTTGAATTCGCGCAAGGCCTTCACCACTGCCTCATCGGGCAAATCAAGCTCGCCAGCCACCGCGATGGCAGCAAGCGCGTTGAGCACATTGTGTCGTCCGGGAAGATTGAGCTGAACCTGCAAAGGACCCTGCCCTTCACGCTCGACGGCAAAGTGCATGGTGCTTCCGTCAGCGCGCAGCCCGCAGGCACGAACCTGGGCATCGTCCCGGCAGCCATAAGTCAGCAGAGGTTTTGAAACAAAGGGCATGATGTGGCGAACACCGGGGTCATCGACACAGACGATCGCAGTGCCGTAAAAGGGAAGCCGTTGGGTGAATTCCACAAAGGCCTGACGCAAGCGCGCCGGGTCGTGCGCATAGGTTTCCATGTGATCGGCATCGATATTCGTGATGATCGCCATGGTTGGTGACAAATTCAAAAACGAGGCGTCGGATTCGTCGGCTTCGACCACAATCATGTCGCCGCTTCCAAGCCGTGCATTGGCACCGGCACTGTTGAGCAGTCCGCCAATCACAAAGGTCGGATCCTGACCGCCTGCGGCCAGTACCGATGCCACCAGCGAGGTGGTGGTGGTTTTGCCATGGGTGCCGGCCACCGCAATCCCTTGCTTGAGCTTCATCAGCTCGGCGAGCATCATCGCGCGAGGCACAAGCGGAATACGTTTTGCGCGCGCCGCAATCAGCTCGGGATTATCGCTTTTGACCGCACTGGAAAGCACCAGACAATCTGCACCTTCCACATGCTCAGCCGCATGACCAAAAACCACCTGTGCACCGAGCGCTTGCAGGCGAGCGGTCACCGCTGAGGGCGACAAATCGGAGCCCGAAATGCTGTAGCCTAGGTTGAGGAAAACCTCGGCAATCCCGCTCATGCCGGCACCACCGATGCCCACAAAGTGGATACGCCTGACCTTGTGCTTCATGCGGTCTGCCTTTGCCTGTCAGCCGCCTGGGTACAGGCGCGCACCAGGACTTCGAGCGCTTCGGGCTTTGCCGCGGCGCGCGCGGCTTGCGCCATCTGCATCAGACGCTGGCGATCGAGCGCTTGCAGCAAATCGGCAAGCTGCTGCGGACTGAACTGATCCTGCTGAAAACACCAAGCGGCTTGGACCTCAACCAAAAACTGCGCATTACCGGTTTGATGGTCGTCCACCGCATGCGGAAAAGGAATGAACAAGGCCGCCACACCGGCTGCGGCGACTTCTGAAACCGTCATGGCTCCAGCGCGGGCAATCACGAGATCAGCCTCAGCGTAGGCTTGCGCCATATCCGAGATGAAGGCTTCAACCTGCGCCGTCACTTCGGCTTGCTGGTATGCGTTATGCAAAGCTTCGCGGTGCTTTTCGCCGGATTGGTGTAACAGCCTTGGCCGGTTGGTGCGCGAAATCAAGGCAAGCGCCTTGGGCACCAAGTCGTTAATCGCTTGCGCACCGAGGCTGCCACCGAGGACCAGGATCCGCAGCGGTCCCTCGCGAGCCTGATAGCGCTGCTGGGGTGGCGGCAATTGCAAAATCGCCTCGCGGACCGGGTTGCCAATCCATTGAACCGCAGGCGCGCTTGCAGCACCGAAAGAGCCCGGAAAGGCCTCAAACACCGCATCGGCAAGTTTGGCCAGGACCCGATTGGTCAAACCGGCTACCGAGTTTTGCTCGTGAATCAAAAGCGGCCGACCCAGAAGGCTTGCCATCATTCCACCCGGAAAAGCCACATAACCGCCCATGCCAAGCACCACATGGGGCTTTTCGGCGCGCAATGCGGCAATCGCCTGCGCAAAAGCGCGCAGCAAACGCCAGGGCATCCAAAAAAACGCTGCAAAGCCCTTGCCTCGCAGGCCTGAAAACACCAGCGGACGCATTGGGATTCCAGCGCGCTCGGTGAGCGCAGCTTCCATGCCCGACGGGTTACCCAGCCAGACAATTCGCCAGCCTTGAGCCCGCAAACGTTCGGCCACCGCAAGTCCCGGGATCACATGCCCACCGGTTCCGCCTGCCATCACCATCAAGCAAGGGCTCACAGCTTGCCACCCCGCATCGTGATTCGGTTTTCACGATCGATCCGTAACAACATGCCTATTGCCAGGCAGTTGACCATGATCCCGGTACCGCCATAACTCATCAGCGGCAAGGTGAGGCCCTTGGTTGGCAATAAACCCAAATTCACGCCCATGTTGATGAAGGCCTGACAACCGATCCAAAGCGCGATCCCCTTGGCGACCAGGCCAGCATAGGTGCGCTCCATCGCGATCGCCTGCCGGCCGATTTGAAAAGCGCGCCGGGTGATCCACAAAAAGGCCAGGATCGTTACCATCACGCCGATCAGGCCGAGTTCTTCGCCAATGACCGCGAGTAAAAAGTCAGTATGAGCCTCAGGCAAATAATGCAGCTTCTCCACCGAACCGCCCAATCCCACGCCGAACCACTCGCCGCGACCGAAAGCAATCAGCGAGTGCGACAGCTGATAGCCTTTGCCCAGCGCGTTTGAAGGATCAAAGGGATCGAGATAGGCAAAAATGCGGTCGCGACGCCAGGGCGAGAGGTGAATCAGCAAGGCGAAGGTGGTGAGGGCAATCACCGTCAATCCACCAAAGAGTTTGCCGTTGACTCCGCCAAGAAAAAGAATGCCCATCGCCACCGCTGCGATCACGATGAATGCACCCAGGTCAGGCTCTAGCAACAGCAATAGTCCGACCATGGCCACCGCCGACCCCATAGGCAAAAAGCCCTTGGAAAAATGGTGCATATAGTCTTGCTTGCGAACCGTGTAGTCGGCGACATAAAGAATCACGAAAATCTTCATCAGTTCGGAGGGCTGGACATTAATAAAGCCCAATGAGATCCAGCGCCGGGCACCGTAAACCACTTTGCCAACGCCAGGGATCAAGACCAATATCAACAAGAACAAGCCAAACAAGAAGAGCGGCGCCGCCAAGCGTTGCAATGTTCGATTCGGCAGGCGAAACACCACCCAGGCGCCAAGCAGGCCCACCACGATGGCAAAGGCGTGACGAATGAGAAAGTGCGAGGACTTGTAGGCCGCAAAGCGCGGTGAATCCGGCAAGGCAATCGAAGCGGAGTAAACCATCACCAGGCCGAATAACAGCAAGGCAATCGTGAGCACGAGTACCGCATGATCCAGTTCGGCAGCGACTGGCTGGCTTTCAGCCTGTCTTCCGAGGTCGCGCGAGGCCACCGCTGGCGAGCTTGCTCGAGCACGCCAGGGCATCGTGCCGGCAAGCCATGGCGGCGAGAGGCTAAAGAGGCTCGCCGCCCTCGTCAATCCCTCTTGCATACGGATTCTCACGCCGTAACTCCGGCAAGTTCATCGATGGCCTGCGCAAAGACCGCCGCGCGATGCCGGTAGTCACGAAACATGTCGAAACTGGCACAAGCAGGCGATAAGAGCACCGCTTCGCCCGTACTGGCGCGCTCAGATGCAGCCCTGACCGCATCCTCAAGTTGCTCGTGAAAACTGAGCTGGAACCGCTCCGAGGCTGCCCGCGGATTCTCAGCGATCGCTGCCCTGACCGCCGAGGCGATCTCGGCGGCGGCCTCGCCGATCAAAGCCACCGAAGCGGCATGCTGCACGATGGCCCGACCCAGCGCCGAAAAATCCTGGCCTTTGCCAACGCCCCCGGCAATCAAATGGCAGGGCATATCAAGGCCGCTCAAGGCAGCCACCGTGGCCCCGACATTGGTCCCCTTGCTGTCGTCGATAAACATCACATCGCGCAGCACCCGAATGATCTCGCAGCGATGCGATCCCGCTTCGAAACGGCGCAGGCCGTGCAACATGGCCGCCATCGGCAAGCCGATGGCACGCCCGAGCGCAAGCGCAGCCAGCGCGTTGCTCTGGTTGTGGCTGCCGCGCATACGCAAGGCATCGGCAGGCATCAGCGGTCGGAGCCTAAACGCGGCCGCTTCGCCGCGTTTTCGCCGGCCGCTCGGCTCATCAAGCGCAAGCGCCTCGACGAGCCAGGACAAACCCTGCAATGTCGCCACCCCAAAGTCGCCAAGCTTGGGCGGCGAAGAAAGCCCAATGCTCACACGCTGAGCCACCGCGCTTGCGCGTGGCTCGGTGGCCGGATCGTCTCGCGAAAAGACCGCAATCCCCGAGGGCTTGAAAATCTGTTGCTTTGCTGCTGCGTAATCATCCATGGAGCGGTGCCAGTCCAGGTGATCAGCACTCAGGTTGAGCAAAGCGCTTGCATCGGGCCGCAGGCTGCTGCAAAGCGCCAGCTGAAAACTTGAGAGTTCGAGCACCCAAACCTGCGGCAAAGCATCAAGCACCGAATCGGGCAGCGCCCCGTCCTCGTGCCAGTCTGCAGCGCCAAGTCCTGCTTCATCCAGCGCATCGATCAGTGCCCGCAATGCCGCTGGCGATACATTGCCTGCCAGGGCCACGCGGCGATGCGCCGCCTTGCAAAGGCTGGCAAGCAGACTGACCGTGGTGGTTTTGCCGTTGGTACCTGTCACAGCGACCAGCGCTGGCTGATAGCCACGTTGTCGCAGTCTTGCCAGCGCCTGGGCGAACCATTCAATTTCGCCTGCAATTGGAATGCCTCTTGCATGCGCCCATTGGGCAAGCAAGAGGCCCGGGCCCTGTTCAATCGACACACCGGGCGACCATGCGATCAGGTCAACGCCGTCGAGCCATTGCGGCTGCGGTGGACCAAAGCAGGTCAGCAAGGAAGGGTCGTCGCGCAACAGTTTGGCCGCCTCGGGCGGTTCGCTGCGGGTGTCGGCAAGCTTCACGCTGGCACCACAGCGCTTAAGCCAGGCAAGCATCGCCTGACCCGATTCCCCGCTGCCAAGCACGAGCACTTGCTGAGCGGCCCAGTGCAAGGGCTCCATTAAAGGCCTGACCGCCGGGTGCAGTGCCGGCAAAGGCTCCAGTCCCTGAGTCTTTAAGGCTTTGACGGACGTCATCTCAACGCAACTTGAGGGTTGAGAGACCGAACAGCACCAGCATCATGGTGACAATCCAGAATCGAACCACCACCTGCGATTCTTTCACCCCGCCGACCTCGAAGTGATGATGCAAGGGGGCCATGCGAAAAATCCTTCTGCCTTCGCCGTAACGCTTTTTGGTGTATTTGAACCAGCCCACCTGAAGCATGACTGAAATCGTCTCGGCCACAAACACACCACCCATGATGAACAACACGATTTCCTGGCGCACGATCACTGCCACCGTGCCAAGCGCACCCCCGAGTGCAAGCGCACCAACGTCGCCCATGAAGACTTGTGCGGGGTAGGCGTTGAACCATAAAAAGGCCAGGCCCGCACCGGCAAGCGCACCGCAAAACACTGTCAATTCACCGGCACCTGGCACATGGGGAATCAGCAAGTACTTGGCAAATACCGCGTGGCCGGTGACGTAGGCGAAAATGCCCAGGGCACTGCCGACAAGTACCGTGGGCATGGCCGCTAAGCCGTCAGCGCCGTCGGTGAGGTTGACCGCATTGCTTGTGCCCACGATGACAAAGTAGCTGAGAATCATGAACCCGAATACGCCAAGCGGGTAGGCAACGTTCTTGAAGAAGGGAACAATCAAGTCCGCGCGGGGCGGCAAATCCATGTCAAACCCTGACTCAACCCAACGCATGAACAGGCTTAGCGCCTCGCTGTTGCTTTGTGCCGGTACTGCAAAGGCTAGCCAGACCGCAGCCAGCACACCAATCAGCGACTGCCAGAAATACTTTTCTCGTGCCGGCATACCCTTGGGGTCGCGGTGCACCACTTTGCGGTAATCGTCCACCCAACCGATCCAGCCAAACCCAAAGGTCACCAGCAAGGCGATCCAGACAAAGCGGTTATCGAGGTCAACCCAGAGCAGCGTTGACATCCCCAGCACCAGCAAGATCAGCGCGCCACCCATCGTCGGTGTGCCCTTTTTGACCAAATGCGATTGCGGGCCGTCGTCGCGCACCGCCTGACCGATCTTCATGGCAGCCAGCCTACGAATCACCCATGGCCCAAGCAGCAGACCAAAGGCAAGCGCTGTGAGGGTTGCGAGCGCAGCCCGCAAGGTGATGTAGTTGAACACCGAAAAAGCACGGATATCCTTGGCTAACCATTGCGCGAGTTCGAGAAGCATCAGTGGTCTTCCTTGACGTGCTGATCAGCGGTGAGCGCCTTCACCACCCTTTCCATCGCCATGAAGCGGGAACCCTTGATCAGAACAGTTGCCTGCTCAGACAGGCGGTCGGCGCTAAGCGCATCCGAAAGGGCTTGAACCAGCGAGCGCATGTCGCTTCCGAAATGTCTGGCCTGGTCGCCAAAGCCACGAGCGCTCTGGCGCGTGGCCTCACCGAGCAACCACAACTGATCGATGCCGCAGGTGCGCGCATAAACGCCGACCTCCTCGTGAAACGCTTCGCCTTGCACGCCCACTTCGCCCATATCACCGAGCACAAGCAAGCGCGTACCCGGGATACCCGCCAGCACGTCAATGGCCGCCCGGACCGAATCGGGATTGGCGTTGTAGCTATCGTCGATCAACTGCGCATGCGCATGCAAGGGGATTTGCCGCAGGCGTCCGCTAACCGGTTCAAACTGCTCCAGCCCTTGGACAATGCACGCAAGACTGAGACCGATTGCTCGACAGCAGGCGGCAGCGGCCAAGGCGTTTCGCAGGCTGTGTCGACCTGCAATGCGCAGCTTCACCAAGGCATCCTGTCCCAGGCAGTGCAAGCGGAACGTCGAGGCAGTGACTTCGCTGGCGTGCACCGGCCAGTGCTCATCCCAGCCAAAGCACACACAGTCGCGATCGCCTGCTAGCGACTGCCAGATCGGCGCACACTGATCGTCGCCGGGAAACACGGCGATCCCATCGCGAGGCAATTGGCTGATGGCCGTGCCATTTTCGCGGGCAGAGGCTTCAACCCCATGCAAGAATTCCTGGTGCTCGCGCTGGGCGTTGTTGACAAGGCTTAGCGTGGGTTGTGCGATCGGGCAAAGCTGGGCCATCTCACCGGGCTGATTGATGCCGAGTTCAAACACGGCTGCCCGATGATGGGCGCGCAGCCGCAAGACTGACATCGGCACGCCGAAAGCATTGTTGAGGTTGCCCTCGCTCGAGAGCGAGGCCTCGCCGTAGGCCACACGCAAAATGCTTGCAATCATCTCCTTGACCGTGGTCTTGCCATTGCTCCCTGTGACAGCAATCACCGGCAGCGCAAACTGGCGACGCCAGCCGGCAGCAAGCTGCTGCAGCGCCAGCGTTGTGTCGGGGACCTGCAAGCCGTGGATCACGCCGCGCTGCACTTGCCCGTCGATCAAGGCATCAGGCGATAAGCTCTGCGCACTGAGCACCGCCCGCACACCGGCTCCGATGACCTGACCGATGAAGGCATGGGCATCGAATCGCTCACCAATCAGCGGCACGAACAAGTCCCCGGCTTTGGCCTGCCGCGAGTCGGTGCAAATCCTCTCAACCCGGGTGTTGCCATCGCCCACGAGCTTTGCGTCCGCAATCCAGCCTTGTGCCTGAGTGAGGCTGAACATCATGCTTGCACCTGAAGCGACCAGTGCAATTGCAGCGCCTCACGGGCTCGGCTCTCGTCATCAAAGCTTATTCGCTGACCCTGAATCTCCTGGAAACGCTCATGCCCTTTGCCCGCGATCAGAATCACATCCCGAGGGCCCGCCTGCTGAATCACCCGGTCAATTGCAAGGCCCCGGTCAAGTTCAACAAAAAGCCGCTTGCTATCGCGCGCAAGACCTGCAACGCCGTTTGCACCTTTTTTGAGGGCCTCGCAAATCGCCTCCGGATCCTCATAGCGCGGGTTGTCGCTGGTCAGACAAAGCGAGTCGGCAATACCCATCGCTGCTGCCCCCATCGCTTCGCGCTTGCCAGGGTCGCGATCGCCGCCGGCACCGAGTACACAATGCAAGCGGCCCTGTCGCTGTTGAGCCACTGGTCGCAAAGCGACGAGAACCTGCTCGATGGCGTCTGGGGTGTGCGCATAATCGACCACCACCAAGGGCGTCTGCGACTGACCGAGGCATTGCATACGGCCAGGCACCGCTTTCAAACGATCGAGCGCTTGCATCGCCTCCGACGGGCTTTGGCCAAGAGCCATCAAGCTGCACGCGACGGCAAGCGCGTTGGCTGCATTGAAACGCCCCATCAAGGCAAGCTTCTTGTGTCCCTGATGAATCGCCTTGGGATTGCCCGGAGCAAACAAGGCCCATTGCACCTGCGATGCCTGATCGTCAGCGCGATAATCCGCCCAGAGCAAATGCGCCCGATGCCGCGCTGCCAGTGCTTGGGCTTCGTCGGCCTGTTCTTGCAGGCTAAAGAGCCAAAGCGGGCAACCCGCTGGACAGGCGCCGATCATGGTCCCTGCCCAGGCATCGTCGGCGTTGACCACAGCCTGAGAGCGGCCAGGCGTGAGCATTGCAAAGAGCTGTGCTTTAGCCTCTGCGTAGGCCTGCATGTTGGCGTGGTAGTCCAGGTGGTCGCGGCTCAGATTCGTAAAAACCGCAACAGCCGGCTCGAGCCCTTGTAATCGTCCCTGATGCAATCCGATCGAGGAGGCTTCCATCGCAACAAGACTTGTGCCTTGCGCCAGGAAGTCGCGCAACATTTGCTGCAATCGCACCGCATCCGGCGTTGTCAAGCCGAAACTTTCGAGTGGCTGATCCGAATCGATCAGACCCGCGCCAAGCGTGCCGATGACCGCAGCGGTTTGCGACCAGGCCTGGGCCATCCAGTGCGAGACGGTGGTCTTGCCGTTGGTACCGGTTACAGCGACCACCGACAGCTTTCGGCTCGGGTACGCCGCAAATGCCGCTGCAAGCTCACCGGCATGGTTGGCAAGCCCGCTCCAGGCAAAGACCGAGCGATGGCTGTGTGCAGCATCATCGGCCAACAAGACTGCGCCTGCGCCGCGCTCAAGCGCATCGCTCACATAGCGCTGCGCTGCGCTTTGCAAGCCAGGCAGGGCAAAAAACAGGTCTCCCGGCTGCACCATACGGCTGTCTGAGCGCATGGCTGCACGGGTGTCAACGCGTTGGCTGAGCCATTGCAGCACCGGCGCCAGACGGGCGGGCCATACCAGATCGGCGGGCGGTGTGAGATCGGCAGGCTGGGCCTTGCGCAAAGCCTGATGCTCAAACATTGAATCAGCGCAGTTCATCGGGTCACCGTGGCGCGGGCAGCCGCCAGTTTTTGCGGACCCTTGCTTGCAGCGTCTGTATCGGCGCTGGCAGCGGACTCCAGCGGCAACGCGGCTGCAGGCGGTGCCGGTTCCTGGGCAGCTTCCTGATAGGCCTGACCGGCCTTGGGTATGAAAGCTTGCATGTTGGCATCTGGCATCACGCGCAGCGCCCGCAGACTTTCACCGCCAATACGCGAAAAAACCGGGGCAGCCACCAAACCGCCGTAATACTTACCCGCCGACGGTTCATCGACCATGACCGCGATGATGATGCGCGGATCCGACACCGGCGTGAAGCCGACAAACGAGGCCACATACTTGCTGGCATAGTGGCCGTTTTCGAGCTTATGCGCAGTGCCGGTCTTGCCTGCAACCCGGTAGCCCTGAATTTGCGCCTGCGGCGCGGTTCCACCTGGACCTGCTGCCAGCTCAAGCATATGGCGCACCGCCTTGGCGGTCTCCTTGCGGATCACCGACTCACCCTCGACCCTTTCGGCATGCTTTTGCATCGTGATCGGAATCAGTTCGCCATCGCGGGCAAAAATTGAATACGCCCTTGCCAGCTGCAAAAGCGAAACCGATATCCCGTGTCCGTAAGACATGGTTGCTTGCTCGATCGGTTTCCAGCTTCGATGTGGCCGCACGCGTCCTGCGACCGCTCCGGGAAATCCAATATCGGGCGCCTGCCCGAATCCGACCTGGGTGAAAAGCCGCCACATCTCCTCAGGAGGCATTTGCAAGGCCATTTTTGCAGTGCCCACGTTGGATGACTTTTGCAGGATTTGCTCAACCGTCAACACCCCATAAGGGTGCGCATCGTTGATCGTGTGGTTGCCAATGGTCATTCGGCCGGGCGCAACGTTGAAGGTGCTCTCGGGCCGCACCCGGTTGGAATTGAGCGCCAAGGCGGTGGTGAAGGGCTTCATCGTCGAACCGGGCTCAAAGGTATCGGTGATCACCCGGTTTCTTAACTGGGCACCCGACAAATGACTGCGCTGATTTGGGTTGTAGCTGGGCCAGTTGGCCAGGGCAAGCAACTCACCGGTGTAGACGTCAATCACGACTGCGGCCGCAGCTTTGGCCCGATGCAACTCAACCGCGTCACGGATTGCGTTAAACGCAATAAACTGGATTTTGCTATCCAGCGACAAGGAGAAGTCTCGGCCGTGCTGCGGGTCGCGGACTTCGCGCACATCTTCAATGATGCGTCCTAGCCGGTCACGGATCACGACCCGAGATCCCGACACCCCTGCCAGACTTTTTTCACGCGACAGCTCGATACCCTCCTGGCCACTGTCTTCCACGTTGGTAAAGCCCACCACATGGGCTGCGGTATCTCCCTCGGGGTAATAACGCTTGTACTCCCGTCGCAAATGCAAGCCTTCGATTTGCAAGGCTTCGACCTGACGCGCGAGCTCGGCATCGACCTGACGCTTGAGGTAAACAAAGGTCTTCTCCTCCTGAGCAACCCGTTGCTGAATATCGCCAAGGCGCATCCCGAGCAGCTTTGCCAGTTGCGCAAGCTGCTGATCGCTGGCACGAAACTCTGGCGGATTCACCCACACCGCGCTGGCGGGCAGACTGGTGGCGAGCGTGTTGCCGTTTCGATCGAGGATCTTCCCGCGCGAAGCCGGCAACTCCAGCGTCCTCTGGTAGCGCACCTCACCTTGGCGCTGCAAGAAGTCTTGCGAAATCACCTGCAACCAGACCGCCCGCGCAATCAGCGCAAGAAATCCCAGCGTGAGGAGAAAAAAGGCGATGCGTGAACGCAGATTCGAAAGCTTCACCTGCAGCAATGGGGTCGCGTTCATCGATACGGCGCGCGCGCGCCGCTTTCGAACCGCTTCGGATCCGCTGCCCTGCGAACCGCGCGTCTGGTGCAAACTCATGGTCGTCGGCTCATGGTCGGATCTCAGCCGCCTCGGGTGCCAGCAAGGGCACGCGACCCTGGCCCGCCAGCGGAACACCGGCTTGTCCAGCCGCGGCCGCAAGCGATGCATCCTGTCGCCTTGCGGCCAAAGGCGGCATGGTCAGATAAACCGTGCGGTCGGCCGACGCTGTCATCATCCCGAGGTCGCGCCGGGCTTTCAAATCGATCATCGAAGCCTTGGCCAGTTGCAACTGATCGAGCTGCAATTGCTTCCACTGGATGTCGAGCTCTTTGCTGCGGGTCTGCGCGCGCTCCAGATCCATGAAAAGCTTGCGGGCTCGGTGCTGCGAATCGACCAAGGCCAGCGAACAGGCTAACAAGGCCAGCACCAGAAGTACGTTCATGCGATAGCCCATCAGTGGCCCCGTTGCGCGGTTGGGTCGGCTTTGCCGGAAAGGCCTGGTCGAGACGTCCGGTAGGCAAAACGCAAAATCGCCGAACGAGCCCTCGGATTGCGCGCAATCTCTTGCGCATCGGGTCGCTGCCTTTTGGGCGATTCAAGCGGCCAGCAGGCTTTCAGCACCGCGCCGGTCACCGGGTCTCGATCGGCCATGCCGCCGCTATGGCGTGCGAAAAACTGCTTCACGCGACGGTCTTCAACCGAATGAAAGCTGATGACCGCAAGGCAGGCCTTCGGAGCGAGTCGCTCAAGCGCCTGTGCCAGGCCAGCATCGATTTCCTTGGGCTCCTCGTTCACCTGCATGCGAATCGCCTGAAAACTGCGTGTGGCCAAGTCTTTTCCGTCGTCGCGACGCACGCCTCGGCGCCGCAAGACCTGCTGAATCAACGCGGCGAGCTCACCGGTGCTTTGCAAGGCTGAGCCTGGATCAGCGTCACACTGCGCCTTGATCGCCTGGGCGACGGCCCTGGCCTGCCGTTCTTCGCCGAAGTCGCGCAGCACCGACTCGATGTCGTCTGCACTGGCCTGAAACAACCATTGCCTCGCGCTAAGCCCTGCTTGCGGATCCATGCGCATATCCAATGGGCCGCTGTTGCGAAAGCTAAAGCCACGCTCAGCCTGATCAAGCTGAGGCGAAGAAAGGCCAAGGTCGAACAAGGCGCCGTCGAGCAGCCCAACGCCGATCCGATCCAAGGCGAGCGAAAGCGCACCAAAGCGCGCATGCAGCAGGTCAAAGCGCGCACCCCGCTCAGGCAAGGTCCAGGCCTGCGGCAAATCCGCGCCAAAGGCTATCGCTTGCGGGTCGCGATCGATAGCGATCAAGCGACCCCCTTGCTCAAGCCTGGAAAAAATCGCCTGGGCATGACCGCCGCGGCCAAAAGTCGCGTCGAGGTAAGTCCCTTGGCTTTGGATTCGCAGCGCATCGATCGCTGCCTCGAGCAGGACCGGATGATGATAGGCATGGCGCAAGCGTCCTGCCTAAAGCGTGAAATGCGACAAGGCCTCGGGCATGCCGGCATCGATAGCCTGCTGCTCCCGGGCGTGAAGGCTGGGCGGGTCCCAGAGTTCGAAGTGCGCACCCATACCCATAAAGACGAGCTGTCGCTCAATGCGGGATGCTTGACGCAATTCAGGCGAAATCAGAATCCGCCCCGAAGCGTCCATATCGACATCCTCGGCGCTGCCAAGAAAAATCCGCTGCCAATCGCGTGCTGCGATCGGGAAGGCACGGATTTCTTCGCGCTTGAGCTCCCAGGTTCCGCGTGCAAACAGCAAAAGGCAGCCATCGGGGTGCCGGGTGAGCGTGAGCCGACCTTCACATTGCGCAAGCAAGACGTCCCGATGCCTTGACGGCACGGTAACCCGCCCCTTGGCATCGAGGTGCAATGAGGACGTTCCCTGAAACATCTTGATCGGCGCACCCGGCCTCCCGTGTGCACGCTTACCCCGCCTTTGTTAAGCCAATTGCCGCCACCGGGCGCAGGATGCGGCAACCGATTGCCACCGGATACCGTCATGTGCACCACTTTTTGCCACTTTTTCCTACTATTTGCCACTTTACGGAAAAGGGTTGGTCGGGTCAAGTCAAATGACCCCGAATAAGTCGGTTGTCAGGGGGCGTTTGGTTGGGGGGAAAGCGGGTCTGTAGGCCGGATTCTGTAGGGCTAAAAGCCTGACGATCATTCCTCTGGGCGCACCCTTGCAAGCGCGCTCAAGCCACCTACCCACATACGCAAACACCGACGGATCATCGGTGGGCTTGCCGCAAGGCAGGCACGCGTATGCCTATTTGGTGTTGCTCCGGGTGGGGTTTGGCCTGCCAGCGCTGTCGCCAGCGCCGCGGTGGGCTCTTACCCCACCTTTTCACCCTTACCCGCGGGGCCGAAACCCAGCGGGCGGTTTGTTTTCTGTGCCACTTTCCGTCGCCTTGGGTTTTGGCTGACCGAAGACAACCGCAACTCGCTGCGCCTGGCCGTTAGCCAGCACCCTATCCAATGGAGTCCGGACCTTCCTCTGGTGGCCTTTCGGCCCCAGCGATCGTCCGACCCACTTTCCTTGATCAGTGTAACGCCTTTATCGTCCCGAAGACGACAAGTCCAAGGCGCGCAGTTCAGGACGCGAGGTTCAGGACGCGCACTTCAGGGCGCGAAGTCCTTGCAGCCCAAATCTTGCGGATCAACTCAAAGTTTGTGAATCGCCTCCGGATGATCCTCCACATAGGCACGAACGATCGCCTCAACATCATCGTCGGCGGTAAACCCCATGGCAAGCGCACGCGCGGTATCGAATCGGGACGCCCAGGTGTTGACAAGCCTGAGAATCGACGGATCGGGACGCTGCTCGATCAGCGACAAAGGCTCCTGACCAGCGACTTTGGCAAGCGCTGCGATTTCCTCATGCATCGTAACCGTCAGCCCTGGGAGATTGATCGCCCGATTCCAGCCCCAGAGCTCGGGTGCAAGGCTTAAGGCATGCATCAACATCGTCACCACCGCGCGCGGCGATGCCACCCACATGGCGGTGGCGGGATCAACCGGCAAGACAACGCGACGACCGGCCAAGGGTTCGCGGATAATGTTGGAGGCAAAACCCGAAGCGGCGCCGTTTGGTTTTCCCGGGCGAACAACCACCGTCGGTATCCGTACCGAGCGTCCGTCGATAAAACCCTTGCGGCTGTAATCCTGCACCAATTGCTCGCCGATGTATTTCTGGATCCCGTACGAACCCTGGGGCGTCGGTGTGGTCTCATCGCGTACCACCTCAGGCAGCTCCCCCCCAAAAACCGCAATTGAGCTTGCAAAAAGCAATCGGATCGGTTTCGCCTGCGCCCTTGCCGCCTGCAGCAGGTTGCGGATGCCATCGAGGTTGACGCGCATGCCCAGGTCAAAGTTGGCTTCGGCCGTGCCGCTAACCACAGCAGCCAGATGGATGATTGCCGCGGTGTCATCCCGAAAAAGGGCGCTGACCTGGTGCGGATCGGCAATATCGCCCACCACATAGCGAAGTTTCGGGTGCTGGTAATCACCCTCGACCACATCAAAGGCTGTCAAGGCTCGAATTGGCTGGGCTGCTTCAGGCGCCAGCGCAAAGCTCTCAGCTTGAAGCAAGCGCGCAATACATTGCTGGCCCAGAAAACCGGCCCCGCCGGTCACAATCATATGCATCGCAAGGACTCCTTCATGAAAGAAAAGCGCGGAATTGCGATCGCCATCAGGCCTGCGATCGATCGTCAACAACAAGTCATCGAATGCCTGACCTTCGAATGACCAACTTTCGAACGACAAACTTTCAGGTAACCCGCCATCGCATGCTACGCCGAGCTTGGCCCTGATGCCCTGGCCTTGGTCAGCCGAAACACCTGGGGGTCATCATAAAAGGCCTGATGCTGATTGTCTTCATGCCATCCCGGCACACCGAGTACAGGGAGCGGATAAAGCACAAGTTCACTGCCAACTTTTAACCCGGCTTGCTGTGACCCTGCTTGCTGTGACCCGGCTTGCTGTGACCCGTCGTGGCGTAACCCGGCGTGGTGCAACCCGGCTTGGATCGCGTCGCTAAGCCTTTCGGCGAGCAAGGCATCGACCCGATCGGCAGCCAAGGGTTTATCGCGTTCCAGTCCCGAAAGAATCAACACATGGGCAGTCAGCGCCTTGTAGGGCGCAAGACACTTCTCAAAAAGCGCGTGCCCGAACACCAAGAGCCGCTTTTGATGTTGCGCCTGAGCCCAACGCCAGCGTTCGGCCCAAAACAAACGCTTCCAGTCGCCGGCACGCAGCGCCTCGCAAAGCGCGGGATCGGAAGGCAGCCAAATCAGCGCTTGCTCATCGATCAAGGTTGCTTTATCCCGCATCGGACCGCGGGTGCCAGGCTGAGCAGGCGCCGATTGCGCATGCATCCGATTGAGTTGCGCCTTGGCCAGGGGCCATCGCAACCAGCAAAGCGCGTTGAACACATCATGCCAGCGGCCATGACCGCTCATTCTTGTGGGCACTTGCGCATGCTGATCGATCCAGAATTCATAGCCGGCCCCTGACCAAGCCGCCTGATCGATAAAGGTAATTGTCTTACCTTGACCGTTTCGGCAGGCACGCAACTGGGCCTGCTCGTTAAGCCAGGCAAGCTGCAAGCCAGGCTCAGTGAGGGCCAGAAGGCTTCGCAGATCGGCGCGAACCGGCTGCCACCAGGGATGGAGAAAATCCCTGTCGGCATCAGGCGGATATAAAGCCGTCATAACGCCAGCTAAGCGTCTCACCGCTTGCCAGCGGCACGATATGTTGCCCGCTTCCAAACGCCATCCGCTCGGGTATCTCACAAGCCGCCTTCACCAGCCGGATCTTGCGCCGATGGGCGTCAAGCCCATAAAACGCTGCACCGTGCGCAGCGGCAAAGCCCGGAAAAGCCGCAAGCGCGTTGGCCGCCTCAAAAGCGCTGGCGTAAAGCGCCAGTGCATGCGGTGCGCTATAACATCCAGCACATGCTGCCGCGTGCTCTTTCAAGTGGGTGGCGTGGGGCGCGGAGTCGGTACCGAGAAAAAACTTCGGTGACCCAGATGTTGCAGCGGCAAGCAGTGCCAGGCGATGTCGTTCTTTTTTCAATACCGGAAGGCAATACCAGTGCGGCCGAAGGCCTCCGCTGAAAATTGCATTGCGGTTGTAGAGCAAATGTTGCGGGGTAATCGTGGCTGCAATCGGGCCTTCGGCATCGCGAACAAATTCAGCGGCCTCTTGCGTTGTGATGTGCTCAAACACGATACGAAGCGCAGGAAACTGTTGCCTCAAATCGATCAGCACCCGATCAATAAAGACGGCTTCGCGTTCAAAAACATCGACTGCGGGATCGGTCACTTCACCATGGATGAGAAGCGGCAAGCCTCGCTTTTGCATGCGCTCAAAAACCGGCTCCAGGCTTTTGATCGCCCTCACGCCGGCATCCGAATGGGTTGTTGCGCCAGCCGGATACAACTTGACTGCACGCACCCATGCTGATTCAACCGCCTGGTCGATATCCTGGGGACTGGTTTGGTCGGTCAAATAAAGCGTCATCAACGGTTCAAAGCCTGCCGCCTGGTGCAATTGCTCGATCATCCACGCCACAGTGGCCTGCGGCTGATTAAAGAAAAGCTGCTTGTCGCGATCCTCGGGTACGGCTGATCTCTCTAAGCGCCTGATCGTTTGATCGATCATCACAGCGAGTGCCTGCACGATACGCTGGCGATAAGAAAGCGCATCAGATACCGAACAAACCGGAGGTTTGAGATTGGGCATGACGATGGCACGACCAAACTGCAGCGCTGTGGCCAAGACCACGCTTTGCATCGCTTCGCCGTCTCGCAAATGCAAATGCCAATCGTCTGGTAAATCACAAACGATTGCATCAGTGGCTTGATCCGCCTGATTCGCAAGCGTTTCATCGGTCATTCATGATGCTCCATTATTTGGATCGGTATCAAAAAGCTTTCAGTTTATATTTGATAAGAGCATTGATTAAATAAATTAATTCAAAACTTTGTTTCAAAAGCATTGATTCAAAACTCTGATTCAAGAGCATTGATTCAAAACATTCATTCCGTAATCAGGATAGCCCGGAAATCGTTGACATTGGTTCCGGTCGGACCGGTGTAGATCAAATCATCGCTGGCTTGAAAAAAGCCCCAAGCGTCATGGGCAAGCAGATAGTCCCTGATACGCAAACCTTTTGCTTGCGCACGCATGAGGCTTTGCGGGTCAAAACAGGCACCGGCGTTATCTTGCGAACCATCGATCCCGTCGGTATCAGCTGCCAGGGCATAAACCCGGGGCTGCTGCCCGATTGCCTCCAAAAGGGCCAGCAAAAACTCGCTGCAACGGCCACCGCGCGGCGGATGTTTTGCGATCTGCGCTTGCTCAAGCCCGCTTAAATTGACGGTGCACTCGCCGCCGCTGAGCAAGACAAGGGGCGGCTTGAAGCTTGGGTTGTTTGCGCTAAGCGCCTCACGCACCAAGGCTGCCATCACCAGCGCCACTTGCGAAGCCTCACCGGTTACCGTGTCACCCAGAATAAGCGGCCGCACCCCCTGCTCCTGCCAGAATTGGGCCGCCGCGCGCAGGCTCTGACCCGGCGCAGCGATCACTTCCTGGTGCAGGCCGTGGAAGCAAGCCGCATCGGCCTTGGGAGTTTCGGGACGATTGCCCCGTGCTCCAGCTTGAAGATGCACCCACACGCTTTGCGGCGCTCGGATTTGCCATTGATGAAGCACATCGAGCGCATCCTGATAGGTGCTTGGATCTGGACTGCATGGCCCGGAGGCGATGGCCGAGGGCTCATCGCCTGCCACATCCGAAATGAGATAGGCACTGATTTGTGCACCACGCGCGCTTGCAAGCTGAGCGAGTCGGCCTCCTTGAAGCCTGGAGAGATGCTTGCGGACAACATTCATTGCCTGAATCGGTGCGCCGCTTGCCAGCAACTGGACTGTAAGCGTGCGCAAGTCCTCAAGCGTGATGCCTTCAACCGGCAAACTCAACAAAGCCGATCCGCCCCCTGAAAAAAGAGCGATCAGCTGATCGCCCGCTTGCAGGCTGGCAGCCAGCGCGAGCACCCGGCTTGCAGCCTCAAGCCCGGCAGCATCCGGTATTGGATGCGCCGCCTCGAGCACCTCGATTTGGCTGCAGGAGACCGCATGACCATAGCGCGTGAGCACCAAGCCCGAGAGACTTTGCAGAGCTTCTTGCGGCCAGCTTCGCTCAAGCGCAAGGGCCATATGCGCCGAGGCTTTTCCGGCACCGACGACCAGATTACGCCCGCGGGCAGTTCTTAACCTGAGCCTTGAGAAAGCAAGCGCGGGATCAGCAGCACGCAGTGCGCAGTGAAAACTCTCAAGCAAAGCTTCGCGCGGAGCAAACAACATCGACGCTTCGCTCAGACGAGAGCTTGAACAACAGCCTTTCCAAGATCGCTGGTTTTTGCCTTGCCACCCATGTCCGGTGTGCGTGGCCCATGTTCGGTCACCGTTTCGATCGCTTTAACTATTGAATCATGCGCATCCGAATAACCCAAATGTTCAAGCATAAGCGCGGCAGACCAGATCTGCCCGATTGGATTGGCAATCGACTTCCCGTAAATATCCGGGGCCGATCCATGCACCGGTTCAAAAAGCGAGGGAAAGCGACGCTCAGGATTGATGTTGGCCGACGGTGCAATGCCGATGGTTCCGGTGCATGCAGGCCCAAGATCCGACAAGATATCGCCAAACAGGTTGGATGCCACCACCACATCAAACCAATCCGGGTTTCGCACAAAGTGGGCAGTTAGTATATCGATATGATATTTATCAACATGAACCTGAGGGTAATCAGGCTGCATCGCAGCCACCCGTTCGTCCCAATAAGGCATGGAAATCGAAATACCGTTGCTCTTGGTCGCTGAAGTGAGTTTGCGGCGCGGCCTTTTGGCAGCCAGCTCAAAGGCAAATCGCAGCACACGATCCACGCCGTAGCGGGTGAAGATCGCCTCCTGGAGCACAAACTCGCGCTCAGTTCCAGGAAAGGCCTTGCCGCCCACCGATGAATACTCGCCTTCGGTGTTCTCCCGAACGACGTAAAAATCAATATCGCCCGGCTTGCGATTGGCCAACGGCGAAGGCACACCAGGCATCAGACGCACCGGACGCAGGTTGATGTATTGATCAAACTCGCGTCGAAACAACAGCAGCGAGCCCCAAAGCGACACATGGTCAGGCACCGTAGCCGGCCAACCCACAGCGCCGAAAAAAATCGCATCGTGTGATCCGATCTGCGCTTTCCAATCCTCGGGCATCATGCGGCCGTGTTGCGCATAGTAATCGCAGCTTGCGAAATCAAAGTGATCCATCGCAAGCGCAATATCAAAACGCGAAGCGACAGCCTCAAGCACCAAAAGCGCCTCAGGCATGACTTCTTTACCGATGCCATCGCCCGCAAGCACCGCGATTCGATGCGGCCCGCGAGGGGTCTGCTTCGCGCTTGCAGTATCGTACTGTTCGCTCATACCTGACTCTCCTTTGATGCTGCCTATGGTAACTCTGCTGGTGAAGGCTGTTGTTGCTGTCTGGTCCACAAGCTTGCGTACAGTCCAGCCTGCGCGAGCAATTGCTCATGGGTACCCGATTCAAGCACGCGCCCCTCATCGAGCACAAGAATCCGGTCGGCATCCACCACCGTGGATAAGCGATGCGCAATCACCAAGGTGGTGCGACCTTGCGCAGCACGGTTAAGTGCCTCCTGTACCGCCTGCTCATTGTGTGAGTCAAGCGCAGAAGTTGCTTCATCAAGCAGCAAGATAGGCGGATTTTTAAGCAGCATGCGTGCAATCGCCACCCTTTGTTTTTCGCCCCCCGAAAGCTTCAAGCCGCGCTCGCCGACCGGCGTATCAAGGCCTTGGGCCAGCCTGTCAATAAGTGGCTGCAGTTGGGCCGCTTGCACAGCAGCGCGAACATCCTCATCCGAGGCATCCGGCCTTCCGTATAAAATGTTATATCGTATCGATTCGTTGAACAAAACCGTGTCTTGCGGCACAAGACCAATCTGCGCACGCAAGCTTTGCTGACTGAGCGTCCGTATATCGGTGGCATCGACTTTGACAGCACCTCGCAATGGGTCGTAGAAGCGAAAAAGCAAGCGCATGATCGTTGACTTCCCCGCCCCGCTCGGACCGACGATTGCATAGCGCGCACCCGCGGGCACCTCAAAGCTGAGTCCGCGCAGCACATCGCGTTTTCCGTCATAGGAAAAATCAACCGCACAAAATGCCAGCGATAAGCCCTGTCCTTCAGCGGGTCGCTTGAGCGGCTTTGCATTCTGGCTGTCTTTCACCGTCTGCTTTTGATCGATCAGGGCAAACATGTTTTCGACATCCACGCTGCCTTGCTTGAGTTCACGGTAGAGGACACCCAGAAAATTCAAAGGAATATAAAGTTGAATCATGAAGGCATTGACGAGCACCAGATCGCCAAGCGTCATCGTGCCCTGAACGACTGCTTCAGTAGCCCGCCAGACCATCAGGGTGACCGCAACCGCAATGATGAGGCTCTGGCCAAGGTTGAGCACAGAAAGCGAAGACTGCGCGCGCAGGCTGGCCTTTTGCAGTTGTAGCAAGCCCTGATCGTAGCGCTTTGCCTCAAAGTGCTCGTTACCAAAGATCTTGACGGTTTCAACATTGATCAACGCGTCTACCGCATGGGCATTTGTCCGCGAATCCTGCTCATTCATCTGGCGACGAAATCCGGTGCGCCACTCGGTGATCCTAACGGTCCAGCCAGCATAAAGCCCCACCGCCACAAGCGCAATCCAGGCAAAGCTTGCTTCGTACTGCCAGATCAGATAACCCAGCACCAGACCGATTTCGATAAGAGTCGGCAAGACGCTGTAAACCGTGTAGGAGACAAGCGTGTGTAGGCCACGCGCGCCGCGCTCGAGATCGCGTGAGACAGCACCCATGCGTCGCTGAAGATGAAAAGACATCGAGAGCTCAAGCAGGTGTGAGAAACTTTGTAACGATAAGATGCGCGATACGCCTTCAGTGACTCGCGAAAAAGTCCACTCGCGCAACTCGGTGAACAAGGTGATCGATACGCGCAGGCAGGCGTAGGCAATCAGCAAGGCAACAGGAACCACCAAAAGGTTTTGGGGATCGCCGGGCTTTAAGTCGAGTTGGTCGACCATGGCCTTGAGTACCAGTGGCACTGCGATGTTGGCCAGTTTGGCTGCGACCAGAAACAGCAGGGCAAGTCCGATCCGCGCACGCCAAGGAATCAGATAAGGCCACAGCCTTCTGAGCAGCGCTTGTCGCTTTTGCTCGGAAGGCTCATCGGCCGTCTTGTTTTTTGCATCGGCGTCTGGCACCGGAACACTCACTGACTGACTTGAATCGCGGCGCATGGCATGATCGAACTTCGATAAATCCAAAGCCCCGAGGATACCCGCTTGCCTTCCGCCCTGAGCCCATTGCCCGGTGTTTACCCAGACCGGATACCCACGCTGCGCGTGGTCCCGATGCCCGCTGACTCGAATATGCACGGTGACGTCTTTGGCGGCTGGATCATGTCGCAGGTCGATATTGCCGGCGGCATCACCGCAAGCCGGCGCGCCAACGGACGGGTCGCAACGGTCGCCGTGAACTCGTTCTTGTTTAAGCAGCCGGTCCACGTGGGCGACGTTGTCACCTTTTATACCGAAGTGGTTCGTGTCGGAAACACCTCGATCACGGTACGGGTTGAGGTTTTTGCCGAAAGGGTCCGACAAAGGGGCGAAATCATCAAAGTCACCGAAGCAACCCTCAGTTTTGTCGCGATCGGTTCTGATAAAAGGCCTCGGCCCGTGCCGCCTGAAGGCGAGTAGGCGATCATGCTTCGTTCCGGAATGCTTAGACCATGACCGCCCAAAGGCCCAAGCCGTGTCGCTCAAGGGGTTGAGACCATGACGGCCAAACGTCAAGCCCTGGTCTTGTTTTCGGGCGGGCAGGATTCGTCAACCTGCCTTGCCTGGGCGCTTGAGCGTTACGAGCATGTCGAAACCATCGGCTTTGATTACGGACAGCGTCATGCGGTGGAATTGCAATGCCGCGGTCTGCTGCGTGACGGCATGAAGCGCATCAATCCACATTGGTCCTACAAGCTCGGACCGGACCATTTGATCGATGCAAAAGTCATCAGCGACATTGGCCAGACCGAAATGACCAGCGAGGCGGCGATTCATATTCATGGCAGTGGCCTGCCCAGCAGCTTTGTGCCCGGCCGCAATTTGCTCTTTCTCACCCTGGCTGCTGCAATGGCTTATCGACGCGGCCTGCAGGTGCTTGTCACCGGTGTTTGTGAAACCGATTACTCGGGCTATCCCGATTGCAGAGACGATGCGATCAAGGCCCAGCAGGTTGCCTTGTCGCTCGGTATGGACCGACGCGTGGTGATCGAAACGCCACTGATGTGGATCGACAAAGCTAGAACATGGCATCTGACGCTTGCGCTTGGCGGAGAGGCGCTGGTTGAACTGATTCGCGAACAAAGCCACAGTTGCTATCTCGGCGAGCGGCGTATTTCGCACGCCTGGGGACAGGGCTGCGGGCACTGCGCGGCTTGCGAACTGCGCGCCAAAGGCTGGGAACGATTCATTAACCAGGCGCCGATCGATTTCGGCAAGAAGACTCAACGCCCGGTTTTGTAAACCACACCGAACAAAGTCGCTAGCAGCCCCCAAGGAGACGAAGATGCAAACCCATCCATCGCAGCAAAGTCAGCATCAGGCGCAGCAGGATCCGCATTCATTGCAGCAAAGTCAGCATCCAGAATCGACGGCAATAGCATCCGCTCAGGAATCCACAGACCTGCGCGCCAAGGTGGTGTGGGTAACCGGCGCAGGCTCCGGTATCGGCGAGGCTTGTGCGCTTGCCTTTGCAAAGGCACAAGCCCGCGTTGTTTTGACCGGGCGACGAAAACAGGCCCTGGAAGCCGTTGCCGAGATGATCCAATCGCAAGGCGGCGAAGCGCTGGTCATGGAAGGTGACATGAGCGATCAACAGCAGGTGATGGCCATAGCGACCGCCATCGATGCGCAGTACCAGGCCTTGCATATCCTGGTCAACAACGCCGGACTCAATGTGCTGGAACGAAACTGGTCGGTGCTAAGCCCGGATCGGGCCGATGAGGTCATCAGCGGTAATTTGTCATCGGCCTTTTACGCGGTCATTGCTGCGCTTCCTATCATGCGCCGCCAAGGCGACGGTTTGCTGATCCATACCTCCTCATGGGCGGGCCGCTTCGTGAGCCGTGTTTCCGGGCCTGCGTATTCGGCTGCCAAGCACGGTGTTGTCGCGATGAGTTATGCCATCAATCAAGAAGAGTTTCGCAACGGCATTCGATCCACCGTGATCTGCCCGGCTGAAGTAGCCACGCCGATTCTCGATAAGCGCCCTGTGCCGGTTAGCGCTGAAGACCGCGCACGCATGCTGCAATCGGAGGATCTGGCACGAACCGTCTTGCATGTTGCAAGCGCACCGAAGCATGTCTGCATCAACGAGATTGTGATCAGCCCAACCTGGAATCGGAGCTATCTATGAGTTATACCATTCTTATTCCCGAAACGATCGCTCCGGACGCCTTTAAAGCAGTCAGTCAGCGCAACGATATTGTTTTTGAGCGCTTTCCACTTTCGATCGAAACCTCTGAATTCCGGATGCGGCTTGCCAGTGTCCATGCGGCCATCCTGGGCGTGACCCCTTTTGCCGACCCTGAACTCGATGCCGCTCCCTTCTTGAAAGTGGTCGCCAGGGTGGGCGTTGGCTATGACGCAATCGATGTGCCAGCACTGACACGACGCGGCATTCCCCTGATGGTTACAGGTATTGCGAATTCGGTTTCAGTGGCCGAACAAGCACTCGCCTTTATGTTTGCCTTTGCCAAGCGCATCAGCGATTTGAATCAACGGGTGATTTCGCAGCGCTGGGCGAGTCGTTTTGAAAACTTTCCCAGTGACCTTTTTGAAAAGACGGTCCTGATCGTCGGCTGCGGACGCATCGGCAGCCGCATGGCCAAGCGCTGTGTTGCGCTTGAAATGAACACCCTGGTCTACGACCCGCATCTCAGGCAGGACATCATCCGCGGGCTTGGCGCACGACCGGTCAAGGACCTTGACGCTGCTTTGGCCGAAGCCGACTATGTGTCGATTCACTGTCCCAAGTCGCAAGACACGGTCAATCTCTTCGATGCCGAGCGGCTATCCCGCATGAAGAAGGGGGCTGTGCTGATCAACACCGCAAGAGGCGGCATCGTCAACGAACAAGCACTGGCTGAGGCACTGCAAAGCGGCGCGCTCTACGGTGCCGGCCTTGATGTTTACGCTTCAGAACCACCCGAAGCTGCCAATCCCCTGATCAACTTGCCGCAAGTGATCAGCGCACCGCATATGGCCGGTGTGACCTGGGAGGCCTATAACCGAATGGCCTACACAGCCGTGCGTAATGTGATTGAAGTGTTCGATGGGCGACCCAATCACGAACACACAATCAACCCACAGGTGTTTGGCGCCTAAGGGGTGCGCTCAAGGCAAAAAATCAGTCGGCCAGGCATCCTAAAGCACCAGACCGTTTTGATCGTCGATCAGGTGCATGTTTGACAGCTTGGCGCTAAGGGCTATCGGCACACCGGCTTGCACCGCCACATCGGGGTTGACCTTTGCGCAAACGGACTGTCCGCCAAGGCTGAAGTAGACCAGCGTTTCCATCCCCATAGGCTCACAAACTTCAGGCGTCACAAGCATTTGCTGGGTTTGCGGCAAGCCGGCGCTTTGGCTGTCGGTCAGGTGTTCGGGTCGGATACCGAGCAATAACTGGCTGCTGTCACGATACTGCCGGTAGCGCTGAGCCTGCTCATCGGGCAACAACAGGCGCTGACCCTCGCCAAGGTCAAGCGCTAGGCCGCTGCCCTGCTCGACTATTTGCACCGCTATGAAGTTCATCGCCGGGGATCCGATAAAACCCGCTACAAATTTTGTCCGCGGATGATGGTAGAGCGTTTGCGGCGTGCCCACTTGCTCAATCACACCATGATTCATCACCACCACGCGGTCTGCCAAGGTCATCGCTTCCACTTGATCGTGGGTGACATAAACGGTCGTGGTGCGCACTTTCTGGTGAACTTTCTTAATCTCGGTGCGCATTTGCACCCTGAGCTTGGCATCGAGATTCGATAAGGGCTCATCAAACAGAAAAACAGCTGGATCACGAACGATTGCGCGCCCCATTGCCACGCGCTGTCGCTGCCCGCCTGACAATTGCTTGGGCTTTCGCTCGAGCAAAGTCGTGATGTCGAGAATTTTTGCCGCTTCCTGAACTCGACGGTCAATCTCGGCTTTGTCCACGCGCTTGAGCTTTAAGCCAAAGGACATGTTTTCGTAGACCGACATATGCGGATAGAGCGCGTAGTTTTGAAACACCATGGCGATGTTTCGATCCTTCGGTGGAACATCGTTAACCACATGATCGCCGATATAAACCTCACCGTCAGAAATCTCTTCCAAACCCGCAATCATGCGCAAGGTCGTGGTCTTGCCGCAGCCCGAAGGACCGACAAGAACCATGAATTCCTTGTCGCTGATTTCCAGATCGATACCGCGAACCGCGAGCGTTTCGTCGTAGTACTTCACCACCTTTTTAAGGCTGACACTGGCCATAAAATCGTCTCCTGCTTCCTAGTAGGCCGCTAGCCTTTGGTGGCACCTGCTGTGAGGCCCGCGATGTAGTAATCCATTAAAAATGCATAAATGATCAATGGTGGCGCTGCACCCAGAAGCGCGCCCGCCATGATCTGCCCCCAATTGAAGACATCGCCCTTGATGAGGGTGGAGATGATTCCAACAGGAAGGACAAGCTGCTCCGCCGAGGTGGTGAAAGCCAGCGGATACAAAAACTGTGCCCATGAAACGGTGAAGGCAAAAATCGTCGCGGCGATAATGCCCGGAATCGCCACCGGGATGAAAATCCGCACGAGCGTCTGAAACCAGCTTGCGCCGTCGATCAGGGCAGCCTCATCAAGCTCTTTGGGAATACTGGAGAAGTAGCCGATCATGATCCAGGTACAAAAAGGCACCGTCAGCGTCGGATAAAGCAGAATCAACACCCACCACTGATTGATCAGCTCGATGCCAACGGTCTCTTTTACCCAAGCAAACATCTTGAACAAAGGAATAAAGAGCAAGGTCTCTGGAACCAGATAGGTCAGGAAAACACCGGTAGCCAGCGTGGCTGAACCCCAGAACTTCATGCGCGCCAGTGAAAACGCCGCCAGCACACTGACCACCATGGTGATCATCACCACGATCAGCGAGACCAGCGCCGAGTTACGAAAAAAACCCAGAAAGACCGGATCCGTGAGCAAACCGATATAATTCTTGAAGGTCGGAGATTGCACAATCCAGGGACTGGTGGCTGCGGAAATTTCAGCGCTGGTTTTCATGGACGTCACCAGCATGTAAATCGGCGGCGTCAAGAAAAAGATGGCAAAAACCACGAGAAAAAAATATGACCACCAAAGCGCCCGCTTTCGATCGCGCGACATGCTCCCATAACTCAGCACCGGAAGACTTGTGCTCACTGTGTTCATGATTTCAGGCCTCATTTCCGCGCTTGTTGATATCGCGAAGGATAAAAACTGCAGCGATACCCAGGATCGGAACCATAAACAAGGACACCGTCGCACCCAAAGGTATGTCGCCGCCTTCGATACCGATTTTGAAAGCCCAGGTGGCAAAGACATGCGTCGTGTCCACCGGCCCGCCTGCTGTGAGCACCCTCACAATGTCGAAATTGGCAAAGGTCACGATCAGCGAAAACAAGACCGTGATCGAGATAATGTTTCGCATCATCGGCAAGGTGATGTACCAAATCCGCTGCCACCAGTTTGCGCCGTCGATACTTGCGGCTTCAAAGAGTTGGTCAGGAACCGACTTCAGCGCCGCCAGATACATGATCATGAAAAAAGGTGCACCGATCCAAATATTGACCAGGATCACCGAAAAGCGGGCCCAATCGGTTTCGCCGGTCCACGGGATAGCCTCGCTGCCGAGTTTTGCCAAAATCCAGTTAAAGGCGCTGTAGGACGGATCAAAAAGCCATAACCAAGCCAGTGTGCTCATCGCTGGCGGAATCACCCAGGGGACAAGCAGCATACCGCGCCATTTGCGTTGGCCTTTGCTGGGAATATTGTGGACAAAGTGCGCCACCACAAAACCGATAAATGCCTTGAAGATCACTGCAGTGACCGCAAAAATCACCGATTGCTTCACCACCATCCAGAAGGTTTCCCGGCCAAAGAGAAACTCGAAATTTCCCAAGCCCACAAAGCGCTCCATGCTCTTGTTCAGCGTGGCGAGGTGAATCGCATAGCCTGCCGGGTAGACCACCAAGAGGCTGATAATCAGAATGAGCGGAAGCGCCATCAAAAAGGCGATGGTTGATTTGCGCTGAAACAAACGCTCCAGGGTCATCGGCGCGCGTGCGCCCGAGCTAAGGCCATGAGCACTCACCGTATCTCCTCGTTATCCGACATGACAGGCGCAGGGCGCATGGCTTGCATGCTGCCCTGCAATCGGCATTACCGCGGCCCGTCGCGGCTTTTAGCTTCGCATGAAGCCTTCGAGCTCGCTGGCCGCCCACCCGATGGTTTTGTCGGCCGCTTCACCTTTGAAGTGCCGCACCACCATCTTCGTCATGATGCCCTGGGTGTAGATCTGAACTGCAATCTTCGGTGGCGCAGGCGAGGCAGCAATCGACAGCGTCTGATGGTTATGCGGATTTGGATAATGGTACAAAGTTCCAACCGGTGGCCCGGCCTCTGCCCAGGTCTTGAAGGTGGTCAGATTTGCAAACGCGGGAATGTCGTAGCCCGCGCTTGCCACCACCATTTTTTCAGCGGCTTGTCGGGTTGACAGGTGGCGCAGCAAGCTCTTGGCGGCTGACTTGTTCTTGCTGAAATTCCAGATACCCCAGAAATAGGGCAAAAAGGGAGCATAACGTCCCTTGGGTCCCAAGGGAAAGCCGTGGGTCCAGAGCTGCTCAGCAATTTGTGGCGCATCGCGTTTGGCCACCGCCCAGGCACTCGGCGGGTTCATGATCAAAGCGCCCTTGCCCGAAACCAGCCATTTGTTGTTCGATGCGTCATCCCATGCCGGCACATCGGCCGGCAAGAATGCCATCAGACGCTTGAGGTAGTCCAGGCACTGTCGCACCGCGTCAGACTTCACCGTGATGTTGCCCTTGGCGTCGACCAAAGTGGCGCCAAAGGCCTGGAAAAAAGCTCCGGCCGAATCGACCGAATCGGATGTCTGCCCGTAGCCGATTCCAAACGACACCCCAGCTTTATGACAGGCCTCTGCAGCCTTCAAAAAATTTTCCATATTCCAGCTATCGGCTTTGGGCGGGCCCCCAGGGGCGTACATCGCTTTAATATCAATACCGGCATGCTGCTTGAGGAAATCAACGCGCGAGCAAGGTCCTTTGATTTGGCTACCTGCGGTAGCCGGCACGACAAGCCAGCGCCCACCAACCTTTCCGAGGTATTCCACCGTGCCGTTGACAGCGCCATGCTCTTTGATCAGATCGCCCATGATGTCATCAACAGGCTCAAGCAATTTGGCCTGATCGGCGGGCTGCCAGGTCGGAAAAGCCAAAATATCATGACCCGATTTAGCCTGGGCTTCAGCGGCAATGGTGAGAAGGTTCTTGTTGCCCTGGGAGGTGATGTAGTCGATTTTGATATCGACTTTTTCCTTCGCGGCCCACTCTTTCGCAAGCTCAGTTGTGGCGTCGTTGGCACCGGGTACCCAGTGATCCCAGAAACCGATCGAAAGCGAGCCAGCGGCTCGCGAGCTATGGACATAGGGCGCAGCCACTGCGGCTGCCGAAACCTTTGCCGAACGCTGCATGAAACGACGCCGGCCTTGATATTGCTCAGACATGGAGTGCCTCCTTATGGGTAAATCAATGAACAAGATCCAACCCCAACACTTTGACGCTGGCGCATTCGGTCAGCCTTGCACCGCCAACGCGGCATCGAGTGTTTTATTTTTTGTCGCTTTTAGCAGCGACTCCAGACTCGATGGCCTTTACGCTAAGACGCTTGAATTGGCTTGTCAATAGCTTTCGTCGAGCGAGCCCTGAAGCCCGGATGGCGAAAGCCTTGATTTTTGCTTTGCAGCCGGAAAGCAGCTTCCCAATAACGAATTCCGGAATCCTGCAATTTGCAGCTTGTGTGGCGAGAGCGCTTCAGGCACGCATAATCCGAGCACTCAATGTAAAGCTCCGGGAGCCCTTCATGCGTGAAAACAAAGTCAAAACCTTATGGCAGCAAGGCAAAGCGGTGATCAATGGCTGGCTGGGGATACCCAGCTCGATTGCCACTGAAAACATGGCCCAGGCTGGATGGGATGCGCTGACTTGCGATTTACAACACGGCCTTATTGACTACAGCCATGCGGTTCCGATGTTGCAAGCCATCAGCATTTCAGAGGCGACGCCGCTGGCCCGGGTGCCATGGAACGAACCCGGGATCATCATGAAAATGCTGGATGCAGGCGCTTATGGAATTATTTGCCCGATGATCAATTCGAGGGCCGAGTGCGAAGCGCTCGTGGGTGCGGTTCGCTACGCACCGGATGGTTATCGCAGCTTCGGGCCAACGCGTGCGCTTTGGTATGCCGGTGCGGACTATGCGAAAGAATCAAACCGTCATGTGCTGGCGATTGCAATGATCGAGACCAAGCAAGCGCTCAACAATCTTGACGATATCCTCTCAACGCCGGGGCTTGACGGAATTTATATCGGACCTTCGGATCTCGGACTTTCACTTGGCGGCATTCCAAAGCTTGATCAAACCGACCCGCCGATTGTGGATGCGATCAAGACCATCTTGAACGCAGCCAAAAAACACGGCGTGCACCCGGGTATTCATTGCGGAACCACCGACTATGCCAAGCAGGCGATCGCCTGGGGGTTTGAGCTCGTTACGATTGCCGCCGATAACGCCTTGCTCAACACCGCAGCGAAGGCGGCGGTTGCCGATATGCGAGGCAGTCCGCTCACCCCGGGCTCATCGGGTCCTTATTAGGCGCTTGGCATCGATTCAAGAAGAATAGCTCTTGACCCTGCAAATCCCTTATCAGGCTATTCTTTTTGACTGTGACGGCGTGTTGGTCGACAGCGAGCCGATCACACTGGACGTGCTCAGGCAATGCCTCAATGATTTGGGATGGGCCTTGAGCTTTGATGCATGTGTCGAGCACTTTTTGGGTCGTGCCCTTGAGCATCAACTCGGCTTGATTCATAGGCATTCGGGGCAGCTTCCCGATGCGGCCTGGATTGCCCACTTTCGGCAGCAGCGCGATATCGCCTTGCGTGAAAAGGTACAAGCCACGCCCGGCATCAAGGACGCTTTGCCTGAGCTTTTTCCGCGATTTGAAGGCCGGATCGCTTGCGCCTCAGGCGCTGACCGAAGAAAGATCGAACTCCAGTTAACTACAACCGGCTTGCTACCCTGGTTTGAGGGGCGCGTATTCAGCGGCCATGAAATGCCCCAAACCAAGCCTGCACCTGATGTTTATTTGGCCGCAGCGCATCATCTGGGTGTTGAGCCCGCACGCAGCCTGGTGATTGAAGATTCACCAACCGGTGTGCAAGCCGGTGTGGCAGCGGGGGCAACCGTCTACGGGTTTTTGCCAGCCACAAGGCCGGCTGGCTTGGCGCAAGCTTTGCTTGGGGCCGGGGCGATTTGCCTTTTTGACGACATGAAAGCGCTCAAGCAGCTCGCTTTTGCCTAAGATGGGGCTTAAGGCCGCAAGGTCTGGTCTACGGATGCTTAGCTTGGCGCCTTAAGCTGCGCCGAAGGAGATGTTGTTTTGTTGAACCGATTAAAACAGTTTGCGCTGCGTTTGGGCGGCGTGCTCGAACTCACCCGCCGCATCAGTTTGAACCTGCTTTTTCTCGGCTTTGTCGGCAGCGCCCTGTGGTTTGCCTTCGGTCAGGACGAGGCAAGCCTGCAGGAGAAGACCGTGCTTGTGATCAGCCTTCAGGGTCGCCTGGTCGAGGCCGCAGCAAGCGAGGATAAAGAGCAATGGCTACTGAATTGGGTCGATGACGAACAACGTGAAGTGGTTTTGCCTACTCTGGTCGAAAGTCTCAGGCAGGCTGCGAAGGACCCGAAAATCAGCAAGGCTTTGCTGCTGACCGACGGTTTTGAAGGCGGTGGACTTGCCAGCATGGATGAACTTGCGATCGCTTTGAACCGGTTTCGGGAAAGCGGCAAGCCGATCATCGCCTGGGGAACACGCTTTGATCAGCGTCAGTACCGTATTGCATCCCAGGCCAACGAGGTTTTGATGCATCCGATGGGCGAGTTGATCATCGAAGGTTTTGGGCGTCGTCGTAATTATTATCGCGATGCGCTCGATCGACTCGGCATCACCCCGCACTTGATCCGCGTGGGCGAATACAAATCGGCCGCCGAACCCTGGGTCGCTAACCGGCCCTCATCGCAGTCGCTGCAAGCCGAGGCCCATGTCATTGGCGATCTCTGGAAGCGCTATGCAGCCGACCTCGAAAAAGCCAGAGGGCTTGAGGCAGGACGTGTTGAGGCGATCATGGCAAGTCTGCCCGGTGCGCTGCAAGAACAGGGCGGAGACGCCGCCGCGCTGGCGCTTGACTGGAAACTGGTGGATGGTCTGATGGCCTACCCGGATTTGCGTGAGCGGCTGATCCGCGAGGGGGTGAAAGAGAGCTCCTACCGCAGCTTTCGGCAAATCAGCGCCAGCGATTATGCGTCGCGTGTGGCATCGCAAAGCGACGATGACGATGAGCACATCGGTATCCTGGTAGTTGAAGGCGAGATCCGTGAGCGGGGCAGCGGTTCGCAAATCGTGGGGGGACGAGAAACCGCGGAGAAAATTCGCAAAGCCGCCGAGGATGAAAAACTCAAAGCGCTTGTGCTGCGCGTGGACTCACCCGGAGGAAGCGCGGTGGGCTCCGAGTTTATTCGCCAGGCCCTCGAGGCTTTTCGCCAAACCGGCAAGCCGGTTGTAGTGTCCATGGGCGATTTGGCCGCATCCGGCGGCTATTGGATCGCCTTGTCAGCCGACCGAATCATTGCCCACCCAAGCAGCATTACCGGCTCAATCGGTGTCTATGGTTTACTGCCGACCGCTCAAGGCCTGATGGACAAACTGTCGATTCGCACCGGCGGTTATCAAAGTCATTGGCTGGCCGGCGGCTATGACCCGCGGGTCGATCTCGACCCCCGCATGAAATCACTGATCGAGAGCCGAATTCAGCATATTTACAAAGACTTTATCGAACTCACAGCCAAGGCAAGAGGCCAATCCAAGGAACAAATTGACCTGCTCGCCCGCGGAAGAATCTGGTCCGGTACGCAAGCCAAAGCGCATCAACTGGTTGACGAACTCGGTGGGCTCGATGCAGCGATTCTCGCCAGCCGCAATCTTCTCGCCGAGGCAAAGCAGTCCAGCGGGCAAGCCGACTCAAGCGCTGTAAGCAAAAATCGGCGCAAGTCAGCCGATGCGCTTGCGGTGCGATATCTGAAGTCGGAAGGCTCGCGCTTTGGCCAATGGCTAAGACGCTGGTTCGGCGCCATGCTTCAAAGCGCCGGTTTGCGCAGCGCCCATCCAGTGCCTGAGTTGACCCTGTCCCAGGACCCTGTCAAAGGGCTGCTTGGCGAACTTTATCGCGAGGGACAGTGGGCCGTGCAATGGCTTGGAAGCCAGGAACGCTGGTCAGCGCAGGCGCACTGCTTGTGTTCGCTCGAGCCTTGATGCACAGCGCCATTAGCGAAACTTCGCTTGCCTTTGTCGCAGCGCCCTGGGCGATAGCTCTTCAACGCTCGCAAAAACATCCACAAAAAGGCGTTCGCAACGGTCCAGACGAATCGGATGGCCGCCGGTAAACGATCCGAAGGCAGGCAGGTGCAAGATGCGCCTGTCGTCCAGATAAAAGCAAGGCCTGCGAATTCGTTTGGCGAGCACCGGATCAGGAATCGACACAACCGGATGTTCATGACCGCAAAGTCCTGACACCGGCATCGCATCGCGGCCGGTGATTTCGGGCAGCGAATCGTCAAGCAGGGAATCGGCTTCGTGTGCCAGGTAAAGCGCCTGATCGGCATAGGGCGCTTGCAGCATCAGCACCCCTGGTAAAGCGCGGGCTAGCGCGGCCGAGGGGCTTTTGAGGTCGTGGTTTCCGAGAACCAGCTTGACCTCAATCTGTGGGTGTTGCTGGCGCCAGCTTAGCCACAAGGGCAACAAAAGTGATAACCCCCTAGAGTCGTGGACCAGGTCGCCGAGCACAATCAGAGCGCTGGCCTGGCTTGCCTCAATCAAGGCGCTGAGTCGGTCGAGACTTTCCTGCGTCACCTGCTCAGGGACCGGTACACCCTGGGCGCGAAAGCTTGCTGCCTTACCCAAATGCACATCGGCGACCATCAGCTGGGCCTGGGCTGGTCTTGATACCGCAAAGCCTGGCCAGAGCCAGAGATCGCCAAGCACAAAAACGCCGGCCGGCGGTCGGTTGTCGGGGGTTTGCATCAGGCGCTGAGCTCGGCAATCATGCGGGCGAGTCGCTGCTGAAGTTTTTCGTTGCTCAGGCTTTCGCGCAATCGCTCAAGCATCAAGGGAAAGGCAAAGGGTGAGAGTCGCTCAATCGGCTGCCAGTGCATGCTTTGTTGATTGATCCTGAGCAAGGCGTCTTCAAGCCTTTGGTGCTCGAGTTCATGGTCCAGGACTTCACGCCTTGCCTGGTCGAGCAACAAGTTATCAGGATCATAACGATTAAACACCTCCCAGAAAAGGCTCGATGAAGCTTGCAGCTGTTTTGCGCTTGCCTGACGCGACGGATAGGACTGCTGCACAAGTCCTGCAACGCGCGCGATCTCGCGAAATCGTCGCTGCGCCAATTCGCTGGCGTTGAAGCTCTCCATGCCATCGGAGGCCAAGGATTCGGCACGCCACAAGCTGGGGTCAAGCCATTGCGATTGCTCAAGGGGTTCGGCGCTCAGCATTTCAAAGCCGTAGTCGTTCACCGCGATCGAAAAGCTTCGGGGACGCTCGCGTGCCAGGCGCCATCCCAGCAAGGTGGCCAAACCCAGGTGCACCTGCCGGCCCTGCAGCGGATAAAAGAACCAGTGATAACCATCGCGCGAACGGTAACTTTCAATCAGCAAACGGTTTGCATCCGGCAAGGCTGAAACTTTCGCCTGGAGCTCAAGCAAGTGTTTGGCCCAGCGCATGGCATCGCCTTCGTAACGGTCCTTTCGGGCTTCATCAAGGCATCGCGCCAAGGCCTTTGACATTTCGAGCGAAAGCGGCATTTTGCCGCCATTCCATCGCGGTACTGCGGCCTTGGTGCCGCGTGCCTTGCGCACATAAGCGGTCATGTCGTGAAGCCGAACCAATTCAAGCAACCGTCCTGAAAAGATAAAACAATCGCCCCGGCGCAGCCTTGAGATGAAGCTTTCCTCAACGCTGCCAAGTCTTGCGCCTTGCATCATCTTGACCTGAATCGATGCGTCGCTGAGGATGGTACCCATGTTCATCCGATGCCGGCGGATCAGATCGGCGCGCTGCACGCGCCATCGTCCGTCGTCGGCTTGCGCAACCCGATGATGATCCGGATAGGCTCGCAAGCTCTCGCCGCCCCGGTGTACAAACTGCAAGGCCCAGTCAAAGTCCTTGCGCGATAAATCGGCAAACGATGCAGTCTTTTGCACGATCGCATAAAGGTGCTGCGCATCAAAGCCCGGTCCGCAGGCTAGTGTGACAAGAAATTGAACAAGCACATCCATCGGCCGCAGCGGCGGCTTTCTCGATTCGAGCTCGCGCCGCGATAAGGCGTCGGCTGCCGCAGCGGCCTCAATCACTTCAAGCGCATGCGTGGGCACGATCGTAAGGCTTGCTTTCGCCCCTGGCTGATGGCCGGATCGTCCGGCGCGCTGCATCAGGCGCGCCACGCCCTTAGGCGATCCGATCTGAATCACTTTTTCGACCGGAGAAAAATCAACGCCCAAATCCAGGCTTGAGGTGCAGACCACCACCGACAATTGGCCCGCCTTGAGCGCTTGCTCCACCCAGCGTCTGACCGTTAGATCCAGCGAAGCATGGTGCAAGGCGATGCATCCGGCCCACTGCGGACGCGCTTCAAGCAAGGCCTGGTACCAGAGCTCAGCTTGCGAACGCGTATTGGTAAAAACAAGCGCGTTTTTGCAACCATCAAGGCTTTGGGCAAGCTGCTCACACATCGCCAAACCCAGATGGCCGGCCCAGGCAAGTCGAGATGACGCCGCGGGCAATAAACAATCCACCGCAATCGGCTTGGGCCTTTTGCTGCTGATCATGCAGGCCTGCTCGGGAATCAGCACCCGCGCAGCTTCCTCCAAGTTACCCAAGCTCGCCGACAAGGCCCAGACCTGCAGCGGATGGGCAAAATGACCGCGTAACCAGGCCAGCGCCAGCTGCAGCAAAACCCCGCGCTTGCTACCGAGCAACTCGTGCCATTCGTCGACGATGACAAAGCGCACGTTGCCCAGGGTTTGCAGCGCATCGGTACGCGAGAGCATCAGGCAAAGGCTCTCGGGGGTTGTGATGAGCGCAAAGGGCCATCGCCGCTCCTGGCGCTTGCGTTCAGCGCTTGGGGTATCCCCGGTGCGCATCGCAACCGTGAAACGATCGGCCCAAGGGGTTTGCGCAAAAGGCTCACGCAGCGCTGCCAGGCTATCGCTTGCAAGGGCACGCATCGGTGTGATCCAAAGCAGCGCCGGCCCTTGAAGCGACAGCCCTTGAAGCGCCGCCTGGCGATTTGCGAAGTGGGCCTGCCAGTGCATGCATGCCCCAAGCCAAATCGCCTGCGTTTTTCCCATGCCGGTCGGTGCATGAACCAAGCCGCTTTTGCCTTGGGCTATCGCGCGCCAGGTCTCGCGCTGAAAGGCAAGCGGGGTCCAACCGCGTAAAGCAAAGTAATCCTTGATGCTGTCGCGAAGCGCCGCAGTGATTCGCCGCATGATCTAGCCCGCGAAAAACCGGGCCAGATCAAGCGATGCAATCCAACCCTCTGTAGGATCCGCATCGGGCGCTGCGCCCCACCGTGGTGGACCTTTTGTCGCCGCCCAGGCAGCCTGGATCGCGCACAGCCAGGCATCGATGCTATCGCCGCGCCCATCGTCGATCATCGCATCACGCTGCGAGGGCGGCATGCAAAAGCGCAAAGGCAATGCGGCCGCCAAGCGCTCCAGCATGGTCTCGCGCATAGCGCGCCTTGCGGGGTCTTGGGTATGACTGTCGGACTTATACGATGCACGACCTATCGCTAGCCTTGCCAGGTGTCCGGGGTAAGCCTCAAGCGCAAGCGCAAGCGGTGAGGTACACCCCTCCGTTTGCTCAGCAACAAGCGGTGAAGCGAACACCTCATGTTGCGCAGCGATCGGCGCTGCGGTGCTTGCAGCCGAAGTCTCAAGCGATTCAAAGCCCGGCAGCAGCCATTGCGCTTTGATGAGGCGCTTGAAGCCCTCGCGGTACATGAATACAACCGGTGGATTCACCCATTTCATCGACGGACTTGATCCGGCAGGATAATCGCAGGCACGATGTGCAAACTTGTCGCCGACGGCACGTGCATCGCAAAAGGCCTTTAAGCGATTCACCCAATAATGCCGGTCATGCTCCGAAAAGCGCTCAGCGATCTGCCGATAATCGAGCCGATCCCACTGCCAGGCCTTGAGAAGCGCTTTGGGTAAGCCAAAGGGGAAATCAAAGCCGCCCATTAACCATGCGCTTTGGCTGAACTGATCGTCGTTTTTTGCCGGGGTTGCCAGAAAGCTCTCGTAGGACTCCCAATCATGATAACGATCAATGGATTTGATCGTTAAAATCCATGGATCGGTAGAATCAGCGCAGGTCGCCTGCGATACCTCTCGCTCAAGCCAGGCGCGAGCGACCACGATAGGCTTGCGCGCGCTCGGAGCGCTTGTGAAATCCACGCCAACGATCGCCATGCCCTGCTGCTTCATCGGTTAAGTATGCTTAGCAGCTCGTGAAGCTTGTCGATCGAGTCGGCCTCCTCGACGGTTTTGTCCTTACGCCAGCGCAGCATGCGTGGAAAGCGCAAGGCAAGCCCTGCCTTGTGGCGCTTGCTCGGAGCGATCGATTCAAAGGCGATTTCAAATACCATCGTCGGCTCGACCACCCGAACCGGCCCGAATTGTTCGACGGTCGTTTTTCGAATCCTTGCGTCAACCTCGCGAATCTCAGCGTCGCTCAGCCCTGAGTAGGCTTTTGCCAGGCTCAACCAGCCTTGCGGGCCTCTGACTGCAAAGGTGTAATCGGTATACAAATTAGCGCGCCTGCCATGGCCTGCCTGCGCATAAATCAAGGCAGCATCCACCGTGAAAGGATCAAGCTTGTACTTCCACCAGCCGCTACGCCCAGCATTTGCAGTATACGTTCTAGAGCGGCCTGCGATATAAGGACTTTCAGCATGCTTAAGCATCAGCCCTTCGGCTCGCGCATCGCGTGCCTGTTGACGCAGCGGCTGTAAATCCGACCATCGCAATAGCGAAAAACCGGGCGAGATCAGGAACGCCGACGATGTGGCTTGCAGCAGTGAATGAAGCTTCTCGCGGCGATCGCGCAAAGGCTCATGTCTTAAGTCCGTCGAACCAAGTCGCAGCAAATCGTAGGCCATCAGCCGCACCGGATGCGATCGCAAAAAGGCAGCACCGAGGGTTTTCCGGTTCAGACGCACTTGCAAATCGGCAAAGCCCGCAATCCTTTGCGCCTGCTCATCCCAGGCCAAAAGCTCCGCATCGATAATTGTGCCGACTGGTATAAGCCCATGGAAATGCTCAAGCCCGAGGTCGGGAAACTGCTCGCTGATCAGTTCCTCACCACGCGACCAAAGGTAACTGCGCTGATGGCCTGCGATCCATTGCACCCGTATGCCATCCCATTTCCACTCGAGCTGCCAGGATCTTGAATCGCCCATGGCCTGCCAGTCATCGTCCATGCTCTGAGCAAGGCAAAAGGGCAAGGGCCGCTCATCGGATCCATCGGCTCCGGAATCAAGGATTAAGCTGGTAAAACGCGCGGCCGAAGGGAGCTCCAGCATCCAGCCCATGAAGCGTTGCGCCAGCAGCTGGGGATCAAGATCACAGGCCGCAGCTAGCGCCTTCAGAACCGAGGCTCGCGAAACGCCGATGCGAAAACCGCCGGTGATGATTTTATTGATCGCAAAACGGCTCGCGTGATCGTGGCGCTGCCACTGATCGATTAGCCAGGCGCTTTGGATGTCGGGCTGCGCATCAGCAATCGCGAGAAAGCCTTCGGTGATCCACTGATGCAGGCTTAAGCCTGACCTGAGCGCTTCGCTTGTCTTGCGCTTGCTCGCATCGGGCGCAACAGCTTGCGTGGATGCGTTCCCAACGCAGTGGGCAATCGTTTCAGCCAGATCACCTGCGTGAGCGTAACAAGCTTCAAAAAGCCACTCGGACAAGCCGCTTGCCTGCATCGCAGCCTGTCTTAGCAGCGCGCTGCGCAGCCTTTTTGGCAGCTTGCCCCCGGCAAGAAAATAGACCAGCCAAGCGAGATCCTCTTGCCTGGCTTGTTGAATTCCCTCGCGAAAGCAAGCCTTGAGCACCGCGGTTTTATGCGAATGGGCATTGGACTGATCGATGGCCTCGAGCACCGAGGCAAACCAGATCAAACCCTCATCAGCAGCCAAAACGCGGCTCGTCGTCACGATGCATCCTCGCCCCAGGCTGTTGCGCGAAGCGGTGCTGCCTCAAAGCCTTGCTCGTTGAGATAACGCACCAGCACATCAACCTGCCCATGGGTCACGAATACGCTTTGCGCGCCAGTTTCGCGAACCGCCCATAGCAAGCCTGGCCAATCGGCGTGGTCCGAAATGACAAAGCCACGATCGAGCGCACGACGCCTTCGGATACCTCTTAAGCGCATCCAGCCCGACACCGAAGCATCTTCGTAAGCACCCAGTTTTGAGAACACGGCCGAAGCTGCGCTTGCCGGCGGAGCAAGAATCAAGCTTCCTGCCGGCGGTTTATGGTTGCTGTCCCAACATGGGCTAGCAGGAATTTTCCGGCCCGCCAGACGATAACAGTGATGCATCGCATCCACGGCCGGATGAACCCAGACCGGGCCCTCCGGCAAAGCCATCGCAAGGCGCTGTGCCTTTCCGAGCGCATAGGTATAAAGTACAGAATATAGACCGTTTGCAGCATTGTTTTGCCACCATGCACTGATTTGGTCGATCACCTGCGCCTGCGGCTCCCAGCGATAAATCGGCAAGGCAAAGGTTGACTCTGTGACAAAAACATCGCAAAGGACCGGCTCAAAAGCCTCGCAACTGGCGTCGGCCTGCACCCGGTAATCTCCCGAGATCACCCACACATTACCCTTGTGGCTGAGCCTGACTTGCGAAGATCCCAACACATGTCCTGCAGGATGCAGACTCAGCTCGATTTCGCCTAGCTTCAGGCGCTCGCCGTATTTCAAAAGTTGTAGCGATAACTTACGGCCAAGCCTTGTTCGCATGATGTCTGCCGCATCGCTGTGGGCAAGGTAGTGCTGGTGGCCGCTTCGCGCATGATCTGCATGGGCATGGGTAATCACCGCGCGCTGCACAGGACGCCATGGATCGATATAAAAATCGCCTAAGGGACAATAAAGCCCCTCGCTTCTGAGTTCAACCAGCGCATGCATGATCACGCAGCGAAGAGCTAATCGCCCCAAAACGGTGGGCAGCAAAGCCTTGAGGCTGCGCGACCCGGGCTAGCAATGCACTGCTTCACGGCAGCGGAGCAACACGAGGCATCGTCTAGGCTGTAAAGCGGCGATGCAATTGCTCAATCGCCTCCACATTGCTCGGTGAAAAACAACGCCTGGCCGCCCGATCCTGCTCAAGCCATTCGAAGCGCAAGTGCTCGCGCGGCGAGATCACAACCGCAGTATCTTCCGGCACACAACATGAAAAAACATGCTCGGTATTGTGGGTGACGCCAGGCTCATAGCGATACCGCCAGAGCTGGTAAATTTCATAGCGATTTTGTTGTTCCCAGTCGATCAAGGCCGCGGCGTCGATCGTCACGCCGGTTTCCTCTTTGACTTCGCGCACACAGGTCTGCCACAGCGGCTCACCCCAGTGCGCCTTGCTGCCGGTAACCGACTGCCAGAACCCCGGTCGATCAGCACGTTCGAGCACGAGCACGTTCAGACTGGGCGTGTGCAAGATAACGAGGACCGATTCGGGAATTTTATAGGGCATTGGATCGTAGCCTGATGTGCAGTTCGCGCAGCTGCTTTTCGTCCACCGCACTTGGGGCATCGGTCAGCAAGCATTGCGCACGCTGCGTTTTCGGAAAAGCAATCACGTCCCGGATCGATTCGGCGCCGGACATCATGGTCACAATCCGGTCCAGACCGAAGGCAATGCCCCCATGGGGCGGTGCCCCGTATTGAAGCGCATCGAGCAAAAACCCGAATTTCGCAGCAGCTTCTTCAGCATCGATTTGAAGCGCTCGAAAGACTTTGGATTGCACCGCTTCACGATGAATACGCACCGATCCACCGCCGATTTCCCAGCCGTTCAAGACCATGTCATAAGCCTTTGCAAGCGCTCGACCTGGATCGCTTGCAAGGTAATCCTCATGCCCGTCTTTAGGCGCGGTAAAGGGGTGATGGCAGGCACTCCAGCGCTGCGACGGCTCGTCGTATTCAAACATCGGAAAATCGACCACCCATAGCGGGCGCCAGGCCTCTTCGAACAATTGGTTGGCCTTTGCAAAGTCCGAATGTCCAATCTTGACCCGCAAGGCACCCATTGCATCGTTGACCACTTTGGCTTTGTCAGCGCCGAAAAACAAGATGTCACCGTCGGCAGCCTGACTTCGACTCAGGAGCGCTTCGATGGCAGCATCGTTCAAATTCTTGACGATGGGCGATTGCAAACCCTCGCGACCCTTGCTCAGGTCGTTAACCTTGATCCAGGCCAACCCCCTGGCACCGTAGATCGATACAAATTGCGTATAGGTATCGATTTCAGATCGGCTGATTGTTGCACCCGCAGGCACCCGAAGCGCAATCACGCGGCCGTCGCTTTGTTGGGCTGCATCGCTAAACACCTTGAAGGCCACGTCTTTCATCACGTCGGTGAGTTCGGTGAACTCAAGCTTGACCCGAAGATCAGGCTTATCGGAACCAAAACGGCGCATCGCCTCCTGATAGCTGATCACCGGGAAGGGGTGAGGCAGCCTCACATCAATGGCCTGCTCGAAAACCACGCGAATCATCGTCTCGAACAAATCCCGGATTTCCTGTTCGCCGAGAAAGGATGTCTCACAGTCGATTTGGGTGAACTCAGGCTGCCGATCAGCGCGCAAATCCTCGTCGCGGAAACACTTGGTGATCTGATAGTAGCGATCGAAACCTGAAACCATCAGCAATTGTTTAAAGAGCTGCGGCGATTGCGGCAGGGCGAAAAACTCGCCCGCATGAACCCTTGAAGGCACCAGATAATCGCGGGCACCTTCCGGGGTGCTTTTGGTAAGCATCGGTGTTTCGATATCGATGAACCCCTCCGCGTCAAGGAAGCGGCGCACGGCCATTGCCACCTTGTAGCGAAGCATCAAATTGTTTTGCATAGCTGGGCGACGCAAATCGAGCACCCGATGCGTGAGCCTTGTGGTTTCCGACAAATTCTCATCGTCAAGCTGAAACGGCGGCGTGACCGAGGCGTTCAGGATCTCGAGTTCATGACACAAGATCTCGATTTCGCCGCTTCGCAAGGCGACGTTTTCGGTGCCTTCTGGCCGTCGCCTCACCAAACCCTTGATCCGCAGACAAAACTCATTGCGCACCCTTTCGGCTGCGGCAAACATCTCGGGCCGATCGGGGTCACAGACCACCTGGGCCAGGCCCTCACGGTCGCGAAGATCGATAAAAATCACGCCGCCATGATCACGACGTCTGTGAACCCATCCGAACAAGCTGACGACTTCTTGAAGCTGATCGGCACAAACCAGACCGGTGTAACACGTACGCATACAAGTCGTCCTAACTTCAGTTGGCCTTTGACGCAGCTTCGGGAGTCTGCCAGTTTGAGGGCGGCACCACACCCATCGAAACCACGTACTTGAGGGCCTCATCAACATTCATATCAAGCTCAATCACCTCTTTGCGGTCCATGACCAGAAAAAACCCGGAGGTGGGATTGGGTGTGGTCGGCACATAAACCGAGACCATATTGTCGTGGAGATGGGACTCGAGTTCCGCCGAAGGCCGGCCGGTTTGAAAGGCAATTGTCCACACCCCAGCCCTCGGGTACTGGACCAACAAAGCCTTGCGAAACGCTTGTCCGCTATCTGAAAAAACCGTGTCACTGACTTGCTTGACAGCCGAATAAATCGAGCGCACCACCGGAATGCGGTTGAGCAAGGACTCCCAGACACGCACGATCCGCGCGCCAAGGAAGTTGGCTGCAAAAACCCCGGTTACCAGAATGATGACCAAAGCGAAGACCGCGCCCGCGCCGTAAATCGAGAACCCGAACAAACCCTGCGGCTGAAGTTGCGGCGGCAACAGAACGATGGTCCGATCGAGCGTGTCGACAACCAGCTCGATGATCCAAATCGTAATGATCAGCGGCAACCAAACCAGAAGTCCGGCGATAAAGTATTTCTTGAACATGGCCCGCCCTTTGTTTGAAGCCTTCAGCCGGCGCTAGTCGCCAACCTCAGCTGCTCGCTGCGGTTGACGAAGAGGCCGATGCGCTGCTTGGGGCCGGCGCAGGGGACTTTCCGGCACCGGACGCAGGCAAAGCTTGCTGTGTTGCCGATTCAGGCTTCGATGTTTTGGACTTCTCGCCATTTGCGCCCTGATCGGCCTTGGCCTCAGCCGCTTCGGGCTTGGCCGTTGTGCCCGCATCTTCGGTCTTGCCATCTGAACCGCCCTTGTCCTCGCTTGCCTGCGAATCGGGGGCTTTTTTCCTTCCGCCATCGCGAAAATCGGTGACGTACCAACCCGATCCCTTCAATTGAAAAGCAGGAGCTGTCAGTTGTTTGGAGAAGGCTTGCGCTCCACAAGCAGGGCAGGTGCTGAGCGGCGCATCGGAGAACTTCTGGATGACGTCTTTCTCAAAGCCGCAGTCAGCGCACTTGTAGGCATAAATAGGCATAGCAGTGGGCTTTGTCTTTTGGAGCGTTTTCAGATGGGGAAAACAATCGGTGAAACGGTTTTCAAATGGTGGCCAAACCAGACCCACAAAAAACCGAAGTGCAGCTTCTTCGCAACCCATCATTATACAAACTCGATGATGATGCAGGGACATGCCCTTGCCCCTGCATCAAGCCGGGCTCAGAAGGGAATGTCGTCGTCAATCTCTGACAGGCTGGTTGCCGGCTTGCGCTGCGCGTTGCCTGAGGAGCCTGAAGCAGCTGGGGCGCTGAACGATTGCGCCGTCTGCGAGGCACCGTAGCCCTCGTCAGATGGGCCCGATAGTCCCGCTGGCGTGTCGCGGTTGCCGAGCATTTGCATCTGGTCGGCTACGATTTCAGTGGTGTAACGCTCCACACCCTCTTTGTCCTGCCATTTGCGCGTTTTCAGACGACCTTCGACATAGAGCGATCGCCCTTTTTTCAAATACTCACCGGCTATTTCGGCGAGTCGCCCGTAAAAGACCACGCGATGCCATTCGGTCTCTTCTTTGCGCTCGCCGCTGGTTTTATCTTTCCAAGCCGATGTGGTTGCAATCGAGACATTCGTGATTGCAGCGCCATCGGGCGAATAACGGGTTTCAGGATCACGGCCAAGATTCCCGACCAGGATGACTTTATTAACGGATGCCATAGTCAATTCTCCAAAAAAGTTCAGCGTTAGCCCGAAACATCATCGGAGCAAGCGATGCTTCAGGGCCCTGTGTGTAGCGGAAGGCTTGAAAAACCTTGCCTTCCTGCCACCACAAGCAAGACAAACAACAGGATCGCACAAAAGACAAACACGGTTTGCGGCGCTGCAACGCCGGCTAGCCATCCACCGATTGCACCGCCTGCAAAAAGTCCGAGCGATTGAGCGGTGTTGAATGCGCCAAGCGCCGTGCCGCGAAGCGCGGGATCGGCAAGCTTTGAAACCTGCGAGGGCAAGCTGGCCTCAAGCACATTAAAGCCGACGAAAAAAAGCAAGAGCGCTGCAGCGATCCACAAAAGTGCATGCTCTTGCGGAAGCATGATCCACAGCACAAGCCACGCGGCCTGTACAAAAAGAAGCATGCCGATTGCGGCACGCATGAGCTGATGCAACTGCGATTTTTGCTCGCTGCGTTTGAGCATGGGCATGGCAATCAAAAAGGAAAGAAAGACCACCGGCAGATAAAGCCGCCAATGCTCGGATAAAGCGAGCGCTGCGCTGCGGACCAGAAACCCGGGAACCACCACAAACATTGCCATCTGTACCGCATTGAGCACAAAAATACCCAAGTCAAGACGCCAAAGCTTTGGGTGGCTTAGCACCAGCTTTAACGCCGTCCAAAGTGCCGGCTGCGGCGGCACGCCGACGCCGTTGCCAAGAGCGGGGTTGTCGTGCACGGTTGAGCGATTGTCACGACGCGCTGCGGCGGGCACGCTCATCACCATCGCCACCGCTAGCACCGCAAGCACTGCGGTGAGCCAGAAGATGCCTGCCATACCGCCTTGCGCGTAGAGCCAGGGCGCCAGACCGAGCGAAACCATAAAGGACAATCCGATTGAAATCCCGATCATCGCCATCGCCTTGGTGCGCTGGCTCTCGCGCGTATGGTCAGAAACCAGCGCCGAAATCGCCGCCGACACCGCTCCGCAGCCCTGGAGCAGCCGGCCGGCGATCATGCTGTAAAGATCTGCAGCCTGTGCACAGATCAGGGCGCCGACTATGACGCAGCCAAAGCCAATCGCAATCACGAGCCTGCGGCCAAAACGGTCCGAGGCCCAACCCATCGGAATTTGCAAACAGGCCTGCGCCAATCCGGCGGCACCCATCACCATGCCGACAAGCAAGCCTTGCTCACCGCCGGGCAGTGTTCGAGCGTACTCGGCAAGCACCGGCAGCACGATGAAAAATCCCAGCATGCGTAGCGCAAAGACATTTGCCAGTGTGAGACTGACCCGACGCTCAAGCGGCGTCATGGGTTCCTTGAGGTGATCCATAGCTCCTAGGATACGGCTCGGGCTATATTAGCCGATTGCACTCAGCACACGGTCCATGAACAGCATCAGCATACGCGGCGCTCGCACCCATAATCTGCGCAACATCAGCCTCGAAATCCCCCGCGATGCCCTGGTGGTGATCACCGGACTGTCAGGTTCGGGCAAAAGTTCGCTGGCCTTTGACACCTTATACGCTGAAGGTCAGCGACGCTATGTCGAGTCGCTCTCAACCTATGCGCGCCAGTTCTTGCAGTTGATGGAAAAACCCGAGGTGGACGCGATTGAGGGTCTTTCACCCGCGATTGCCATCGAACAGAAAGCCTCAAGCCACAACCCGCGATCGACCGTCGGCACCGTGACCGAGATTCACGACTACCTGCGCTTGCTGTTTGCACGAGCGGGCACACCTTACTGCCCCTTTCACCCGGATCAGGTGCTTGAAGCCCAGACGGTCGCTCAAATGGTCGACAGCCTGCTCGCCCAGTACCAAGGGCAACGCATGCTGGTGCTTGCGCCCCAGGTGATCGAACGCAAAGGTGAGCATCAAGCGCTTTTTGAGGATTTACGCACCAAAGGCTTTGTGCGCGTGCGCGTGCGCAGCGAGCAGGGCAAAGCCTACATCCACGACCTCGATCAGGCGCCGGTGCTGGCACGCAATCAACGCCATGCTATCGATATTGTTGTTGACCGGCTCAAAATCACAGCCGACGCCAGCGCGCGACTTTCGCAATCGCTCGAAACCGCCCTCTTGCACGCTGACGGAAGGGCTTTGCTGGTACCCATGGAATCACCGCAAGAAGAGGGAAGCCTTTTTTCCAATCGCTTTGCCTGCCCCCAATGCGGACATGCCTTAAAGCAACTCGAACCCCGGCTATTTTCCTTCAACAACCCAGCCGGAGCCTGTCCGAGTTGCGACGGCTTGGGCATCGAGGGCTTTTTCGACCCGAGCCGGGTGGTGCAGTTTCCCAACTTGAGCCTCGCATCGGGTGCCATTGCCGGTTGGGACCGGCGTAACGCCACAGCCTTCAAGGCCTTGCAAAGCCTTGCGCAGGAACTTCGCTTTAGCCTGGATGAACCCTGGGAGAAACTCAAGGCGCCGCTGCAACAAGCGGTGCTGCAGGGTCATGGCGGGTTTGAAGGCGTGCTCCCGAGTCTTGAGCGACGCTGGAAGCAAACCGACGCCTCTGCGGTGCGCGAGGAGCTTGCCAAACTGCGGGCAAGCCGGGGATGTCAGGCTTGCGCAGGCACAAGGTTGCGCGCGGAAGCGCGGCATGTGCGGGTGGGGCCGCGACATGCTGATCATGGGATCTGGGAGATCTCCTCATGGACCTTGCAACAGGCCTCGGCCTGGGCCGAATCGGTCCAGTTACCCGGGGCCAAAGCGCAAATCGGATCGCGAATCCTGCGCGAAATCGCAACCCGTCTGCGCTTTTTGAACAACGTGGGTTTGCAATACCTCAGCCTTGATCGTTCGGCTGAAACGCTCTCGGGCGGCGAGTCGCAACGCATCCGCCTCGCCTCGCAAATCGGCTCCGGACTCACCGGCGTGATGTATGTGCTCGATGAGCCATCGATCGGCTTACATCAGCGCGACAATGACCGCCTGATTGCGAGCCTTAAGCATTTGCGTGGCCTTGGCAACACCGTCATGGTGGTCGAGCATGATGAGGACGCGATTCTCAGTGCCGATCATGTCATCGATATGGGCCCCGGAGCCGGAGAACATGGCGGGATGGTGATTGCCCAGGGCAGCCCAAGGGACATCTGCGAGCATCCCGATTCGTTGACCGGCCAGTACCTTAGCGGGCGGCGGGTCATTGCCCTGCCCGAGCAACGTCGCAAACCCTCGGAAGCAAAGCTGCGGGTCCTGGGAGCCTCTGGCAACAACCTCAAGCACATCGATGTTGAGATTCCGCTAGGGCTGCTGGTTTGCGTCACCGGCGTGTCGGGTTCAGGCAAATCAACCCTGGTCAACGACACCTTGTATGCCGCAGTGGCGCGCAAACTGCACCACGCCGGACCCGAGCCGGCAGCGCATCGGGCGATCGATGGGCTTGATGCGATCGACAAGGTGATTGCGGTTGACCAGAGTCCGATTGGACGCACACCGCGGTCCAACCCCGCAACCTACACCGGCCTGTTTACACCGATTCGCGATTTGTTTGCCGAAACAGCGCTTGCGCGCGAGCGCGGATACGGTCCCGGACGATTTTCCTTCAACGTGCGCGGGGGCCGATGCGATGCCTGCGAAGGCGATGGCGTTCTCAAGGTTGAAATGCACTTTCTGCCCGATGTTTACGTGCCCTGTGAAGTCTGCGAAGGCAAGCGATACAACCGCGAAACCCTTGAAGTGCGCTACAAAGGTATGAATATCGCGCAGGTCTTGCAAATGACCGTGGCGCAGGCGCATGCCTTTTTTCAGGCGGTACCAGGTATCGAGCGCCGCTTGCAAACCCTCATCGATGTGGGCCTGGCCTATGTACGGCTCGGACAAAGCGCTACTACCTTGTCAGGCGGCGAGGCGCAGCGGGTAAAACTCTCACAAGAGCTTTCCAAACGCGATACCGGTAAAACCCTTTACATTCTCGATGAGCCGACCACCGGACTGCATTTCCACGATATCGATCTGCTTCTGAAAGTGATCAGTCAGCTGCGCGATCATGGCAACACGGTGGTCGTGATCGAGCATAATCTGGACGTGATCAAGGTTGCGGACTGGGTCATCGACCTCGGTCCAGAGGGCGGCGAGGCAGGCGGTCAGCTTGTGGCTTGCGGCACACCGGAGGAGCTTGCCGATCAAGCGCAAAGCCATACCGGCCGCTATTTGGCCAAGGTTTTGAGCAAGCACAACATCGGAGTTTGTTGAATCGATGAGCCTCCAAGACAGCCATCGGACCTGAGCCCAGTCAGCATGGTCAGCCTGGAATCCCTGCTCCCTGTGGCCAATCCGGTCACCCTGCAAAAGCTGATTCAAGCGCTTTGTCAACCCGTGCAAAGTGCGCTCGACCAAAGTTTGTCCAACACGATCGAAAGACTCGAACAACTGCTTGAAGAAGTCGACGCGGCTGCAGACAAGCTACGTGCTGCCGAACAAGCGCTCGATACCCAAATCCAGGGCGCCGAGTTGGGTCTGAAAACACTCCGCGATGCGCCCAACACGGAGGCCGGTCTATTGCTCGGTTTATGGCAAAGCGCCTCCGGACAAGCCCAAGGCAGCATGACCGGTCGCGACAGCGCGTCGGAATTGATTCAGCGTATCGCCCAACAGGCACAAAAGGCCAAGGCACCCTTGCAAGCGCTGCAATCGGACTTAAGGCAGTTTCGGCATATCGCCGGGGCAAGCCGCAAACTTGCCCGTGAACGCGCAAGCGGCTCGCAAGCCTCAGCCTCAGCGATGAAGGCCGTCAGTCAGCAAATGATTCGCTTGCGTACCCGAGCGCTTCTTGATCAGGCTCAGGCGCGCGGCTGGATGAAGGCTGTGCCGGAGGGCAGCGCTTTGGAGCGCGCCATCATGCATGCCGTCTTGCAACGCCTTACCCAAGCCGGCTGATGGCTCGGGCTGTGGCGCAGCGAGGCTCAATGGCCATCGGGCCCGGGTTCGGTTGAACGGCATCGGTACATTCCCATGCCGTTGAAAGCAATGACAAGCTCTCCGTGTTGATTGAGTCCTTGTTGTACGAAGTGAATCAAGCCTCGATCCGGTTTGGATTGCGAGCGCCGCTTACCCACAACCTCCACCCTGGCACGCAATCGATCGCCTGGCTTGACGGGTTTGAGCCAACGCAATGCATCAACACCGGGCGAGCCCATCGAGGCCACAGGCGAGATGTAATGGTCCACGAGCATTCGCATCAGCACCGATGCACTCATCCATCCGCTTGCCACCAAACCGCCGAATGATGATTGTTTAGCAGCTTCTGGATCGGTATGAAAAAGCTGAGGGTCGTAGCGTTTGGCAAATTCGATGATTTCCAGGCTGGTGATTTCGTAGTCACCAAATTCAGCGACTTCGCCAATACGGTAGTCTTCAAAAAAGCGTGTCTTGAAGACGGGGACTGTGGCTTGGGACATTGGCACTGCACTCCTCATGCTTGTGGAAGGCTCGGTCAGGTTTCTCCGCCGCTAAGCGGTGGCTTGATGGTATCCGTATGATGAAAGACTGGCGATGACGCGCATTGATAAATGGCTTTGGGCAGCCCGGTTCTTCAAGACGCGATCGCTTGCCCAGGAAGCAATTGAAAAGGGGCGCGTGAGGCTTGATCGGGAGCCTGTCAAGCCCGCCCGAATGCTCAAAGCAGGCGATCGCCTGCAGCTCAGTCAAGGCGATTGCTTGCGTGATATTGAAGTGCTTGGCCTTTCAGAGCGCCGGGGTCCGGCTCCTGAAGCGCAAGCGCTTTACCGTGAAACCGAAGCCTCGAAAGCGGCCAATGCCCTGGCCAGAGAACGCCGAAAACTCTTCCCCGAACCGGCGCTCACGATTGAGCAAGGCAGGCCCACCAAGCAACAACGCCGCGCGCTTGATCGGCTTCGCGAAATGGACAACGAAGTCTGGGACAACGGCCGGGTCATGGGGTCAAGTAACCGGTGAAACATGAGATCCTCTGCAATCTTAAGTAGCAAGCCCTCAATGACGCCTGTGCCAACCACCTCCAGGGCTTTACGCCCCTCGCTATGGATCGAGCAAGGGCAGGTTTTTACCTGGGACCAAACGCTGCTCCCCTTTGAGCGGGAAGCAATCTGCCTGTCGAGCAGTGAAGACTGCGCCTGCGCAATTGCCCGGATGCAAGTACGAGGTGCCCCATTGATTGGCGCAGTCGCTGCCCTTGGCATGGCCATGGCAGTCAGGGAGGCGCTTGCCAAATACCCTCAAGGCTATCGTGAAGCGGGTTGGCTCGATGCGCTCGCCAAAGCCCTTCTTGCAAGCCGCCCCACGGCCGTGAATTTAGCCTGGGCGGTCAATCAGGTGATTCGCGCTGTAGAAGTTGCCGCAAGCGAACTGCATCAGCAGGGCAGCCGCTTGCTGGCCGATCGAGCCTGGCAGCGGGCAATCGCCATCGTTGAGGAAGACCGGGTCTGCAATGCGGCAATCGGAATCCAGACCCAAAAGGTTTTGCTTGAGCACGCGGCGGGGCGCGACGCCTCAAAACCCTTTCAGATTCTCACCCACTGCAATGCCGGATCGCTTGCCACAGTGGATTGGGGTACCGCCACGGCAGCGATTTACCAGCTCCATGCGCAAGGGTTTGCCTTGCATGTCTGGGTTGACGAAACCCGTCCCCGTAACCAGGGGGCAAGCCTGACCGCCTATGAACTTGCCGACGCGGGTATCCCCCATACCGTGATCGCCGATAATGCAGGCGGTCTTTTGATGATGAAAGGTTGGGTCGATGCGGTGATTGTGGGATGCGATCGCGTTTGCGCCAATGGCGATGTGGTCAATAAAATCGGGACTTATTTGAAAGCGCTCTCAGCCAAAGCCCACGGGGTTCCCTTTTGGGTTGCCTGCCCTGAGTCAAGTATCGATATGAACTGTCCAAGCGGTATGCAGGTCACCATCGAAGAACGCAGCAGCCTGGAATTAAGCCAGATTCGGGGTCGGCCGCTTGCTTCAGGGAAGGGGAATGGCGCTGCCGATGCGGG
>DDPV01000029.1:2610-38168 GCA_002342365.1 Burkholderiales bacterium UBA2459 | reverse complement strand
GTCGGTGGCGGTGACGATGGGCAACTGCGCAAACCCATCCTTGTCGAGATCATGCAAGCGGGACAGGCTTGCTACAACCCTGGCTTTGACATCACGCCGGCGGCACTGGTGAGCGGTCTGATCACCGAAGCTGCGGTACTCAACCCGATGCGGCTGCGAGAGGCTCTGGCTTGAAATCCACGCCCAAGCTGCAAACCGAACTTCAGGCAAGACAAGCTCTGATCGAACAAGCCCTGAGCCTTGACCGGCTCGGCATCAATCATGGCAAATCGGGTAACCTCTCCTTACGATGGCATCGCAGCTCCCCCCCGCAGGGGCAAGGCTTGCTCATCACACCCTCAGCCATCGCCTACGAGGCGCTTGAAGCCGAGGACCTGGTCTGGTTATCGCTTCATGATGATCCGCCGCGGATCGACGGAAAGCTCAAGCCTTCGAGCGAATGGCAAATGCATCGCGACTTGTTACGCGCGCGCCCCGATTGCATGGCGGTTGTGCACACCCACTCGCTGTATGCAACAGCCCTGTCTTGCATGCCAAAGGTGCAACGCGAGGGGATCCCGGCCTTTCACTACATGGTTGCAGCAAGCGGGGCAGACCGCATCGCCTGCGCCGACTACGCAGGTTTTGGCACAGCTGCGCTCTCAGAGGCGATGCTCAGGGCCTTGGGGTCCGAGGCAAGGGCTTGCTTGCTTGCCCATCATGGTGTGATCGCCAGCGGCGAGGACTTAGCCGCTGCGCTCGGACTGGCCAAGGAAGTCGAGATGCTTGCTGCCATGTATAGCCAATGCCTGAGTTTGGGCGGCCCGGCGCTGCTCAGCCAAGAGGCTATGGATGCTGTGCTTAAGGCCTTTGTCGGCTATCGCCAAGCCAACCAAGTGGCTTGCGAGGCCTCGAGCTCTGAATGAGCTCGACACAGCAGCCAGCTTAGGCCACCGGGCTTTCATTCATGCCGCTTGGGCAAGCAGCGCATCCTGAGCAGGCGCTCTGGTGCCGGCGCTTGAGCGATGACCTAAGCGGGGTCAGCCTAGGTCCGCTTGATCTTGGCGATCCTGGCCCGGGCGAAGTGCGGCTTCGAGTTCGCGCCGCAGCCTTGAATTTTCCCGACTTACTCATGACCCGCGGTCTTTATCAATTCAAGCCGGAGCTTCCCTTTGTGATGGGCCTTGAAGGCTGCGGCATCGTGCAAGCCATTGGCAAGGATGTACACGACTTCAATCCGGGTGACCGGGTGGCCTTCAGCTGCCGTCATGGCGCCTTTGCCAGCGCGGTGGTACTGCCTTCGGATGCGATCAGTCAGGTACCGCCAAGCCTTGATGATGCACAGGCTGCCGCTTATGCGGTGACCGCACTGACAGCCTGGGTGAGCCTTGTTCGCCGCGGCAGACTGCTTGCCGGTGAAACCTTGCTGGTTCATGGCTCCAGTGGCGGCGTTGGCATCGCCGCAGTGCAACTGGCCAAGCATATCGGTGCCACCGTCATTGCCACCGCAAGCTCGCAGGCAAAGCTTGAACTTGCAAAATCGGCAGGTGCCGATCACGGCCTGGTCCTTGATTCAGGCTGGCATGAAGCGGTCAAAGCGATCACAGGCGGACGCGGAGTCGATCTTTGCCTTGATCCGGTCGGCGGCGATGTTTTTGACGCCTCGATCCGCTGCATGGCCTGGGGCGGTCGCGTTCTGGTCGTTGGCTTTGCCTCGGGTCGCATACCGAAACTTTCGGTGAACCACGCGCTGATCAAAGGCTTATCGATTCTGGGCGTTCGAGCCGGCGAATCGGGTCGGCGTGACCCTGCAGGGGGACGGGAGGATCGTGCGAGGATCCGGGAGCTCCTCGCCCAAGGCGTCATGCTGCCGCCCATTGGCGCGCGCTTTCCGATGAGCGACGCTGTGAGCGCGCTTAAAGCGATGGCCGAGCGGCGGGTACTTGGCAAACTTTGTCTGGAGATGCCGGCGCCTTGAATGCTCTAAGCAGACAAGACATGTCGGGCGGGCTGGCCCGGATCGCTTAGCGCGGCAGCTCGCTTGTGCCCATCAAATAGCTGTCAACCGCGTGGGCGACCTGACGGCCCTCACGGATTGCCCAGACCACCAGCGACTGCCCGCGCCGGACATCGCCGGCTGCGAAAACCTTATCCACATTGGTGCGGTAAGCCATCTCGCCTTCGCTCGCTGCCAGAGCATTTCCGCGCCCGTCCTTGGCCACAGCAAAGGCATCCAGAATACTGGCCACCGGCGAGACAAAACCCATGGCAAGCAAGACCAGGTCAGCCTTGATTTCGAACTCGGAACCCGGCACTTCCTGCATCCGCATCTGGCCGCTGTCCGGATCGCGTTCCCATTGCACCCTGGAAGCGACCAGCGCCTTGACGCTCCCCTTGCCGTCATCAATAAAGCGCTTGGTGGCAACCGCCCAGTCCCGTTCTACACCTTCTTCATGCGATGAAGAGGTGCGCAGCTTTTGCGGCCAATAGGGCCAAGTCAGCGGCTTATCTTCCTGCTCAGGGGGCATAGGCATCAACTCGAATTGCACCACAGCAGCAGCACCTTGACGGTTGCTGGTTCCCACACAATCGGACCCGGTGTCGCCGCCGCCGATCACCACCACATGTTTACCGGTGGCAAGCAATTGCTGCTTGACATCGTCGCCCGCGACCACTTTGTTTTGCTGCGGCAAGAACTCCATCGCAAAGTGAATCCCTGCAAGCTGTCGACCGGGTACCGGCAGGTCTCGAGCCTGCTCAGCGCCGCCAGCCAGCACAACCGCGTCGAATTCGCGCTGCAACTGCGAAGGACTGATTCGCTCCTGGCTCCAGTTGTTGACCACGCCAAGATCCACCAGCTCGCCGATAAACACGCCGGTGCGAAAGCTCACCCCCTCGGCTTGCATCTGGGCAACACGTCGGTCGATATGGAATTTTTCCATCTTGAAATCGGGAATGCCATAACGCAACAAGCCCCCGATCCGGTCATTCTTCTCAAACAAGCTCACGCTGTGCCCAGCTCTTGCCAGTTGCTGAGCGCAGGCCATACCGGCCGGGCCTGCGCCGACCACCGCAACACGCTTGCCGGTTTGTCGGACAGGCAGTTGCGGCTTGACCCAGCCCTCTTCCCAGGCCTTGTCGATGATCGCGTGCTCGATCGATTTAATGCCAACCGCATCGTCGTTGATGTTCAAGGTGCAGGCCGCCTCGCAGGGCGCCGGACAAACCCGGGCTGTGAACTCGGGGAAATTATTGGTTGAATGCAAGGTGTCAATAGCCTCTTGCCACTGCCCGCGATAAACCAGATCGTTCCAATCGGGAATGATGTTGTTGATCGGACAACCACTTTGGCAAAACGGAATGCCGCAGTCCATGCATCGCGCACCCTGGGCTGCAGCCTGGTCATCGTCAAGATGCAGGACGAATTCCCGGTAATGCTTCAGTCGGTCACCGACGGGTTCGCTTGCTTCTTGCAAACGCTCAAATTCTAAAAATCCGGTCGTCTTACCCATCGATTCAAACCTTAAAACAATCTGTTAAACGATTTTTTGAGACCTACTCAACGACATCCCCTCTCAACCACAGCCCCTCTCAACCACAGCCCCACACAACGCATCACCGCCCCAATCTCATCGCTCGATCCGGAGGGTCGGCCAGATCAGACCATCGCTTTAACGCCTGCGGTCTTTGTCAAGATGGACCTCGAATGCAACTCACCGAGCGCACGCCGGTACTCGTGTGGAAACACTTTGACAAAAGCTTCGCGGCTCTTATCCCAATGGGTCAACATCTGCCTTGCGACTTCCGATCCGGTGTAGCGCACATGCTTTTCGATGAACTGCTTGAGCATGATTTCGTCGCATTCGCCGCGGTGCCAGAGTGCCGGATCCAGCGTGGCAATCTGCTCAGCCGTCGACCTTAAGCGCTCAACGGCAACCATCGACAAATTGCAGTGCGATTCAAAGCAGCCCTGTGGGTCCCAGATATATGCCACACCACCGCTCATGCCAGCAGCAAAATTGCGCCCGGTTTGCCCAAGCACCACAACCGTCCCACCGGTCATGTACTCGCAACCATGGTCACCGGTTCCTTCCACGACTGCCGATGCGCCCGAATTGCGGACCGCGAAGCGCTCTCCGGCAACACCGCTGAAATAGGCTTCACCTTCGACCGCACCGTAAAGCACGGTGTTGCCCACGATCATGTTTTCATGACTTGCGCCCTGAAACTCATTGGTCGGACGCACAATTACCCGCCCGCCGGACAACCCCTTACCGACATAATCATTGGCCTGGCCCACAAGGTCAAGCGTGATGCCGGCTGCCAGAAAAGCCGCAAAACTCTGGCCGGCTGTGCCGTTGAGCTGAATGTGGATGCAATCATCGGGCAGGCCTTGATGGCCGTAGCGTCGCGCCACCTCGCCCGAAAGCATGGTGCCGACGGTTCGGTTGACATTTCTGATCGGTACAATAAATGATACTTTTTCCTGATGATCAAGCGCAGCACGCGCTAAGTCGATAAGACGGTTATCGAGCGCGCCCTCCAAGCCGTGATCCTGGGTCTGCGTTACCCGGCGCGGTACCTCGACAGCCACTTTGGGCAGATAAAAAATTCGACTGAAGTCCAGACCCTTGGCCTTCCAATGCGAAACACCAGCGCGCATATCAAGCAAATCGGCGCGACCGATCAGCTCATCGAAAGAACGCATCCCGAGTTTTGCCATCAACTCGCGTACTTCTTCAGCAACGAAAAAGAAGTAATTGACCACATGCTCGGGCTTGCCCTGAAACCTTCTGCGCAAAACCGGATCCTGCGTGGCCACCCCGACCGGACAGGTATTGAGATGGCATTTACGCATCATGATGCAGCCTTCTGCAACAAGCGGCGCAGTGGCAAAGCCGAACTCATCAGCACCGAGCAATGCGGCAATCACCACATCCCGTCCGGTCTTCATCTGCCCATCGGCTTGCACCGTCACGCGACCCCTGAGGCCGTTGAGCACCAACGTTTGCTGAGTTTCCGCAAGGCCAAGCTCCCAAGGCGTGCCGGCATGCTTGATTGACGAAAGCGGCGACGCGCCGGTACCACCGTCATGGCCTGCGATTACCACGTGGTCGGCTTTGGCCTTGGCAACACCCGCTGCCACGGTGCCCACGCCGACTTCCGAGACCAGTTTGACGCTGATGCTCGCACGCGCGTTGGCGTTTTTCAGATCATGAATCAACTGCGCCAGATCTTCGATCGAATAAATATCATGATGTGGAGGCGGCGAAATCAAACCCACCCCCGGCACGGAGTAACGCAGCTTGCCGATGTACTCCGAGACTTTATGGCCTGGCAATTGGCCACCCTCACCCGGCTTGGCGCCTTGAGCCATTTTGATCTGAATTTGATCGGCGCTGGCAAGGTATTGCGCAGTCACGCCAAAACGCCCCGATGCCACCTGCTTGATGCGACTGCGCAGCGAATCGCCGGCCTTTAAGGGGATGTCGACCTCGATACGGTCCTTGCCAATCACCGTTGCAATGCTATCGCCGTCGCGAACGGTCGAGCGTCCGGCGCGCATTTCTGCGACATAACGCATCTCGTCTTCGCCACCTTCGCCGGTGTTGCTCTTGCCGCCAATGCGATTCATCGCAATCGCGAGGGTGCTGTGCGCCTCGGTCGAAATCGACCCCAGCGACATTGCCCCGGTGGCAAATCGCTTGACGATTTCCGAGGCTGCTTCGACCTCATCAAGCGGGATTGCTTTGCATTGTTGCCAGCGAAACTCAAACAAACCGCGCAAGGTCATATGCCGTCGGCTCTGATCATTGATCAGCGTCGCATAATCTTTATAGGTTGAGGCACTTGCTGATCGAACAGCATGCTGTAACTTTGCAATCGAATCCGGCGTCCACATATGGTCTTCGCCGCGACTTCTATAAGCATACTCGCCGCCCGCATCAAGACCAGTCGATAACACCGGGTCGGCGCTAAACGCCGCTTGGTGAACGCGAATCGCCTCTTCTGCAATCTCAAAAATGCCAGCGCCTCCGACATTCGATGGCGTGCCGGTGAAGTACTGGTCTACAAACTCCGTCGACAATCCGACCGCTTCAAAAATCTGAGCGCCGCAATAACTCATGTAGGTCGAGATGCCCATTTTCGACATCACTTTCATGAGCCCCTTGCCAAGCGCTTTGATATAATTTTTGATGGCTTTTTCAGCATTCATGTCTTGCGGCATACCTCGGGCCATTTCCGCAAGCGTTTCAAGGGCCAAATAGGGATGTATGGCCTCGGCGCCATAGCCAGCCAAGAGCGCGAAGTGATGCACTTCACGCGCCGAGCCAGTTTCCACCACCAGGCCGGTGCGGGTTCGCAAACCGCGATTGACCAAATGCAAATGAATGGCACTCGTTGCAAGAAGGGCCGGGATCGCCACATGGTCACGATCGCAGCGCCGATCCGAAAGAATCAGCACCGTGTAGCCTGCATGTACCGCCTCTTCGGCCTTGGCCCGCAAGGAGGCAAGACAGGCCTCGATCCCTTCTTTGCCCCAAACCGTCGGGTAGGTGATTCCCAGCTCAAGCGATCGGAACTTTCCTGCGGTGTAGCGATCGATATGGCGCAACTTGGCCATGTCGTCGTTGTTTAACACCGGCTGCGTGACTTCAAGACGCAGCGGCGGGTTGACCGCATTGAGATCGAGCAAATTGGGCTTGGGTCCGATGAAGGACACCAGCGACATCACCAGTTGTTCACGAATCGGATCGATCGGAGGGTTGGTAACCTGCGCAAAGAGTTGCTTGAAATAGTGATAAAGCGGCTTATTTTTTGAGGAGAGGACAGCCAGTGGTGAATCATTACCCATCGACCCCACGGCTTCTTCGCCCGAAACTGCCATCGGAGACATCAAAAACTTGAGGTCCTCCTGGGTGTAGCCAAAAGCCTGCTGCCGGTCCAGCAAGCTGGCTGCGCTTGAAACTTCCACATCGGCTGCGGTCTCTGACAAGCGCACATCATCAAGCTTGACCCGGACCGCTTCAATCCACTCGCGCCAGGGACGGGCATTGGCGAGTTGATCCTTCAAGGCCTGATCGTCGATGATGCGACCTTGCTCGAGATCGATCAAAAACATTTTGCCCGGTTGCAAACGCCACTTTTTCACAATGCGGCTTTCGGGAATTGGCAGCACACCTGCCTCGGAGGCCATCACCACCAGGTCATCATCGGTGATGCAATAGCGCGCTGGACGCAGGCCGTTGCGATCGAGCGTGGCGCCAATCTGGCGGCCATCGGTAAAGGTGATTGCAGCCGGACCATCCCAGGGTTCCATCATCGCAGCATGATATTCGTAGAACGCTCTACGTTTTGGATCCATCAGGCTGTGCTGCTCCCAGGCCTCCGGAATCATCATCATCATCGCCTGGGCGATCGGGTAGCCGGCCATCACCAGCAATTCAAGACAGTTATCAAAGGTTGCGGTATCGGACTGGCCCGGGTAAACGATGGGATAGAGTTTGGCGAGGTCTTGCCCGAGCACCGGCGAGCGCATCACCCCCTCGCGCGCGCGCAGCCAGTTGTAGTTGCCCTTTACCGTGTTGATCTCACCGTTGTGGGCAATCATCCGGTAGGGATGCGCAAGCGGCCATTCTGGAAACGTATTGGTCGAGAAACGTTGATGAACCAGCGCTAAAGCCGATATAAGCCGCGGATCGGCAAGATCGCGGTAGTACTGACCCACCTGATGGCACAACAAAAGGCCTTTGTAAACGATGGTGCGCGCAGACATCGAAGGCACAAAGTACTCGCGCCCGTGACTGAGCCGCAAAGCCTGAATCGCATGACTTGCCATTTTGCGGATGACATAAAGCTTGCGCTCGAAGGCATCGACCACCCGCACATCCGGGCCGCGTCCGATAAAGACTTGCCGAATCACCGGTTCCTTGGCCCGAACGGTCGGAGACATCGGCATATCGCGATCCACCCGAACATCACGCCATCCGAGCAGCAATTGTCCCTCTGCGCTGATTGCACGTTCTAATTCCTGCTGACAGGCAAGTCGTGAGGCCTGTTCTTTCGGCAAAAAAACCATGCCAACGCCATACTCGCCAGCCGGCGGCAGGTAAAGCGCTTGCTTGGCCATTTCCTCCCGGAAAAACTGATCAGGCATTTGAATCAGAATGCCGGCACCGTCGCCCATGAGCGGGTCGGCCCCCACGGCACCGCGGTGATCGAGGTTGCCGAGAATTTGTAGTCCCTGCTCAACGATGCGGTGGCTCTTTTGGCCTTTGATATGGGCCACGAAACCGACGCCGCAAGCATCGTGTTCGCGGCTGGGATCGTAAAGCCCTTGGGCCTGAGGTGCCTGGCTCATCGCTGAGCTCGAGAATGCTTGGGATGCTTCGCTCATAATTGTGGCAGTGCAGCAACGGGTGTTAGACGAACCGTGCAGTATATCGAGGCAGACATCGCATCGTCATCAATCCCCGTCACTGCAGCGTGCCCAGCGCTTGGTCTGATCGGTGAGCGGCTCAGGGCAGCCTGCCTGTTTGTTTAGCTAAGGCAAGCCTTGATGCTTTGATCGAGCGTTTCCTCATCGACTTCGCGCACGATGGCCCTGCCTAAACCCTCCAAGAGCACAAAGCGCGGACGCCCGGCCCTGGCCTTTTTATCGATCGACATCCACCTCAAGTACTCGGCAGTCGACCAAGCCGGCGCGCGCATCGGCAAGGCTGCGGCGTTGATCGCGCTCAGAAGCAGCTCGCGTTCGGCAGGGGTCAGAAGGCCCAAGCGCTGCGAAAGCGCCGAAGCCATCACCATGCCGGTGCCAACCGCTTCGCCGTGCAACACAACGCCGTAGCCCATGCCTGCTTCAATCGCATGCCCGAAGGTGTGTCCAAAATTCAGTACCGCTCGTCTGTCGTCTTCGCGCTCGTCCTCGCCCACGACCGCGGCCTTGATTGCGCAAGAGCCTGCGACCGCTGCCGCCAAGGCTTGGGGATCAGCGCGCCGCAGCGCAGGCATGTCCCGGCAGACTTGCTCGAGGTAAGACCGATCGGCTATCGCACCGTGTTTGATCACCTCGGCTAGGCCCGCGCTTAACTCACGCGGCGGCAGGCTTTGTAACCAGCTGGTGTCTGCAAGCACCATTTTGGGTTGATGAAAGGCGCCGATCATGTTCTTGCCAGCCGGATGATTGATGCCTGTTTTCCCCCCCACGGAGGAATCGACCTGCGCCAGCAGCGTCGTTGGCATCTGCACGAAATCCACACCGCGCTGATAGCAGGCGGCCGCAAAGCCAGTCATATCGCCGACCACGCCGCCGCCAAAGGCGATAAGCAAACAGCGTCTATCAAAGCGATGGCTAAGCAATGCATCGAAAATCAGCTGCAGATGTTGCCAGTCCTTGTAACGCTCGCCATCGGGCAGATCAATCTGGATAAGCTTTGCCGCGTGAGGCTCGATGGCAGCGCGCAGCTTGGGCGCATGCAGCGTTGCGAGTAGCTGGTTGGTCACAAGCGCGACCTGGCGGCCGGCCACCAGCGCGACCCAGCTCTCGTCTTGCGCAAGCAAATCGGGTCCGATCAAAATGTCGTAGGAGCGCGCTCCAAGCTCGACCCGCAACCTGCGCAAGGCTGAAGCGCTGCTGCGCATGCTCGAAGTGGGTACCGCGTCGGACTCGGCAGGGCTGGTCATGGTTTACCTCAAGGCAAGCAAGCGGATAATGTCCTGCACAACACGTTCGGGGGCCTGGCGGCCGGTTGGAATGCTCCAGTGCGCCAGGTCCTGGTAAATCGGTTCCCGAAGCTGCAAAAGCTCGGCGATGCGAGCCTTTGGGTCATCGGTTTTGAGCAAGGGGCGCGACCGGTCGTGGCGAAGGCGCATCCACAAATCCTGCAAACTTGCCTGCAGGTAGATCACACAGCAGGATTGACGCAAGTGTTCGCGGTTTTCAGGCCGTAGCACCGCGCCGCCGCCGGTGGCAAGAATTAAATCAGGCCGCACCGTGAGGCCTTGCAAGAGCTCCGATTCACGGCGCCTGAATCCTTCCTCGCCTTCGAGCTCGAAAATTGTTTGCACCGGCACGCCGCAACGTCTTTCGAGTTCGCTGTCAGCGTCCAGAAAGGGACGGCCAAGAGCACGCGCAAGCCGCTTACCGACGGTGGACTTACCAGACCCCATCATGCCGATCAGGGCGATCGGGCTTCGGCTCGGATCGAGAAATGGGCTTGTCATGTTGCAAGAGCTAAACCTGTGGGCTAGAGCCCGATCATGCCGCATTTTCGGTTCGGCAAACGAGGTCGTCCTGATTTCAAAACAAGCCATAATCGGCACACTCTGATGCACAAAAGCATGGCCAATCCACGACTTCCGCCCCCCGATGAAACCTTTGACCATGCCCGCCTTTCGCGCAACCCGGGTCGCGAGCCAAGGTTGAGCCTTCGCGAAGCCACCCAGCAGGCCATCGCATCGCGCGCAGGCAACCCGGCGCGAACGGTTCAGCAGCGCGCCGAGGCTGCCTCTGCGGCAGCCGGTGGACGTCGATCGGGCGGGGCGGCTGCAAGCGGTGCGGGCAGCGCTGGAGGTGGAGGTGGCGGTGGAAGTGGGGGTGGGGGCCTAGGCGGCGGTGGAGATGGCGGCGGCAAGCACCGCGGGCGGCCCCCTCGGCCCGATTACGGAGGCCTCGCCTGGACCCGATGGTTTGCCTGGGCCTTTGCGATCGTCAGCGTTGGAGCCTTATCACTTGCCGCCTGTCTTGCCCTTGCCTTCATTCTTGCGATGGATCGGCTCCCGACCGTCAATGCACTGCTTGAGTATCAGCCAAAGATCCCGCTTCGTATTTACACCGCTGACGGCGTGCTGATTGGCGAATTCGGTGAAGAGCGTCGAAGCCCCCTGCGGGCAAGCGAAACACCCAAGCTGATGCGCGATGCGATTCTTGCCGCCGAAGACTCCCGGTTTTTTGAGCATCACGGCGTGGATTTACTGGGCATTGTTCGGGCGGCGATCGCCAACCTGATTTCAGGCGGCAAAGAGCAGGGCGCAAGCACGATCACGATGCAACTGGCCCGAAACTTTTTTCTCTCTACTGAAAAGAGCTACATCCGCAAAATCTACGAAGTCTTGCTTGCCATGCGTATCGAAGAGACGCTCAGCAAGACCCAGATTCTTGAGCTTTACATGAATCAGATTTACCTCGGTCAGCGGGCTTATGGCTTTGCGTCGGCAGCCAGGGTGTACTTCAACAAAAGCCTGCAGCAGCTCAGCCCGATTGAAGCGGCCTTGCTTGCGGGGCTGCCTAAAGCGCCCTCGCGATTCAACCCGGTCGTAAACCCCAAGCGGGCAGCTGCAAGGGCGCATTATGTCCTTGGGCGCATGCGCGCCGAAGGCTTTCTCACCGAGGCCCAGTATCGTGCAGCGCTGAATGAACCGATCCGTGTGGTTCCGGCTTCAGCCGAGTACCCCACCCGAGCCCCTTATGTGGCCGAGATGGCCCGCAAGATGGCGGTCGATTTGTTTCGTGATGACGCCTACGCGCTGGGCCTGAAGGTTTACACCACGATCAATGCCGCCGAACAACAAGCCGCCGAACTTGCGGTGCGGCAGGGAATTCTTGATTACGACCGCAAGTACGGGTACCGCGGGCCCGAAAGCTACGTTGAATTGCCCCTTCATGACGAGGGTTTAGAGGAAGCGGTTGAAAACGCCCTGGATGACCGCGACGATATCGATGAGCTGCTTGCTGCCGTCGTGCTGCGTGCCGACCCCAGACAGGTGACCGTCAGCCGCGGCAAGCTAGGCAACATCGTGATCGGTCCAGAAGGGCTAAAGTTTGCCGCCAATGCACTGGGTGAGCGCGCGCCCGCAGCGCGGCGGATACGCCGTGGCGCACTGGTTCGAATCGCTTCCATGCCCCAGGGCGGCTGGGAAATTGTGCAACTGCCCGACGTTCAAGCGGCCTTTGTCTCGGCAAGCCGAGACGACGGCGCGATCCGGGCCTTGGTCGGTGGCTTTGATTTTGGCCGCAACAAATTCAACCGGGTCACCCAAGCGCAGCGTCAACCGGGCTCGGCCTTTAAGCCCTTCATTTATTCCGCCGCACTTGAAAAAGGCTTTCACGGCGCTAGCATTGTCAACGATGCACCGATTTCCATCGACCCGGCGCTGACCGGCGGACAGGTCTGGGATCCGAAAAACTATGATGGAAAATATGACGGACCGATGCAATTGCGGACTGCACTTGCGCGATCAAAGAACATGGTGTCGATCCGGCTCTTGCAGTCAATCGGCACCCGCTATGCGCAGTCATGGATCCAGCGGTTTGGCTTTGAAGCGGAAAAACATCCGCCCTACCTCACCATGGCCTTGGGAGCCGGGAGCGTCACGCCCTTGCAATTGCTTGCCGGCTATGCGGTGTTTTCAAATGGGGGCTACAAGATCGACCCTTATCTGATTCGGACGATTACCGATCGGGAGGGGCGCTTGCTTGCCGCAGCCAAACCCTTGAGTGCAGGCAATGAGAGCATCCGCGCGGTCAGCCCGCGCAATGCCTTTTTGATGGATTCCTTGCTGCACGAAGTGGCAGTTTCCGGCACCGCAGCCAAGGCAACCGCTACGCTTAAGCGTAGCGATCTGGCAGGAAAGACCGGCACCACCAACGATTCGGTCGATGCCTGGTTTGCCGGTTATGGCGGTGATGTGGTGGCTGTGGCATGGGTTGGCTTTGACACGCCGCGCAAGCTCGGCGAACGCGAAACCGGTGGCGGGCTTGCTTTGCCGATCTGGATCCAGGCCATTGAGCGATCGCTGAGCCGCTCGCCCGAGCGAAGACCTTCAGCGCCCGACGGCGTCAATCTGATTGGCAACGACTGGCAGTTTTCCGATGCGCCTTCGGTACCCGGCGTGCAACCCTGATCGTCCAGCGCTGCGCTCAGGCAAGAGTCAGCGGCTCGACAGGGATTGCAGCATGATGCGCCACTTCTTGAGCAACGCGCTCTCCCAGCAGACAGGCATCACGGGTATCGAGCCATCCGCCTGCCGGATCCCGTCGAAAATGAAAACCGCCTCGCCTTGAGGCAAGCCAGATTTCCCGAAGCGGCGCTTGCAGGTTGATCACGATGCGCGAGTCATCGTCAAAGGTCAAACGCAGCACCGTACCCTCCAATGCGCTGTCCCATTGCACGCTAGTTGTTTGCATCAGCGCTTCGAGTTGTGATTCGATGCTGGCGAGCACCGCCATGCCTTGCCGCTCGAAATCTGAATCGCTCATGCTACGATCATCCCTATGCGGACCTACACAACCAGCCCGATTGTCGAAAGCCGTATTGTAGGCCCGCTGCGGGGCACGCAGCCATCTTTGAGCGGGCGCTTTGATCACAGCAGCCAAGCCCGACTGCGCTCATTGCCTTCTCGTTTGCTTCGGGCAATGTCTATCATGCTTGCAAGCCTGATTCTGAGCGCTTGCATGAACGCCTGCGGCCAACGCGGCCCGCTAAGCCTGCCTCCGAAGGCTTTTGCCTACCATGTCGATTTCGCTTGAACACTTGAACTGGCTTGCCTACGCCGATCAGGGGCTTTGTGTGGAATCGGTTCCTTTGCAGGACATCGCTGCACGATTCGGAACGCCCGCCTGGGTTTATTCAAGGCAAGCGCTCAGCAGCCACTGGCAAGCCTTTGAAGCGGCCTTGCATGGCAGAGAGGCATTGATTTGCTATGCCGTCAAGGCCAATCCGAACCTTTCGATTCTGCGTTTTTTTGCCGAGGCCGGAGCCGGCTTTGACATCGTGTCCGGGGGCGAACTCGCCCGGGTGCTCAAGGCCGGTGGATCGCCTGAAAAAGTCGTGTTTTCAGGCGTTGGTAAGCGCAGCGACGAAATCGAGGCCGCGCTCAAGATCGGCGTGAAGTGCTTTAACGTTGAAAGCGCTGCCGAGCTGCGCAGAATCAATGCGATCGCCATCGCTCTGGGAATGCGTGCGCCGGTTTCGCTGCGGGTCAATCCGGATGTCGATGCAAAAAGCCATCCTTACATTTCCACAGGTCTTAAGGAAAACAAGTTCGGAATCGGCCATGAGGAGGCCTTGACGCTCTATCGCGAGGCCGCAAACAGTCCCGGACTTGAGCTGGTGGGCATTGATTGCCATATTGGTTCGCAAATCACCGAAATGGCGCCCTTTATGGCAGCGCTCGACAAGCTGCTCGAGTTGATCGATCAACTCGATGGGCTGGGCATTGGGTTGAGGCATCTTGATCTGGGCGGCGGACTCGGCATCCGCTACGACGAAGAAGAGCCGCCATCGGCTGCGCAGTTCATGCGGGCGATCGTTGATCGGCTCCTTGAGCACCGCCTTGCGGCTTCGATGGGCTTGGTGTTTGAGTTTGGACGCGCACTGGTTGGCAACGCCGGATTACTTTTGACCCGCCTCGAATACGTCAAACACAACGGCGATCGCGCTTTTGCGGTGGTCGACGCGGCGATGAACGATCTCATCCGACCGGCGCTTTACGAGGGTTATCACCCGATTGTCGAAGTATCGCCTGCAGCAAGCGAGTCAAGGCTTTACGACGTCGTCGGGCCGGTCTGTGAATCGGGTGACTGGCTCGGGAAGTCGCGCCCTTTGCGAATCGGACAAGAACATGATCTGCTTGCTGTGCTCTCGGCCGGAGCCTATGGGATGTCGATGAGCTCAAACTACAACGCAAGGCCGCGAGCGGTTGAGCTCTTGGTCGACGGCACTAACGTTCGGGTGATCCGGCAGCGCGAAACCATTGCCGCACTCTGGCAAGGGGAAGCCTGAACAACAGCAGGCCAATGAGCAAAGCTGACCAGGGACCGGCCTCGGAGAAATCGTTTTTGCCCGCTTTGTGCCAGAGGTAATGCAGCACCACCGCGATCGCCAGGAGGTAAATACTTCGGTGCAAAGTTTTCCAGCGTCTTCCTAGACGTCGCTTGGCCCGTCGATGTGAAGTCGCAGCCAGTACCAGCAAGATAAGCCAGCCTGCCATCCCAAAGGCGATGAATGGCCGGGTGATCAGGTCATCTGCCATCAGATCGGGTTCAAGGCCTTGGTCAAACCAGGCCCAGCACAAGGCGTGCAAGCTGCCGTAAAAGAAACAGAAAAGTCCAAGGCTTTGGCGCTGGGCAACCCACTGCGTCGAGCCGCTCAGCCTATGCATCGGCGTCATGCTAAGGGTTGCAGCCAGCAAGACGAGCGTCCAGGTGCCGCTCGAACGGGTCAGAAACTCAACCGGATTGGCGCCAAGCTGGTCGGTCGCGATGAGATAAACCCAGCGCGCAAAAGGCAAACTTGCCAACAGCAAGGTGAGCGTTTTTGGCACTCAGAAAAACTTGCGCAGATCCATCCCGGCGTAAAGCCCCGCGACCTGATCGGCATAGCCGTTGAACATCAAGGTCTTGCGTTTACGGCTCAAAAGGCCGTCCTCACCGATGCGCCGCTCGGTTGCTTGTGACCAGCGCGGATGAGCCACTTCGGGATTGACATTGGAGTAAAACCCGTATTCCCGGGGCGCCGACTGCATCCAGCTGTTGACCGGCTGTTTTTCCACAAAGCGTATGCGAACGATCGACTTGGCGCTCTTGAACCCGTACTTCCAGGGCACAACCAGTCGCACTGGCGCGCCGTTTTGTTTGGGCAGTACCTCGCCGTAAAGACCAAGAGATAGCAAGGTGAGCGGATGCATCGCCTCGTCAAGTCGCAAGCCCTCGGTGTATGGCCACTGCAACACCGTGGAACGCAGCCCAGGCATTTGCTGACGGTCGGCCAGCGTCTGAAACTCCAGATACTTGGCATTGCCAAGCGGCTCAGCCCGCCTGATCAGGGCCGAGAGCGGATAGCCCAGCCAGGGGATGACCATCGACCAGCCCTCGACGCAGCGCATCCGATAAATTCGCTCCTCGATCGGCGCAAGCCGCAAAAGCGCTTCAATATCCACCGTTTGTGGCTTTGCGCACTCGCCTTCGATGCGAATCGTCCAAGGCCTTGTTTTGAGCGAGCCAGCATAAAGAGCAGGGTCTTCCTTGTCGGTGCCGAACTCATAAAAGTTGTTGTAAGTGGTGACATCACGGTGCGAGGTCGGTTTTTCCAAGGTCGAAAAAGCCGAAGGCTTTGCCGCAAGGACTTCAAGTCCGCTTGCCTGCGGCGGGCTGAGTACCGTGCCCTGTGAGCGCACGATGCCGCCGCTTGCAGCCGCAGCCAGTGCCAATGGGGCTTTCGCGAATGGCGCTTTTAGCGACTGCGCGACGAAGGCTGGCGCAGACAGCGCCTGCAACAAAACCCGCCTTTGTTGCCAGAGGCTTTGCGGTGTAATTTCACGGGCTCTCGCTTGTGTCAACTTGAGGCCTCTTGCGGGTTCGGAGTGCTGGATTGCGCTAAGCGCAGCGTGATGAGGCTGCTGCTGAGTTACGCGACTGTTGTTGAGTTAGGAGACTATGGCTGAAGTACGAGGCTGCTGCTCAACGCATAGGCAATCAACGCCTCGCGGTTTAGCGCATCCCGGCAATGTAATCAGCAACAGCCTTCATTTCCTTATCCGACAAACGGGCGGAGATGGTCATCATTTGCCCACTGTTTGCCCGGGTGCCCGCCCGAAAAGCGACCAATTGCGATTCGGTGTATTCGGCATACTGGCCTTGCAGGCGCGGGTACTGGTCCGGAATGCCCGCACCATTGGGGCTGTGGCAACCCGCGCAAGCGGGGACCGCTTTATCAGCGATGCCGCCGCGGTAAATTTTTTGGCCTAGTTCAACGAGTGATTGATCTTTCGCTGCGGAGGGCTTGAGCTTTTGAGCCGCATAATACGCGGCCACGTCGCGGATTTGCTGTTCGTCAAGCGCAGCGGCAAAACCCTGCATGATCGCATTGTTGCGCTCCGGTGGTTTGCCATCGGCGCGCGGCTTGAAGTTGTGCAATTGCTTGCCCAGGTAGGCGGCATGTTGGGCAGCCAGTTTCGGGTTGGTCGGAATCTGGCTGTTGCCGTCAGCGCCGTGACAACCCGCGCAGACCCCAGCCGCGATTTGCTGACCAGCGGCGACATCCGGCTTGGCGACCTTGGCGGCAGGCTTGTCCTGCGCCATCGCAGCGCCGCTGATGATCGCAAAGACAAGGCCGAGGCTTAAGAAAGCCTGTTGCAGCATCGCTTTGAGCGAAAAACGGGGCATAAAAAAGCCCAAGCAACAAGGCGGTTCGGTAGGGCCTGTGAAGAGGACCGGCGTTTGCATGACTGAATTCATCACATGTTCTCGGATAAAGGCCAAAGCAACACGGCCTTAGGTGACCGCAAGCGCCCGATTCTACAATAGCCTGCGTAATTCATCCGATGAGCCTGCTCCACACTGCCCAATTCCTTGATACGGTTGTTCGTCTCGAACACCTGCCGAAGGACGACTTGCCCGAGATTGCCTTCGTCGGTCGATCCAACGCCGGCAAATCATCGGCCATCAACACACTTTGTGAACGCAAGCGACTGGCGTACGCCTCAAAAACGCCGGGACGTACCCAAGCGCTTAATTTGTTCAATCTGCGATTACCTGCAAGCGCTAACCCCGAGTCCGGAACAAGTGCAAATGGCCAAACAAAGCCTCGCGCTGACCGGTTGCCGCAGAACCTTCCCGTGCTGATCGGACGCCTTGTTGACACCCCGGGCTATGGCTATGCCGAAGCTCCGATTCACACCAAAGCGCAATGGGATCGGCTGGCGGGGCAGTATTTGCAAGCACGTAAGAACCTGCGCGCAGTGGTCTTGATCAGCGATGCGAGACGCGGACTCACCGCACTCGATGAGGATCTACTAGGCTGGATTGCGCCCCACATCCCGGTCTTGATGCTGCTCACCAAGGCGGATAAGTTGACCCACCAAGCGCGCCTACTCGCTTTAAAGGCGATGCGTCAAACGCTTGAATCGCCGGATGTTCCGGGCGAGCAGAATCGCGTCCACTGCCTTTTGTTTTCCGCAACGCACCGCATTGGACTTGACGAAACGCGGCAGCGTATTAGCGCCTGGCTTGTGGCGGAGGATGCACAACAAGAACTTGTCCCAGGCGGGCAAAATCTGTAAAACGTTTCAGACGTCCCAAGAAATGGACGCGCAGGCTTTTTTCAACGCGCCGAACCCGCTGGCTTACGATCAACACCCAAAGAACATTCAGGCAACAGGCAGAGACGACTCAAGCCATGACAATTCGCGTGCGAGCAGATCCGGTCAGCAAAAAAAGAGGCCCCGGCATCAAGCCGGGGCAAACGCCTTTCAATGGAAGGCTCCCGCTCAGGGAGGAGAAGCGGGCAATGCAAACCAAGGCCAAACCGCGCAAAGTCTTCTTCAAGACTTGCAGCTCACCCTCAGCCGCACTGTTTGTCTATGATAAAGCCTAGACAAAAAATCGCAAGATCTGTGCTTGGTCAAACTGACATGCGGCCAAGTTCAGCCGACAGATGTGCTATCAAGGTCTCGCCTGAGGGTACCCTTGCGGGTGCTCCTGAGGGCTCGCCTGGGGGCTCTCCAGGGCTAACCAAGTCCCAATATCCCACCAAAACGAAAGGACTCGAGCACGATGAGCGCAAATGATCCGCATCAAGGCCTTCATACGGCCGGATTCCCAGCCTTTCGCGCCCGGCGAAGCCGTAAACACGACTGGTCGCGCCGCCTAGTTCGCGAGCATCAGCTCAGCGTCGACAACTTGATTTATCCGGTCTTCGTGATTGACAAACAAAACGCCGAGGAAGCGGTTTTGTCCATGCCCGGTGTGAGCCGATTCAGCCCCGACCGCCTGCTCTCGGTTGCCGAAGACTGCTTAAACCTGGGTATTCCGGTGATTGCGATTTTCCCGGTGATCGAAGCCTCACTCAAGACGGCAGATGGCATGCTTGCCACCGAACCGGACGGACTGATCCCGCGGACCGTACGCCTCATGAAAGAGCGCTTTCCCGAACTCGGCGTGTTGACCGATGTTGCACTGGATCCCTATACCAGCCACGGCCAGGATGGGGTTCTTGATGCCGACGGCTATGTACTGAATGATGAAACCACAGCGATTTTGGTGGCCCAGGCGAGGGTTCAGGCTCAGGCAGGTGTTGACGTGCTTGCGCCCTCGGACATGATGGACGGAAGGGTTGCGGCAATCCGCAGCATGTTGGAAAACGAGGGCTTTATCCATACCCAAATCATGGCCTACTCGGCCAAATACGCATCCGGGTTTTACGGACCCTTTCGGGATGCGGTTGGTTCGGCAAAAAACCTTGGCAAGAGCAACAAAAAAACCTATCAAATGGATCCGGGCAACAGTGACGAAGCGCTGCGCGAGGTTGCGCTTGACTTGGCTGAGGGCGCTGACATGGTGATGGTCAAACCCGGTATGCCCTACCTGGACATCCTCCATCGGGTGAAGCAGCAGTTTCGGGTACCGACCTTTGTTTATCAGGTAAGCGGCGAGTACGCCATGCTCAAAGCGGCTGCGCACATGGGATGGCTCGATGAAAGAACCGTCGCCCTCGAATCGATGTTGGCTTTTCGACGTGCCGGAGCCGACGGCGTGCTCACCTATTTCGCGCGCGACATTGCGCGCTGGCTCAGGGAAACCGGCTAGGACACAGGCGGCCCAANNCTTGGCTAATGATTCACAAATCGACTCACAAAGCCATGCTCCTTCGACGTCCTCAGTGCTCAGCAAGCCTGGGCCAGAGTTTGTCGGGACCCAATGCCATGGCCTGATGCCCCAGGCGCTTTTGCCATTCATATTCGGCACCAAAGCTATCGCGCCAGGCCAGGAGACGTCGACTGCTGAAGTGCAAGAGATGTTCGCGGGTGTAACCCATGGCAGCGTGTACCTGATGGGCGATTTCAAAGACCTTTGCTGAGGCCTCACCGCAACGGGCCTTGGCTGCGCCAACCCACCACTGGCATGCGTCTGCATCAACCGGATCGGGCCAACGCGAGGCGCTGAAAACCTGGCTCGCGCGCGCAACAATCGCCGATGCGGCAGCGACTTCGCTGGCCATCACCGCCAGCATATGTTGAACCGCCTGGAATTTGCCAATCGGCTTACCAAACTGCACCCGGTCGTTGGCAAACTGCAAAGAAAGCTCCAAGGCTTTGCTCATCGCGTGGCTCATCTGAACGCTTCGCATCAGCGCTCCGGCTTGCATCAACCATCGATCGGCATGCGGCAAAGAACGTTTGGGCAAGGAATCGAGATAGGCGCGCGAACATTGCAGATCGCAACAGGCTTCGCCAGCAAGATTGCGGCGATGGACCATCGCAATCGCCACCTGAGCCAGTGGCGCACCACCGGCAGCGTCCTGGGCTGCAGGACTCAAGCCGCCACGCTCAAGGCCTGCGCTATCAGAAGGCAGATCGAGCCATGCCAGCGATGCCTCATGCCCGCTGCCCAGCGCAACCAGAGCAGCCTTACAATGCGGACCGTAGGCAAGCCCCTGAAGCCTGCCCTGCGAATCCATCAGACCCAAAGTGAGCGGCTGATCGTATAGCCACCCGGCAGGCAAGAAGTCAGCGCGGCGCGAAAGAGCCAGCGCGACCGCGGTTTCGACCATCGGCACCGCAAGCGCATGAAACGCCAACCTTCCGAGAATAGGCAGCAACTCGGCAAGGCTTAGGTCGGCGCCGCCATCCTCTTCTGCGAGGCTTGCCCTGGCAATGCCGAGCGCTTGCAAATCCTGCCACAAGGCTTGCGGCCACTGCCCCGCTTCCGCCGACTCCCGCAAACTGCGTTCGCCATGTAAAAGCGCAACCCGATCGACCGCGTCAATCAAGGCCTGGTTTGCTTGCTCGCCCGCTGCCGAATCGTTCATATAGCCCCCAACGCCAATACAGACCTAACGCCAATACAGACCCAAGGCAGATACAGCCACTAACGCGGATACAAGCCTAAGGAAGATACAGGCCTAACGAAGATGAAGGCCTAACGCAGCCCGAGGCCGCGCGCGATCATCCCGCGCAAGATCTCGCGGGTGCCGCCACGCAGGGTAAAGGATGGCGCCTGCAGCATGGTCATACCCCACTGGTGGGCGAGCGATCGCTCATCACCGAGCATCGCTTCAAGCGGCAGTAGACTTCGCAGGCGTTCGGGAATCTCGCGTTCAAAAGCGGTACCAAGATCTTTCACCAAGGCGGCTTCGACAAGCGGTTGCTCGCCTTGTTCGAGCATGCCCGCAATGGAGCCAGACATCGTCCTTAAGGCCATCAAATGGCTGAGCATACGCCCGATTTGTGCCGCATCCTGATCAGCAAGCTGGCCCGCCTGCGCGCACTGCGCCGAATCCGAAAGCGCAGTCAATGCCTTTGTCAGAAGCGGAAAGGTTGTCAAAAAGCGATCCGGGCCCGATCGTTCGAAGGCAAGCTCGCCGGTAACCCGATCCCAGCCGCTGCCCTCCTCACCAATCATCATGTCGTCCGGTACCCAGCAGTCGTCAAAAGTGATCTGATTGAAGTCATGCCCGCCATACAGGTTGTAAATCGGGCGAATTTCGATACCTGATTGCCTGGTGTCGATAATGAATTGGGTCAGTCCGCCCTGCCGCTGAGCCTCTGGCCCGCCCGTACGCAGCAACGCGATCAGGTAGTGCGCATGATGGGCACCGCTGGTCCAGATCTTGCTGCCCGAGATACGCCAGCCATCCGCGGTTTTTCGGGCACGACTGCGAACCGCTGCCAGATCAGAGCCGGAGTCGGGTTCGCTCATGCCAATGCCAAAAAAACACTCGCCGGCAGCGATTCGCGGAAGGATTTCGGCGCGCGCCCTCTCCGAGCCATGGTGCAAGATCTGGTAACCGCTCTGACGATCGGCTACCCAATGCGCCCCGACGGGCGCACCGGCTGCAAGCAACTCTTCGACCACCACGTAGCGCTCCAGCGTGCTGCGTTCATGGCCGCCGTAGCGGCGTGGCCAGGTCATCCCCAGGAAGCCCGCTTGCCCCAGCCTGCGGCTAAACGCGGCATCGTGGATCGACCAGCTGTTGCTTTGGGGAATGATTCGTCCAGCCTCGACTTCTTGCCTGACAAGCTCACGAACCGACGCTCGTAACTCGCCCTCGGTCTTGGGCATTTTCACGGGAGGAAAGTTAAAAGTATTCACGCGACCAGCCCAAGCCTCAGTGTCGGATTCGCCAGCCACGCTGGAGCATCACACAACAGATCAGGCTGACGGCGATGCAAAAACCGATCGAAACCGCGAAATCCAGTTCGGCCGCAGCGTCCGAAACGCCATAAAAACTCCAGCGCAGGCCATCAATCATGTAAAAAAATGGGTTGGCGTGCGCAAGCTGCTTCCAGGGCTCTTGCAAAGACTGTACGGAGTAAAAGACCCCAGCTAGAAAACTGAGCGGATTGATCAGAAATGATTGAAAGAGCGATAACTGGTCCCATTTGTCGGCCCAAAGGCCGGCGAGTAAACCGAGTGCCGACATCAACACAGCGGCGATCAGCAGCATGGCCAGCGCATAGCCGGGGTGCACCGGCCAAGTCCAGACGAAGGGCAAAGTCGAGAGCCAAACCGCCAGCCCGACCACAAGCCCCCGGACCACGCCGCCGCCCACATAACCCACAAACCAGGACCATGCGGGCAGGGGGGTGAGCAAGAGAAAAACCAGATTTCCGGTGACCTTGCTTTGGGTGAGCGACGAGGAGCTGTTGGCGAAGGCGTTTTGCTGCAAAGCCATCATCGCCAGCCCAGGGACAAGGAATGCCGCGTAGCTCATTTCGCCTGGAAGATTCATGCGGCCAGCCAGCACATGCTGAAAGACGATCAGGAACAATACAGCCGAAAGCACCGGTGCAAGCACCGTTTGCACGCTTACCTTGCGAAACCGGATGACTTCCTTGCGCAAGAGCACCAGCGTGCCCTGCCACTGCAAGAGCGCTTCACTTCGCATCTTCAGCGCCTTGGCTGTTGATGCCTCAGAGCGCTGTTCCCTGTTCGGCTTCCGGGCGATCCATCAATTCGACAAAAGCCATCGGGGCGTTATCACCCTGGCGAAAGCCAAACTTCAAAATCCGCACATAGCCACCGCTGCGTTTGGCATAGCGTGGACCCAGTTCGTCAAAGATCTTTACGACCATGTCTCGGTCGCGCAGCCGATCAAAGGCAAGCCGCCGGTTGGCAAGATTCGGTGTCTTGCCCAGGTTAATCAGCGGCTCGACCACACGGCGCAACTCCTTGGCCTTGGGCAGGGTGGTTTTGATCGCCTCATGCTTGAGCAAAGCGTTACATAAATTGCGAAAGAGCGCGGTACGGTGGCTGCTGGTTCGGTTGAGTTTACGAAGTCCGCTACGGTGACGCATGATGAATTCCTTCTTCTCTGAGCTTCACGCTGATCGATGGAGCAAGGGCAAGACTTAAAGTCGCTCAAGGGTGGATGGTGGCCAGTTTTCAAGCTTCATACCCAAGGTGAGTCCCCGGGATGCAAGCACTTCCTTGATTTCGTTCAGTGATTTACGCCCCAGATTCGGCGTCTTGAGCAGCTCGTTTTCGGTGCGCTGAATCAGATCACCGATGTAGTAAATGTTTTCAGCCTTCAGGCAGTTGGCCGAGCGAACCGTCAACTCCAGATCATCGACCGGTCGAAGCAAAATCGGGTCGAGCTGCGGCGTGCGTCCCGAGAAGGCATCAAGCGCGTCGTTTCCGCCTTCTAAGGCTGCGAATACCGACAGTTGTTCAACCAGAATCCTCGCGGATTGACGCACCGCTTCTTCGGGTTGAATGACGCCATTGGTTTCGATGTCAATCAGCAAGCGATCGAGGTCCGTGCGTTGCTCCACGCGGGCGCTTTCAACCGAATAGCTCACGCGTCGCACCGGAGAAAACGAAGCGTCGAGCACCACCCGTCCGATGCCGTGCGACTCGCTGCGACCGAGACTGCCGGGCACGTAGCCACGACCACGCTCGATCTTGATCTGCATATCGATCTTGCCGCCTTGGGTGAGATAAGCAATCACATGCTCGGGGTTGACCACCTCCACGTCGTGGGGAAGGTCGATCTCTGAAGCGGTTACCGGTCCGGGCTGGTCTTTGCGAAGCGTGACAAAAACCTCATCACGGTTATGCAATTTGAACACCACACCTTTGAGGTTGAGCAGCAGGTCAACCACATCTTCGCGCACGCCATCCAGCGTGGAATACTCGTGCACAACCCCCGCGATTTGCACCTCGGTGGGCGCATAGCCAACCATCGAGGAGAGCAAAACCCGGCGCAACGAGTTACCCAGAGTGTGGCCATACCCGCGCTCAAAAGGTTCCATCACAACGCGGGCGTGGTTTGCACCGATTTGCTCCACCTCGACAATGCGCGGCTTTAGCATGGCTGTCTGCATAGTCGTTCCTTTCAAATCAAATAGAGAAGTCAAAGCGCAGCCCGATCACGCAAGCGCTGCAGCCTTGTATGAGGATTAACGCGAATACAACTCGACGATCAGGTTTTCGTTGATGTCCGATGGCAGATCACTACGCTCAGGCATGCCCTTAAAAACACCCTCCATCTTGGTTTTGTCCACCGATACCCATTGCGGAAATCCGTGTTGCTCGGCAAGATTCAAAGCGTCCTGGATTCGCAGCTGTTTTTTGGCCTTTTCGCGCAGCGCAATGACATCGTTGGGGCGAATCATGGCCGAGGGAATGTTCAAAACCTCGCCATTCACCGTCACCGCCCGATGCGATACAAGCTGACGAGCCTCAGCGCGCGTTGAACCAAAACCCATGCGGTAGACCACATTGTCTAGGCGGGACTCGAGCAGTTGAAGCAAATTTTCGCCTGTGTTGCCGCGCCGGCTTTCAGCCTGGGCAAAGTAGCGTCGGAACTGCCGTTCTAAAACACCATACATGCGCTTGACTTTTTGCTTCTCGCGCAATTGCAAGCCAAAGTCTGAGGTGCGGGCGCCCGAGGTACGTCCGTGCTGCCCTGGCTTGGAGTCGAGTTTGCACTTGCCATCGAGCGAACGGCGAGCGCTTTTCAAGTAAAGATCAGTACCCTCGCGTCTGGAGAGTTTTGCTTTCGGTCCGGTATAACGTGCCACGCGAATAATCCTTTCATCAATCGTCTGGCGCAAAAACCCGTCGGGTCTTTGCGTGAGTCCGCGCTTTGAAAGCCTTGCAGCATCAAGCAGCGAGGCGGCGAACAGTGGGCTTAAAAAAAGGCCGAGGCCTGGTAAAACAACATCAACAAATCAAAGCTATCAGGCAAGGCTCAGCGTTCATCGTTCGTACTAAATTCTGCCTGTATTCGTACTAAATTCTGCGCTTTTTAGGCGGGCGGCAACCGTTATGGGGCATCGGTGTCACGTCTTGAATCGACAAGACCTTGATACCGAGTGCGTTGAGTGCGCGCACCGAAGACTCGCGGCCGGGGCCTGGGCCCTTGATCTGAACATCGATATTTTTTACACCGCATTCCATAGCCGCGCGACCGGCCGATTCAGCGGCTACCTGCGCGGCAAAAGGCGTCGACTTCCTCGATCCCTTAAAGCCCGCACCACCCGACGTGGCCCAGGCAAGTGCGTTGCCCTGACGGTCGGTAATGGTGATGATGGTGTTATTAAACGAGGCATGGACGTGGGCAATCGCATCGGTCACGTTTTTACGTGCCTTTTTCCGAGCCCGCGCTGCGGCGGCTTGTTGCGCAGCGGTTTGACCTTTAGTTGCCATCAGGGTTCTCCAGAAATTCTCAAAGTGAAGCGTTCAAAAAGCGAGCCAGCCGGGTTTACTTCTTCAAGGCCACGCCAGCTTTGCGCGGACCCTTGCGGGTCCTTGCGTTGGTTCGGGTGCGCTGACCGCGAACCGGCAGACCTCGACGATGGCGAACACCACGATAGCAACCCAAGTCCATCAGACGCTTGATCGACATCGAGATTTCACGGCGAAGGTCACCCTCGACAATGTACTGGCCGATTTGGTCGCGGATGCGTTCAAGTTCGGCGTCATTCAAATCCTTGACCTTCTTGGTGAACGCCACCCCGGCAGCCTCGAGAATCTTGCGGGCGCGGGGCCTGCCGATTCCGTAGATTGCGGTCAGGCCGATCTCAGCGTGTTGCCGGTCGGGGACATTGATACCTGCGATACGTGCCATGCTCGTTGACCTCGCTTAGCCTTGGCGCTGTTTATGACGCGGGTCGGTGCAAATCACCCGCACAACGCCATTGCGCTTGATGATTTTGCAATTGCGACAAATCTTTTTCACCGACGCCAGTACTTTCATGATTCGAATCCTTGTTCACACATTCATACCATCCGACAGGTCCGAGGGGACCCATCTATTGATTCAACGCTTATACCGATCCTACGATTATTTCGCTCTAAAAACAATTCTAGCTTTCGACAAGTCATAAGGCGTTAACTCGACCGTGACTTTATCGCCCGGCAAAATCTTGATGTAATTCATCCGCATTTTTCCGGAGATGTGGCCTAACACCATGTGACCGTTTTCCAGCTTGACGCGAAATGTGGCATTAGGCAGGTTCTCCAAAATCTCGCCCTGCATCTGAATCACATCTTCCTTACTCATGCTTTCTTGGGCTTTCCCGCATTCGCCTTACGCAATAAACTTTCATACTGGTGCGACATCATGTAGGACTGCACCTGGGTCATAAAGTCCATGGTGACCACCACAATAATCAGCAGCGAAGTCCCGCCAAAATAAAAGGGAACGTTCCACTGCAACACCAAAAACTCGGGCACCAAACACACCAGCGTGATGTAAAAAGCACCAACCAGCGTTAAACGCATCAAGACCTTATCGATGTACCGCGCGGTTTGATCGCCTGGCCTGATACCTGGAATAAACGCACCGCTTCGTTTTAGGTTGTCAGCGGTTTCACGGCTGTTAAAAACCAGGGCGGTATAAAAAAAACAGAAAAAGATGATCGCCAGCGCATAAACCGTGATGTACACCGGCTGCCCTGGAGCAAGCGTTGATGCGACATCCTTGATCATACGAACCACCGTGCTTTCGCTGGCGCCCGAGGCAAACCACTGCCCTAGCGTGGCCGGAAACAGAATGATCGACGATGCAAAAATCGGCGGAATCACACCCGACATATTGAGCTTCAGGGGCAAAAACGAAGTCTGACCACCATAAATTTTGTTACCCACCTGACGCTTGGCGTAGTTCACCGTGATTCGCCGCTGACCACGCTCAACGAACACAACAAAGGCAGTCACTGCCGCAACCAGCGCCACAATAACCAGCGAAGCAAAAGCCCCGATCGAGCCGGTACGCACCAACTCGGCGAGGCCGCCAATCGCATTGGGCAGACCCGCAACAATGCCCGCGAAGATAATCATCGAAATGCCGTTACCCAGGCCGCGCTCGGTAATTTGTTCGCCAAGCCACATCAAAAACATCGTGCCGGTGACTAGGGTCACAACCGCTGTGAACTTGAACATCAAACCTGGATCAATCACAAGGCCTGGCTGAGCTTCAAGTGCAACCGCGATACCAAAACCCTGGAAGGCCGCCAGCGCAAGCGTAAACCACCGGGTGTATTTCGTGATCGTGCGGCGTCCGGCCTCACCTTCTTTGCGTAGCGCTTCAAGCTGCGGCAACACCGCGGTCAGCAGCTGCATGATGATCGAGGCGGAAATGTAGGGCATGATGCCAAGAGCGAAAACCGTAAACCGCGATAAGGCTCCGCCCGAAAACATATTGAACATATTCAATATGCCGCCGCTTTGGCTTTTAAACAACGATGCGAGCTGGTCGGGGTCGATGCCCGGAACCGGAATATGCGCGCCGAGCCGATAGACCACGATCGCTAGCAACAAGAAAACCAGCCGTGAGCGTAGATCGCCGAACTTCCCCGAAGCTGCAATACCGGCCAGAGTGCTCACGCTTGTCTGCTTATTGAAAAGGCCAGGCTCTGCACTCAGTCAACCAGAGTGCCGCCTGCAGCCTCAATCGCTTGACGTGCAGCCGCTGAGGCCTTGATCCCTTTGAGAACCAGTCTGCGGCTGATCGAGCCGGTGGCAATCACCTTGGCGCGCTTGGCTAACTGATGGGCCAAACCCACTTGCTTGAGTGCGAGCAAATCGACCTCATCGATTGCGATCGACTGCAGGTCGGACAAGCGCACCTCGACAACGTCAGGGGATAGGTGCGACACAAAGCCCCGCTTGGGCAGACGGCGATGCATCGGCATTTGCCCACCCTCAAAGCCTACCTTGTGAAAACCACCTGAGCGCGACTTTTGACCCTTGTGGCCGCGACCCGCGGTTTTGCCAAGGCCCGAGCCTATGCCTCGACCGACACGCTTTCGGGCACGCTTTGAGCCCTCGGCAGGTTTGATCGTATTCAATCGCATCTCACACCACCTTTACCAAGTAGGCGACCTTGTTGATCATGCCCCGAACCGCCGGTGTGTCCTCGAGTTCGCGGGTCTGGTTGATCCGCTTCAAACCAAGTCCCAATACCGTCGACCGGTGCGAATCCCGGGTACCGTTGGGCGACCTCACCAGCATCACTTTCAATGTCTTTTTGATCATCGTTTACTCCGATTCCTCGCCATAACCTCAGAGGGCCTCAGCCGAGGATTTCTTCAACCGTTTTGCCGCGCTTGGCAGCAACTTCGGCAGGGGTATTGAGGTTTTGCAAAGCGTTCAGCGTGGCACGGACAAGGTTGTAAGGATTGGTCGAACCAAGGGCTTTGGCAACCACGTTGGTGATGCCCACCACTTCAAAGACCGCGCGCATCGGGCCGCCAGCGATGATGCCGGTACCTTCGGCCGCAGGCGACAGATAAACCGTCGATGCGCCGTGCTTTCCGGTGACCACATGATGCAAGGTGCCGTTTCGTAGCGAGACGCGGATCATCCGGCGACGCGCCTCGTCCATCGCCTTTTGAACCGCTACCGGAACTTCGCGTGCCTTGCCCTTACCCATGCCGATGCGACCGTCGCCGTCACCCACCACGGTGAGCGCGGCAAAGCCCAGGATACGGCCGCCCTTGACCACCTTGGTCACACGGTTCACCCCGATCATCTTCTCGCGAAAGCCGTCATCCCGCTCTTCGCCGCCACCCACTTTAGGAACAATCTTGGCCATTGCCTACCATCCGTTCGTTCTGAAAATTAAACCCAGCGACGCCACAGGCTGCCTAGAACTGCAGACCCGCTTCGCGCGCCGCTTCAGCCAGCGCTTTCACCCGCCCGTGATACTGAAACCCACTGCGGTCAAAGGCCACCGAGGCCACCCCAGCGGCCAAGGCTTTTTCCGCAATCGCTTTACCCACCAGGCTTGCCGCTGACACATTGCCGCCCTTGCCGCTGAGCCCGGCAAGCTGGGCCCGAATCGCAGGCTCAACCGTCGATGCCGAGGCGATGACTTTGGCGCCGTGCGCATCGGTGATGCTGGCGTAAATATGCATATTTGAGCGATAAACCGTGAGGCGATTCGCAAGCAGCTGACGAATCTTCAGGCGCGTCTGACGAGAGCGACGAAGCCTTGATTCTCTTTTGGTCATGTTCATGATCCGCTCCGATTATTTTTTCTTGGTTTCCTTGATCGCCACGACCTCATTGGCGTAGCGAACACCCTTACCCTTGTAAGGTTCCGGAGGCCGGTAGGCTCTGACTTCAGCTGCCACCTGACCGACCCTTTGGCGGTCTGCACCTTTGATCAAAATCTCGGTCTGGGTGGGCGTCTCAGCCTTGATACCGACCGGCAGCTGATACACAACCGGATGCGAAAAGCCCAGCGACAAATTCAGATTGGCGCCCTGAGCTTGGGCTCGGTAGCCCACGCCCACCAAGTTGAGTTTTTTCTCCCAGCCCTTGCTCACACCGTGGATCATGTTGGACACAAGCATCCGGAAGGTACCGGACATTGCACTGGCCTCCCTGGACTCGTTGACCGCTTTTGCAAGCAGCTGATCGCCCTCGCGGACCAACTGAACCAGCGGGTTCACCCGCATCGAAAGTGTGCCCAAGGCGCCCTTGACCGAAATCGAGCTGGATTCAAGCTGCACTTCAACACCGGCCGGAATGGCAACCGGCATGCGCGCTACGCGTGACATTTGCTTCTCCCTTAGGCAACGAAAGCGAGTACTTCGCCGCCAACACCGTTGGCGCGCGCCCTGCGATCGGTCATAACGCCGCGAGGCGTTGAGACAATCGCGACACCGAGTCCGTCCATCACCTTAGGGATGGCTTCCTTGCCGCGATAAACCCTCAAGCCAGGCTTGGAAACACGCTCAAGACGCTCGATGACCGGACGACCTGCGTAATATTTCAAGCTCACATGCAGCTGCGACTTCGCCCCCTCGTGGGCCACCTGAAAACCCTCGATATAGCCCTCTTCTTTCAAAACCTGGGCAATCGCCACCTTGAGCTTGGACGAGGGCATGCTCACCGCACCTTTTTCAACGCGCTGGGCGTTGCGGATACGTGTGAACATGTCCGCGATAGGATCGCTCATGCTCATGGAATCTTCCTTTTCCTATACTCTTATCAGATCCGATTGTTCATCGGGTGTATCAACATCAGGTCAGGCGCAGCAAACACGGGTTGGCCCACAATTACCTCGCCCACAATTACCAGCTCGCCTTGACCATCCCGGGCACGTCCCCACGCATCACGGCTTCGCGAAGCTTGCTGCGGCCCAGACCGAACTTGCTGTACACACCACGCGGCCGGCCGGTAATCTCACAGCGGCTGCGCAGCCGCGTGGGGTTGGCGTTGCGGGGCAACTGCTGAAGCGCGAGTCGCGCCTCATAACGGTCTTCGTCTGAACGGCTGCTGTCATCGATCACAGCCTTAAGGGCAGCGCGCTTAGCGGCAAACTTTTTCACCAGCGCTTCGCGTTTGAGATTTCGATTGATCACGGAAAGTTTTGCCATGGCATCACCTCAGTTGCGGAATGGGAAACGGAAGGCTGTCAAAAGCGCCCTCGCCTCGTCGTCAGACTTAGCAGTCGTGGTGATCGAGATATTCAGACCACGGATCGCGTCAATCTTGTCGTACTCGATCTCTGGAAAAATAATCTGTTCTTTCACACCGATGTTGTAATTGCCACGGCCATCAAAAGCCTTGGCCGATACCCCACGAAAATCGCGCACACGAGGCAGCGCCACGGTGACAAGACGATCTAAAAACTCAAACATCCGTCCGCCACGCAATGTGACCATCGTGCCGATTGGATAGCCTTGACGAATTTTGAAGCCAGCAATCGGTTTTTTGGCTTTTGTGATTACAGGCTTCTGACCGGCGATCTTGGTGAGATCGCCCACTGCGTGGTCAAGTACCTTTTTGTCAGCAACCGCCTCTGAAACACCCATATTCAGCGTGATTTTGGTGATCCGAGGAACCTGCATCACCGACTTGTAGTTGAACTGCTGCATCAGGCTGGGTACCACCTGATCTCGATAGAGTTGTTGAAAACGTGACATGGTTCAGATCTCTTGAAGTCGCCTGATATCAATGGCTTCGGGCAGGCAATCGCCCGGTACGAAAGCGAAGTATTCGAGGCCGGCAGCGTGTGAAGTCATCGAGGTGCCCTCGTCTTAGGCCTTGACCTGCTCGCCATTGGATTTGAAAAAGCGCACTTTGTTGCCGTCTTCCAAAACCCGGATGCCAACGCGATCGCCTTTGCCTGTGGCCGGATTGAACAACATCACGTTCGATCGGTTGATCGGCATCGTTTTGTCGACAATACCGCCGGTTTCCCCCTTCATCGGGTTGGGGCGAACATGCTTTTTCACCACATGAACACCTTCAACCAGGAGATGCTCATCGTCGATGCGGCGCAAGACGGTTCCTCGCTTGCCCTTATCGCGCCCTGTGATCACCACAACTTCATCGCCTTTACGAATTTTCTGCATTTGGCTCTCTCCTCGGCACCGCTCAAAGCACTTCGGGGGCGAGTGACACAATCTTCATGAAGCGCTCGGTTCGCAGCTCACGGGTGACCGGTCCGAAGATACGGGTGCCAATCGGCTCCAATTTGCTGTTGAGCAATACAGCCGCGTTTTCGTCAAACTTCACCAGCGAACCATCAGCACGACGCACGCCTTTTGCTGTTCGAACGACCACAGCGTTATAAATCTCGCCTTTTTTGACTCGGCCGCGAGGTTGCGCTTCTTTGATCGACACTTTGATGATGTCGCCGATGTTCGCGTAGCGGCGTTTTGAACCGCCGAGCACCTTGATACACATCACCGAACGTGCACCCGTGTTGTCAGCAACACCCAGTCTGGACTCTGTTTGAATCATGATTTCCCACCCCAACTTGAACCGGTGGGTTGTTTGTCCCGGCGCAGCCGCGAAAGCAGCGCCCACCGAACAAACTTCCCGGGCATTCAACCTGCAAAGCATCCAAATGCTTGAGGTTGAAGCAACAAACCGGACAGTCTTGGACCCTAGAACGGGTTGAACAACCGATTAGTCAACGATCTGGCGCCAAGCGCAGCATTTTATTGCGCACAAGCGATCAAATCCGCTTAAGTCAAAACCACATCACCCGCACATCGATTTACAGCTAAAGGTTTGTGCTCAGAAATTAGAAAATTTTGAGCAGCTTTCGAGTATCTTACGAATTCCTTAATCTGTCAAGTCAAACGCTAGGCCGTTTAGGCCGCACGTTCGATCACCCGCACCACCGACCAGGTTTTTGTCCTGGAAATCGGCCGACATTCCTGAACTTCGACCAGATCACCCTCGGCGATCTGCTCTTCGGTATGGGCGTGGATTTTTTTCGACTGCACCAGGTACTTCCCATAAAGCGGATGTTTTTCGCGCCGCTCGATCAGCACAGTGACCGTCTTCATCATCTTGTTGGAAGTCACTCGGCCGACAAGGCTCCGCTTTACGCCCTTTGCAACCGCAGGCTGCGCGGCGACATGGTCTTGACTGACTTCGTTCATGATTGAGCTGCCTTTTCACGCATGATGGTTTTCACTCGCGCAATGTCGCGCTTGACCTTGCCAAGTTGGCTTGTGTTGCTCAGTTGCTGGGTGCCATGCCGCATACGCAAGGAGAAGTGGGCCTTGAGAAGGTCGTTCAATTCGCTTTGCAGCGCAGACTGGTCTTTTGATCGGAGTTCGCTTGCTTTCATCGTGTTGTTCCTCGGCAGCACCTTGGTCAGGCGCCGACCATGCGGGTGACGAAGACGGTTGACAAGGGCAGCTTGGCCGCAGCCAGCGCAAAGGCTTCGCGCGCCAGTTGCTCGTTGACGCCGTCCATTTCGTAGAGCACTTTGCCAGGCTGAATCTCGGCCACGTAGTACTCAGGATTACCCTTGCCGTTGCCCATACGCACTTCGGCGGGCTTTCTGGAAATCGGCTTATCCGGAAAAATGCGAATCCATACCCGTCCACCGCGCTTGATGTGCCGGGTCATGGCTCGACGGGCAGCCTCGATCTGACGCGCGGTAAGCCGGCCGCGTGCTGTTGCCTTAAGACCAAATTCGCCAAAAGAAACGCTGGCGCCGCGGGTCGCAAGACCCTTGTTGCGCCCCTTTTGCTCTTTCCTATATTTTCTGCGTGATGGTTGCAGCATGATTTAAATCTCCAGCCGAATCATTCAGCGGGCTTATCGCCTGCCACAGGGGCGCGGCGAACGCGCTTGACGGTTGTTTTGGGCACCTCAGGCTTGGCCTCGGTCGCGACCGCCTCAACCCCCTCGGGTTTACGACGCGGCGGCCGCGCGCCCGGGGCAGCGCCAGGACGCGAGCCCGGTGGTTTGCGCGGCTTGCGCTCTTCACGCTCAATCGGCGCTTCTTTTTCTACCCCGGCTTGTAAATCGCTGCGTCCGAGGGTGTCACCCTTGTAGACCCAAACCTTCACGCCGATGATGCCGTAGGTGGTGGTGGCCGTTGAAAAACCGTACTGAATATCAGCACGCAAGGTATGCAAAGGCACGCGGCCTTCGCGATACCACTCAGTACGCGCAATCTCAATACCGTTGAGGCGCCCCGAACTCATGATCTTGATGCCCTGCGCGCCCAAACGCATCGCGTTTTGCATCGCCCGCTTCATCGCCCGCCGAAACATGATCCGGCGCTCAAGTTGCTGGGTGATCGAGTCGGCGATCAGCTGCGCGTCGATTTCAGGCTTGCGAATCTCTTCGATGTTGACATGCACCGGAACGCCCATCAGCTTTTGGAGATCGGACTTCAACTGCTCGATGTCCTCACCTTTCTTGCCGATGACCACACCGGGCCTTGCCGAATAAATCGTGATTCTTGCGTTGCGTGCCGGCCGCTCGATCACGATTCGCCCAACGGATGCGCCCTTGAGGCGTCGACCGAGGTATTCGCGTACCCGTAGATCTTCATTGAGCATCACCGGGTAGTTACGCGAGTTGGCGTACCAGCGCGAAGCCCAGTCGCGGCTCACCGAGAGGCGGAAACCGGTCGGATGAATCTTTTGTCCCATGGCTATCCTCTTAATGACCTACGGTGAGGTAAATATGGCAGGTCTGCTTCTCGATCCGAACGCCACGGCCTTTGGCCCTTGCGTCAAAGCGTCGCATCGAAGCGCCTTTTTCAACATGGACCGTGGTGACCTTGAGTTCGTCCACATCGGCGCCGTCGTTGTGCTCGGCGTTGGCAATTGCCGACTCGAGCACCTTGCGCAAAATCTTTGCCGATTTCTGCGGCGCAAATTGAAGCGTCGTAAGCGCTTGTTCGACCGGCTTGCCGCGAATCATGTCGGCCATCAACCGACCTTTTTGCGCTGACAGACGAACTCCGCGAAGAATGGCTTGTGTTTGCATGATCCGGCCTCCTAGCGTTTGGCTTTCTTGTCAGCTGCGTGGCCCTTGAAGGTCCGGGTCAGCGCGAATTCGCCGAGTTTGTGGCCGACCATGTTCTCGTTGACAAAGACCGGGACATGCTGCCGGCCGTTGTGGACCGCGATCGTCAACCCGACAAAATCGGGTATCACCGTCGAACGCCGTGACCAGGTTTTGATCGGCTTTTTGTCTTTTATAGCGATCGCGGTGTCGACTTTCTTGAGCAAGTGGGCGTCGACGAAGGGCCCTTTTTTGACTGAACGTGCCATGGTTTTCTCGGATCTTCGATTTACTTGCCGCGCCGCTGCACGATCATGGAATCGGTGCGCTTGTTGCGACGGGTTTTGTAGCCCTTGGTGGGTTGGCCCCAAGGCGAGACAGCATGTCTGTTGCCTCGCGTGCGGCCACCGTGGGGGTGATCGACCGGGTTCATCGTCTCGCCACGGACGGTGGGTCGGATACCGCGCCAGCGTTTCGCTCCGGCCTTGCCGAGTTTGCGCAAGCTATGCTCTTCGTTACCAACCTCACCCAGCGTGGCACGGCACTCGATGTGCACACGGCGCACCTCGCCTGAGCGCAGACGAACCTGCGCATAGGTGCCTTCACGGGCAAGCAAGCGAGCTGAGGTTCCTGCCGAGCGCGCCACTTGCGCACCCTTGCCCGGGAGCATTTCGATGCAATGAATGGTCGAGCCCACCGGGATGTTGCGAATCGGCATCGCGTTGCCAGACCGAATCGGCGCTTGCGAGCCACTCATCAGCTGGTCACCCGCTTGCACCCCGCGCGGGGCGAGAATGTAGCGACGCTCGCCATCGGCATAGCACAGTAAAGCCAGGTGCGCGCTGCGGTTGGG
>DDPV01000029.1:0-2593 GCA_002342365.1 Burkholderiales bacterium UBA2459 | reverse complement strand
CCGCCGCCGCGGTGCCTGGTGGTGATGTGGCCGTTATTGTTTCGTCCCGAGCCACGCTTGCTGCTCTCGGTGAGCGCAGCCAGCGGTTTGCCTTTGTGAAGACCGGGCGTGACGATCTTCACCATACCGCGACGACCGGCAGATGTCGGTTTAACTTTGACAATTGTCATGATCAGCCAACCTCCGCAAAGTTGATTTCCTGACCTGCCTTCAAGCAAACATAAGCTTTACGCAGGTTGCGTCGCCGACCCATGAAGCGGCCAAAGCGCTTTGCCTTGCCGGGCAGGTTCAGTACCTGAACAGCATTGACCTCAACCTTGAACAAGAGTTCAACTGCTGCCTTGACCTCTGCCTTGGTCGCATCTTCCATGATCCGAAAGGCCACCTGGTTGCGCTTTTCGGCGATTTGCGTGCTCTTTTCCGATACGATCGGCGCGAGCAGAACTTTCATGAGACGTTCTTGATTCATCCGAGCATCTCCTCAACCTTGGCCAGCGCCTGCTTGGTGATGAGCACTTTTTTGTAGTGGATCAAGGCAACAGGGTCGGCATGCCTGGGTTCGAGCACCAGCACATTGGCCAGGTTTCTTGCCGCCAACAAAAGGTTGTCGTCAGGGCTGTCGGCAATCACCAGCACCGAATCAAGTCCCATCACCTTAAGCTTTTGGGCTAGCAATTTTGTTTTGGGCGCATCAACCGAAAAATCATCGATCACTGCGACCCGATCCTCACGCACAAGCTGCGACAGAATCGAGCAAATACCCGCCCGAAACATCTTCTTGTTGACTTTCTGCGTGTAGTTTTCCTCAGGCGAATTCGGGAAAATCCGGCCACCACCGCGCCAGAGCGGGCTTGATGTCATACCGGCGCGCGCCCGCCCGGTACCCTTCTGGCGCCAGGGCTTCTTTGTCGAATGCCTGACTTCAGAACGGTCCTTTTGGGCCCGGTTGGCGCTTCGCGCGTTGGCCTGATAGGCAATCACCACCTGATGAATCAGGGGTTCATTGAAGTCACGCGCAAAAATTGTGTCGGGCGCAGCCACGTTTCCGGAGGCTTCACCCTGTTCATTGAGCAGCTTGAGTTCCATACCGGGCGCTCCTTAAGCTGAAGCCACGGGGGCTGACTTCACCGCAGGCGTAACCATCACGTCACCACCCTTGGCACCCGGCACAGCGCCCTTGATCATCAGTAAACCGCGCTCAGCGTCGACTCGCGCGATCTCAAGGTTTTGGACTGTTGTGGCAACCGCACCCAAATGGCCGGACATCCGCTTGCCAGGAAAAACCCTGCCCGGATCCTGGGCCATACCGATCGAGCCTGGCACGCGATGCGAACGCGAGTTACCGTGGGATGCGCGCTGCGAGGAGAAGTTGTGGCGTTTGATGGTTCCGGCAAAACCCTTGCCGATCGAGGTGCCCGCGACATCAACCTTTTGACCAACCTGGAAATGATCGAGTGCCAGTACCGAACCAGCACTCATCGATGCGGCTTGCTCGGCAGGCACATGAAACTCACGCAGCACGCGCCCGGCAGTCACACCCGCCTTGGCGAAATGCCCTGCAGCAGCTTTGTTGACACGGGTGGAACGACGGTCACCGAAGGCGACCTGCACCGCGCTGTAGCCGTCATTTTCAACGGTCTTGATCTGGGTCACGCGATTGTTCGACACATCAAGCACAGTTACCGGAACAGAGTCACCCTCGTCGGTAAAAATGCGCATCATGCCGACCTTGCGCCCCAATAGGCCCAGGCTCATATGGTTTCTCCAAGCCTGACTTCGATTGGCCAGGCACTAAAGGTTGATTCCCTGTGGCTGTTGCCACGCAATGCTCAATTCAAAACTAATCTCAATGCAAACCTCGTGCTGCACCACAAAAGCCTTCATGCAGCTAAGAATTTCATGCAGCTAAGAAAGCACTTAAAAACTTACCGAACAACGCGTCGAATGACGCGACCATCCCGCTCAAGCGCATCCGTAATAGCCTAACGCCCGAGGCGCTGTTCGCGAAAAGCCTTCGATAGTACTTGAAGACCGTGAAACCTGCAAGTCTTGGCGATTGGGCAGCCTGTTGACGGGTTGCAAATTGACAGCGGCTGGGGACAGCGAGTGCGCGCTTTTACTGCAACTTGATTTCGACGTCGACCCCTGCGGGCAAGTCAAGCTTCATCAGCGCATCAACCGTCTTATCGGTCGGATCGACGATATCCATCAGCCGCTGATGCGTGCGAATTTCAAACTGATCACGCGAAGTCTTGTTGACGTGGGGCGAACGCAAGACATCAAAGCGCTGGAAACGGGTGGGCAGCGGAACCGGCCCACGGACTACGGCGCCGGTGCGCTTTGCGGTGTCGACGATTTCAGCGGCTGACTGATCAATCAGCTTGTAATCAAAAGCTTTCAAGCGAATGCGGATTTTCTGACTTTGCATGGAAAAACTCCAAAGAACGATGAGCAGGACGCCGGATCGGCCTGCTCGATTAGCGCGAACCGCCCAAAGGACGGCATCACGAAAAGAACGCTCCGGGGCATTGATACAACCCTAAAAACAAACAATCACAAGCCTCACAACGATCAATCAAGAATTTTCGCGACC
>DDPV01000008.1:5700-6461 GCA_002342365.1 Burkholderiales bacterium UBA2459 | reverse complement strand
CGATGCTGCTTGCCACCGATTGGCGTAGCGAGCAGTTACCCAAGGACATGATCAAGGCGGCGGTCTTTAGCAGCGGGGTTTTTGATCCTGCGGTTGCCCTCTACATTTCGGTGAACGAAGAGATTCGCCTCACGCCTGCGCTCGCACAATCCAACAACAGCATGATCATGCCGGTGCAGCATCAAGCTGCTTGCTGGGTAACCGTCGGTGGCGCAGAACCCTGGCGCTGGATTGAACTGAGTTTGCAGTACGGTCAACATCTCAGGCGCCAAGGGATTGATGCTGCGATCGAAGTGATACCGGGATTCAATCACTTTTCGATTCTGGATAGCCTTGAGCAGCCAGATTCCTCGCTGAGTCGTTGCCTGATGACCGCCGCCTTAAGCCCTCTTTGAAGTCAACTGCGCAGCGTGAGCACACCTGTCGTGTTGCGAGCCACCGTGCCCAAGGTCTGCAGGCAGGGATACGGCGTGTCGCCTTCATAGACGGGAGCCAGGAACTGACACGAGTGCTCCAGAAATCCGATCAATGAGTCTTCTGTCACGTGCGGAATCGGCGCTCGCTGCCTGAAATGCCGCAAAGACGCCACTGGTCATCGTTCGCAACGGATTGGGAAAGAATTCGCCCTCAGGGAAGTCTTCCAGCCAGCGCTGTGCGCACAGCTGTCGGGGTGGCAGGGTAGCAGTATTGGTCGACATAGGCCTTATGAATCGGACTGAAGCACCGTTTTGGCATTTTCGATCGCTGATTGCTCTAATTTC
>DDPV01000008.1:0-5666 GCA_002342365.1 Burkholderiales bacterium UBA2459 | reverse complement strand
ATTTGCTGATAAACAATGTTGCCCGAAAAGTATGCCGGAGAACAGTGAGGTGGAGATGGGTGAGCGTCTCACGAAGCGTCAATGAATGAAAGCAGCATCAATTGCCAAGCGTTTCGTCAGTCCCGTCGATGAGTCAGCGGATTTCAACCGAAGGTCCTGACAATCGGGCGCTATCGTTTGGCCTCATCCCTTCCTTCTTTTGGTGGGGCATGCGCTCTTTGGTGCCTGCGGGCTTATTCGCTGCAAGCACAGCCTTGTTTCGAAAATTCAGCTTCTCCGTTCGGGGCAAGTGACTTTAGACTACGAGCATGAGTCATTACTCCCACACCATCGGCGTTCGAAACTATCGATTCGTGGATCTCAAGGATTTGATGGCCAAGGCGACCCCGCCTCGCTCTGGCGATTATCTTGCCGGGATTGCAGCCACCCATGCCGAACAACGAGTTGCGGCTCAAATGACGCTCGCGGCACTACCGCTACGAACATTGCTACAACAACCGGTGATCCCCTACGAGAGCGACGAAGTAACGCGACTGATTATCGATACCCATGATGCACAGGCGTTTGCATCGGTGCAGCATATGACGGTGGGCGATTTTCGGGACTGGCTGTTGTCCGATGTTGCGGACGAGCAAGCCTTAAGTTCACTTGCGCCAGGAGTTACGCCTGAAATGGCTGCGGCTGTTTCAAAAATCATGCGGGTTCAAGACTTGATCCTCGTGGCAAAAAAATGTCGTGTGATCACGCGTTTTCGCAACACGATCGGTTTAGCCGATCGACTCGCCACGCGGTTGCAGCCGAATCATCCTACGGACGATGCCATCGGCATCGCAGCGAGTATGGTTGACGGTTTGTTGTACGGTGCTGGCGATGCAGTGATCGGCATCAATCCGGCAAGTGACAACGTGCAGCAAGTCACACGCATTCTCCATATGCTCGAAGAAGTGATTCGTCACTACGACATTCCAACCCAATCCTGCGTTCTAACGCATGTCACGAATACCATCGCAGCCGTCGAGCGCGGTGCCCCCGTTGATTTGGTCTTCCAATCGATTGCTGGAACTGAGGCTGCCAACCGTAGTTTTGGTATCGATCTGGCGCTGTTAGCCGAGGCACGTGATGCGGCCTTGTCGCTGGGGCGGGGTACGGTCGGGAATAACGTGATGTATTTCGAAACTGGTCAGGGCAGTGCCCTGTCGGCCAATGCTCACCATGGTGTTGACCAACAAACCTGCGAGGCGCGCGCCTACGCGGTGGCCAGGCGCTATAAACCGCTACTGATCAACAGCGTCGTGGGCTTTATCGGGCCAGAGTATTTGTATGATGGCAAGCAAATTGTACGTGCCGGTTTGGAAGATCACTTTTGCGGCAAGTTAATGGGACTACCCATGGGGTGTGACATTTGTTATACCAACCATGCTGAGGCCGATCAAAATGATATGGACGTGTTGCTAACACTGCTCGCAACAGCTGGCTGCAATTTTGTCATGGCTGTGCCCGGATCGGACGACATCATGCTCAATTACCAGACGACTTCGTTTCATGATGCCTTGTACGTGCGTCGGGTTTTAAATCTAAAACCAGCTCCTGAATTCGAGACCTGGCTACACAAGATGGCGATCTTCCGAGATGGTGCTCAGGTCCAGCTCAATGAGGAATTGCCGCCCCGCTTTAGGAATGCTCTACTAAAGATATCGACATGATGGCATCAAGATTCTTACTTCGATGACCAAGCACCATCCAACAGTGGTCAGCAATCCATGGCACAGCTTGCGGAAATTTACCCCAGGTCGTATCGCACTCGGTCGCACCGGCATTAGCTTGCCAACCGCGCAACAGCTGGCTTTTCAGCTTGATCATGCGCGCGCCAGGGATGCTGTACACCACCACTTGGATATAGATGCTATCAAGAAGTCAGTCAACGATCTGAAATGGGTTGAACGCTGCCTGGTTGTTGAAAGTGCTGCTGATAATCGCGGGATATATTTACAGCGTCCTGATCTCGGACGCAGACTTTCCGTGCGATCGAAGCTGCTTTTGCAGTCTCAGGCTGAAAGCAGTCGTGATGCAAGCTACGATTTGATCTTTGTCATTGCTGACGGATTATCTGCCTCGGCTATCGAAGCAAGCGCGGCAGCATTTTTACAAGCGATGCATCAGTACATTACCAAGCACCCACTGCGATGTGGGCCGGTTGTGATCGCGCAGCAGGGAAGGGTAGCAATCGGCGACGAAATCGGCGAACTGATGGCTGCCAAAGTGGTGGTTGTAATGATCGGCGAGCGGCCTGGATTGAGTTCGCCCGACAGCATGGGGCTATACATGACCTGGGAACCGCGCGTTGGATTAACTGACGAGCGACGCAACTGCATTTCAAACATTCGGCCAGCAGGGCTGTCATTCGAAGAGGCAGCATGCAAATTGGATTATCTGGTCAGCGAGGCCTTAAGGCGTTGCGTAAGCGGCGTTCAATTGAAGGATGAGACAGCCGCAGCTTCGCTAGAAGGTCGGCTGTCAAATTTTCTTTTAGGTGATTAATCTCGCTGACGCTGTTTCGTTTGAATGAGGGGGGTGCCAAGTGTTCAAACGGTACAAGTCACCGGGTCTGAAGGCGTCTCTTAAACCAGACCCCAAGCGGCCAGAGCATCGCTACAAATGTCATCAAGGCAAGGACTGATGCAACAGGCCGGCTGAAAAAGGGCAGGATACTTCCATCGGACTTGATCAAGGATGTTACAAAATTTTGCTCTACCATTGTTCCCATCACTGCTCCAAGCACCAGCGCTGCCACTGGAAATCCGTTCCTATCCATCATGTAGCCAAGCAGTCCAAACACAGCGACCGTTAACACTAAAACGAGATTGTTACCGGTCGCAAACGAACCAACGGCGCAAAGCAGTACGATCACAGGCATGATCAAACTACGCGGCAGGTACAAGACATAGCGGGCGGTTCTGATCATGATGATCCCCAAGGGAATCATGATGATATTGGCCAAGAGAAAGACAATGTAGAGCGCGTACATGCTCGATGCTTTTTCTGTAAAAAGGGTGGGACCAGGATTGAGCCCTTTCATATAGAGCACGCCGATCGCAATTGCGGTAATCGTGTCACCAGGAATCCCAAAGAGCAGTGAGGGCACCCAGCCCGATGCAAGACTCGCGTTATTGCTTGCACCGGCCTCTATCAAGCCTTCGGGATGCCCCGTCCCGAATTTTTCAGGTGTTTTCGAAAAGCGCTTTGACATCGCATAACTCATCCACGCAGCCATATCGGCACCAGCGCCCGGCAAGACACCGATCACGATACCGACAAAGTTTCCGCGCAACTGCTGCTTCGGGTGAGCCTTGGTCAATGCCCACTGACCCTTTAAAATACTGCCGAAGTCCCTCGGCGGCATGATCGGGACATCCCGAGCAGCGTAGGAACGCATGACCTCCGATACCGCAAAAACGCCAACCAGCAGCGGTATGATTTCGATACCGCCAAGCAAGTCTGCGTAGCCCAAAGTGAACCGGGGCGTGCCCGCAGGATTTTCGATGCCAACGCAGGTGATAAGAAGACCAAGAAACATGGCTGCAACCGCTTTCACCGGGGACGATCGCGCAACCATGGTCGAACACATCAACCCCAGCAAAGCGAGCCAAAAGTATTCGAAGGTTGAGAACTCAAACGCCACCTCTGCAAGCGTTGGGGCGAGTGCGACCAACGAAAAGGTACCGATCACACCCCCTAGCGCCGAGAACCACAAACAAATGCCCAATGCTAATTCCGGCTGGCCTTTTCGAGTCATTGCGAAGGCTTCATCAGTGTATGCAGCCGAAGCCGGCGTGCCAGGAATGCGGAGCAAACATCCCGGAATATCACCCGAAAAAATCGCCATTGCAGACGCGGCGATGATGGCTGAAATCGCAGCAATCGGGGACATGTAAAAAGTCACAGGGACCAACAATGCGGTTGCCATCGTTGCAGAGAGGCCTGGCAAAGCACCAACAACCAAACCATAGATTGAAGCAAGGACTATGGTCAGCACAACGTCGAGTTGCAGCACCATATGCAAGCCGGCAAGCATTTGATCAAACATTGACTAAACCCAAGGAAAGGGTAATAAGCCAGCTGGCAAAGGCACGCGTAATAACTTATAGAAAATGAGATGAATCACCCCAGGAGCGCTAAGGCCCAGGAGGATTGCCGAGCGAAATGTCGCTCCCATGGATTTAGCCAAGGTCAGGACGATCACGAAAGCGCACAACCAGAACCCTAATTTCTCCGAGGCAAAGTAGTAAAAGAAAAGGGCTAAAGGCGGCATGATGACCTTCCATCCACCTGCAACAAAGCTGCGAAGTCGATCCCGATCCGAACCCGCCTCTTTGCTTGACGCCACGTCGCCTGACTCAGACACAATGAGCTTTTCCTCATCTTCGAAGTCCGAACCAATTCCGAGCATGATCAGAACACCACATGCAATCAACGCTACGCCAATGACGGTTGGAAAAACCTGTGGGCCGACCTGCTGCCCGGCAATCGTGGGAAGCAAGGACGCTGCGTAGCAGGTCAATGCCCCCAAGCTCACCAGTAAAAAGCCACTGGCACGGTCTGAAATCTTCATGTCGTAAAAAACAAGGTTGGGTTCCGAATCGCCTGCCGATTTATCCGGCGAGCCCAGCCGACTTCATGGCAGCGCCCATCGCGGCGTCGGATTTCGCCATGAAACTGGCAAAACCCGTGGGATCTGCCCATTTGACGCCAAACCCGCGATTGGCCATGAAGTCTCGAAACTCTTTGGAGTCGTTAGCCTTCTTGAGCGATACGACAATCTTGCCAACAATCTCTGCCGGTAAACCTTTCGGAGCAGCAATACCCCGCCATGCCCCAACAGAATAGTCAACACCCATGCTTTCCTTGAGCGTTGGCACGCTCGAAAAAACAGGGTTCCGCTCAGAGGCCATGATGGCAAGTGACTTCGCTTTACCGGCTTCGACAAGGGCGCGCGACTCGGGCAGCGAACAGGTCACCAAGTCGATACCATTGGCAGCCAGATCTTGCATTGCAGGTCCGGCTCCGTTGGAAGGCACCCAGGCGACGTGATTCGGCTTTAGGCCCATTGCTTGTAACCAACCGATCAAAGCCAAATGCCAAATACCGCCTTGTCCGGTACCGGAAGCCTTAAACTTTCCGGCCGGTGAAGCCTTGATGGCATCAGCAAGTTCCTTCGCACTGCCGTAGGGTGATTTTGCGTTCACGGTGACCCCTGGCGGATCTTCATTCATGAGCGCAAGCGCCGTGTAGCTCGAGGGGTTGAGTTCGGTGAGCTTTTGCCAGTGCATCATGGCAATCTCGACGGTGATCATACCGAGGGTGTAACCGTCAGGCTGCGCGGTTGCGATCGCCGTATGACCGACAACGCCCGAGCCGCCTGTTCGATTCACAACATTAAACGGTTGGCCCAAGTCCTTTTCGAGAAGTGACGCGATGATGCGGGCGGTCGCATCTGTCCCTCCACCGGCGCCCCAGGGGCAAACAATGGTCACCGGCCGGTTTGGCCAGTTGCTTTGGGCGCGAAGCATCGCCGGCACAGTCGCCAAGAGTCCTGACGAGCCTGCCGCGGCAATGATTTGTCTTCTGGTTTTGAGAAATTTATTCATAGCGCTCCTCCAAGTTGAGTG
>DDPV01000013.1 GCA_002342365.1 Burkholderiales bacterium UBA2459 | reverse complement strand
GTGCAGCGTTGAAATAAAAAGCTGACGGGTCAATGCGCCTGGGCTGAAGTACCAGGTGGATCGTTGACAGGAGTCCTTCGCATATCGATGGCATACTATCGCCATGTTTAGTCCATCTGGCCTTCGATCGCTGACCAGGCTTGTCTTGGTCTGGTTTGCACTCTTTGTGGGCGTGTCCATCGCGTCGCCGCTGGTGAATCCCACAATGGTCGATAAGGTGTGTTCAGGTGGAGCCGGATCCAAACTCGTGGTGATCGACCTTGATGGCGACGAGCGCGAGCTCACTACGTCGATGGACTGTCCACTGTGCTCTGCGTCCATACCGTTTCACTGTGCGCAAGACCTTCATGCACCAGCTCCCAGCTCGCTTGAGCATGCGCTGCGACCAGCCCGAGCTGCCCATCTTGCGTCGCTGACTGCGCCGCCATTGCCCTCTCGAGGACCCCCAACGGTCTGAGCTTGTTGATGTCTTTCCTTGTAAAGACCTCAACGCCTAACTATCTGGACATCAGCCGCCGATTCAGCGTCGCACGCCCGCACGCGAATCGGGAGCCGTCCATCGCAAGGCCAATGGCCTGCATCGCTCAGATCACAAAGGACCCTCATGAAATTTCATCGCTATCAAACCAAGCCCATGGTCGGCTTGACGATCGGCCGCAGCATAACGTCTAATGCCTCAAGGCAAAGCCCTGTTTACCCACAACTCAAACCCCTTGTGGCCGCCCTGCTCGGTGTAAGTCTTAGCACGGTACAAGCTCAAGACAGCAGCAGCACCAAGGACATCGGCGTTGTCATCGTAAGCTCGGGAAGACCGAGCTCCCTGCCGACGGTCATACCCACCACCATGGAAGGCATCAGCGCCAAGGAGATCCAGGAACGGATCAACGCCATGGACAGTGAGGATGTGCTGAAGTACTTTCCAAGCCTTTTGGTTCGTAAGCGCTATATCGGTGACTACAACCATGCGATGCTTTCTAGCCGTGCGTCCGGGACTGGAAATCCTGCGCGCTCCATGGTTTTCGCCGACGGAATGCTGCTATCCAATTACCTTGGCAACAGCGTAAGCGGCTTGAGTTTCCCCCCTCGTTGGTCGATGGTGACCCCGTCGGAAATCGAGCGCGTGGATGTGATGTACGGCCCCTACTCGGCTGCCTACGCCGGAAACTCCGCAGGCGCAGTCGTTGAGTTTGTGACCAGGATGCCCAGCAGCTTTGAAGCGCATGCGCAAGCCAGTTACGTTTCCCAGCCCTTTGATCTGTACAACACCGATCAAAGCTTTCGAGCATGGCGCAGCGACCTGTCGCTTGGCGATCGAGTGGGTGCGTTTTCCTGGTTGCTTGCCGCAAGCCGTTTGGACAGCACCGGACAGCCGCAAACTTTTGCAACCCGAACCCTGAGCACCGGCACTGCAGTCACCAACGGGAGCGCCGTCAACGGCGCATTTTTGACCCGCAACAGCAGCCTTGCAGACATTTACGTTATCGGAACCGGAACACAGTATGCGACGGTTCAAGACCATTTGAAACTCAAGCTTGCCTACGACTTGAGCCCTACGACGCGCATCAGCTACACCGGCGCCTTATGGCGCAACGACTCACAAGGTCGCCCCGATAGTTACCTCACGAACGCGTCAACCGGAGCGCCCGTGTATAGCGGCCCAATTGTGATAAACGGCAAGCAGTTTGCGCCGGTGACAGGAGGCGATTTCGCCCTCACCAACGAAGCCTTGAACCATCATCTGCACGGACTATCGCTCAAAACGAACACGAAAGGCCTTTTTGACTGGGAACTCGCTGCCAGCAGCTATGACTACAGAAGCGATCTGAAGCGGCAAAATGCTGCCACAACGACGCTACCTGCCGCACTGAGCGGTGGCGCCGGAACCATCGCGCGCGGCGACGGGACAGGCTGGACCAATCTAGCCCTGCGAGGTACCTGGCGGCCGTTTGGGATGCAAGGCAGTCATTTGCTTGATTTCGGTTACCAGCGTGATCAATACAAGCTTCGTTACCTGACTTCGTCAATCAGCGGCAATTGGCTCAGCGATCCGCAAGGCGCTCTGGCAAGCGATATCGGCGGCGAAACACGTATGGATAGCTTTTATATCCAGGATACCTGGCGATTCATGCCCCGTTGGCTTGCGGTGCTTGGGCTTCGCTCTGAACGTTGGAACACTTCAGAGGGCTATACCCAAATTGCTGCAGCCTCCTATAACAGGGTCTGGCCAACGCGCGAAAAGTCCTACCTATCGCCCAAAGCTGCCTTGTCCTATCAATTGAGCGACGACTCCGTGCTGAAGTTTGCAAGTGGTCGCGCCGTCCGTATGCCCACGGTTTCTGAGCTCTACGGCAATGTGTCTACCAGCAACTCGCAATACATCAACGACCCGAACTTGCTGCCAGAACGCTCGGTTTCGGGCGAAATCGGCTATGAGAAGTCGCTTCCCGACGGTTTGTGGCGGCTGACCTATTTCCAGGAAGTCACGCAAGACGGACTATTTTCCCAAAGCATTTTTGATGCCAACGCGAATCGAACCATCTCGCGGGTGCAAAACGTGGGAAGGATTGAGACCCGGGGTGCAGAAGCAAGCCTTCAGCAGCAAAACTTTGGTTTCAAGGGATTGAGCTTTATCGGCAGCCTCACCTTTACCGAGTCGACCATCACGGAAAACGCAGGCTTTGTCGCGGTGGCCGGTGACACCCTGGGCAAAAGACAACCGAACATCCCGCGATGGCGTGCCTCAGGGCTGTTCAGTTACAGGATTGATGCAGACTGGGTTGCTACGCTCGGTGCACGCTATAGCGGTGCGCAGTTTCGCACGCTCAATAACGCCGATGTGAACGGCGCAAGCTATATGGGCGTGAGCAAATTCTTTACGGTAGACCTTCGCGCGGTTCGCAGAATCGACAAACACTGGAGCCTTGCTTTAGGTATCGATAATGTAAACAATTATCAATACTGGAACTTTCATCCCTATCCGCAGCGCAGCTATGTGGCGCAACTGAAGTACGAACTGAGGTAAGTCATGATGCGAAACCCATCCAAATGCCTGCCGCGCAGCGCGCGATTGTTTGCTGCCCAGCGCAAAGCGCGGCTTTGTGCACTTTCCTTGCTGGCTTTGTCAGCATCCCAACAACTCATGGCGCACGCTGTGCTTGACCCGGGTGTGGGAACGGCCGGCAGCTACTTCAAGGCTGTGGTGCGGGTGGGCCATGGCTGCGATGGTTCACCCACCAAACAGGTCCTTGTACAAATTCCAAAGGGTNNCAAAGCCACAGCCCAAGCAAGGATGGAAAGTCACGATTCAAAAGGCCAAGCTTGATGAACCCTATAGCAGTCACGGGCGTTTGATTACCGAGGACGTGGTTGAGCTTGCCTGGGAAGCTCTTGGCCCGGAGTTTTATCTGCTTGATTCGCACTTCGATGAATTTGCTTTCACCTTGCG
>DDPV01000036.1:23272-23909 GCA_002342365.1 Burkholderiales bacterium UBA2459 | reverse complement strand
GTGGTCTTTTCAGTAAGCGATCCAAACGGTCACAAATGCTGCCAGGCTGGTTAAAAGCAGCTGACCAAGATGCTTGCGCAATGCAAGATCCTCGCGGATGGTCTCGAGCTGATCGGGTCCTAAACTGTTGCGCAATTCGCTGGGAATGCGCGCGTTTCCTGAAACCAGCAACACGACGCCAAAGGAAAGCGTCATAACCAAAAGAACAATCCAGAGCATGATGATTCCTTATCAAATACTTAGCAGTTGAGAGGATGCATCAAACCTGCTGCGTCGCAGCATAATTTCCCGAATTCCCGACTGCCGCGATGGCCCATTAGGGAGCGACGGCGCAAGCAAGCCCATGAGCGATTGACGGCCCAAGCAAAGCGGCAGTTGTTTTGCTTACGCTGGAGGATCGTTCTCGCGCTGTTGTTGCAGGTGCTCTGCGGCTTGCAGGGCGCCTTTGCGCTTAGCCGAATCCCACATTGCAGGAACGCCTCGGTTCAAGCTTGTTTGATCGAGTCTCGAAGGATCCGTTTAAGGACCTTACCCAATGCATTTCGCGGAAAGTCTTCCCTAAACTCAAGCCTTACGAGTTGTTGCGGTTTAGCTAGCCGATCGTTAGCCCATAGTCGAATCGCCTCGGGGTCGGCTG
>DDPV01000036.1:20737-23228 GCA_002342365.1 Burkholderiales bacterium UBA2459 | reverse complement strand
TCGTGCACATGGGGGTGCGCGGCTACGATGGGCTCGATATCACTTGGAAAAACATTAAACCCACCCGAGATAATCATGTCCTTTTTTCGGTCGACAATTCGCAAAAACCCTTCATCGTCGACCACGCCGATATCGCCTGAGCGAATAAAGCTTCGGCCCCTCGAGTCATGCCAAAGAAGCGCCTCGCTCGCTTCGGCTTGTTTGTAATAGGACTGCATCATGCCACCGCCATAGCCCGCAATCTCTCCGATTTCCCCGGAATGTAGTTCCTTGCCATCTTCAGAAATAATCGCCATTTCAAAACCTATGACTGGTGTACCCACCGTATCAAATTTGTCATGCTGACGATCGGGTTTGAGCATGGTGGCAAAGCCTTCGGAGAAACCATAAAGTTCAATGAGTCGGTTGCCGAGTTTCTCAATCACACGACGCTTGATATCGCGCCGTAAAGGCGAACCCGCACACAGCAAAACCTGAATGCTTGCGAAAGCCTTCGGATCAAATGCGGGATGTTCAAGCAACATCAGGTATTGAGTCGGCACCATGAAGGTATGGGTGATGCGCTCGGTTTGAACAAATGATTGGAATGCGATGGGGTCAAATTGCTGCATCGCAATCAGACTGGCACCACAAAAAAGAGCCGGAAGCATCATGAGCCAGGTGCCATTCGAATAAAGCGCCGTGGTGGTCAGCACCCGCGAACTTTGTGAAAAGCTCATTTCAATGCTGTTTGACCAGGCCCAGTGAAGTCGAGCAGCATGCGTTTGTACGATGCCCTTGGGCAGTCCCGTGGTTCCAGAGCTATAAATAATATTAAATGGATCATCAAACTGGTAGGCTACGCTCAGTTCAGGGTCCCCTTCACCCAAAGCCAGCCAAGCGTCCCAGGAAATGAAGTGATCACAGTCAGGCGATGGCCCATCGCCAACCACCACCAGGAGTTCGGGTTTGAGTAAAGGGCAGTGCAAAGCGTGCGAGCCCTTGGTGGGCTCATGGCCAAGCAACTTTAAGGCATAGTCCTCAGAAACCATCAGTCCAATCGCATCGCTGTCTTTGATCAGGTGCAGCGTTTGCTCAGCGGTGAGTAGGCCCGAGAGCGGTACCACGCAAGCGCCACTGCTTACAATGCCGAACACGGCCATCAACAGTTCAACGCGGTTATGCATAAGCACGGCCACTTGAGATCCACGGCCGATACCGAGGGCCTGCAAGCGCCTGGCAACGCGGTCAATTTCTCGATGAAACTGCGCCCAGGTCAAACGTTGGTCACCGCAAATCAGTGCCTCACGCTGAGGACAGTAGCGTGCGTGCGACCTCAAAAGATCGGGGATAAAAACCTGTGGTGCATCGATGGGCATAACGAATCTCGCATGACGTAGGGTCTGTCGATAGGGCTAGAATCATCACATAGGCCGCAGCAACGCGCGGTAAATCCCCGGAGCAAATCGATGAGTGAGGTTTTTGTTGTAGGAACCGCTTGCACCCCCTTCGGAAAGCAGGCTCAAAAGTCCTTTCATCAACTTGTCCGCGAGGCCTATCTTGATGTGCTTGCTGATGCTGCGCTGACAGCCGATCACGCATCGATGATTGAGCAGGCCTGGTTTGGTAACTGTGGTATGGGCCAGTGGGGGCAGGGCGGCATTCGTGGACAGGTCTGCTTCACGCCGCTTGTTGAGGAGGGTTTGTTTGCAGAGCGCGTTCCGATCATCAATGTGGAAGGTGCCTGCGCCACCGGCTCATTTGCCTTTCATGGGGCTTGGAAAGATATTCTTTCTGGCCAGTCGCAGATGAGTCTTGCCTTGGGCGTTGAGAAGTTGGTCAGTCCAGATGCGCCAGAACGCGTCGCTTCAATTTTTGCAACAGGTATCGATCAGTTGGAACCCGAGCGCTGGCGTCGCTATTACGAGGCCGCCGGTGAGGAAAGCGGCAAGCGCTTTGAAACAGGGCCAGGTCGGACCTTGTTTATGGATACCTACGCGATGCAGGCTGCCTGGCATATGAAAACGTTTGGAACAACACAGCGCCAAATTGCCGAGGCCGCTTCAAAGAGCCATTTCCACGGCAGCCTGAATCCCAAAGCCCAGTATCAGTTTGAGCTCAGTGTGGAAGAGGTATTGAATGATCGCGAGGTGAGTTGGCCGCTCACCCGATCGATGTGTTCGCCCATGGGAGACGGTGCCGCAGCGGCCCTGTTGTGTTCCGCATCGATGCTCAAGACATTGCCGGTTGAAACCCAAGGCCGTGCCGTGCGGATCCGCAGTTCGCAACTTTCAGGCGGTAAGTATCGGGCGCTGCATGAGCCAGGATTGTCGCGTATCGCGGCTGATAAGGCCTACGCGCGCAGCGGGCTTGGACCTCAAGATATCGACATTGTGGAGCTTCACGACGCCACCGCATTTTGCGAGCTCTATCAACTCGAAATGCTTCGCTTGTGCGCGCTTGGAGAAGGCGGCGCCATGGCAGCCTCCGGAGAAACCCGGCTCGGCGGGCG
>DDPV01000036.1:16638-20712 GCA_002342365.1 Burkholderiales bacterium UBA2459 | reverse complement strand
TATGAAATTTGCCTGCAATTGCGCGAGGAAGCGGGCAAGCGACAGGCTCAAGGCGCAAGGCGCGGGCTCATCGAAAATGGCGGCGGAGTGATGGGCTTTGACGAAGCGGTTTGTGCGGTCCATATTTTGGAGCGATTAGGATGAAGTTGCAAAGCATTGATTGGCGACCCGAAGATCCCGCGATCCTTGCAAATCCCTATCCGATCTTTTCTCGCATGCGCGATGAAGATCCTTGTTATTGGAGCGATCGACTCAGATCTTGGGTGATTACGCGATACGACGACGTGAAGGCCATGTGCCTGGATAAGGAGCGCTTGTCTTCGGATCGATTGCGTCCCTTTTTTCAAAGTCTGCCGGGGTCCGAGGCCTCGCGGATATCCGAAATCATTCGCTACCTCTCACTCTGGATGGTGTTCAAGGATCCGCCTGAACACACAAGACTTAGAAAGCTTACGGCCAAGGTGTTCAGCGCCCGTGCGATGCAAGCCATGCGTCCTCAGGTTGAAACGATTGCCGATCAACTTCTGGATGCGCTCGGTGAGCGCGATGAATTTGACCTTATTGCCGACTACGCTGGCCCATTGCCTTGCTTGGTGATTATGGCGATGCTTGGCGTGCCGGTTCAGGCGCTTGCGCAATTAAAGCGACTTTCTGATGAGATCGCTTTATTTATCGGAAGCTCACGAATGAGTTCTGATAAATATGACACGGCTGAACAGGCGACCCAGGAGATGGCAGCCTTTTTCAAGGCCTTGATCGGGGAACGACGAGCCCACCCAAAGACCGATGCGATCAGCGAGCTTGTTCACCTGCTCGATGGCGAGGATCGCTTCAGCGATGATGAGCTTGTCGCGAGCTGTATTTTGATGCTTTTTGCAGGCCATGAAACCACCACAAACTTGATAGCCAACGGTGTTTATGCACTGATACATTTTCCTGATGCTTATCAAGCGCTGCGAAACGATCCAACACTTGCTCAAAATGCAGTGGAGGAACTGCTTCGCTATGATGGCCCATCAGGATCGCAGGTTCGGGTGGTCTGTCGGTCCTTCGCATTGCACGGAAAAGAACTTCAAGCCGGTCAGCGCGTTTTCATGATGCTTAATGCAGCCAACCGCGACCCGAGAGCCTATCCTGATCCAGACCGCCTTGACCTCAGCCGAGACGGCGCAGCGCATTTGGCCTTTGGCTACGGTAGCCATATCTGTCTTGGCTTCCCACTGGCGCGCTTAGAGGGAATGGTTGCCATACCTGCGCTTTTGAACCGCTTTCGATCGCTTGAACTGCTCAAAGAGCCGCCATGGATCAATTCCTTGGTGTTTCGCGGCATGCAGCAGTGCCTTTTACGGGGGGTGCGGTAAGCTGACTTGTCGGCTCAGATCGCGAAAATGCCAGCTCGCAAAGCTCGAACAATCCTTCATTGCCGAGTCAGGTACTTGGATCACGAGCTTTGGAACCCGTTAGCATGTTGAGGAAAGATCGCTGCAAGCAGCTGTTGCAGGGTTCTTTGTCAACGTGGCCGTCTTCGCTGAGGCGGCTCAACAGGTGCCAACTTGAGGGCGTTTAAGCATGTCATCCGTTCGCGATTGTCTAAGCCGCAAAGGCGCAAAAATTTTTTCCCTCCCGTCGAGTGCAAGCGTTTATGAGGCTTTATCGTTGATGCGGGAAGCCAAGATTCGATCGGTGCTTGTGATGGACGGAGAGTTGCTTCAAGGGATTCTCTCGCAGGGCGATTGTGCGATGAAAGTGCTTTATGTCGGCCTTGATCCGCATAGCGTCGCGCTTTCATCGGTCATGACACCCGATCCCATCAGCGTAAAACCAAGTGACCTTACCGATCACTGCATGAAAATCATGGCCGAACGCCGAATCAGACATTTGCCGGTGACAGAGCAGGGGAAGGTTCTCGGTATGGTGTCGGTTGGCGATATCGTCAAGGAACTCTTGTTGCAGCAAGAGCAGCATATTAAATACCTCGAAACCTACATCAAAGGTCACGCTCTTGAGTATTGAGCTGAATCGCTGATGGCCTCTTGCAGGGGTTAGCGTTGGAGCGCCTGATTGGTTTCACCGAAAAAGCGATTCTGCTTCTGGTGGCCTGTTTCACCGTGTATGGCGTCGCCATGGAAATGCTCAAGATCATCTCGACCGGTAAAGTTGAGCTTACCGATTTGCTGCTTATGTTTATCTACGCTGAAGTGCTCGGTATGGTGGGTGCTTTTTACCAGAGCAGTACGATACCGATTTCGATTCCGATTTTTATTGCGATTACCGCACTTTGCCGGCTGGTGATTTTGCAGGGCAAAGAGGCAAGCGCGATCAATCTCATCTATGAGGCAGGTGCCGTGCTGTTGCTTGCGATTGCTGCCTACGTCATTCGCATGAAATCGCCAGTCTCAAAGCATTCCGGATCATCTGATCAATGAACGCCTCGGCGTTTTTGTAGCGTCAGTGAATTTGCCGCTCCTGCTCGCGCCAATAAGGCTCACGCAGGATGCGTTTTAAGATTTTTCCGCTGGGGTTGCGAGGAATGCTCTCGACGACATCGATGCTGCGGGGACATTTGTAATGCGCCAGCTGATCCCTGAGCCATCCAAGGATTGCAGCCGCCACGGTGTTGGAGTCCTTGTTTGAGCCTATTTCAGCCTTCAAGACCACACAGGCTTTGACCGACTCACCCCATTGCGCATCGGGAACTCCAAACACAGCAACATCAGCGATATGGGGGTGCATCATCAACACGTTTTCGATTTCGGCAGGGTAAATGTTTTCGCCGCCTGAAACGATCATATCCTTGATGCGATCGTGCAGAAATAAATAACCATCCCGCATGAAGCCTGCGTCGCCTGATCGAAACCAACCCAGGCCCTCGCCGTCGCGATCGACAAAGGCTAGATCGGTGGCCTCGGGGTCGCGCCAGTAAGACTTCATGTTTTGCAGGGTTTTGATCCAGATTTCACCAACTTCGCCATCCGGCTGCTCTTGACCGGTTTCGTGATCGACAACTTTCAGACTTACGCCTTCAATGGGCTTGCCTGCCGAGCGGAGCAGCGAGGATTTCGGACCTTCGCTGACATGGTCTTCGGCGGCAAGTGCGGTGACCGCGCCGCTTGTTTCGGTCAGACCATAAACCTGCACAAATTGACACCGAAAGGTCGCCATGGCAGCAACCAAAACCTGATCGGTGATCGGCGAGGCGCCGTAGGACAAACATTGCAAGGCGCTGTAGTCCCTGTTTGCAGCGTTGGGAAGCTGTAATAAGAATTGAATCATCGCAGGGACAAGAAAAGCATGGGTGATCCGTTGGGTCTCCATCACTTCGAGGACTTGGGTCGGTATAAACTCAGGAACGAGAACACTCGCGCCTCCGTGGCTGCAGGTCATCAGCGCAATTCCCATGCCAGCAATATGAAAACTGGGTAGAGCGTTGAGCATCACCGAATCTTCACCTGTGTAGCCGATCGCGCCGGGTACCGGACCTAGAAAGGCAGCACTAAGCGATCGGTGGCTGAGCTCAACGCCCTTGGGCAATCCAGTGGTGCCTGAAGAGTAAAGCTGCAGCGCGGTGTCATCATCCTGTGGCCTGTGGCCAGGATCGCGGTCTGGGAAGGCATCTGCCCATGCCTTGAGCGTTTGTATCACTGGCGTATGACCCGAATCATCCTCTTCAGCCTCGGTCAACACGATCTTGAGCAAAGCTCGAGATGCGATAGCGTCCAGGCAATTGACGAATTCGAGATCAATCATCAGAACCCGCGCCTCACCATGACCCAAAATGTAGTTCAGTTCCTTGGGGCTGAGGCGCCAATTCACCGGCATACAAACCGCGCCAATTTTCTGAGCGGCGATTGTCATCGCGACGCTTGGCGCTGTGTGTTTACTCAGACAGGCAACGCGATCGCCCGAAACCAGCCCAAGCGAGAGCATCGCTTGGGCAAGCCGGTTGCTCAGCGACTCGAGATCACCAAAACGCCAGACGCCTCTGGGCGTGATGAAACAGCTCGCCTCAGGTTTTTGCCTTCCCTGTCTGCGGCAGGCATCGAGCATGCTGTCCATGCTTGGCTGTTTACCCGT
>DDPV01000036.1:0-16548 GCA_002342365.1 Burkholderiales bacterium UBA2459 | reverse complement strand
AACTCGGTCATCCGCTTGACGAAAGACGCTGACTTCACCGCCTTTTGGCACTCGTCGCTTAGACGGGCGATGATTTCCTTGGGTGTGGCCACCGGTGCTGTCAGCCCAAACCAGACGTCAGACTCGTAGCCGGTGACGCCGGTTTCGGCAATCGTTGGCAAGTCAGCCAGGGCGGGGTCACGCTTGGCTCCGGTGGTCGCCAGCGCTTTGAGCTTGCCGTTTTTGATATGCGGTATGGCAGAGGGGATGTTGTCAAACATCAATTGAACCTGACCGCCCAGCAAATCGGTCAGAGCCGGCGCGCTTCCTTTATACGGCACATGAACCATATCGACACCCGCAAGCGCCTTGAACATTTCACCCGACATATGAATCGAGGTGCCGTTACCGCTTGAGGCGTAGGTCAGTTTGCCGGGATTGGCTTTGGCATAGGCAATCAATTCTTTGACGCTGTTTGACTTCACCGAGGGGTGCAGCACAAGCACATTGTTCAATGACACAAGCGCAGAGATCGGTGCCAGTTCTTTGTTTGGGTCAGCCGGCATTTTGCTGTACAGCACAGGATTGATCGCCTGAATCCCGCTGGTTGACATATAAACTGTATAACCATCAGCTGCGGATTTGACCGCCTCGACCAATCCCACGTTACCGCCTGCGCCTGGCCTATTTTCAACCGTCACAGCCACAGGCATTTGCTTGCTGAGTTCGGCAGCAAGCGCACGACAGGCTATATCAACGGCTCCGGCGGGTGGAAAGGGGCAGATCAATCGGATCGTTTTTGTGGGGTAACTTTGCGCAAACGCAAAGCTCGGGGCAAGTGCTGCAAAGGGCAGGCTGGCAGCAGCAAGCACCACTTGACGGCGGTCTTCCTTGGGTTTGTTTTCATCATGCATCTTGAATACTCCGGTTGAAGAATGGGATGGTGAACGTGACTATCGCACTGACGCTGATGTCTTTCAACGCGGCACGGCACGGTACCATGCTCCCGCAGGGTGCGCTCGAATCAGACTTCGAGCCATTCCTGTCTGATCTCATCGTGCGCGATCAAAGACTGCGGGCTGCCTTCAAAGACGATATGGCCGTGGCCCATCACATAAAGACGGTGGCTGATTTTGAGCGCGATGGTGAGTTTTTGCTCAACAAGCAAGATCGATATACCGCGCTGAGCGATCTCCTCAAGCAATTTAGCGACCAAGCTGACCATCATCGGGGCCAGTCCTTCGGTGGGTTCATCGATCATGATCAAATCCGGATCACCCATCAGCGTTCGGCAGATGGTAAGCATTTGCTGCTCGCCCCCTGAAAGCACACCGCCAGCTGTGTCTGCACGTTCTTCAAGCCGGGGAAACAATCTGAACATATCGGTCATGGTCCATCGGGGGTTGCGAGCGCCACGCTTTTCCCCAAGCAGCAGATTCTGTCGCACGGTCAGCGACGGAAAGATATCTCTATTTTCTGGAACATAACCAAGCCCGAGATGTGCAATTTCATGCGGCTTGAGTCCGGCGATCTCCTGGCCCTTAAAGCGTACCGAACCGAGCGGCGGCACATCACCCATGATCGCCTTGATAGTGGTCGAGCGACCCACGCCATTACGGCCCAGGAGGCTAACGATTTCGCCCGGCATGACCTCAAAACTGACGCCTTGCAAAATATGGCTTTTTCCATAGTAAGCATGTAAATCGGCCACTTTCAGCAAGGGTTCGCTCATGAATACACCTTTGAGAGTTCGTCGACGATGCGGACAGCGTCAGTGCGCCTGCTCTTCAGCCTGGCCCAAGTAGGCTTCGCGAACGGCCTGATTGCCGCGAATCCGCTCGGGTGTATCGCAGGCGATCACTTCTCCATAAACCAGCACCGAGATGCGATCAGCCAACCCGAACACCACACTCATGTCGTGCTCGACCATAAAGAGCGTTTTGCCTTCGCTGATCCGCCGAATCAGCTCGATGGCATGCGCGGTTTCGGATCGGCTCATACCTGCTGTAGGCTCATCAAGAATGATGATTTGTGGGTCGGCAGCGATCGCGATGCCGATTTCGAGCGCACGCTGTTCCGCGTAAGTCAGCACGCCCGCGGGCGTGTGACGCCTTTGCGTCAGATTGATTTGCGACATGACCTGTTCGCAGCGCTCGGTTACTGCGCTGAGGCTGTTCACAGCGTACCAGAAAGCGTACCGATGTCCCATGCTCCAGAGCACGCTGCATCGGATGTTTTCAAACACGCTGAGCCGCGGAAAGATATTGGTGACCTGAAAACTGCGCGAAAGCCCGAGCCGATTGATCTCAAAAGGGCGCTTGCCGACGATGCTTTGCCCAAGCACCTGAATCTCGCCGGAACTTAGGCCAAAGCGGCCGCTGATGAGGTGAAAAAGCGTGGACTTTCCGGCGCCATTCGGTCCGATCAGCGCATGGCGTTCGCCCGGTTGCACATCGAGATCAACGCCCCGAATAATCTGGGTCTGGCCGAATTGTTTACGGACTTCGCGCAGGGCAAGCGCAGCCGTTTGCATGCCCGATACCAACGGGTTGGATCGATCGGCTGAAGCGGTCATACGAGTGCCTGCTTCATCTGCTTGTGAACCTCTGACCAGGCTTCTTTCACCTTGGGCCAGACGACTCGACAAAGCGCAGCGCCCAGGGCAAAAAGTGCGATCGCACAAAGCCAGGGAAGCCAGGCGCGACTTGAAAAACCGAGTCCGAAAAGCAGCATCTGAGGACCTTCACTCGCTGCTTTGACCAATGCGTGGTGCGCCAACTCAATCACCCCGACTGCGCCACTCAGACAGATCAGGGCAGGCACTGCAAGCAGGAGATAAGACGGCACGAGCCTATGCAACAGCCCAGTTCGCCAGACCGGCTCGTGCACCATGATAAGACCTGCAAGGCCGCCTGGCACATACATCACCACAAGAATAAACATGAGACCGAAATAAAGCATCCAGGCCCCGGTGTAATCACTCAAGGAGATTTGCAAGGCGGTGATCAAGATCGCCCCAAGGATCGGACCGAGAAAATGACCCACCCCGCCGATGTAGGTCATCAAGAGCACTGCACCGGACTGCGCGCCGCTGACAGAAAGCGCATTCATGATTTCAAAATTGATCGCTGCAAGCGCACCGGCGATGCCGGCAAAAGCTCCGGCAAGGCAAAACGAAATGAACCGAATCATTTGCGTGGAATAGCCGACAAACTCTGCGCGTTCGGGATTTTCGCGCACCGCATTGGCCATCCGCCCAAAGGGTGTGTGGGTGATTGCAAACATGGCCGCGACCGCAATGAAGGTCCAGGCCGCAATCAGGTAATAGACCTGAATTTGTGCTCCAAAGTCCAGTCCGAGCCACATATAAAGTTTTGAACGATCCGAACTTACGCCTTCCTCGCCGCCGAAAAACGACCGCATGATCAGCGAGGATGCGGCTACAAGCTCACCCAGTCCGAGCGAAATCATCGCAAAGGCCGTTCCGGCTCGCTTGGTCGATACCCAGCCGAAAATCAAGGCAAAAGTTAGCCCGGTCAATGCGCCGAAAAGTGGAATCATCACCAGCGGGATGCTGCTTGCCGATCCGCCAAACACCTGCATCGCATGAATGGCTAAAAAACCTGCCAGTCCGTAGTAAACCGCATGCCCAAATGAAAGCATGCCGGTTTGGCCAAGCAACATGTTGTAGCTCAAGGCAAATACCGCCATGATGCACATCAAGCTCATCTTGGTGAGCGATGTGCCTGAGTCGAAAACAAAGGGCAGGATCACCAAGACAGAGGCCGCGATCGGCCAGATGGCAAACTTTCGCATGCTAAGACTCCCGATTTCCCATCAACCCGGTGGGCCTGAGGATGAGAATCAGGATCAACAGCAGGTAGGGAATGACCGGTGCAATTTGTGCTACGGTCACGCGCCATAAATCGGCCAGCACGCTACCGGCATTCGGATCGAAGCTGATGAAATGTAGAAGGTCCGACAAGGACAGGTTAACGGCAACTGCAAAGGTCTGTACGAGACCAATGAGTAGCGAAGCAATAAAGGCCCCGGTGAGCGAACCCAGGCCGCCCAAGACCACGACGACAAAAAGGATGGGTCCGAGTAGGGCGGCCATCGACGGTTGTGTGACAAGTGCCGGACCCGCGATCACACCAGCAAGTCCTGCCAACATGCATCCTCCGCCGAAAACCATCATAAATACCCTGGGTACGTTATGCCCGAGCATCGCAACCATTTGAGGGTGGCTCAGCGAGGCTTGAATGATCAAACCCACACGGGTCTTTGTTAAGACCCATAACAATGAAAGAAACATCAGGATGGCAATCCCGAGCATAAAAACCTTGTAAGCCGGGTAGGTGGTTCCGAACATGGTGAACGCGACAAAATCCAGCGCCTCCGGAACGCGGTAATCCACCGGAAGCTTGCCCCAGATCATTTGAACCAGTTCCTCGATCACAAAGGCAAGGCCGAAGGTGAACAACAACTCGGCCACATGACCGTGCTTGTGGACCTGTCGCAGGCCATAGCGCTCAACCAAGGCTCCGACAAGACCAACAATGACTGGCGCGAGGACCAAGCCAGGCCAAAAACCAAGGTGCCGAGCGATTTCAAAACCAAAGTATGCGCCCAACATGTAAAAGCTGGCGTGTGCAAAATTAAGAACACCCATCATCGAGAAAATCAGGGTGAGCCCGCCAGCCATCATGAATAAGAGCATGCCGTAGAGCACGCCATTCAGACTTGAAAAAAGAATGAGCTCAAGCATCACAAGCCTCTAAGGCAAGCGCTGAAGGAATCAGTCCCAAGCTTGCCGATTCAGAAAGAGGGCTGCGGGCATGAGTAAGCCTCGTGCCCGCGAACCTGGCGCAATCGATGCCCTTAGTAGGGGCGGCTCATTTTGCAGGTGGTTGCCAGCTCGGTATCTTTGCCTTCGACTTTACCGAGTGTTTTCCAGCCCCAGCCTGTGCCTTCTTCATCGTACTTTGCACCCGCGGGCAGCGGTCCGAACGATGCAATGAACATATCTTGGATGAACTGATGGTTGTCGCTACGCATGTAGCCGATGCCGCCGTTGTGGGTGGTCACCCGCATACCTTCAAGCTTTTGGGCGATCTTCTTGGCGTCGACTTCACCTGCAGCTTTAATCGCCTCAGAAACCATATACATTTGATTGAAGGCTCTCGGGTACCAAACCGCCTGGCCAGTGCGCGGACGAAAGTCGGCTTCGATCGCTTGTGATGCTGGGTGGGGAATATTGGCATGGCCTTCGACCACTGCAAATACCCGATCGGCGAGACCTGTTTGCTTGATCGCAGTCGGTCCTCCCGCACCACCGGCATAGTAGGTATACCAATCAACCTTCAGACCTGCGTCGGCGGCTGCCTTGAGCAAAAGCGCAATATCTTGCCCCCAGTTGCCGGTAATAACCGCGTCTGCCCCTGAGGCCTTGATCTTGGCAATGTAAGGAGCAAAGTCGTTAATCTTCAGCAAGGGGTGAAGCTCATTGCCCACGATCTGAATATCGGGACGCTTTTCCTTGAGCATCGCAACCGCTTGAGCCCGGACCGACTGACCGAAGGAATAATCCTGGTTAATCAGATAAACTTTTTTAACCGATGTTCTTGCCTTCATGAAGTTGGTAAGCGCTGCCATCTTCGTGTCGGAATCGGCATCCCAGCGAAAGTGTGACCAGGTGCACTTGTCGTTGGTGAGCGAAGGGTCAACCGCTGCGTAGTTCAGGTAAATCACTTCTTTGCCGGGATTGCGCGCATTGTGTTTGGCCACAAATTCGGATAGGGCTGCTGCGACTGCCGATCCGTTGCCTTGGGTAATGATTCGGATACCGCGATCAATCGCCTTTTGCGCTTGCACGATACTTTCCTGAGGATTTGTTTTGCCATCAAAAGCAACCACCTCAAACTTTCTACCGAGCGCTCCTCCTGCGGTGTTGAGCTGATCGGCGATGTAGCGGAAATGTTTGAGTCCGTGTTCGCCAATGCTCGCTCCACCGCCAGACAGCGGATCAATGTAGGCGATCTGTATCGTTTGTTGGGCGAGCGCTGCAGTGCTCGCAAGCGACAGGCCAACGGCCGTCCCGATTGTTTTTGCAAGGGTTTTGATCAAGCGCATCATGTCTCCTCTGATGTGACGAACGATGTCAATGTTGTTATGTCGGTCTGAAGCACTCATTGCATCACAGCGTTTGCCGTAAGGCAAGCGCAGGGTCCTATGGCTGCTTGAATGTTTCCTCGCTGATCGTCACGATAACCTTGCCTCGGGGGCGCCCTTGTTCCTGACGTTCGTGGGCCAGGGCCATCGCAGTCAAGGGCCAGCGACTGTCGATTCGGTGCCAAAGTGCATCTCGCTCCAGGCAAGTCTGGACGAAACGAAGGGCTTCGATTTTTCTTAATTCTGGAACAGAAAATATCCCGATACCGCACAAACGAATGTTCCTTTGCATCATCGGAGTCCAGTCAAGCGTCGGCTTGGGGTTGCTTGCCGTGCCAAAGCTCGAAATCGTACCGTTGACCGCGGTGATGCGCGATGCGATCGCCAAGTGCGCGCCAAGATCAACATCAATCAGGCACCGTGCGCCGCGTCCTTTGGTGAAATCAAGCGCTGCCTCCAGGAGCGAGTCGCGGTCAGTGTTGATCACCTGATCTGCGCCCGCCTGTATGGCGTCATCCTGCTTTGCACTTTCACCCCTGACCACCGCCAGCACCCGCGCACCCATGATCTTGGCCATTTGAACCGCGTAATTGCAGACCACACCCGCGGCTCCGGTAACAATCACCGACTCATCAGCAAGCGGCCCAGCGAGCATCAAGGCGTGGCAAGCAGTTAATGCGGGGACGCCCAGACAGGCGCCATGTGCAAAGCTGCTCGAAGCCGGCAGTGGCATGGCGCGGCTTTGGTCAACACAGATGAATTCAGCTGCTGTTCCAAACCACTGGTTGTGAAAGCCTTCCCAAACCCAAACCGCTTCGCCTGTTCTCGCCGGGTCAACATGGTCGCCCACCGCTTCAATGATCCCAGCGCCGTCGTAGCCAGGGATTTTGAGCTGATGGCTTCGCTCGCCACGCAGACCTGCTCTGCGCTTACAGTCGGTGGGGTTGACCCCATGTGCGATCAGCCGAACCAGCACCTGCCCTTGAGCGGGCTCAGGTTTTGGCAATTCGCTCACATTCAAGACCTCGGTGCCGCCCGTTTGACGATACCAGGCGGCCTGCATCATGCCCGACCTCATTGCGCAAGCTTCTTCAATCGCATGCTGTAATCCCTTTGCTCTAACCGGTTTGAGGAAAAACGCATCTGAGCGAAGTCATCCGGGGCTAAACGATCAAGGCAGCCGACTTGACCTGACACCAGACCGGTGATCCAACGTTCAACCCAAGTCGATTGAGCGAACGATGAGTCACGGTTGCAAGTACGACATCCTGCGCGCAGCGAACGCGAACCAAGGCTTGCGATGGATGCACAAAGGCTTGAACCGACTCGATGATACCTTGTATATAGTTTTGTATCGTTGAGTTTTCTGGAACTGTCAAGGCAAGGCTCACGTCTCTGGCAAGTATCCTGAGGCGCACCACAGTTCCGATGGCAATCCCCTGATCGCGAACCCAAAGCCTTGCCCCCGCAAAGGATAACTGGGCGACATGGTTTTGCAAATCGCATGCGATCAGCGTGCCTCTTCCCACGATGCCGGTCTCATCACCGATGGAAAGCGCAAGCTTATGGTTATACATCATGGAGTCGAGCGGACCGCTTGCTTGCACAAGACCTTGATTAAGCAGCACCACAAAGTCGGCCAGTCTGGCGAGTTCCTCGACCGTATGGGTGACGTAAACAACCGGGATGCTTAAGGCTTCGTGAAGTCGCTCAAGCCAGGGCAGTACCTCCTTACGGCGCGCAAGGTCCAGCGAAGCAAGCGGCTCATCAAGCAAGAGCAATTTCGGGCGCGCAGCCAGTGCTCGCGCGATCGCGACGCGTTGGCGTTCACCTCCCGAAAGGGTTTGCACCGGCCGAGCGAGCAGGTGCGCAATCCCCAGCAGTTCAAGGGTGGAATCAAGCTCGCCGCGTTGGACAGAATGGCTTGATCGGCGAAAACCATAGAGTAAATTTTGTTCAACATTCAGATGCTCGAAAAGGCTCGCCTCCTGAAAGACATAGCCGATTTCACGCTTCCAGGTTGGCTTGCTAAGACCACGTGCACTGTCTAGCCAACGTTCGCCGGCAAGGGTAATCGTACCGGTGGGAGTTTCAAGACCCGCAAGACAACGCAACAGGCTGGTTTTCCCCGACCCCGAGGGCCCAAAAAGCACCGAGATACCGTTTGCGGGAAGCTCAAGTTCGACTTTGAGCGCAAAGTCTTTGCGCGATAGTGCAATCTGAATCGATAACGAGGCATCCACGCTCAAGGCAAAACCCGCTCTTGACGCGATTTCAAGCGCACGATCATCATCAGCGCCAGAAAGGAAAACACCAGCATGCCCAGCGCGAGTCTGTGCGCTTGCGCGTACTCCATCGCTTCGACATGACCATAGATCTGGGTTGAAACCACGCGTGTTTGCCCCGGGATATTGCCACCAATCATCAAGATCACGCCGAACTCACCGAGGGTATGGGCAAAACTGAGCACCGCCGCTGTCAAGAGCCCGGGTTTGGCCAGCGGCAGGGCCACGGAAAAAAACGCATCAAGAGGCCTGGCACGAAGCGTTGCTGCCACCTCCATCGGGCGCTTGCCCATGGCCTCGAATGCATACTGGATCGGCTGCACCGCAAAAGGCAACGAGAAAATCAGTGCGCCGATGAGCAATCCACTAAAGGAAAACGACAACAGGCCCAAGCCCAGGCTTTGTGTGAGTTGACCCAGCCAACCCTGGGGACCCAGTGAAATCAGGATGTAAAAACCTAAAACGGTCGGCGGCAGCACCAGGGGCAGCGTGACCAGCGCTGCAACCACCGATCGCCATGGCGATTGCGTCTGGGATAACCACCACGCAATCGGGGTGGCGAGAATAAGCAAGACAAATGTACTGAGCCCGGCAAGCTTGAGTGAAAGCCCAATTGCTTCCCAAGCCTCAGCGGAGACAAAGCCCGTCATGGGATCTCATAACCGAAGGCGCGGATGATGCGCCTTGCTTTCTCGCTCTCAAGGTAGTTGAGAAGCGCTTGCGCGCTGAGACTTCCTTTGCCTGGGTTGAGCAAAACCGCGTCTTGTTTAATCGGAGCATGCAACTGCTGCGGCACGATCCATCCTGATCCTTCCCTGATCCCGCCATGCTCGTAGACTTGCGAGAGCGCAACAAAGCCAAGGCTTGCGCTTTCTGACGCCACGAACTGGAAGGCTTGCGCGATGTTGGCACCCTCAACGATTCGTGGAGCCAAGCGCTCGCGAAGCCCGAGTTTTTCAAGGGTTTCAATCGCCGCAGCGCCGTAGGGCGCAAGCTTGGGGTTGGCAATTGCCAGTTTATCGAAGTTGCCGCTTCGTAGTACTTGCGCTTGAGCGTCGACAAGTCCTGGTTTCTTGCTCCACAGAACCAGGCGTCCAATTGCATAAGTTAGCCGCGTAGCGTCCACCGCAAAGCCTTCCTTTTGCAATCGCAAGGGCGTTTCATCGTCAGCCGAAAGCAGCAGCGCAAAGGGTGCACCATGGCGAATCTGGGCGTAAAACTGTCCGGTTGCGCCAAAGGCGAGCGTTAGTTTGTGCCCGGTATCGCGCTCAAACTCCGCGGCAATCAGCTTCATGGGTGCTGTGAAATTGGCGGCGACTGCGACTTTGATGTTTTCCGCCTGAAGCTTACCGGGTGCAAGCATCAGCACAAAAACGATCGCTGCAAAGCGATGCGCGAACTTAAGCATCAGATGGATGGGTATGCAGGCTTTGACCAGGGTCCTCTTCGCTGATGCGCTGTGCCCTCGCCTCGATTGCAAGTAGCGCACGCTTTCGTTCTAGGCCGCCGGCGTAACCCTGCAGTGCGCCACGGGTGGCAAGCACCCGATGACAGGGCACGATGATACTGATCGGGTTGCGGCCGACAGCCGCCCCAACGGCGCGGCTTGCCTTGGGTCTGCCGATACGATGGCTCAGCTTTGCATAGCTTTGCACCTGGCCGTGTTCGATTTCCAGCATGGATTGCCAGACGCTTTGTTGAAAGCTGGTGCCGGCACGAAGATCAAGCGGAAGGTCAAAGCTTTGCTGTTCACCCGCAAAATAGGCAAGCACCTGATCTTGGGCACTGCGCAAGATCGGGTGCGAATCAGCGATCAAGCTCTCTGCGATGCTGGGCTGATGCTTTTGTCCATCAAACCACAGCCCGCAAAGTCCTTGCTCGGATGCTGCAAGCCAAATCATGCCCAAAGGCGAATCAAAGCACGAGACGGCACGGATGTTGTCAAAGCTCATACACGCAATCCCCATGCGAGCGTTTAAAAAGACTGCAGCTTGATGAATCGGTAAGCGATCATGGTGATGTTCAAGACTAGAGCGGCTTTGCGCAAAGCGTTTCAGGGCTCGTGATCCAAGGCCTCAGCCGGCACACGAACAAAGCCCTCCATCAGGATGCGCGCGCTGCGGCTCATCAAAACCTTCTTGACAAGCCATTGACCGTCTTGTTCGATCGCCTCAGCACCCACGCGCAAGCTACCGGAAGGGTGACCGAAGCGAATGCTTTGAAGCGGGCCGCCGCCAGCGGCCTGGTTGACCAGGGTGCCAGGTATTGCGGCCGCTGTTGCGATGGCAACGGCTGCAGTTCCCATCATGGCATGGTGAAGTTTACCCATCGAGAGTGCGCGAACCACCAGGTCAATATCTTGGGCGCTGACGGTTGTTCCGCTTGAAGCCACGTAGTCGCAGGGCGGGGCGACGAAGGCTACTTTGGGGCTGTGCTGGCGAACCTGGGCTTGGCTCAGATTTTGGATCAGTCCCATGCGCAGCGCACCGTGTGCACGAATTTGTTCAAACCTTGCCAGCAGCTCCGGGTTGTTATTCACGGCGTCTTGCAACTCGGTTCCAGCCAATCCGATTGCCTTGGCGTTGATGAAAATCGTCGGGATACCCGCGTTGATTAGGGTGGCCTGCAGCGTGCCGAGGCCGGGTACGTCCAAGGCGTCGACAAGATGGCCGGTTGGAAACATCGCAGGTTCGGCATCGGCACCCTCTTCGTCAGCACCAGGGTCGATAAACTCGAGTTGAATCTCAGCGGAAGGAAAGCTTACCCCGTCGAGCTCAAAATCGCCGGTCTCTTGTACTTGCCCCTTGGTGATCGGTACTCGGGCGATGATGGTTTTGCCGATGTTGGCCTGCCAGATTCGAACGATAGCAACACCGTCGCTGGGAACCCGCGATGGATCGACGAGGCCGTTGGCAATCGCAAAAGGGCCTACGGCTGCGGATAGATTGCCGCAATTTCCGCTCCAGTCGATCAACGCGGCGTCAATCGATACTTGCCCAAACAAATAGTCAACATCATGGTCGGGTCGGCTGCTAGGCGAGAGGATCACAACTTTACTGGTGCTTGAGCTTGCTGCTCCCATGCCATCGATCTGTTTGCCATAAGGGTCCGGACTTCCAATGACCCGCATCAGCAAACGATCACGGAGGCTCCCAGGGCGTTGCGCGGCAACAGGCAGGTCTTCGAGCTTGAAAAACACACCTTTGCTGGTACCGCCGCGAAGGTAGGTCGCAGCGATCTTGATTTGCGCTGGCTTTTTCGCAATGAACTGATGTTTCGGACGCTCAGTCTCCAAAAAGTCCTGTGCAAAGCGCTGTAAAACTCCGCCCGCCTGATAAATCGATAGCTCCTCAGCGGTGTCGAGACGACAAATCACGCTGACCTCGCCGCATTGGCCATCCGGTCGCCGGATGATCAGTCTGAGCCTTTCCCCGGGCTGAGGACGGCCAAGGACATCAAAGGTTTCGCTGCCGTCAATACCGAGGGTTTTCCGGTTGGTGCCTGCCTCAAATTCAAGCGGCAGCACGCCCATGCCGATCAGGTTGGTGCGATGAATGCGCTCAAAGCCCTCGGCGACGATGGCCTCCACACCGGCGAGCCGAACTCCTTTGGCTGCCCAGTCACGCGATGATCCTTGTCCGTAATCAGCGCCCGCGATGATGATTAAAGGCTGTCGGCGATCCATGTAAATCTCGATCGCCTCCCACATGCGCATCACCTTGGCGTCGGGTTCGAGGCGCGCCAACGATCCCTTCTGAAGCTTGCCATCGACAATGGCCATCTCATTGACCAAAGTCGGATTGGCGAAGGTGGCGCGTAATGCGGTCAGGTGATCGCCCCGATGGGTTGCGTAGGAGTTGAAGTCTTCTTCGGCCAGTCCCATCGTTTTCAGGTACTCGCCGGCTGCGCTGTCAGGCAGAATCGCATTGGACGGCGAAAGATGGTCGGTGGTGATGTTATCGCCCAGCAAGGCAAGTGGGCGCAGGTTTTGCAGCTTACGCTCGCCGGCTAAGGCACCCTCCCAGTAGGGGGGCCTACGAATGTATGTGGACTGGGGCCGCCAGGCATAAAGCGGTGGAACCTGACCCGCCGCATCGCGCTCGACGCGGAACATTTCGCGATAAACCTTGCGAAATTGCTCAGGCTTGACCGCCGAGCGCATGACGGCGTCGATTTCCTCATCGCTGGGCCACAAATCCTTGAGCCTTACAGGCCTTCCCTCAACAATGGCAAAGGCGTCTTTTTCGATATCGAAACGAACCGTGCCAGCGATGGCATATGCGATGACGAGCGGTGGCGAGGCAAGAAAGGCCTGCTTTGCGTAGGGGTGGATTCGACCGTCGAAGTTGCGATTGCCGGAAAGCACTGCGGTGGTGTAAAGGTCGCGGTTGACAATTTCCTGTTGAATCGACGCATCAAGAGCGCCGGACATACCATTACAGGTTGTGCATGCGAAGCCCACCACACCGAATCCGAGTTGTTCGAGTTCTTGCATCAGTCCGCAGGCGTTGAGATAGTCCGCGCTCACGCGGGAACCAGGGGCAAGCGAGCTTTTGACCCATGGTTTGCGCTGCAAACCATAGCGATTCGCGTTGCGCGCAAGAAGCCCCGCCGCAATGAGGTTGCGCGGATTGCTGGTGTTTGTGCAGCTTGTGATTGCTGCGATGATCACGGCGCCGTCGGGCATCAGCCCTTCTTCTTGTTTCCATGGGCCTGCAATGCCGCTTGCCGCCAGCGCGCTGGTCGCGACTCGTGCATGCGGGTTTGACGGCCCGGCGATGTTTCGGACAACCGATGAAAGATCAAAAACCAAGCTGCGCTCGTAGCGCGCACAAGCCAGGCAGTCAGCCCACAGCCCGGTATGACGCGCATAGGTCTCAACGAGTTTGACCTGCGCGTCGTCGCGTCCGGTGAGCTTCAAATAATCGATCGTTTGTTGATCGATGAAAAACATCGCTGCAGTAGCCCCATACTCGGGTGCCATATTGGCAATCGTTGCCCGATCACCCAAGGACAGAGATGCTACGCCTTCACCGCGAAACTCAAGATAGGCACCCACGACTTTTTGTTTGCGAAGAAACTCGGTGAGTGCCAGCACGACGTCGGTGGCCAGGATGCCTGATCCCGGTCGCCCGGTGAGCTCTACCGCAACAATGTCTGGCAATCGCATCCAGGATGCTCGCCCCAACATCACGTTTTCGGCTTCCAGCCCACCCACGCCAATGGCCAGAACACCAAGTGCATCGACATGCGGCGTGTGGCTGTCAGTCCCCACACAACTGTCTGGAAAGGCAACACCGTCGAGCACTTGAATCACCGGCGACATTTTTTCAAGGTTGATCTGATGCATGATTCCGTTACCCGGAGGAATCACGTCAACGTTTTGAAAGGCCTTGCGAGTCCATTCGATGAAATGGAAGCGGTCTTCGTTGCGCCGGTCTTCGATGGCGCGATTTTTTTCAAAGGCCTGCGGGTCGAAACCGCCGCACTCAACCGCAAGCGAATGGTCCACGATCAGTTGCACCGGTACGACCGGATTGACCTTGGCGGGGTCGCCTCCCTGGCTGGCTATGGCATCCCTCAATCCGGCTAGATCAACCAGCGCGGTCTGGCCAAGTATGTCGTGGCAGACGACCCGAGCGGGATACCAGGGAAAGTCCAGGTCGCGTTTGCCTTCAATCAGTTGGCCAAGGGCTTTGTCCAGTTGCTCTGGATCGCATCGGCGCACAAGATTTTCGGCCAGCACGCGCGCGGTGTAGGGCAGCCTCTGCCAGGCATGCGGCGCGAGCTTATTGACAGCAGCGCTGGCATCGAAGTAATCGAGCGAAGTGCCAGGAAGCCGGCTTCGGTAAGCAGTGTTCATAAACGGCATTCTATCGAATGCTGCCTCAAGCCTGCGCAGCAAGCTAAGCGCTGCTTTGTTCGGGTTCGACGATTGTCCACTCAAAGGCGCAACGCTTGCAGGCGACCTTGCAGCTCGGATACACATGCCCGATGAGGCGCAAACGACCGTAGGCTCCGCAATCCTTGCAGGTTGCCTGGTTAGCGACCTGTTCGGCCGCCATCATGAAGAAAAAGTAGCGGCGCAGGGAGTACATGGCAAGAAGTACAGCCAGTGCAAGCGCAGCGAGCCAGACTAGGCGGGTGGCTGTGTCAAGTCCATGATCAAGAATCGCTTCGAGCAGCGCCATCACCGCTACCGTAAGTAACAGGGTGGTGATCAGGTGAAAGTGACTTTCCATCATCATTGAGCGATACCAACGGCTAAAGCTGCGTTGTTCAAGTGCTGTCGTAAGTTCTAAAGCGATCAGTCTTGGCATGATGGGCAAGGCGTCACAAAGTTTTTTGAAGGGGTGGTCCGCTGCGTGATAGAAATCATGCGTTAAGCTCTTTGATGCACGCAAGCCTGCTTGTCTGGACCGATAAAGGCGTCGATGAGCGAAAATCCCATGAGGTCTGTCCAAAGGCGTAGCCTACTTGCCGGACTCCTGTTTTCGGTATGTACTGCGAAGCATAGCGCGTTGTATGCCAATGCAGCGATGCGCTACCGCGTCGACCCTTTGCAAAGCCGGGCGCGATTCGTGGTGCGGGTGCCAGCGGTTGGCGAGGTCATTTGCGAGTTTGCAGCCATCACCGGCGAGATCGATCTTGATTTTGACGGCTTGCAGGGTGCCGCTCATATCCAGATCGATACCCAATCGCTGCGTATGCTTCAGTATCCCTTTGCCTGGCTTGCACGAAGCCGGGAGTTTCTTGATACGGCTCGTTTTCCGATGGCAAGCTTTGTGACCAGGGATATTCAGTTTCTGGACGGCAAGGCAGTGACCGCAACCGGTTTGCTGACCATCAAGCAGCTGCCGAGGCGAGAGCGCTTTGATATACAGAAATTAGAGCACCATCCAGCTTCTGCGCTTGAACCTGCGAAGCTGATCGTTGAAGTCGTCCGTCAGGTCTCTCGGCGACAATTTGAAATCAACGGGTTGCCAGGCGTGATTGATGACATGGTTCGGGTTGAGCTCAGGCTGACTGCGCTTGCCATCCCAGGCTAAGTTGTGAATACTCGAACACCACGATATAGGAACGCCTAGGCCCATGAAACTTTACTTTTCTCCCACCTCACCTTATGTGCGCAAATGCCTTGTGACAGCCGATGAACTCGGTCTCATCGATCAGATCAGTTTTTTGCCAAGCAGCGCGCATCCGGTTCATCGCGATGCGAGCATCGTCGCGCACAATCCGCTCGGAAAAGTTCCTACCTTGCTGACCGAGGACGGGCAGAGCTTGTACGACAGCCGGGTGATTTGTGAGTACCTCAACGATTTGGGCGGTGGTTCATTGCTACCTGCAAACGTAGCGCTACGCTGGGAGGCGCAAAGTTTGCAAAGCCTGGGCGACGGCATCTTGGATGCCGCATTGCTGATCCGTTACGAACAGACCGCGCGTCCCGAGGCACTGCGCTGGAACGATTGGATCGCAGCCAAAGCCGAGGCGGTGCACAGCAGCCTCTCGCATCTTGAGGCCGGCATTGCTTATTTTGAAAGGGAGTTCCATCTGGGTTTGCTAACGCTAGGTTGTGCCCTGTGGTATCTCGATCTTCGATTTTCGGACTGGCGCTGGCGTGAACGCTACCCGAAGCTTGCCCAAGCGAGCGAGCCTGTGCTTAACCGGGCTTCGATGCAAAAGAGCTGGTCGATTGATTCATGACCATGCAGACCTGGATTTAGCCGATGACGTTCAACTCCCAGAGCGGCCTCTTCTGAATCAACCGCTCGTGACTTAGAGGTCTGATATCGACCGATTGCGGTGCCCCCGTCAGTATCCATTCGCTTAAGGCAAGGCCTGCTCCAGGTGCATGTTGCATGCCATGCCCGGAAAAGCCTGCGATGCAATAAAAATTACGGAAGCTTTCAAATGGGCCAATCACTGCGTTGTGATCGAATGCGTTCATCTCGTAGTAGCCAGCCCAGGCGCGCTCGATTCGCATTGCTGAAAGGGCAGGAATCCGGTGCGCAATCACGGCCCATTGGTTTTCATCAAGCGCGTTGTAATCCGGATCCAATGGCGGATCTTCAGGCCAGGGCGCCTTGCCGTGCCTGGTGAGCAAGGCTGCGTC
>DDPV01000034.1:49321-49699 GCA_002342365.1 Burkholderiales bacterium UBA2459 | reverse complement strand
CCTGTCTTGGATTTGTCCATGAAGTAGCCGGCGTCCATAACGCCAAAAATCGTTCCCTGGGCCGAGGCGATGGCCGGTACAGTTGTTGCGATTGCAATCGCGAGAAGCGATTTTTTCATGAGTCACTCTCCTAAGTTTCTGAATCATCGGCAAGTCGCCGAACCACTCCCCGGTAGAGGGACCACAGAGACACCTGTACCCGACCGGTCTGAAGTTGAGATGATTGTGGCCCAAAGTCCTCGCGCATCCAAGCCCCCGCGGGTGAAAGCGCGAGCTTTTGCCCGAGTTTGTTGTAAATCAGGCGCATAATGTTGCTCCTTGGCAACAATGCCTAGGCTTCATTACACTCTCCCTGCAATCACTCCGGTGTAAGTTCGT
>DDPV01000034.1:47830-49307 GCA_002342365.1 Burkholderiales bacterium UBA2459 | reverse complement strand
CATCGTTTACGGGTTTTGCGTTCAACATGCAGGTTTTGAGTTCAACGATGCGCAACGATACTTCTGTCGATCGACTTTTCGGTTCCCTTGGTCGGAGCCTGATGACTTTGTGTGCCGCGCCCGCCGCCACGCGCCGCCCCGTTGGGGAACCAGAACGCTTGAGTCAGGATGGCAGTAACGGCGCATCAGCGCCTTCCGGAATGGCTTCGCAGACAGCGCCCGATGATGCGCTGACGGAATCGGATCGCAGGCATTCCGCAGCGCTGATGCGTGTGAATCATGTCGGGGAAATTTGCGCTCAAGCGCTTTACGAGGGACAAGCGCTATCGACCAGCGATCCGAAGCTCAGACACTTTTTCCTGGATGCTGCCCGCGAGGAGGCAGATCACCTTGCCTGGACAAAGGAGCGTATTGATCAGCTCGGCGGGCGGGTGTCTGTGCTTAATCCCTTTTGGTACGCTGGGGCCTACGTGGCTGGCTTCGTCGCCGGGCGCTTCGGAGATCCCGTAAGCCTCGGGTTTATGCGAGAAACCGAGCGGCAAGTGGAGGCGCATCTCGAATCGCATGTTGAAAGGCTTCCTCAGGCTGACCGCGTATCGCGCCAGGTTATTGCGGCGATGAAGCAGGATGAACACCGGCACGCTGAGGCTGCTGCTGACCGAGGCGCAACCGTCCTACCTCAAGCGGTGAAGTGGATGATGCGGGCAAGTGCGCGGGTCATGACGACAACCGCCTACCGCCTTTAGCCTGGCCTGCCTGAGGATCACTGCTGCCGTCGTCAGCAGCGTGGGCGGGCTCCGTGGACGGGCTCAGCTGACTTCTTTGATTTCCCAGTCAATTGCGACCGTCGCGGTCTTGCCGAGCATCGCTGTTGCCGAGCAGTACTTGTCATGCGAAAGCCTGATGGCGCGCTCGACCAGATTCGGCTTTAAGTCCTTGCCGACGACAACAAAGTGCATCGTGAGTGCAGTAAAGACTTTTGGATCGCTGCTGGCGCGCTCTGCCTGGATGCTCACCTCGCAGTCGCGAATGTCTTGCTGGCTTTTGCGCAAAATCAGAACCACGTCGTAGGCGGTGCAAGCCCCGGTGCCGAGCAAAATCATCTCCATCGGGCGAGGCGCCAAATTACGGCCGCCGCCCTCGGGCGCGCCGTCCATGCTTACCAAATGACCGCTTCCGGTTTCAGCGTGAAAGCTCATGCCGGATGGACCTCCCCAGCGAACAGTGCACTGCATCGTTCAGTCTCCAATAACGAGCATCAAAATCCAAACAACCGCATCGAGAAGGCCGACGTCTCGATCGCCGAGGCCGCCTTCAAGATCGACTAGGACGCCTTCTAGATCGACAAGGCCGACTTCGAGATCGAAATGACCCATTGCGAGGTCATCCAGACCAATATCCCTCGAACTTGAGCGATTGATCCACCACGTCATCATAAGGATCGCCTTGAAGGCTGTGTCGCATACAACGCTTCACC
>DDPV01000034.1:44324-47808 GCA_002342365.1 Burkholderiales bacterium UBA2459 | reverse complement strand
CTTTCCTTCACCGCAGGACTTTGGCAGGCGCTCGGGCTGCATTTCAATCTACGGGCGGAGACCTCCGGCGGGTGAGCCCAAGGCCCTTGCCATGACGGCTGATTGGAAATGTTGCAGCGCAAAATCAAGGCTGTTTCATCGATTTGAGGCCGCCGTTTGTTCCGCATCAACGGAGCTTGTCTGCCGTTTGTTCCGGAAAAGATGCCTTTAACTTGACGAAACATTGCGATCTGGATTGGCTCATGGAAGAAAATGGGCTGCCTAAAATTTTTCGCATCGTGAAAATATACGCTGATCAGTGAGTATGGCCTAAGCGGGCAAGACTGGGTTGTTCAATAAACACCGTATATTCAGTGGGTTACGGATTCTTCGCCCTGGGTGATGATCTGGATTTCAAACTTTGAAAGTCGCATTCGGCAAAACTGAACCGCTGATCCACGCAATTTTCCCGCTCTTCTTCTTGCATTGCACAAAAAAACTTGGTATTCTTCAATCATGGAAGTTGCAGTTTGACTTCCGCCGCTGTCTCCTCCACCCTCCTCCTTAGGTGGATTTGGCCCGATGCTCACGCTTCGGGCCATTTTTTTGACTCCTTTGCCTTTTCCCAAGGCCCGGTTATTCCTGCGCCAAAGCCTGTGCTTCAAGTCTTGGCATGACTGCAAGGAAAACGGCTGGGACAAAGGTTCTTGGGCCATATGCGCTTAAGCCAAGCGGAACACCTGCGAAACTGTTTGGGTCCATTGAAAAATCCGGTTATACTCAAAGGCTTTCCCTTAACACTATCCTCAAGGGTCCGCGATGAAGACCTTTTCTGCAAAAGCTCACGAAGTACAACGCGACTGGCTGGTGGTCGACGGTGCAGGCAAGGTCCTTGGCCGACTCGCTGCTGAAATCGCCTTGCGTTTACGCGGCAAGCATAAGCCCGAGTTCACACCGCATGTTGACACCGGTGACTTCATTGTGGTGGTCAACGCCTCGCAAATCCGTGTGACCGGCGACAAAGCGGAAGGCAAGCGCTATTTCCGGCACTCGGGGTTTCCTGGCGGCATCACCGAAACAAGCTTTCGTAACATGCAGTCGCGATTTCCGGGCCGGGCCTTGGAAAAGGCCGTAAAGGGTATGCTGCCCAAAGGCCCCCTCGGCTATGCGATGTTGAAAAAGTTGAAGGTCTATGCCGAGGGCACGCACCCCCACGCAGCCCAACAGCCCAAGGTATTGGAGATCTAAGATGATCGGTGAATACAATTACGGAACGGGTCGCCGCAAAACCTCGGTTGCTCGTGTTTTCCTCAAGCGCGGCACCGGCAAGATCGTCGTCAACGGTAAGCCTATCGACGATTATTTTGCTCGTGAAACCGGCCGAATGGTCGCCCGGCAACCGCTCGAACTCACCGCCAACGCCGCGAGCTTTGACATCATGGTGAACGTTCACGGCGGCGGAGAATCTGGCCAAGCTGGCGCTGTCCGTCACGGTATCACGCGAGCCTTGATTGACTACGATGCTTCCCTGAAACCAAGCCTGTCTGCCGCAGGGCTTGTTACCCGCGATGCGCGCGAAGTCGAGCGTAAAAAAGTCGGTCTGCACAAGGCAAGGCGGCGTAAACAGTTCTCCAAGCGCTGATTCTGAAAGCAGTCGGGGTTCAGGTTAGCCTCGTCCGGTTTTCGCTTCGTTTCGGGGTCGAAAAGCACTTCGACAGGACGATGACCCTCATCACCTTGCAGTCATCGCTTGTTCGACCGAATTTGCAGACGATAATCCTTGACTGATTTGCTGTGGTTTCGACCGGAGATTATGGACATGAATGCCGTTACAGAAATGCCAGCGCCACTTACTTTTACCGACAGTGCCGCGAACAAGGTCAAGGAACTGATTGAAGAAGAGGGCAACCCGAGCTTGAAGCTTCGAGTCTTTGTTCAGGGTGGGGGTTGTTCAGGCTTTCAGTACGGATTTACCTTCGATGAAGATATGGCCGAGGACGACACACGCATGGAAAAAAATGGCGTGTCCTTGCTCATCGACGCCATGAGTTATCAGTATCTGGTCGGCGCTGAGATCGACTACAAAGACGGTCTCGAAGGGGCTCAGTTCGTGATCAAGAACCCCAATGCAAGCACTACCTGTGGTTGCGGATCATCGTTTTCGGTTTGAGCCGGAAGTTCCGGTTTAAGCCGACAACGACCAAGCTTTTCAGCTTGCAGGCCAGAGCGCACCCAAGACTTTAAGTCGTCTTGCACCGGTCACCGACGGTAAATTCGACGGCTGCCGGTGCAAAAACCGGTAACCGAGCCAGGCAAAGGCACAGGCCTCAACCTGTTGAGGATCAATGCCTAGAGCCGCTGTGGTTTCGACATCGACCTGCGTAAGGCTCCGTATGCGCTCAAGTAACAGCAGGTTGCCTGCGCCACCGCCGCATACCCAGACCTTTCGGACAGCTTCCGCCTGACAGGCCTGGCTAATACTCCAGGCAGTCAGCTCGAGCAGGCTGCGTTGCACATCTTCCGAAGGAATCGAACCGCGCATGTGCATCAGTCTGCTCTCAAGCCAGGAGAGGTTAAACAAGTCTCTGCCAGTGCTCTTGGGGGCCTTCCTTGTGAAGTAAGGATCCATTTGTAGTGCTGCGAGAAGGTTCTGGTGAATACGGCCCTGCCTTGCCCACCCGCCTCCGGCATCAAAGGGCTTGTTGTGCTCCTTGCTGATCCAGGCGTCCATGAGCACGTTTCCTGGGCCGGTATCGAAGCCGCCTACCGGTTTTCCGGGAATCAGAAGGCTGATGTTTGCCATGCCGCCAATGTTTACGACAGCGCTTGGCGCATCGCTTGAAAAGACCGCATCATGAAAGGCTGGCACCAGCGGCGCGCCCTCGCCGGCGCAGGCAATATCGGCCGAGCGAAAATCGCCAATCACATCAACGCCGGTTTTCTCGGCCAAATAGGCCCCGGCCAGCAATTGCAGGCTGTAGCCCAGCTTGGGCTGATGGCGTATGGTTTGTCCGTGGATCGCAAGCGCACGCAAGGCTTGTCGGCGGTGGCGCATCCGGTCGATCAAGCGCCCGATCACTTCGATGCTTTCGTCGGCATGCTCAAGGGCAACCCGGTGAGCCAGTTCAAGGTCGCCGAAGGAATCGGTCTGCAACCCGATCAGTTTTTCGCGCAGGCGCGCTGTGATGGGCGAGGATTCAAAGTCCAGGACCTTGAGCGCGCCGCTTGCATCAAACTGAACCCATGCAGCATCAATCGCGTCGAGGCTGGTGCCGGACATCACGCCGACAAGATCGCATTCGCCCTGAGACACCTACTCGAAACGTGCAAGCGCGCTTGCTGGTGCCTCGTTGAGTTGCGCTTTGACCTGGCTTGTAAACGAGACGAATCGTTCTTTGTGAGCCTGGGGAACCGGAATGCCACCGCTTTGGAATGCAGTGGTCATCGGGTCAACGGGTTCACCTTTGATCCTGAATTCGTAGTGAAGGTGTGGGCCGGTTGCCCA
>DDPV01000034.1:42951-44295 GCA_002342365.1 Burkholderiales bacterium UBA2459 | reverse complement strand
TCGCTTTTGTCGCGGTGACGCAAGATCACCATATTGCCGTAGCCACCGTGGCGGCCAAGGAAACTGATCACACCGTCGCCTGCTGCACGAACTCGCGTGCCGTGGGGCGCTGAGAAGTCAACCCCGCGATGTGCTCGCCATTGTTGAAAAATAGGGTGAAGCCTCGCACCGCTGAAACCCGAAGACACACGGCTGAACTCAACCGGGTTTCGCAAAAAAGCCTTCTTTAAGCTGTGCCCCTTTGCGTCGTAGTACGAGCCGTTTTCGGCGCCACTGCCATCCGGATCGAACCAGAAGGCCTCAAAACGCCTTCCGGCATTGAAAAACTCAACGCCGAGAATTCGACCAGGCGTTGGGGTGTCGAGTCCGCCCGGCTCGCGCAGCGTTTCATACATAACCCGCAAGCGATCGCCCTTGCGCAAGTCTCGATGAAAGTCAATGTCACCACCAAAGATGTCAGCGACCTTTGAAGCTACGCCTTCGGGGATTCCAACCTGATCGGTCGCTGCAAAAAGGGAGCTTTGAATTTCCGCGGCTCGTGTTTCAATGCCGCGCTCAAGCGCAACCAGCTCTTCTCGCACATGGAAACCATCGCCATCGCGAGAAATCACAACCCGCTTGGGCGAGCGGCTTGAGCTCTCATCGATACCCCCGGTACGCAGCACGAATCGCTGGATCTTTCCGTAACCGTCGATCTCCGCCATGGCCAGTCGACCAGGCAGCAGTTGAAAGGACTTGCGTGCAAGCAGATCCTTTTTCACAAAGTCAGCGAGGTCGCGGTCGATTAAATCCATGCGCGCCAGCAACGAGCCGATCGATTCGCCTCGCCGGATCGTTTCGACTTTGACTACGGTTTCCTGAAAATCAAAGATCGAGCCAGCGGCAAGCAAAGATTCGGCGACAACCTGGGGTGGTGGCAGCGCTTCTTCCGAGAGCGGCGCAGTCGCAAAAGCCGTCACCGCAAGAAACGATGCGGCGCCACCTGCAGTCAGTTGTTTACGTCTGGCCCGAGCCCACATTTCAGCGTCGAGTAAATGTAAGGGGAGGCGCGCGTATTGGCGCATCAATGGCCTGGTGAATGGTTGGGCAGCAGCAGCGATTTGAAGACCGCGTTGAGCGATGTAGTCAATCGATTGTTCGATCAGCGGTTTGCTCAATCGGCGCAGTGCTTGAAGCCCCAGTTCGCTTGTGAGGCAAAAGGCAACCGTCAGGCGGTCCCTGAATGCTCCGATCTGACTCGAACGCTTCGCAATCGGCGCTGGCGCATTTGCAGCAGGCGCAGGCAGCGCTTGATGGCTAAGCTTTTGAACCGCGATCGGCTTGGGATGAGCCGATGTGATCGCC
>DDPV01000034.1:31615-42940 GCA_002342365.1 Burkholderiales bacterium UBA2459 | reverse complement strand
CGATGCGGTAAGCGAAGCTGGCGGTGCAGGCATCGACAATTGATCCAACACTTGGCTTGGCGACACGCGGGCATCCCGGTGCGCTTTGACCATGCGTTCGATCCGTTTCTTTCGTCGTTGTGCCGCACTTGCCATGCGTGTTGTGCTCCCTGAACCGCTAAAATAAGGCCTTCGACCTGCTCAAAGTGCATGGGCCGAACTTCGTATTCTAATAAAGTCAGATAGTGCAGGTCAATTGCTCATGAATCCTCGTGCCCAAGCCGAAAGCTCCAAGACGCCAGGCCTTGCGTCGTCGACATCTTTTGCGCAGACAAATCGTTTATCTGAGGCGAGTGTTGCGGCGCCAACCACTGCACAGCTTTCGGCAGCAAGCCTGACTTCAGGAACCGCGCCTGATTACCCTGTAACCGCATCGGTTGAACGGGCCATGGCGGTGACAAAACGCGGCGTTGATGAACTTCTTGTCGAATCGGATTTCCTGCGCAAACTGGCCCGCGCCGAAGCAAACGGACAAGCACTTCGCATCAAGCTTGGACTTGATCCGACAGCGCCTGACCTTCATCTCGGTCATACCGTCGTTCTCAACAAAATGCGCCAGTTGCAAGACCTTGGGCATACGGTGATTTTCCTGATCGGTGACTTCACAGCCATGATCGGCGACCCGTCGGGCCGCAATGCGACCCGGCCGCCCCTCACCCGCGAGCAAATTGAACGCAATGCAAAAACCTATTTCGAGCAGGCCTCGCTCGTGTTGGACCCCAATCGAACCGAAATCCGCTACAACTCCGAGTGGTCAGACCCGCTTGGGGCTCGGGGCATGATTCAGCTTGCTTCCCGCTACACACTGGCTCGCATGCTCGAGCGCGATGATTTCACCAAACGCTACAAGTCCAATACAGCGATCGCGGTACACGAGTTGCTCTACCCGCTGATGCAAGGCTATGACTCGGTTGCCCTGTTTTCGGACTTGGAACTGGGCGGAACCGACCAGAAATTCAATTTGTTGGTCGGCCGCGAACTGCAGCGTGAGTACGGGCAAGAACCGCAGTGCATTTTGACCATGCCTCTGCTCGAGGGTCTCGACGGCGTGGAAAAGATGTCGAAGTCGAAAAACAACTATGTCGGCATCACCGATTCACCCGCAGAGATGTTTGGCAAGTTGATGTCGATCTCAGACGTCTTGATGTGGCGCTATTTTTTGCTGCTTTCCAGCCGATCGATGGAGCAAATCGAGGCTTTGCGCTTGGCATGCGAGTCCGGCAAAAACCCGCGGGAGGCTAAAGTGATGCTCGCCCTTGAAATGGTGACGCGCTTTCACGATGCCAAAGCGGCCGAGCAGGCGCTTGCCGATTTTGAGGCGCGTTTCCGTGATGGTGCGATACCCGAGGATCTGGTGGAGAGCCACATTAGCCTTGATGGGGCAGTCAGTCTGGGTTTGGCCCAGGCAATCCGGGAAGCGGGTTTGTGCGCCTCGTCAAGCGAAGCGATTCGGAATATTGAACAAGGCGGGGTAAGGCTCAATGGCGAGAAGATTTCAGACCGCAATCAGCACATCGGTCCAGGCAGCTACGTGGTTCAGGTGGGAAAGCGTAAATTTGCCCGCATTCATGTCGCTTGAGCGGGGAAGTTTTCGAGCCGATTTCAACCTAAAAGGCCGAGCATGGAAATTGTTCTGATCCGACACGGTGTGACAGCCTGGAACCAGCAAAGGCGTTTCCAGGGGCAAATCGACACGCCCTTATCTGAGGAGGGCCATCAGCAGGCGATGCTCACCGCAAGACATCTTGCCGGGCTTCACCATGCACAGCCCATCGCTGCGATTTACGCCAGCGACCTCAGACGCGCCTGGTCGACTGCCGAGCCGATCGCCAGACTGCTGGGTTTACCCATCCTCAAGCAAAGCCTTTTGCGTGAGCGGCACTATGGCATCTTCGAGGGCAAAACGCATGACGAGCTGGAGCACGAGGGCTTGCAGGCAGATTACCAGCGCTGGCGCAGCCGCGAGCCGGACTTCGAGTTGCCGCAAGGAGGCGAATCGCTGCGGGCTTTTTTTGATCGGGCCCATCGCGCGCTTCAAACACTGGTTGCTGGACACCAGCCCGGCGATCGTATTGTCGCAGTCACCCATGGGGGTTTTCTTGATTGCGCTTATCGGATTGCGAGCGATGTGGACATGTCAGCGCAACGCCAGCATCCGCTGCATAACGCGAGCCTTAACCGCATGGCCTTCGACGGGAAGCGCTTTTCACTGATCGAGTGGGGTTTCGTCGATCATCTGGATTCCATCGACAGCAGGAGAGACTAAGCATGTTTGATCGCAACACCGGTATCGCCGAGTCGGATCCCGAACTCTGGCAGGCTATGGTTGATGAAGACCGGCGCCAGGAGGAGCACATCGAGCTGATTGCTTCGGAAAACTACGCATCGCCCGCGGTCATGGCAGCGCAGGGTTCGCAAATGACCAACAAGTACGCCGAGGGCTACCCCGGAAAGCGCTACTACGGTGGCTGTGAATTTGTTGACGTGGCCGAAAGCCTCGCAATCGAGCGGCTCAAGCAGCTTTATGGTGCCCCAGCGGTCAATGTGCAGCCAAATTCGGGTTCGCAGGCGAATCAGGCGGTGTTTTTGGCGCTCGCTCAGCCGGGCGACACGATTTTGGGCATGTCTTTGGCGATGGGCGGGCATCTCACGCATGGTTCGCCGGTCAACATGAGCGGTAAATGGTTCAAAGTCGCGTCCTACGGCCTGGATGATGCCGAGGTGATTGATTACGACGCGATGGAGCGGCTTGCTCACGAGCACCGGCCACGCATCATCATTGCGGGGGCATCGGCCTACTCGCTGCAAATTGACTGGGAACGCTTTGCCAAGGTGTCGAAGGCGGTTGGTGCGACATTCCTGGTCGATATGGCGCACTACTCGGGGCTGATTGCTGGCGGTGTTTACCCGAACCCGGTTCCTTATGCCGATGTGGTGACCTCAACCACCCACAAGAGTTTGCGCGGCCCGCGAGGCGGCATTATTTTGATGCGGGAGGAAAACGAGAAAGCGATCAACAGCGCGATTTTTCCGGGGCTGCAAGGTGGACCCTTGATGCATGTGATCGCCGCAAAAGCAGTCGCCTTCAAAGAAGCGCTCGAGCCGTCCTTCAAAGCGTATCAACAACAAGTCATCCGCAATGCTCAGGCGCTTGCCCATACCCTTGCTCGTCGCGGTCTGCGCATCGTGTCCGGCCGCACGGAAAGTCACTTGATGCTCGTGGATTTACGCGCTAAGCAGATTACCGGAAAAGACGCCGAACAACTGCTCGGGCAGGCCCATATCACCTGCAATAAGAACGCGATTCCAAACGATCCCGAAAAACCCTTTGTCACAAGCGGCATAAGGCTTGGCTCCCCGGCGATGACAACGCGTGGCTTTACAGAATCCGAGTGCGAGCAGGTCGGCCACCTGATTGCCGATGTGCTTGACGGCAAGGGCGATGCGTCGGTCATGGAAAAGGCCCGACATGCGGTCCATGCGCTCACAGCCCGCTTTCCTGTGTATCGCTGACGCTAGCTGCGCAGACTGACTCGACCCGCGCTCACCAACCACTGATGGCTTGCCGCTTTCTCGATGCGCTGCCCATTTTGTGACGGAGCCGACACGCAGGTCATCGATACCCGTAACTCGGATGAAGGCGACAGCATCCGACGACGCAGGCGATGCATGCAATGCGATAAGCGCTTTACCACCTTTGAGCGCGTTGAATTAAACATGCCGGTGGTGGTGAAAAAAAATGGCGCAAGAGTGGAGTTTGACCGTCGCAAGCTAAGGGCATCGATTGCGCTGGCTTTGAGAAAGCGCCCGATCAGTGCCGAGCAAATGGATGCCGTTTTGCTGCGGATCGAGAATCACCTGATGAGCTTTGGTTTGCGTGAGCTTTCAAGTGATCGGATCGGGGAGCTTGTGATGCGCGAATTGCGCAAAGTCGACAAAGTCGCCTACATTCGCTTTGCTTCGGTGTACCGGAGCTTTGAAGACGTTGAGGCCTTTGCAGATGTTATTGAAGAATTGCAGCCGCGTCCTCCCGATGAGCATGCGGTTGAGCCGCAAGACGGCGATCGCTAGGATTTCTGAGACGAAACGGCTTTGCCCCGCAGTTGCTCGATCGTCAGATTGGGTGTGATTATTTGCTGGCTCAATCGCAGCTCAACAACCGCAGGCTTTTTCTCAGATCTTGCAAACGCCAGCGCTTGCTCAAGCGCCTGACCGATCTGATCGTTTTCGGTGACCACAAAGCCCCATCCACCAAAGGCCTCAGCGTAGCGGGCAAAGTCGGGGTTGACAAGATTCGTGCCGTAAACCCGCGCCGGATAATCGCGCTCCTGGTGCATGCGAATCGTGCCATACATGCTGTTGTTGAAAACAATCACCACAAAGCCTGCCTGGTACTGAATGGCTGTTGCAAATTCCTGAGCGGTCATCAGAAAATCACCATCACCCGCAAAACAAACAACACTTCGTTCTGGATAACAGATCGCTGCGGCGACCGCTGCTGGAATGCCATAACCCATGGCGCCAGAGGTCGGCGCGAGCTGGCTGCGCATCGGTCCATAGCGCCAGAAGCGATGTGCCCAGGTTGCAAAATTGCCGGCACCGTTGGTGAGGATCGTGTCGGCAGGCGCAATCGCGCGAAGCGCCTGCACCATCAGCCAGGGATCGACGCTGCCTGATGCCACGGCCTGTTGCGAAGCCGGTGGCTGCTCTTGCCAGCGCTCATACTGCGCGCGCGCCTCGTCGATGAGCTGCTTTCGCTGCACGAAATCGTTGCTTGCCAGGCTGATTGCATCGCTTTCCTTGATCAAGGCGTCCATAAAGGCAGGCATTGAGGCATTGATCATCCAGCGTGTCTGGTAAACCCGGCCGAGTTCATCGTTTCCCGGGTGAACGTGGGCGATTGCCTGCCGAGGTATGGGTACCTCAAAAAGGGTGTAGCCGCTGGTGGTCATTTCGCCAAGCCTCGGCCCAAGCGCGAGCACAAGGTCTGCGCCTTTAATCCGTGCCGCCAACGCCGGGTTGATACCAATCCCAACATCGCCGACGTAATGCGGATGATGATTATCAAACAAGTCTTGAAAACGAAATGCACAGGCTACCGGAATGGCATAACGTTCTGAAAAATACTGTAACTGTTGGCAGGCTTCGTGGGTCCATCCACTTCCGCCCGCAATGATGATTGCCCGCTGGGCTTCACGAAGCGCCGCCCCCAGGGATTTCATCGCGTCGGGTTGCGGATAAGCTTGCACCGCTTGGCTTGGGCCGGTGTCAGCAACGCTTGCCGTCGCTGAGAGAACATCCTCGGGAAGTGCCAGGACGACGGGTCCTTTACGGCCACTCATGGCTAGCTGGAAAGCGTGGGCAAAATACTCGGGAATCCGATGTGCCTGGTCGACCTGAGCGACCCACTTGACCATCGGGCCAAACATGCGTCGGTAGTCGATTTCCTGAAAGGCCTCACGGTCGGTCATGTCGTTTCCGACTTGGCCAACCAGCACCACCATCGGTGATGAGTCCTGGTGTGCCGTATGAATGCCGATGGAAGCATTGGTTGCGCCTGGACCGCGGGTGACCATCAGCACCGCGGCTTTGCCGCTGAGCTTTGCGTAAGCGTCGGCCATGAAAGCTGCACCGCCTTCTTGCCTGCAAATGACAAAACGGATGTCCTGGTGCCGGTACAAGCCGTCAAGCACCGGCAAATAGCTTTCGCCCGGAACGCCGAAAATCGTGTCAACGCCTTGGACAGCGAGGGCGTCGGCGACCAGATGACCGCCCAGTCGCGATTGAGGGGTGGAAAAAGCTTCGGTCGGATGGTCTAAATTCATGCGCGGATCACAGGCTCCAGGCGGTTAGCAAACAGAAAGCGGAAACGAATAAACGGGAAGCGGAAGGAAATAAAGAGCGAGTGGAAGCGAATAAGCCGAAGCCTTTGGGGCATCCAGACAGGCAATCGCTGACCACGCCATAGAATACGCTGATGTTCAGTTCTACTGATGCGCAATTGATGCGCCGTGCCCTCGATCTGGCAGCGAATGGACTCTTCACCACCGATCCGAATCCCAGGGTGGGTTGTGTGATCGTGCGCGAAGGCCAAATCGTCGGTGAGGGATGGCATCAGCGGGCAGGCGAGCCCCACGCCGAAGTCCACGCGCTGCAACAGGCAGGCGATCTTGCTCGGCAGGCAAGCGTTTATCTGAACCTGGAGCCTTGCTCGCATCAGGGCCGCACGCCGCCGTGCAGCGATGCGCTGATTCGTGCCGGCGTTTCGCGGGTTGTTGTGGCGATGCAAGACCCCAATCCCCTGGTCAACGGCGAGGGTGCAGAGCGCTTACGACAGGCTGGGATTCGTGTGGACCTTGGCCTTATGCAAAAGGAAGCGATCGAACTGAACCTTGGCTTCATCTCGCGCATCAAACGCCAGCAACCCTGGGTGCGTATGAAGCTTGCAGCATCGCTCGATGGGAAAACCGCGCTACAGAACCGGCAAAGTCAGTGGATCACCGATCTGTCTGCGCGTCGCGATGGTCATGCCTGGCGGGCGAGGGCTTCGGCGATTCTGACCGGTATCGGTACTGTGAGGGACGACGATCCGCTCATGAATGTGCGTCTGGTTGAAACCACCCGTCAACCTGTGAAAGTGCTTGTGGATTCGCGGCTGGATGTTTCAGCAGACGCGCGGATGCTCGCAAGTCCTGGCGTGTGGATTGTGACCGCACTACAAAGCGATGCCGAAAAGCCGAGCCTTTGGCGTCAGCTTAGCGATGCTGGGCATCGTATTGTGTCCATACCCAATGCACAGTCCAAAGTGGACTTGAAGGCGATGTTGCGCTGGCTGGCAAATGAAGGCGTCAACGAATTGCATGTTGAAGCTGGCTCAAAGCTTAACGGGTCGCTTTTTCGCGAACACTGTGTCGATGAATTGCTGCTTTATTTCGCACCGCAGCTGCTGGGTCCCGGACTTGACATGATCGAGTTACCGAGTCTGGAGCAGATTCCAGGAGAAAGCGATTGGGCCTTTGTCGAACATGCAGGCCTTGGACGAGATCTCAGACTGCGGCTTTGCAAGACCGCTTCGCTTGCTGCCATCGGTGCATGAACCAAACCTTATCGAAGCAGGGGATGCAAAATGTTTACAGGAATTGTAGCGGCCGTCGGTCAGATCGAATCAATCAGCCCGCTTGCTGAGCATTACGGTTTGCGATTGCGCATTCAGGCCGGCCACATGCCGCTTGCGGATGTGGCCTTGGGCGATTCGATTGCGATCAACGGCGCATGCATGACGGTGGTCGATAAAGGCGATGCCCACTTTGATATCGACGTATCCAAGGAAAGCCTGCAGCGCACCGTCGGCCTTGACCGGCTTGGACCGGTGAATCTGGAAAAGGCCTTGAGTCTTTCGCAGGTGCTCGGCGGACACCTGGTAAGCGGTCATATCGATGGACACGGTCATGTGGCCGAGTTTGAAGCAGTGGGCGAATCCTGGCATCTTGCTATCGACGCGCCGCTTTCATTGGCCCGTTTTTTTGCATACAAGGGATCGGTGGCGGTTCAAGGCGTGAGCCTCACGGTCAATCAAGTGGAGGATCTTGAGCAGGTCTGTCGAATCCACATCAATCTGATTCCCCACACGTTGCAACACACCACCTTGGCGCAACTTAAGCCAGGCGACCCGGTGAATCTGGAAGTCGATTTAATCGCCCGTTACTGCGAGCGTTTGATGCAGTTCAAGCCTACAATCGACACACCCTGAGTCGATATTGATCTTGTAATGAAAATGACATCAAACGTCTCCCCGCTCAACCTTGCCTTGGCCCCACCCGTCCCCGAGACAGTCGCTGAAGCGGCGATCGCTTCGGTCCCTGACATTGTTGCTGAACTGCGTGCCGGTCGGATGGTTGTTCTGATTGATGAAGAGGATCGCGAAAACGAGGGCGATCTGGTGATGGCTGCCGAGCATGTGAGCGCTGAGGCGATTAACTTCATGGCCCGTTTTGGTCGCGGCCTGATCTGCCTCACCCTCACGCGACAGCGATGCGAGCTTTTGAAGTTGCCCCTGATGGTGAGCCACAACGGTTCGCCGCATGGCACCAATTTCACGGTATCGATCGAAGCAGCCGAGGGCGTGACCACCGGAATCTCTGCCGCTGACCGAGCGCGCACGGTACAAGCGGCAGTTGCGCGTCATGCCTGCGCTGCAGATCTCGTGCAGCCTGGCCACATCTTTCCTCTGATGGCTCAGCCCGGTGGTGTGCTTGTTCGGGCTGGTCATACAGAAGCGGGCTGCGATCTGGCTGCGATGGCAGGCTGTGAGCCTGCAGCGGTGATCTGTGAAATCCTCAAAGATGACGGATCGATGGCTCGTTTGCCGGATCTCATCGATTTTGCCAAAGAACACAAGTTAAAAATAGGAACGATAGAAAGTTTAATCCACTATCGAAGTGAGAACGAAAAGCTGGTTGTGCGGGTGGGCGAGCGCGCAATCAGGCTCGCGCAAGGCGACTTTCGCCTGGTCATGTTTCGCGATGCTGCAACCCAGGCACCGCATGTGGCAATCGTGCACCGTCAACCGCTTGCTGATCAGGAAACCCTTGTGCGGGTTCACGAGCCCTTGAACATTCTTGATCTGCTCGACGGTTCAGCCGCAAGCCACTCGTGGCCCTTGGATAAGGCCTTGGAGAAGATCGCTGGCTTTGATGGTGCGGGCGTTGTTGTGCTTTTAAATGTTGCACAAAACGCTGATGCGGTGTTTCAGCGTTTTGAAGCATGTTTGGCTGCTGATCGTGGCGATACGGCTGCGCTTCAGGCCATGCGACGGGCTGCAAAAACCGATCTACGAACCTATGGCATCGGCGCACAGATTCTGCGCGATTTAGGGGTTCGGAAGATGCGTTTGTTGTCCAATCCCCGAAAAATCCCGAGCATGTCAGGTTTTAACCTTGAGGTGCTGGGCTTTGTCACTCATGCATGAGGAGAAGCGCGTGGAAGCAGAAGTTTTTGAAGCAATCGTTGATGGAGCCGGGATGCGAGTCGGCATTGTGCAAGCGCGTTTCAATGCGCCGGTCTGTGAGCAGCTCAGGCAATCCTGCCTGGATGCGCTCGGCGCAATGGGCGTTTCAATCGATGATGTGGTGGTCATGACGGTGCCTGGTGCGCTTGAGATTCCAGGCGTGTTATCCAAGCTTGCGCAAACCATGCAGTTTGACGCCTTGATTGCGATCGGCGCGGTGATTCGTGGTGAAACCTATCACTTCGAAGTGGTCGCCAATGAAAGCGCAGCCGGCATTCGTCAGGTGGCACTCGAGTTTGATGTGCCGATTGCCAACGCCGTACTCACCACCGACACCGAGCAACAAGCCATGGCGCGCGCGGCTGAAAAGGGCGCCGAGGCTGCACGGGTTGCCGTTGAAATGGCCGAGCTCTACGCGGTGATTGATCAGCTCGACCCGGATGACGAGTCGTTGGATGAGGCAGCGAATGACTGAACCCCAGACCGGCTCAAAGCAGATCACCGCTCGCCGGCGCGCGCGGGTGTATGCGCTTCAGGGCCTGTATCAGTGGCTTTTGACCAGAGAGAGTGCAGGCCTGATTCGAGCCCATTTGATGCAACACCCGGAGTACCGTAAAGCCGATGAGGTCCACTTCATGGCTTTGCTTGAGGGCTCAATCCAGAGCGCCGAAGCGTTGGAGTCACTGCTGGCGCCCTGTCTTGATCGAACGGTGAAAGAACTCAGCCCGGTTGAACATGCTGTGTTGTTGCTGAGTACCTATGAGCTTTGTCATCATCTTGAAATCCCTTATCGGGTGGTGATCAACGAAGCCGTTGAGCTGACGAAAAATTTTGGCGGTACGGACGGATATAAGTTCGTGAACGGTGTGCTCGATAAGCTTGCCCTGAATCTTCGCGCTGCTGAGTCTCAGCTCAACACCAGCTGCGCCTGAGCATATGCATCAAGGCCTCTCCAGGGCGTTGAACTGCGATGAGTGAGTTTGACAGGATCCGACGATTTTTCGCTGAGCCTGCTGAGGCCCAACGCAAACGACTCGGTCGGGCGGCCGCGTGGCTCGGAATCGGCGACGATTGCGCCTTGCTTGAGCCTTCGGCTCAGGCCCTTGCCATTTCAAGCGACATGTTGCTTCTTGGCCGCCACTTTCATGCCGATGTGGACCCCGAGTCACTCGGACATAAAGCCTTGGCTGTAAACCTTTCGGATCTTGCAGCCATGGGTGCTGAGCCCATCGCTTTCATGCTTTCGATGGCGCTTGATCGTGACCAGGACGATCGCTGGCTCAGCGCTTTTTCGCGAGGCCTATTTTCCTTGGCTGATTCGCATCGTTGTGAGTTGATCGGGGGCGATACGACAGCGGGGCCCTTGTGTTTGAGTCTGACCGTGATCGGTCAGGTGCCGCAAGCTTTTGCGTTGAGGCGCGATGCCGCTGAGCCCGGCGATCAGCTCTGGGTAAGTGGCCGACTTGGCGCAGCAGCCTTCGCACTGAAGTATCCCGGCCGTTGCGAGCAGGCTGATGAGTGCCTCAACTGGCCAGTGCCGCGCGTCGAACTCGGTATGGCGCTGCGCGGCATCAGTCAATGTGCGCTGGATTTAAGCGATGGACTGCTTGGTGATGTTGTTCATATATTAGAGCGATCACGCCTTGGTGTGATGATCTTTGCTGATCGCCTACCGCTTCACCCGGTGCTTGAGGCTTGCCCTGAAGACGAGCGACTCGCTCTGGCGCTTCAAGGCGGTGATGACTACGAGTTGCTGTTTACCGCAAGGCCCCAGGCGCAGGCGCAGATCCATGAGCTCGCAAAAAAACTCGATCTTGAGCTTAGCTGCATCGGTGAAATGACCGCCGATCATCGACGCGAGATCCTGGATGCTCGTGGCATCCCGCTTGCCATGCCATTTCGTGGCTATGATCATTTCGCTTGATGAACGTCGCGCCACCACGCTTATTTTCCCCCTCCTTGCTGATTGCCATGGGATTTGGCACCGGCCTTTCGCCCTATGCGCCCGGAACTGTTGCAAGCGCCTGGGCCTGGTTGAGCTTCAACGTCTTGCAGCCGGTGATGCCCGATTGGGGATGGGCGCTGCTTTTGGTATCCGGGTTTTTCCTGGGTTTGTGGGCCATAGACCGCACCAGCCGCCTTCTCAATCAACAAGATCCATCGTCGATTGTGTGGGACGAAATTCTTGCGTTTTGGCTGCTGCTATGGGTGCTCAACGGCAGCTGGGTGCAAGAGGCGCTTGCCTTCGTTCTGTTTCGTTTCTTCGATGTCCTTAAGCC
>DDPV01000034.1:21185-31586 GCA_002342365.1 Burkholderiales bacterium UBA2459 | reverse complement strand
GTCTTGCTGCGCACGCTTGGGGAGGTTTGAAGAGGATGCAACAGGTAGCCATGATTCAAGCAGCAATGATTCAAGCAGCACAGGAACTGGGTTCGGCCCTGAGCGAACGCGCAATGATGTTGGCCACGGCCGAGTCCTGCACCGGCGGCATGATTGCGATGGCGCTCACTGAAGCTCCAGGCGCTAGCGGGTGGTTTGAGCGCGGCTACGTGACCTACTCCAATCGCGCCAAGACTGACTTGCTCGCCGTGCCAGCCGATACGATCGAACAATTTGGCGCAGTTTCCGAGGAGGTGGCGCTTGCGATGGCGCTCGGTGCGCTCCAATCCAACGCAACCGTTCGTTTTGCCCTTTCGGTGACCGGCATCGCAGGCCCGAGCGGCGGATCGGCCGAAAAACCGGTCGGCACGGTAGTCCACGGCTTTGCCTGGAAAAGCGCAACGCAAGCCGCTCAGTGCCATCATCGGGTGATGCGACACCACTACAGCGGTGATCGAGCCGAGGTTCGGCTTGCCAGCGCAGTGTTTGCCTTGAAACAAGCACTTTTTCTGCTCCAGACCGAATGCTGATTTGCTTTTGGCTTGTGTGGACGGCAAGCTTGCCGAGGCATGATCCAAGCCTTCTTCAGCCCAAGGACTGATTTTATATACAGTATTCTTGTAGAATGATGTCGGGCGTTTTATCCCGTCCACCCCACTAGAGGAACTCCCATGGAAGAAAGCAAACAAAAGCTCGAACGCGCCAAGGCTTTGTCGGCAGCCCTGTCGCAGATTGAGAAGCAATTCGGCAAAGGCTCGGTGATGCGCATGACCGACAAGGAAATCGAGAAGGATTTAGACGTTGTCTCCACCGGATCACTCGGGCTTGATTTGGCGCTGGGTGTTGGCGGCCTGCCTCGCGGTCGGGTGGTTGAAATCTACGGTCCGGAATCTTCAGGCAAGACAACCCTCACGCTGCAAGTCATTGCCGAAATGCAAAAACTCGGTGGCACTTGCGCTTTCATCGACGCCGAACATGCGCTTGATGCGCAGTATGCGCAAAAGCTCGGTGTGAACCTTTCAGACCTTCTGATTTCCCAACCCGATACCGGCGAGCAGGCCCTTGAAATCGCCGAAGCCCTGGTTCGTTCGGGTTCGGTCGATATGATCGTGATCGATTCGGTGGCAGCGCTCACCCCGAAAGCCGAGATCGAAGGCGAGATGGGCGATTCGCTGCCGGGCTTGCAAGCCCGCTTGATGAGCCAGGCGCTGCGAAAACTCACCGGTACCATCAAGCGTACCAACACTTTGGTGATCTTCATCAACCAGATCCGGATGAAGATCGGCGTGATGTTTGGCAATCCTGAGACCACCACCGGTGGTAACGCCTTGAAGTTTTACGCCTCGGTGCGCCTGGATATCCGCCGCACCGGTTCGATAAAAAAGGGCGATGAAGTCATCGGTAGCGAAACCAAAGTCAAGGTCGTCAAAAACAAGGTCGCGCCACCCTTTCGCCAAGCTGATTTCGATATTTTGTACGGCGAAGGGATCTCGCGTGAAGGTGAGATTCTTGATCTCGGATCGGAGGCAAGCATTGTTGACAAGAGCGGTGCCTGGTATTCCTATGGCGGTGATCGCATCGGGCAGGGTAAGGACAATGCCCGCGAGTATCTCCGTGAGCACCCCTTGCTCGCGCTGGAAATCGAAAACAAGTTGCGGGTGCATCATGGCGTGGCGCAGCGCGGTCTTAAAGCGGCTGAGGCGGTCTGAGCCCCTCGCTGATGAATCGTGCACTTGCGGCGCTCGCGCGCCGCGAGTACTCGCTTGCTGAACTCAAGCGTAAGCTTTCGCGCTTTGCGCAAAGCGAAAACGAGCTTGACCAGACGCTTGAAGTTCTGCAATCACGCGGCTATTTGTCCGAGGCGCGGTTTGCCGAAAATCTGGTCCGGAAGGAAGCCGCGCGCAAGGGAACGGCCTGGATCAAGCAAAGCCTCAGGCAGCATGACCTGCCCGCCGAGGTGATTGCTGAGGCCACCGGCGACTTGCAGGCAAGCGAGGAGGCGCGGGCACGAACCCTCTGGGAGCGACGTTTTGGCGTGATCGCTGATGATCCGAAAGAGCGGCTCAGGCAAATGCGCTTTTTGGCTGCTCGCGGCTTTTCGCATGAACTGATTCGTCGCATCACACGCTCGAGCTGACAAGGCGGTCGCAAAAGCCTCCAGACCCCCGTGATACCATCCCGGCACGCTGCGCCTGTCCTCAGGAAACAGGCACTCAGATCACCGGTTGCAAGGGGTAATACGCATGAAGATTCACGAGTATCAGGGTAAAGAGCTGCTGCGTCGGTTCCATGTGCCGGTTCCCAAGGGAAAGCCCGCATTCACCGTTGATGAAGCGGTTGCAGTTGCCGAAGAGCTCGGCGGCCCGGTCTGGGTCGTCAAGGCACAGATCCACGCGGGAGGCCGCGGAAAAGGCGGCGGCGTCAAGCTTGCGCGATCCATCGATGAGGTGCGTAAGTTGGCCTCCGACATCCTGGGGATGCAGTTGATCACTCACCAGACGGGCGCTGCGGGCCAAAAGGTTCGACGCTTGCTCGTGGAAGAAGGTGCTGATATCCGTCGAGAGTTTTACGTGGGTATCGTGACCGACCGTATCTCGCAGAAAATCTGCGTGATGGCTTCTTCTGAAGGCGGCGTGGAGATCGAGAAAGTCGCCCACGAGAACCCCGAGAAAATACTCAAAGCCTTTGTTGAGCCCTCTGAAGGGCTAGGCGCTGATCAAGCGGCCATGCTTGCCCGGGGCATAGGGATTCCTGAAGAATCGGTGGCTCAGGCGGTCGATGTTCTGCAAAAGCTCTACACCGCCTACTTCGAGACCGATGCCTCGCTGGCGGAGATCAATCCCTTGATTCTGACCGGGTCGGGGGATGTTCGTGCGCTGGATGCCAAGTTCAATTTTGATAGCAATGCCCTCTTCAGACATCCTGAAATCGTTCAATTCCGCGATCTCGATGAAGAAGATCCGGCCGAAATTCGGGCCAGCGAGTTTGATCTCGCCTACATTCAGCTCGACGGCAATATCGGATGTCTTGTCAACGGCGCAGGCCTTGCCATGGCCACGATGGACACCATCAAGCTCTTTGGCGGTGAACCGGCAAACTTTCTGGACGTGGGGGGTGGTGCAACCGCCGAGAAGGTGACCGAGGCCTTCAAGATCATGCTCGACAATCCGAACCTCAAGGCGATTCTTGTCAATATTTTCGGCGGCATCATGCGCTGCGATGTGATCGCGCAGGGGGTTGTTGAAGCTTGCAAAGCGGTGAGCCTTTCGGTTCCGCTTGTGGTGCGCATGAAGGGCACCAACGAAGACTTGGGCAAGCAAATCCTCCGGGACTCGGGCTTGCCGATCATTTCTGCTGACACCATGGCCGAGGCTGCTGAGAAAGTGGTTGCCGCGGCCAAGGGCCATTGAACTTGCATTCGGGGTTATCCGATGAGTATTCTGATCAATAAAGAAAGCAAGGTCATCACCCAAGGCATTACGGGCAAGACCGGGCAATTTCACACGCGGATGTGCCGTGACTACGCCAATGGCAAGGCTTGCTTCGTCGCCGGCGTCAACCCGAAGAAAGCCGGGGAGGACTTCGAGGGCATTCCAATATTTGCAACAGTCAGCGAGGCCAAGCGTGAAACCGGGGCAACCGTCTCGGTGATTTATGTGCCGCCGGCAGGTGCTGCGGCAGCGATTTGGGAGGCGGTTGAGGCCGATCTCGATCTGGCCATTTGTATCACCGAAGGCATTCCGGTTCGCGACATGCTTGAAGTGCGCAACCGGATGAAACGTGAGGACAAGCGCACGCTGCTTCTCGGACCCAACTGCCCGGGCTTGATTACCCCTGAGGAAATCAAGATCGGCATCATGCCCGGACATATCCACCGAAAAGGACGTATTGGCATCGTGTCGCGCTCCGGAACACTGACTTATGAAGCGGTTGGGCAGGTCACCGAACTTGGACTTGGGCAGTCATCGGCGGTCGGTATTGGCGGTGACCCGATCAACGGCTTAAAGCATATTGACGTGCTCAAAATGTTTAACGACGATCCTGAAACCGAAGCCGTCATCATGATCGGGGAAATCGGCGGACCTGACGAAGTTAATGCTGCGCGCTGGGCAAAAGAACACATGAAAAAGCCGATCGTCGGCTTTATTGCCGGGGTCACTGCGCCTCCAGGCAAGCGGATGGGCCACGCTGGCGCATTGATTTCAGGCGGTGAGGACACGGCGCAGGCCAAGCTCGACATTCTGGAAGCCTGCGGCATCCGAACCACCAAGAATCCCTCCGAAATGGCTGCACTGCTCAAGAAGGTGATGTAGGCTTTGGACTGCGGCGTCCTTTGTTCAATTGCATCGTGGCGATTCGATGCAGTGGCTATCGCGCCGTTCTAACAGCATAAAAGCTAGGGAATCAGGATGACAGAGCAGGAAAAACCTTATGTGCGCCGCGGCTTGGATGTGTCGCGCGGGTCAAAAGTCAACGAGGGTATGTCTTTATTGACCTACCTGAGTCTGTTGGCAAGCGCCGGCATCGCAACGAGCCTGCTTGCGCGTTGGCTCTTGCAGGCATGAGCGCGAGGGGCAACGCCCCTGGCTGCGGCAAGAAGGTGATTCGATGACCGAGCAAGCCAACAAGACCTGGATGTGCTTAATCTGTGGCTGGATTTACGATGAGGCCGCGGGACTTCCAGAGGAAGGCATCGCAGCAGGTACCCGCTGGGACGATGTTCCCATCAACTGGACTTGCCCAGAGTGCGGCGCAAGAAAGGAAGATTTTGAGATGGTTGAAATCTAGATCGATTGGAGATCCGGTATCGACCTAAGAAATACTACGAAGTAGCCTGCCAAGGCGACGAGCTGCATCAAAAGCTCAGGTAGGGAGCTTTTTCACCACCTGATACCTCGCAAGCGTTTTTTTCCTCGCCTGATCGTGATCGACAATGCGCATCGGATAATCGCGACCCAACTGCAAACCAAGCGCCTCGGCACTGAGTCCTCCGATATCCCAGGGTGCATGGATTTGCGGGTCGGGTAGCTTGCCAAGCTCAGGGACGTAGCGCCGGATGAAGCGACCCTCTCGGTCAAACTTCAGGCTCTGGCTGACCGGATTAAAAATGCGAAAGTAAGGTTGGGCATCGCATCCGCTTGAGGCTGCCCACTGCCAGCCGCCGTTATTTGCAGCAAGATCGAAATCGAGTAGGTGCTGCGCAAACCAGGCTTCGCCCCGGCGCCAGTCGATACCGAGATCCTTGCAAAGAAATGAAGCGGTCACCATACGCAGCCGGTTATGCATGTAGCCGCTTTGGAGCAACTGTCGCATTGCAGCGTCCACCAGCGGATAGCCAGTTTGCCCAGAACACCAAGCGACAAAGTCTGCGTCGGCTTGCGGACCCTCTTCCCAGCGGATCAGATCGTATTCGGGCTTGAACGCACGCTGCGCGACCTGCGGAAAGTGATACAGGATTTGCATATAAAAATCGCGCCAGATCAGTTCGCTAAGCCAGGTCTGCGCACCGGCATTAGCCTGCCGATAGGCAAGGCGAGCGGCCTTGCGAATGCTGATCGTTCCAAATCGCAAATGAACTGAAAGATAAGACGGACCCTTGAGGGAAGGAAAATCGCGAGCCTGATCGTAGCGATCGATCCGTTGGGAAAAATCATCCAGCAATTGTTGGGCCCCGACTGTACCGATCACCACCTTCAATTGGTTTAAATCGCTGGACTGAAAGCCGATCGCATCAAGCGTGGGTGGGGTACCCAACCAAAGTCCAAAGCCATGGGTTTGGGCAACACGTGCAAGCTTTTCGCGCTGCAAAGCTCCTGGACTGACCAGGCGAGTCAAATCGGCATCTGCAGATTCGATGACGCTTTCATCGGCTGCAAGGCGCGCGAGCCAGGTTTTTTTGTAAGGCGTAAACACGCTATAAGCTTTAGCGCTCTGGCTGAGAACCTCCTTGCGCTCAAAAACCACATGATCCTTGAAATCATAACAATCAATACCTAGCGCCTGAAGCGCGGCAGCAATGTGGCGATCGCGTTCGAGTGCATAAGGCTCATCGTCATGATTAAAAAACACTGCCTCAACGCCTAGCGCCATCGCAACGGCTGGCACCGCAAGGCTTGCCTTGGCATGGGCTGTGATCAACAATGGCGGGCTGCTTGGCCCTGAATCTGATAACGATTGACGCACACCGAGCTCTGCAAGGCGCTGCTCAAGGCTGCGCAAGCTCTGCCAGATGAAATCTACGCGCCTGTCAAGCTTCTCAGGCAGAAGATCCAAAATGTCCCGGTCAAACACAAAAAGCATGTAAACCGACTGCGATCGCCGGCAAGCCTGAGCGAGCGCTTGATGATCCTCAAGACGCAGATCTCTTCGCAAGACCACAAGACTTTGTTGCATACGGCTTGGGTGGGCAGTCTCGCGCAAGCGCGCATCGGCTCTGTTGCCGGGATGCCTGTCGGCAGTCTCGCCTAAAGCGGATTCAAGCATGTCGATCTCAACAAGGGTGGGCTCGGACCAGATCATGATCGCTATGGCCAAAGGGTGCAATCAAGCCACTGCAATCGGCGCGCTTGGGGTATCTGAAACGCTCAAGCCTTAATCGCTGATCGCTTCGCAAGAGCGCCTGAGGCTTGCCATGGCATCATGCGCTGCGGGTTTATCGAGAGGAGCGTGAATATGGATCTGGGAATTCGAGGTCGCTGGGCCTTGGTGTGCGCATCCAGCAAGGGCTTGGGGCTTGGCTGCGCGGAGTCTTTGGCTGCAGAGGGCGTGAATCTTGTGATGAACGCGCGCGGCGCACAAGTGCTTGAGGAGCAGGCCAAGCGACTGGCCAGCCAATATGGTGTGACGGTGCATGCCATCGCCGGTGATATCACCACCGAAGCTATTCGTGAGCAGGCGCTTGCAGCCGCCCCCCAGCTGGATATGCTGATCAACAATGCGGGTGGCCCGCCCCCGGGTGATTTCCGAAACTTCAGCCGCGACGACTGGATCAAGGCGGTCGACGCCAATATGCTCACGCCGATCGAACTGATCAAAGCCTGTATCGATGGCATGATCGAGCGAAAGTTCGGTCGCGTGGTGAATATCACCTCATCGGCGGTCAAAGCGCCTATCGATGTTCTGGCGCTTTCAAACGGCGCGCGAAGCGGCCTGACCGGATTTATCGCAGGCTTGTCGCGCAAAACCGCAGCCCATAACGTCACGATCAATAATTTGTTGCCGGGCATGTTTGACACCGACCGACTGCGCGGCACGATCAAGGCTGCCGCTGCCCAAATGGCTGTTTCTGAGGAGGAGGCCGCAAGGCGACGCATGGCAAGCGTGCCGGCCGGGCGCTTTGGCCAGGCGCACGAGTTTGGCCAGGCCTGCGCCTATTTATGCAGCGCGCAAGCCTCTTATGTGACCGGCCAGAACTTTTTGATTGACGGCGGGGCTTATCCCGGAACCTTTTAAAGGAGATTGACGATGACAATGCAAAAAACCTATGCGATTCGCATGGCCGCAACCGGTGGTCCGGAGGTGATGGACTATGTGGAAGTGGATCTTCCTGCACCAGCGGCCGGTGAGGTTCAGGTCCGCAACGAAGCGATTGGTTTGAACTATATCGATGTGTATTTCAGAACAGGCCTTTATCCCATGCCATTGCCTGCAGGTGTTGGACTGGAAGGTGCTGGTGTGGTCACCGCTGTAGGCGAGGGTGTTGACTTCAAGCTGGGCGACCGTGTGGCCTATTGTGACCGCCCCCCGGGCTCTTATGCACAAATGCGCAACATGCCGGCTAAATCCTTGGTCAAAGTACCCGACGATATTGGCTTGGACAGCGCCGCTGCGATGATGCTCAAAGGGATGACAGTCGAGTACTTGTTTCACCGCACCTATCAGGTACAAGCAGGCCAGACCATTCTTTTTCATGCGGCAGCAGGCGGTGTTGGGCTGATTGCGATGCAGTGGGCCAAGGCCCTTGGCTTGACGGTCATCGGTACCGTTGGCTCGGATGAGAAAGCTGAACTCGCAAAAAAACACGGCTGCGATTATCCGATTGTCTACACCCGCGAAAATTTTCAGCAGCGCGTGATGGATATTACCGATGGCAAAGGCGTGCCGGTGGTGTACGACTCGATCGGGAAAGATACCTTTCAAGCCTCGATCGATTCGCTCTCGCCTTTTGGCCTCTTTGTGAGCTTTGGCAACGCCTCAGGTCCTGTGCCTCCGGTTCCGCTCACCGCGCTCAAAGGTAACCTTTACATGTGCCGTCCCTCACTGATGGCGCATTCTTCGAATCGGGCAACGCTTGAGGCGATGTCAGCACGCCTCTTCGACATGGTCAGTTCTGGTAAGGTCAGTATTGAGATTGATCAGCGTTATGCATTAAAGGACGCTGCACAATCGCATCGCGACCTGGAAGCCCGCAAGACAACAGGCTCGACCATCCTGCTGCCCTGATGGCTTTAGAGCGCAGCAACAAGCCACAGCATGCGGTTTAATGCAGAAACCGAACCAGCCCACCCGCTTGTTGATGCGCGTCAGTTCGCAGGGATCCGTCAGCTTTATGGCGATGAGGCGCTTGCCCGTTTAAACGCCTCGCATGTGGTGGTTGCAGGTCTTGGCGGTGTCGGGTCATGGGCAGCCGAGGCGCTGGTCCGATCTGGTCTGGGTCGGATCAGCCTGATCGATATGGATCATATTTCGATATCGAATGTGAATCGTCAGGCTCATGCGCTTTACTCAACGCTGGGCGCATCAAAGATCGAAGTCATGGCTTCACGATTGCGCGATATCAGGCCCGACCTTGATGTGCGTTTGATTGATGATTTCTTGACCGTTGATAACCTGCGGGATCAATTGAATTTCCACTTTGACGGCTGCATCGATGCGATTGATCAGCCGGTGGTCAAAGCAGCACTGATTGCGCAACTCCATGAGCAATCCACACCGCTTGTGGTTTGTGGTGCAGCCGGCGGGCGTCGCGATCCTCTGGCGCTTAAAGCGCAGGATTTGGCATTCACGACCCAGGATGCTTTGTTGTCGAATGTGCGGGCGCGCTTGCGAAGGCAGTATGGCTTTCCGCGCGATCTCAACAAGGCCTTCGGCCTGACCGCGATCTACTCCGTCGAAGCCTTGCAAGGTCAAAGAGCTAGCGACGATGCCGGTTCGGCGCTGGCTTGTTCAGGCTTTGGCTCCTCAATGATGCTGACCGCAAGTATGGGTCTGGCATCAGTCGTAAGACTGATTGAAAAACTCATGACTTTGTGATTGCTCGCTCGCTTTTGTGGCCTGCGAGTTCAAGCGATCCATCGTTGCGGATCAGTTTTTTCATCCATTGAGGAGCTCCCATGAAGACCATCGTTCAGCAGCTGCGTGCCCAGGCCGCAGCGTCAAAGTTTCGCCTCCCCGATCAAAACACCCCACAGCATGAAGATGCGCTAGCCAAGCCGGTTGCGCTGCCATCGCCCGCAAGCAGGCTTGGACATCGGATGCGCGGCATGGCCCGCTTTGCCAAACAGTCAAAGCAGCTTGGTGCCAGTGCGATCGAGTATGGCTTGATTGCCGCACTGATTGCGCTTGTGATTGTGGGCACGATCACCACGCTGGGTGGTGCGCTCAAACTCAAGCTCGACCAACTCGGCGTTGGCCTGGGCATTTAAGGTTTGGCCATGCAAGGCAAGGTTCTCGGAGTGGGCGCACTGGGTCTGATCCTGGTGATCAGCGGTGCCTTGGGGCTGAACCGCTGGCATCAGCATCGTCTTGAAGCCGAGCGTGAATCGGCAAACACTCCGGTACTTGTTGCCTTGCGGGGGCTTAACCAGGGCGAGGCACTCGGTCCGCTTGACTTTCGGATGCGTGCCTGGCCTTCGGACGCGATTCCCGATGGTGCGATTACCGAGCCTGCCGGTATCGAGGGACGCGTGCTCAGTGCAAGCTTGCAAGCGGGCGAACCGATTCTGCTTAGCAAGCTTGCCGCAGTGGGCGCCCTCACCGGTTTGGTGCAGCGCATCGCAATCGGGCACCGAGCGATCAGTCTGAAGGTCAACGATGCCAACGGCGTTAATGGCTTTATCCAGCCGGGACATCGTGTGGATTTGATCGCTCATTTGCCGGCTTCAAGTGCCGGAAGCCTTGCCAACTTCGCTCGGCAGGGCCCCGCAATCACCCGCAGCCTGATTGATGATGTGCTTGTGATCGCAGTGGATCGCGAGGCGCAAACCGAGCAAGGCCGGCCCAAATCGAGCTCTGTGGTCACACTCGAGGTCAAAGCCAACGATGTCGAGCGGATCGAACACACCCGGCAGGTTGGTTCGATCAGCCTTGCGCTGCGCGCAGACGGCGATATCAGCGCATCAAAAACCGAAGGCCAGACCAGTG
>DDPV01000034.1:19228-21109 GCA_002342365.1 Burkholderiales bacterium UBA2459 | reverse complement strand
TTGTCAACGGTACCGGCAAAGGCCCCAATCACAGAACCGCAGACCACACCGTCAGCGACAGCGCAGCGGGTCGCCTTGCCTTTGCGCTGTATTGAGGTGCTTGACGGTCTGAGACAGCGCAAGGAGTGTCTGCCTTGATCGCGCTTTTGCTGCCCTTGCTAAGCCTCTGGATTGCAATTGCGCTTGCCGTGATTGACGGATTTGCTCTGCCGCTTGCTCGCATGAAGGCCGACCATTTGACGGCCGATTGCATCCAGCAAGCATCGCTAAGAGAAGATGGCGCGATCCCACCGCATTCTGATGCGGCCAAAGCTTGTGCACGATCGCTTGCCCCGACCTTGAGCTTCGCTTTGCCAGATGCCTCGTCATCAGGCCGCCCGCTTGCTGACGCGAAGCCGGGGTACTCCATCACCAGCGCTGCTACAACCCGCTGCGCAATCCCGATTGCGCTTTGCGTTTTGCCTCATGCGCCGGGCGAGCCGCTTGCTGCAGGAAGTTACCGCGCCATACGTTATGAACATCATCAATGTGAACTGAACGCTCAGCGCGCTTATCTGATCGAATCGCTCCCGAACCAGTCGTCAGCTGGGTCGTCAAACCCGATCGCGTTAACGGGTACCGGTCAGGCTTTTGCGCTTGGCCTCGTACCGGTTCTTGACTGCGATCAACAAGGCCCGCTTGCGATCGATCTGCGGGATTGGCATTGCCTGGACCAGCAGGCAGACACACTGCGCTGGTGGGGGGCGGCGTCTAAGCTCGGAAGTCCTTGTCTGCTTTCTGCTCAGCAAATCGCCGCCGGCATTGAGCAAGCCCGTCCGATGCTCGGTCGAAGCTTGAAGCTGCGTCAGTCCTGAGATTGAGCAATGCGCACGAAACCTCCCAAAGCGCTTTGGCCTCAGGCAGGTCTTAGCACGGTCGAGCTTGCGCTGATGCTAAGCCTTTTATTGCCTCTGGTCATGAGCACGCTTCAGGCGGCGATCTGGCTGCAGCGTCATTGGCAGATGGAAGAAAGCGCGATGGCAGCGGCTCGTTATGTCAGCCTCATCGAACCCTCTGCCTGGCTTGACCAGAATCTTGTCGATGAGCAGATCAGCAAGCGCTGCGCAAACTTCTCAGAACTTCTCAAGCAACACCAATCGAATTTTCGCTTGCTTCAGTGCGCAAGAATCGATATGAAAACCATCGAAGTGCTGCTTCATGCCGATGCAACCGGTCTGCTCAAAGAGGCTTCGCTGCAAAGCCGATGGACCCTGGCCTTTTACCTCAAGTGAATAAGATCCGTCGTCAACAAGCAAGTCTTGCTCTTGCGCGTCAGCGCGGCAGTCTAGCGATCGAATCCGCGCTTGGCCTGTCCTTGCTCACCTTGCTGCTGATCGGCGCAGGGGGGCTCGCCTTGGACGCGATCATGATTCAGGCAGACCAACGTGCGCTGTCTTCGACGCTGCGACTCAAAGCGCAGGCGCACTCTGATCAGGATGATCCTCGTTACAGGATTTTCGAGTTTGAAGATCATCGCTATGGTTTTGTCAATCGTTCTAAGGCAAGCACCAACGGGAATTCGGGGTCGAGCGCACTTGCCGCTCGCGCACTGTGGCTTAAAGACGAGTAGAAAGCGCCGCAGATGAGCTATGTTTTCTCGCTGGTTCTGGCGCTCGGTCTGCTGGCAACAGCTTGGGCGATTGGGCAAGCGGCGGCAAGGCCCATGAGTCAGGGCCTTGAAGCGCTGAAGCAGTGGCGTCAGTGGCACCGGCATTCAGCGGCCCTTTCGCGCCCGCTTGCTCAGGCCGCTTTTTCCGGCCAGAAAGATCCCTTGGCCTCTTCTGGGCTGCGAGATCCCTTGGCGTCTTCAGGGCAGACGGCCTCCTTTGCGTTTGCATTGAT
>DDPV01000034.1:16833-19220 GCA_002342365.1 Burkholderiales bacterium UBA2459 | reverse complement strand
CTCAGTTTTCTGGCGCGGGCGATTCGCGCCGGCCATTCGTTACCGACTGCTGTGCTATGGGCTGGCGAGACCTTTCCTGGCGCGATGGGAGAGGCGTTTTCTAGAATTCGTAGTCAATTGCAATGTGGCCTGAGCCTTAACGATGCATTAAGCGATTTCGCGCTTCGTTACCCGCTTGCCGAACTCCGGATGCTGGTGCTTGGGCTTCGGATTGCTCAGGACCTGGGCGGTCCCTTGCCCGACTTGCTTGAGCAGCTTGCCGCCAACAGCCGCGCCCGCCTTCGCTTGCGAGCCCGGGTCAAGGCGCTGTCTTCGGAGGCACGTTGGTCGGGCTGGTTCCTGGCTTTTTTGCCGATTCTACTTGCCGCAGGCTTGAGCGTGTGGCGGCCTGAGCATATGGCGATTCTCTGGTCGGATCCGCGCGGTCAGGCGCTCAGCCTGGCTGCAGTGGCCTTGAGCCTTCTGGGGAGCTTGTGGATGCGTCATTTGGTACAACAAGTAGATCGATAAGTGAACGCAATGTTAAAGCGATTCAATCAGGGGTTTGAGCGTTCCATGGTGCAAATGGGTTTGCGTCACCCGATACCGATGCGGGCCCTCTTGAGCCTGCGCTGGATCACTCTCGCCACCGGCATCGGAGCGCTCGCGCTGTCGCTTGTTGTGCTTGACGGCATTGCCAGCCTGCTGGGTCTGACGGTTGGCCTTGTTCTTTGTGCGCTTGTCGATCTTGTGGTCAGGGTGAGGGCAACTTGGCGTTGCGCACGATTTGAGGCTGAGCTACCCGATGCGATTGACTTGCTCACGCTTGCGATGGACGCAGGATTGAGCCTGGATGCAAGCTTGCACCGGATCGCGGTCGATCTAGCTGGGCGTTCGAAGCTTTTGGGCGACGAATTTCTGGCGCTCAGTCTTGCTTTGCACTCGGGCCTGGGTCGCGCTGAAGCGCTTGCCGACATGGCCTGGCGCTGTCAGTCGAAGTCGCTCGACATGCTTGCCACACTGGTTGCGCAAGCTGAGCGACTTGGCACGTCGATGATCGACGCAAGCAAGGCGCTCGCCCAAAGCATGCGACAGCAGCGCGAATTCGATGCGGAAGAGCGTGCCGGCCAGGTCGCTGTGCAACTGGTTGTGCCCTTGGTGCTTTGCATGTTGCCTGCGCTTTTTGTGGTTTTACTCGGACCTGCGCTTTTGCAAGTCAGCGATGTTTTAAAGGAGTTATAAATGCTGGATCTTTCATCGGATCTTGTTCAATCCATACTTTGGTCAACCGCGCTTTGGCTAAGTGTGCCGATGCTCCTGGGTCTGACCTCAAACAGGCATGCTGCGTTTCGCAACGATCGCGCGCGGACAGAACGGGCGATCAATCTTGGTTTCTGGTTCTGGGAGGCGATGGCTCTCGGCCCGTTGCTGTGGCTTGCCACGCAATCTATCTTCGCCTTGATCGATCCGTCCGCTGGCATCGATCCGGGCACTGGCATCGATCCGGGCAATGGTATCGATCCGGACGCTGGCATCGATCAGGCGCTCTCTGAGGGGCATGCGCAAGCGTCCTATCCGACGACGGGCTTTGTGCTGGCCTTTGCTTTGGCGCTTTGGCTTGGTGACGGGATTGCCGCAGCGCGCCATCGACTTGAACACAGCCGCTTGTTGTGGCGATGGCATGCCTGGCATCACAGCACCGATGCCAGCGACTGGTTGCAAACGCATCGACATCACCCGATATCGCGGCTCATTGCCTTTGCCGGCGAAGTCGTTTTGCTGGCTTTATGGTTGCGCGGCCTTTTCGGCGACGTACCCTGGGCTGCCATGCTGGGCGCTATGGCTTGTCGGCGCGCCTATGCAATCTGGTTGCATTCAGGTTCAAACTGGGGCGTGGATCGCTGGTTTGCAGCGCACCTTGTGCTTCCGGCCCATCACCGCGCGCATCACGCGGGTGCGCCAATTTATGGCGGGATGTTCAGACACTGGGATCGGCTTTGGTCGGACCAAAGCCTTCGTTGAGCGAAGCGCTTAGCGCAGCAGGCTCTCAGGTTTGGGTAGTTCGATCTTGGTCAGTCTGCCGTCTGATTGTTTGAGCAAGGCAGCGTCTTGCTGAATCGATTGCACCCGATACGCACCGATTGCGTCACCCTGGCGGTAAACCCGCGGTTTTTCGCCCGAGATGCTCGCAACAATGCTGCTCTCAGCGCCTGCAAACAGCACCCCATGCAATTTCACATCGACGACCGGTGCCTCAGTCGCTGGAGCGGGCGGTCGGCTAAAGAGCAAACCGAGCGATTCAGCGGCCTGCTTTGAGGCGCTGCCCGTCAGTTCAAGCGCTGGTGCAAGCGATGCCGCAGGCGCTGCCAAAGGCTTTGGAGCCAACCATTTGCTGAGCCAGTAGCCAA
>DDPV01000034.1:15963-16787 GCA_002342365.1 Burkholderiales bacterium UBA2459 | reverse complement strand
AGCATCGATCCGATCAAGAAACAGCCGTTCGCAGGCCCGCCTGAGGCGGGGTTTGCGTGGTCAGGCCGGTCTCACGCTCATCGAAATCATGGTGGTGATTGTGATCATCGGCGTTTTGGCAGCGCTTATCGTGCCCCGCGTGATGACTCGTCCCGATGAAGCGCGTGCCGTCGCTGCCAAGCAAGATGTGGCGTCGATCATGCAGGCACTCAAGCTCTACAGGCTCGATAATCAGGCCTATCCAACAGGCCAACAAGGCCTTGCTGCCTTGGTCACACGACCGAGCCTGCCGCCCGAACCCAGCCAATGGAAAGCCTATCTCGACAAGCTTCCGGTTGATCCCTGGGGGCGCCCTTATCAGTACCTGAACCCAGGCATCAAGGCTGAAATCGATGTGTTCAGCTGGGGCGCCGATGGCAAGCCTGGTGGCAATGGCGTGGATGCAGATGTGGGTAACTGGTCGCTTTAGACCGCCGCTGAGCTTTGCATCAAGGCCCAAGCGAGCATCCTGGCTTTGCGCCTGTCGTGGTTTCAGTTTGATCGAAGTCTTGGTGGTCTTGGTGCTGCTTGGCATTGTCATGAGTTTTGCAAGCCTCTCGCTTCGTGGCTTGCAAGGGCGCGGATTAGCGCTTGAAGCAGAGCGGCTGGGAGCCCGCATTCAGGTCGCGCAACAAGAAGCAAGCCTGCTTGCCCAACCGATTCGCCTTGAGCTTGATGACCGGGGTTATCGGTTTTATCGCAATCAACTGGGCCGCTGGTTGTTGATTGAAGGCGACGACATCCTCAAGCCCCGAGCCTGGGACGCACTGACCGACTGGCGAAAC
>DDPV01000034.1:12362-15908 GCA_002342365.1 Burkholderiales bacterium UBA2459 | reverse complement strand
AGCGATGGCTTGGGTCCGATCCGTCATCGAAGTTTATGAAAAAAAGATCGTTTCGGATTGCTCGGGCAAACTCTCACGTCGTTTCTCGCCCCGGATTTTCGCTGCTTGAAGTGCTGGTTGCGCTGGTGTTGCTATCGGTGGCGATGCTTGCGGTATTTCGCAGTCTTGGCGTTGGAACGCAAACCGCGCAAATTGCGCATGTGCGCATGCTGGCGCAGTGGAGCGCGGAAAATCGGCTGATGGAAATCCGTTTGCGACGCGAATGGCCCAACATCGGTGAGGAGCGATTTGATTGTTCTCAACTCGATACCGTTTTAAGTTGTTCGCAAAAAGTGATTGCAACGCCCAACGTCGGATTTCGACGCATCGAGTTGCAAGTCTTTGACGCCGGTGAGCGGCAGGTGGCACGCCTGGTGGGTTTTGCCACGGTGGTGCGTTGAAGATGCGATCGAATCGATTTCAGCAGCGCAGTGATGCGATCGGCCAGAAGGGTCTGAGTCTCATCGAGCTGCTGGTTGCGCTGCTACTTAGCGCCATGCTTGCAGTCATGGCCTGGCGAGGCCTGGATCATGTGGCACGCAGCAGTCAGCAGGTGATCGCAAGCACCGAGCAAAGCCAGGGCCTGAATCAGGTGATGAGTCAGCTTGAGACCGATTTGATGGAGGCGGCCCAGCTGCGTCAAAGCGGCCAGTTCGCGGTGCAAATGATGAATTTCCCGGTTGCGCAAGGCGCTGAGTCCTCCTGGTTGCTGATGCAGCGCGCCATGAGCGAGGCCTCCACCGCGCGAAACCTGCGCTGGGTGCGCTGGGATGTGCGCAACGGCGTGCTCACCCGAAGCCTTGCCGAAACCGGCCAAAGCCAGGCCTTGTTGCGCGATTTGCGCGGTATGGAATTAAGACCGATCGGTCCCGCCTTGAGTCCTGAAACCATGAATCAACCCGAGCGCTGGTCGGGTTTGGAAGTGCTGCTAGTGATGCAAAACGGTCAGCGCTTACGTCGCGTTTTGTCAATGCGCGACTAGTCGATGATGAAAACCGCACAAAGCCGCATGCGCGGCGCTGCCGTCATTGCCGCGATGCTTGTGGTGGCGATCGCTGCAAGCCTTGCCGCGCAGGTTTTTGAGCGTCAACAGCTGTCGGTTCGCAGTATTGAGAACCGGATGGATGCATCACAAATTCGCTGGATCGAGCGCGCAGCCAGCGACTGGGCAAGGCTGGTCTTGCGGCTTGACGCCCGCACCACAAGCCTTGACCACTTGGGCGAACCCTGGGCCATGGCAATTGCCCAGACCGAGCTTGATCCGACGGTTTACGGTGGAGCCAGGGCCGGCACCAAGGACGCAAAAGCGGTGCTCACCGGACAAATCCAGGACGCGCAGGCGCGCTTTAATCTGCGCAACCTGATTCAAGCCGACAAGCTGTCGGCGCCTGACCTTCAGGCCCTGAGAAAGCTGCTTGCGGCACTTGGACTCGATGCTGGCCTGAGCGAGGTGATCGCAGCTTATGCGATGTCACCCGGCTTTGGACGTGCTGCCGATTTGCTGCTTGTGCCCGGGTTTGATCAGGCAACTTATCAACGATTAGAACGCTATGTGATTGTGCTGCCGCAGCGTTCAGCCTTAAACGTCAATACCGCATCGGCTGAGCTCTTGCACGCTTATCTTCCAGGCCTGGATGTGGCCGCGGCGCAGCTCTTGATCAAGCGTCGCGAAGAGCAAGCCTTCTCCAATCTCGATGCCCTGAAGGCCAAGCTTTCAGGTGCTGATGAACTACCGAGTGAGCGCTTCACAGTGTTTTCGCGCTACTTTTTCATGGAGGGGGTGATAGGCTACGGACGCGTGAACTCGCGGGCGCGAATTCTTTATGACCGCAATCCGCAAAGCGGCCTCGAAGGCGAGGCGGTCAGCGTGGTCTGGCGTGAAAGCCTCTAGCGATGGCCCGGTTCTTTGTGTCTGACGGCTGTATTCATGCTGTCATAGTCCGGCTGAATCATTCCATTTCCTTCAACCAACGAGAGCGCCTGCATCCTTTATTTTCGATGACGACACCGACAAGCTTCAGGAACTTTCCCCTTGGCGTCTAAGGCCAGAGCGCAGTCTTGCTATTTGCCGGCGCGGGCAGCGGTTGCCGGACAGGCCAAACGCGCCTTGCTTGAGGCATGCAAGTCGCGCGCGCAAGGGCCGATCAGGCTTTATTTGCATCCGCGCGATGCGCGTTTGCTCAGGCTTAAAGCGCTACCACTGCGTGGTGTTGAACGGATCAATGCGCTGCGCAGCAGGCTTGAAGCATCGTTGCTTGAGGATGTCGATCAGCTGGTGATAGCAAGCTGCTTTGAGCCGCAACGCTGGCTTGCCGGTTTTTGTCATAAAAAGTGGATTGAAGCGCTGGTGCATCAGGCAAAGGCGCTTGACATCAAGCTTGAGGGCATCTGGCCAGCACCCTGTTTGTACAGCGATGGCCCCTTGTTTGATCAGGAAGGTCTTGATGCGATGAGCGAGGCGAGCAATGTGCAACGCGCATGGCCGCCCGAAACCTTGCCCGCATTCAAGGTATCAGATCCACATCCAGGCTTGAATCTGCTTGAAGCGCTGGTTTTGCGCAGCGACAACCAGGCCTGGTCAACCCTGTCATCGACAACACCCCATTGGTTTCGCGCACTGGCCTTGCGCCTGGCTNNCGATGGGCGCTTCAGCACGCGCCCAAGGGATCCTTAAGGAGGCCGGCGTTTTACGCCTTGCTGGTCTTTTTTACCGCAGCCTCAGCTTTGCAATTCGACACCTGGCTGCTGCAGGGCAGGGTTGAACAGGCTGAAGCCGAGCTCGCACAGCTTTTCAAGGAGACCATGCCCGCCCAATCGGTCATGGTTGACCCGGTCATTCAATTGCAGCGCGCCCTGGATCAGCGTCGACAATCGCCTGCGCTTGGTCCGGCATCGGATGCCCAGCTCGATCCTGTGGCGGGACTTTTGCTGATGCAACGCGCGCTTTCGCGTGCGGGCGGTGTGAGCGCAGCCGAGGCGGTTGAAATGGTTGAATGGACCGCAAGTGCAGGCCTTTTGACCCTGCGCTGGAAGCCGATGGCGATCGAACAGCAAAGCCTTCGACCGATCGTTCAAGAGATTGCATCCAAGGGAGGCTGGTCGGTGCAATGGGGCTCGCCGCAAGAATCGGTGATGCAATGGCGTGCGCTGAAGGGGCAAGGCTATGCTTCCTGATCGACTCCAAAGCCTCAAGACCTTGCTTCATTCGCTCACGGCGCGCGAGCGCTGGCTGTTAGGGATCGGCGGACTGATTCTGTTGCCGGCTGTGCTGCTTTTGGCCTGGCTTGAACCGATGCTGCAATCGCGTAGCGAGGCCTTGGAACGTCTGGCGCGCCTTGAGCGCGAGCGCGCAACAATGCAAGCACTTGCTCAGCAATGGCGCAGCCTTGATCAACAAAATCCTGTTTCTCGATTACAGAACTTGGAATCAAGAATCCGGGCCAGCCTGCAAGCAAGCGAAGGGCTTGAAGCATTCGCCTTGAAGCTCTCTGACAACGGATCGGTGCT
>DDPV01000034.1:0-12330 GCA_002342365.1 Burkholderiales bacterium UBA2459 | reverse complement strand
TGGGCAGAGTTTCGACTTGAGCGCAGCGCCAAGGCCGATCACTTGAAGGTCAGGATTCGTTTTGTCGAGGCGGCGGGCAAAAGCTCATGATCGTAATTGCAATCCTGGTAGCCCTGATCGCGGCAGTCGTTCACGCACCTGCCAGCTGGCTTGATGAATGGGCCGGAGTCGCAACCAAAGACCGGGTCCGCCTGGCGCAGGCAAGCGGAACGCTGTGGTCGGGGCAGGCCTTTGTCGTGTTTCGCTTTCAGCCCAGTGATGGGTCTTCAAGCACAGCGCAGCGAACTGCAAAGTCTTCGGGTCTTGCCTTGCCCTATCCCTTGCAGTGGAAGCTCAACCCCTTTTCGCTGCTTGCCGGCGGTCCTGCGCTCGAACTGCGCATGCAAGGGCTCGATCGGCCCTTGCGATTGGCCTTTCGTGACCAAATCGTGCAAGTGCCAGCGGGACAGCTCGATTTGCCTCGACTTGACTTCTCCGCATTGGGCTCACCCTGGAACAGTTTGCAGCCCAGCGCGCGCTTGCAACTGCGCTGGAGCGAACTCTTGCTTGTGACCGATGTGCCGGCAAGCGCTCGATCGGCCGGCGCAGCAGCAGGTGCATCAGCCGGCACATCAGCCGCCGGGGTATCAGCCGGCACATCAGCCGCCGGCGCATCAAGCGGAAGGCTGAGTTTGACAATCAACGATCTTGCTGCCCGCATCTCACCGGTTCAGCCGCTTGGAAGTTATGAATGGCAGATCGATCTCACACAACTTCGCCGTTGGGAGTTGCGCACCCTCGATGGCGCTTTAGACTTGCGCGCCCTACCTGAAGCAGGACGTGGTGTCCGGATCGAGGCGCGTCCAAAGCCAGCCGAAGAAAGCCGATTAAGACCGCTGCTATCGTTGATGGGAACGCGCGAAGCTGACGCAACGGTGATGCGTTTATTGCCCTAAGCCCACCGGGCAGCGGCTTGCCATAGAGGATGTCAACCATGCAACGCTTGAGTTTTTTCCTGCCCTACCTTCTCGTCCTTGTGCCGCTTGCAGCGCCCTTGAAGGTTCTCGGACAAAGTCTGCAGACCCGTACTGAAAATGCATACGCGCAGCTGGCCCAGAGCCCATCGACTGCAAACNNCCGCCACCCAGCCCACACTCCCCCAGCCGGCTCCAAACCCGCAGTCGGGGCAAAATCAGCAGCCGTCAGCATCGCCTCAACCACCAGCATCGTCGCAGTCCCCCAATCCACAGCCGTCAGGCTCAGGGTCTGCAGCCGCAAGCAGCGCCACCAAGGGGAGCATTCAGCGCCTCTCCGGTGATCGTTTGCAGCTCAATTTCAGGGACGCAGAGGTTGAAACCGTTGCAGCCGCCTTCGCGCAACTGATCGGGCGATCGATCCTTGTGGATGCCCGGGTGAAGGGACGGATGAGTCTTGAATCGCCGCGTCCGCTCAACAAAGAGCAAGCGCTTGCGCTCTTTCAGGCCGCGCTGCGTTTGCAGCTTTTTGCCATGGTTCAAGTCGGTGACAGCTTAAGGGTTGTGCCCGAGGTCGACGCCAAGTTGCACGGCGGGCCGGTACAGTCAAGCGAAAGCCCAAGCCCTGGCAGCGAAGCTGTGGTATCCCGCGTGTTTCGTTTACGCTATGAATTGGCTAACAATATTTTGCCGATCATCCGACCGCTCGTACCCCCGAACAACACGATTTCAGCGATGGCGAGCAACAACAGTCTGGTTGTGACTGATTATGCATCGAATTTAGAACGAATTGCTCAATTGATTGAGGAGCTTGATGCGCCGGCTAAATCGGAATTCATATCGATCCCGATCAAGCACGCCTCGGCAAGCGATGTGGCAGGTCTGGTGTCGCGGCTTCTCGATGCCAGCGAAGTAGGGGCCAATGACGCAAGGCTGAAAGTCAGTCTTGTTCCTGAACCGCGAAGCAACGCCCTTTTGGTGCGCTCGTCGTCGCCAGCCCGCATTGAGCAGGTGCGCGCGCTGATTGATCAGGTTGATCAACCCGCAGGTCATCCAGGCAATATTCATGTGGTGTATTTGAAAAACGCCGAATCCACGCGCCTTGCGCAAACGCTGCGCGGCATTTTAAGTGGCGAAGGCACAAGCCTTGGGGGGTCGGTCGCGGGTGCAAGCGCTTATGGTGGCGCTCAGGCTGGATCGTTCAATCAGTCACCAGGCGGTGCAAGCGGATTTGCACCCGCGCAAGGCATGGGGGCACAGGCAGGTTTGCAAGCGGGTGCAGGCTTTGTCGGATCGGGCTTGGGCACGATGCAAGCGGGTGCCGCAGGCTTTGGCGCAAGCGGCCAGGCAACAGCTGCAGGGCTTGGTGGCCAGGGCATGGCCATGGGTGGCGGGCAGCCATCGCAGCTTGGCGCATCAAGCGGACCGGCAAGCACGATCAGCAGGCTCGGCGGGGTGGTGATCGCAGCCGATGCTGCCACCAATTCACTCATCATCACCGCCTCCGAGCCGGTTTTTCGCGATATCCGGGCCGTGATCGATAAGCTCGATGTGAGGCGTGCTCAGGTTTATATCGAATCGCTGATTGTGGAGGTCAACGCCGATAAAGCGGCTGAACTCGGTTTTCAGTGGCAGTTTCTCAACGGCACCGTTTCCGGGTCAAGTCGTGCGATTGGGGGCACCAATTTATCGCCGCGCGGTGAGGGCACCAATATTCTGGATCTCGCCACCAATGTGCTTGGGGCAGCGCAGGGTTTAAACATCGGTGTGATCCGCAACAGTCCCNNGCCAACGCTTTGCAATCGCGCGCCAACGGCAATGTGCTTGCGACACCGAATTTGCTCACGCTTGATAACGAGGAAGCGCGCATCATCATCGGCCAGAATGTTCCCTTTGTGACCGGTTCGTATGTGAACACCGGTGCAGGCGGTGGTGTTGTCAACCCATTTCAAACGGTTGAACGGCGCGATGTGGGAACCACCTTGCGGGTGCGCCCTCAGGTCTCTGAGGGCGGTACAGTGAAGCTTGCGATTTATCAGGAAGTATCGAGCATCCAGGATAAAACCTTGAGCGCTGGACTGATCACCAATCGCAGAGCGATCGAATCCAATGTGCTGGTTGACGATGGGCAAATTATTGTGCTGGGCGGCTTGATTGAGGACCGCACCAGTGGCGATACCCAATCGGTGCCATTTCTGGGCGATATACCGATTGCCGGACAATTGTTCCGCTACGACGCACGATCCAGAAACAAGACCAATTTGCTGGTGTTTCTAAGACCCAGGGTGCTGCGAAGCGCCGATGCGGCGACTGCGCTCACACAAGATCGCTATGAATTCATGCGCGGTGTGCAACAGGAACAAACGCTTCCCGCTGGCGTCTTGCTACCCAGACAAGAAGTCCCCGTTTTGCCGCAGGTGCGCTGATGAGCGTTTCAGTCGATGCGCTCGATGATCCCGCATGGGTGCCGGTATCGCCTGCCCGTTACATGCCCTATAGCTTTGCGCGAAGCCATCATGTGCTGATCCGCGCCGAAGACGGTAGGCGCTTGTTGGTGCAATACAGTGAAAAGACCAGCAAGGCAGGACTTAATGAACTCTACAGGGTGCTTGAGCATGATCTGGTGTTGCAAGCGCTTCCTCAAGATCAGCTCGAGCGCGATCTTGCGCAAGCCTATGCCCGACAAGATGGCTCTGCGGCAGCGGTTGTCGATGCGGTCGAGAGCGATCTGGATTTAAGTCAGCTGATGCAAGACGTACCCCGGATTGAAGATTTGCTCGACGCGCAAGACGACGCACCGATCATCCGGATGATCAATGCTTTGCTCACCCAGGCGGTTCGCGACGGCGCATCCGATATTCACATCGAAGCTTTTGAGCATGTATCGCTGGTTCGTTTTCGGATCGACGGCAGCCTGCGTGATGTGGCACGCCCGCGCAGGGAGTTGCACGCGGCCTTGCTGTCACGCATCAAGATTCTTGCCTCGCTTGATATTGCTGAAAAACGCCTGCCCCAGGATGGCCGCATGGCTTTGAAGGTTGCCGGCAAAGCGGTTGACGTGCGGGTATCGACGCTACCCACCGGCCATGGTGAACGCGCCGTGCTTCGCTTGCTTGATAAACAAGCCGGAAGGCTCGACTTAAAGGCGCTTGGTCTGGCTGACGATACCCGCGCTGAACTGACCAGGCTGGTGCGCCAGCCCCATGGGATTGTGCTCGTGACCGGCCCCACCGGTTCGGGCAAGACCACCACCTTGTATGCTGCATTGGGTCAGCTCGACAGCAAAGTCACCAATATTCTTACGGTCGAAGACCCGATTGAATACGACTTGGACGGCATCGGACAAACGCAGGTCAATCCCCGTATCGATATGGATTTTGCGCGAGCGTTGCGCGCGATTCTTCGCCAGGATCCGGATGTCTTGATGATCGGTGAGATCCGCGATCTTGAGACTGCGCAAATTGCGGTGCAAGCCTCGCTAACCGGTCATCTGGTGCTTGCAACCTTGCACACCAATGACTCGGTTGCGGCTGTCACAAGACTTGTCGATATGGGTATTGAATCGTTCTTATTATCATCAAGTTTGCTGGCTGTGCTTTCGCAGCGTTTGATCAGGCTGCTATGTGCCTCCTGCAAGCAGCCCGATCCGCTGCACCCGGGAGCCTGGCGGGCTGTGGGCTGCGCCGCCTGCGCGCATAGCGGTTTTCGGGGCCGGGCTGCGATTTGCGAACTCATGCAAGTCAACGAGACGATGCAAGCCCTGATTCACGAGGGCGCATCAGAGGCAAGGATGCGCGAGGCAGCGCAGGCTGGCGGATTTCGCAGCATGCGTGAGGATGCGCAGCGTTGGCTTCGTGAGGGGCTAAGCAGTTTTGACGAAGTCATTCGCGTAACCCGAGACGCCTGAGGCCAACGGTGGCAGCCTTTCGTTTTGAGGCCTTGCGTGAGGATGGAAAGCGCGAAAGCGGCTATCTTGATGCGGAGTCGATGCGTCAGGCAAGAGCCCTGCTGCGCGATCGGGGCCTGTTGTGCTTGCAGCTTGAACGATCGCAGCAAAGCAGGTTGCAAGGGCGCGAGCTGGCCTGGTTCAGCGGCAAGATCAGCGCAACTTCGCTTGCAAACGCCACGCGACAGCTTGCAAGTCTGGTTGCTGCCAGGCTTCCGCTTGAGCGCGCCTTGCTTGCAGTGGTTGAGCAAGCTGAAGAAGCGCGCTTGCGCGATCTGATCAACGCGATACGAACCGAAGTGGTTGCAGGCCAAACGCTTGCTCAGGCGCTTGCTGCTTATCCGCGCGATTTTCCTGAAACCTACCGGGCGGTGATTGCAGCCGGTGAGCAATCGGGCGATCTGGCCCCGGTTCTTTTAAGGCTTGCCGCCGATTTGGAGCGATCGGGCCAGCTCAACCAGAAAATCGGTCTTGCGCTTGTTTATCCGGCCATTGTGAGTTTGGTTGCGCTTGCGGTCGTGATCGTGCTCATGAGCACGGTGGTGCCGCAGGTGGTACAGGTTTTTGCCAGCACCCGTCAGACCCTCCCCTGGCTCACCCAGGCCTTGATCAGTGCATCTGATGCGCTGCTTGCTTATGGTTTGCATGCGGCTTTCGTGATCGTGATCGGCTTACTGCTTTTTCTTCGGGCAATGCAGGCTTTAGCCTTTCGTCGCAGCGTGCATCGGCGTCTGATCGCTTTGCCGGTGCTTGGCAGGCTCATCATCGACTGGAATACGGCCCGCTTTGCCTCAACGCTGGCCATGCTGGTGTCATCGGGTGTGCCGCTGATGACAGCGCTTGCAGCAGCGGCAAGCACGGTTGGCAATCTTGTGATGCGCGATGCGGTGATCCTTGCGCTTGAGCGGGTGCGCGAAGGCATGAGCCTCTCCAAAGCGCTCAAGGATGCTCCGGGATTTCCGCCCTTGCTCAAGCACTTGATCGCAAGCGGTGAGGCAACCGGCGAACTTGACAAGATGCTCGATCAGGCTGCGCTGGTAGCCAGCTCTCAGGCCGAGCGTCGCGCCTTGCTCACGACCAGCATTCTTGAGCCACTGATGATTCTTGTGATGGGCGCTATTGTGCTGACGATTGTGCTGGCGGTGATGATGCCGATTCTTGATATGAACGCTTTGGTGCGCTAATCGCAGGCAGGGAGATTCTGTTTCGCTGCAACTGGCTTGATACACTTAGCATCTGAGAAAGGCCAAGCAATGACTGCATCCCAACACCCTGAACGTCCCGAGTACGCGGGGCATTTCACCGATTTGTCAAACCACTTTTTGGTGGCGATGCCCGCCATGGCCGACCCGAATTTTTCAGGAACCGTGGTGTATCTCGCTGAGCATTCGCCCAAGGGCGCGCTCGGGATTGTGGTCAACCGTGTTCTCGACATCGATTTAGGCAACCTCTTTGAGCGGATAAGCCTCAAGCTCGAAGATGCAGATTTCGCCTCCCAACCGGTTTTTGCCGGCGGACCGGTACAAAACGACCGCGGCTTTGTGCTGCATTCACCCGCCGGCGCCTTCAACTCCAGCATTCACATCGGCTCGGATATTGCGCTGACCTCCTCCAAGGATGTGCTGGAGGCGTTGGCTGAAGGCAAGGGTCCGAGACGCCTTTTGATGGCCTTGGGCTATGCCGGTTGGGGTGAGGGCCAGCTTGAAGAAGAAATCGCTGCCAACGCCTGGCTGACCGTGCCTGCACGTGCGGAGTTGATGTTTGACGTGCCGGTTGAACAGCGCTTTCATGAGGCCTTTGGCCTTTTGGGGATTCATCCGGTCTTTTTGTCCCCGGCTGCAGGGCATGCCTGAGACGCAAATCGTTCTGGGATTTGATGTCAGCTTGAACCGACTCGGTGTGGCCATTGGTAATCGAATCACCAAAGACGCCAGGCCGCTTGTGCAAATCAATCACGCGGATAAAAGCCAGCGTTTTGCACAGATTGCAGCGCTGATTGACCAATGGGAACCCGAGGCCTTGGTGGTCGGCGTGCCCGGGCATCCTGATGGCGAAGCGCTCCCCAACACCGGGTTTTGTCGAAAGTTTGCCAACCAGTTGCGTGGCCGCTTTGCCAGGCCGGTGCATGAGGTCAATGAGAATTACTCAAGCGTTGCGGCACGCGAAATGGCTGTATCCGACGATCGCATCGACGCCTGGGCGGCGGTACATATTCTGGATCAATATTTGCAGCAGGCTGAGCCCGCATGATCGTCACCACGGCTAAGCTCCCCGATCCCGAAATCGCCTTACAAACGCTTGCCAGTCAAGTGAAATCCAGGGCAGGCCAGGACCAATGCCTGCGCCATGTGGTCGGCATTCACAGCGGTGGTGCCTGGGTTGCGAGGCGTTTACTTGCCTTGCTGACGCAAGATAGCGCTGTGGGCGCCTTGTTTGATCCGGTGATTGGCTATTTATCGAGTGCTTTTCACCGCGACGACTATGGACACAATGCGCAGCGTCGCGGGCTTTCTGCCATCGTGAAGGGCGGTACCGAGTTGCCTTTTGAGGTGACCGGTGCAAGGATTTTGCTGGTTGATGATGTGCTTTACACCGGACGCACCTTGCGAGCAGCGGTCAATGAACTCTTTGATTATGGGCGGCCAGCGGCGGTTGAACTTGCGGTTCTGGTGGATCGAGGCGCACGGGAATTGCCGGTTCACGCCGATTACGTCGGGGCCACCGTTGACCTCTCACCGCTTGAAGCGATTGTGCTTGCCCAGCATAGCGACGGGCAGTTCAGCTTTTCGAAAACCGAAGGCTAGGCGGTGCGTATCCGCGTGCTGATTTCTGGTTTAATGCTGGCTCAATCGACCGATTGAATCCATGCCCCATCCCCAGCTCCGAAGCAACGGCGAACTCAAACACCTTCTGACCATTGAAGGTTTGCCCGGGGTGCTGATTCACCAGATTCTCGATACCGCCAAGGGTTTTCTCGGGGTAAACACCCGCGATGTCAAAAAAGTGCCTTTGCTGCGCGGCAAAAGTGTGTTCAATTTGTTTTTCGAGAACTCAACCCGCACGCGCACCACCTTCGAGATCGCGGCAACCCGCCTGTCTGCCGACGTGGTGAATCTCAACATCAACACCTCATCGGCGGCTAAAGGCGAGTCCTTGCTCGATACCATCGACAATCTGGTGGCGATGCACGCAGACATGTTTGTTGTGCGTCATGCCTCAAGCGGCGCTCCCTTTTTGATCGCTGAGCATGTGAACCGCACCCGCGGTGACGGGGTGCATGTGATCAATGCGGGTGATGGTCGGCATGCGCATCCCACGCAGGGCTTGCTTGACATGTACACCATCCGGCATTTCAAAAAGGACTTCACCCAGTTGAGCGTGGCGATTGTGGGCGATGTGCTGCATTCGCGGGTGGCCCGCAGCGACATCCATGCGCTTACCACCTTGGGCGTGCCCGAGGTCAGGGTGATTGCGCCGCTGACCTTGCTGCCCTCCGGACTTGACCAAATGGGTTGTCAGGTTTATACCGATATGAAAAAAGGTTTAAAAGACGTTGATGTGATCATCATGTTGCGCTTGCAAAGTGAGCGCATGCGCGGGGCGCTTTTGCCTTCGGCACAGGAATACTTCAAACACTATGGCCTTACCCAGGAAAAGCTCGCCCTGGCCAAACCCGATGCGATTGTGATGCATCCAGGCCCGATGAATCGCGGCGTTGAAATCGAATCGGCGGTGGCCGACGGCCCCCAAGCGGTGATCCTTGATCAAGTGACCTTTGGCATTGCGGTGCGAATGGCGGTGATGAGCTTGCTGGTGGCAAACCCATGAGAATCAGTCTGTTGGTGTCAAATCCATGAGAATCAGCCTTCTTGGTGGGCGGCTGGTCGGACCGGTGTTGGCCGATGGTCAAGGGCTAGTGCTTCACGATGCGATCACTGATCTGTATCTTGCAGACGGGCGCATTGCGGCGATCGGTCAAAAGCCTGCCGAATTTCAAGCTGATCTAACGCTCGATCTTTCTGCTTATTGTATCGCTCCAGGGCTTGTGGACTTGGCTGCCAGACTTCGCGAGCCAGGCTTTGAATACAAGGCAACCCTTGAATCCGAGATGCAAGCTGCGCTTGAAGGCGGCATTACCTCTTTGTCTTGCCCGCCTGATACCGACCCGCCGCTTGATGAGCCAGGGCTTGTTGAAATGCTCAAGCACCGAGCAAGGGGCTTGCAGGCCGCATCGCTTTATCCGCTCGGTGCAATGACCGTCGGATTAAAGGGTGAAATCATCACCGAAATGGCCGAACTCAGCGAGGCCGGTTGCATAGGCTTTGGTCACGCCGGGCCGATGTTTACCGACACCCAAGTGCTGTTACGGGCGATGCAATACGCCAAAAGTTTTGGCTACACGCTGTGGATTCAGCCTTGCGATTTTTTCTTGTCGCGCGGCGGTGTAGCCCACAGCGGTGCGGTTGCCGGTCGTCTGGGATTATCGGGAATCCCGGCGATGGCTGAGACGGTCGCTTTGCACACCATTTTTGAGTTGATGCGTGCCACAGGCGCTCGCGTGCACCTCTGCCGGATGTCATCGTCTGCAGGGCTTGAACTGTTAAAGAAGGCGCGGGAAGACGGGCTTGCGGTGACCGCTGATGTGGCTGTTCATCATCTTCATTTGATCGATATCGATATTGGATACTTCGACCCGAACATGCGGGTAGATCCGCCGTTTCGATCACAACGTGATCGCGATGCTTTGCGGGCTGCGCTCAAAAGCGGCGTGATCGATGCGATTTGTTCGGATCACACGCCGCTTGACGATGATGAAAAGCAACTTCCTTTTGCCGAAGCGGCAGCCGGTGCAAGCGGATTGGAGCTATTGTTGCCGCTCACGCTGAAGTGGGCCGACGAATCAGGCGTGGGTCTTTCCGAGGCGGTTGATCGTCTCACCCGACAGCCTGCTGCGGTTTTGGGTATCGACGCTGGCGTGATTGCCCAAGGAGCGGTGGCTGATCTTTGCGTGTTTGATCCTGGGGATCGCTGGACGGTAAACGCCACAAGCCTTTGCTCTCAGGGCAAACACACGCCTTACTGGGGCAGGGAGTTGATCGGACGCAATCGGCTCACCATCGTGGCCGGGCGAATTGTTGTGAACCATGCATGCTTAAACCCATCATTCATTTGATTGCTTTTCAATGCTATCGATCCAAAACGACATAGAGGCATCGGCCGCGATTGCCAGAGCCCTCGCTTCTGATGCGGCGCTTTTGCAAAGAATCGAGGTGGTGGCGCTTGCCTGCGTTGAGGCCTTGCGTGCAGGTGCAAAGCTGCTTTTTGCAGGCAATGGCGGAAGCGCTGCAGACGCTCAGCATATGGCAGGCGAATTTGTTTCGCGTTTCAATTACGACCGTCCGGGTCTTGCTGCAGTCGCGCTGACGGTGGATAGCTCGATTCTTACGGCGATTGCCAATGACTATGCTTATGACTATGTTTTTGCGCGGCAGATCGAAGCGATCGGTCGGCAAGGCGATCTTTTTTTTGCCTACTCAACGTCCGGAAATTCGCCAAACATTTTGCGTGCACTTGAGGCAGCCAGGGCCAAGGCAATCACTACGGTCGGTCTGACCGGCAATCGACAAGGCGCGATGAATCCGCTTTGCGACCATTTGCTTGCGATGCCATCGGCCCACACGCCGCGAATTCAGGAGGCGCATCTGATGGTCGGGCATGCGATTTGCGCAGCGGTCGAGCGTCAGATGTTTCCGCGTTGAGCTTTGGGGCAAAGCGTTCCGCGCGAGGTATCGCCGCAAGGCTTTCCAAGCGAGGCTTTGGCGAAAAGCTTTCCAAGCGAGGCTTCGCCGCCAAAGTTCCAGCGCTCAAGTTTCTACGATAAAGAAAATTAATCGATGTGCTCAAGTCCGTGATGGGTTCATTGCGCTTGCTGCTTCGGTCTGCTCGTTTGCTTGGCACCGTGCTCTGGGGTCTGCTCGCTGTCTTAGCGGTTTACCCTTTGGTCAGCGCGGCGGGGCAGCTTGCGATCAAACGCAGTTGGTCGCGGCAGATGCTCAAGGCCTGTGGTCTTGCCTTTGAAATTCAGGCAGCGCCTGACGGCGTGATTGAACCGCAGCCCGGCGAGTTGGTGGTGATGAATCACATCAGTTTCATCGACATTTTGGCGCTTGATGCGCTTAGGCCGGTCCATTTCATTGCCAAAAGCGAGATTCGAAAGTGGCCGGTGATCGGAATCTTGTGTGATCGAACCGGGACGATTTTTATCGAACGCGGCAAGCGGCGTGCGGTGCACGATGTGCTCAAGACCATGGCTAACGAGCTCAGGCAGGGCGAAGTGGTGAGCTTTTTCCCTGAGGGCACAACCAGCGATGGAAGGCAATTGCTGCCCTTTCATGCCAACCTGTTTGAGGCCGCGGTACGATCAGGCGCGCCGGTTCGTCCGGTGGTGATCCGCTACCTTCAGCGCGACGAACCTTCGATTATTCCGGCCTATATCGACGATTTGAGCTTGGTCGACTGCACGCTTGCGGTGTTTCGCGCAAGCGGCTTGCGGGTGCAGATGCGTTTGCTTGCATCGATTCCAAGTCAGGGCTTAACCCGCCATGAACTTGCCGCGCAGGTTCGTCAAGCCATGCTTCACTCGCGCGAAGTTCCTTTAGCTGACCTTGCCCGGTCGGTGTGATGCGACTTGTAACAGTTCACGACTCGCCAGATTGATTGCGGTGAGTGCACCGCCCCACACGCAACCGGTATCAAGCGCAATCACCCTGGGACTGTTCATCAGGCCAAGGGTTGACCAATGACCAAAGACCACGGTTTGATCACGGCTGCGTCGCTCGGGAATCGCAAACCAGGGCAAAAACCCCGAGGGCGCTTTGCCGGCTCCTTCTTTGGTTTGAAACTCCATCAATCCTGAAACGCTACAAAACCGCAAACGGGTGAGCGCGTTCACCGTCAGGCGTCGGCGATCGGTGCCTTTCAGATCAGGCCGCCACTGGGCAGGCTCATTGCCATACATTTGCGAAAGAAACGCCTTCCAGTCTCGCGATTGCAGCCGGTACTCGACCTCGGCGGCATAGGCAAGCGTCATGGCCACATCCCACTGCGGCAACACACCGGCATGGACCATCAAAACGCCATCGTCGAAATGGGCAAGTTGCTGATGCCTGACCCATTCGATGAAATCCTTGCGACGCGGTGAATCAAGCAGTGGTTGCAAGGTATCGTCGGGTTTGCACTTGCGAATGCCCGCAGCAACGGCGAGAAAATTTAAATCGTGATTACCCAAGACGATACGACATCGCGATTCGTTTGCCATTAACCACTGAAGCGTTTCCAGCGATTTGGGTCCGCGGTTAACCAGATCACCGACCAGCCAGAGGACGGGTTTGGGCGCTGATACGGGTTTGGGCGCTGATGCTTGGGGTGCGG
>DDPV01000037.1 GCA_002342365.1 Burkholderiales bacterium UBA2459 | reverse complement strand
ATGAATAAGGTCAACTGGTTGACGGCTGCGATTGCCAAGTTCTCTCCCAAGCCATCAAATCTCGTGGCAAAGGAGATACCCGCAGACGTCGCCAAACCGAGTTCAACCCGGCGAAACACGGCCGAGCGCCTTGCGGCTACTTTAAAGCAGCAGCATGAAGCGATGTCACCGCGATTACTGCGTCGGAGCTTTCAGGCACTGCAAGCGGTGATTGATCCGAGCATCAGCGAAATCGAAGGTGGCAAGCGCGCCCAGCAACTGGCAATGATTTATTCAGCTTCAACGCGGGAAAGAAAGCTCGACTTTTGGCGTTTAATGGCAGAACAGTTTGGTACGGACAAGGCAAAGGCAGAACTTGAGCGCTTACGTTATGAGGCCGCCCAGGGAAGCAGCGAAGAGCTTGCAGCCGAAGTACGCTATCGAAGAGCGACCGTCTCACCACGAAGGCGCCTGTTGCAGCGTTTTGCAAATTTTCCTCATGGGCTTCAGTTTCTGATTGAAATGAGGGCTGAACTTCAACCACTCTTGAAGTCAGAGCGTCAGCTCGCAGCGCTCGATCTTGAACTTGAGTACATGTTGGGCACCTGGTGCGACATCAGTTTTCTTGAGTTGCGCGCCATCAACTGGGATTCGCCTGCATCACTGATTGAACGCTTAATCAAGTACGAAGCGGTACACGATATCCGCAGCTGGTCCGATGTCAAAAAACGACTGGAGAGCGATCGGCGCTGCTATGGCTTTTTTCATCCGCGGATGCCTGGCATTCCGTTGATATTCATCGAAGTGGCACTGATGAATGCTGTACCCAGCGCAATTACGCCGGTCATTGATGAGGATCGGTCGCTGCAGGACCAAAAAAGTGCAAGCGTTGCCGTCTTTTATTCGATCAGCAACACGCAAGCCGGTTTAAGGGGCATTCCCTTTGGCGACTCTTTGATCAAGCGAGTCGTTGAGGAACTGACGATTGATTTCCCCCGCCTGAAAACTTTCGTGACCTTGTCGCCCATCCCTGGCTATCGACAGTGGCTTAGCCGGCAACTCGATGATCAATGGCCTCTGATCGATGAAAAGGCAATCAAAGCTTTTGATGCAACGCTACCGATTGGATCATCGAGTAAGGATGCTTTCATCAGCCTATCTGACGCTCTCATCCATCCAAACCCTGATAGCCCCAAGCAAGCTGATGCCATCAAGACAATCCATCTGCAGCTTGCGGCTCGTTACCTTAGCCAATTGGATCAACACAATGAACCGGTGGATCCGGTTGCGCGTTTTCATCTAGGCAACGGCGCAAGAATCGAGCGGCTCAACTGGCTCGCTGACCCCTCACCCAAGGGCTTGAAGCAGTCTTATGGATTGATGATCAATTACTTGTACGATCTTAAGCGTCTTGACAGGGCGCGTTCAGGTCTTGCCAAAGGCAAGATTGCCATGAGCCCAGAAGTTGAAAGTCTCTTGAAATCCTAGCCATTCAGATCCCATCGACGCCTAAGCTTGTCGCATCGCTTCTGCCAAGCCCGCATGACCCTTCGATTCAAGCATCTCAGCCGCTTGCAAGCGATCCCGATCCTCGCGATTCTGACTCAGCTTCGCCTTGCCTTCCATCCGTTCGATAGCGATTTCAATGCCGACGATCGCTTTGAGCATGCGATCGATATAGTCTGGGGCTGAGTCGGTCATTCGCCAGGGTTTGGGTTCGCTGGCTTCGTGCGTTCGGGTCAGGCGTGCAACCAAACCTCGAACAAAGTTTTCATGGTCCTGGATTGTGATGCGGCCGTGAACATGGACGGCTTCGTAGTTCCAGGTCGGAACCTGCCTGTGAAACGCATGTTTGCTGGGATACCAGTTCGGCGAGACATAGCTTGCGTCGCCTCGAAAGACCACGAGCACAGGCATTTGATCGCTACACTGCTCCCAGACCGGATTTGCCCTTGCCACATGGGCGGTCAGTCGCATGCGGTCTGCATCCAGCTCAAAAGGTAAATGGTTGGCATCAATCCCTTGTTCGTTCAAGGTTACGAGCACGCCCAAGGGGTGGCTCCTTATGATCTTATACATCGCATCTTGCTGTTTCATCCTAAAATGTTCTGGAATATACATCGGTTAACCCCTTTGTCTTGAAAACTGGTTGATCATCGAAACAGGCGTTTTGAACCTTGCTCAGAGCACGGTTTTTCATTTAGCCCTATGGTGGTATTTTTTGCAGGAGTCCCAATATGAATCCGTCTGAAGAGCAACAATTGATCCGTTTTCTTGGCGGTCTCGTCAACGCGGCGCCACCGCAGGTTGATTCGCAGGCCCAAAGGCTGATCGAGCAGGCTTTTGCAAGGCAGCCTCAGGCTGCCTACTTGCTTACCCAACGAGCGCTCGCATTGAGTATGGCAGTCGAAGCTGCGCAGCAAAAGATCGCGCAGCTTGAGGCCGATGCTGCCTCGACATCTCCAGGGCGACCGCAGTCGTCTGCGGGCAGCGCGGCGCTCGTCAGTTCACAGGCCTGGGGCCGGCAATCCGGCCCGCTACCCAAGGCCCAACCCCCCTTTGGCGCCCAGCCCGCGGTTGGTGCCCAAGCCCCCTTTGGCGCCCAGCCCGCCGTTGGTGCCCAGCCGCAGGCGCAAAGTTCGTGGTCGCAGGGCCTCATGGGAAGCCTTGTTGGCGCTGCCGCTGGGGTCATGATCGGACAGGCCTTGTGGCATGGCGTTCAGCAGATGATTGGCTCACCGGGTGGTGCAGGCGCTGAGGCCTCAGCCAGCGGGCTAGACGGCGCGTGGTCCAACAACCCCGTGCAGCAAGCGCAAAGCGATTGGACTAGCTCCCTCGCCCCCCAGGACGAGGGCTTTGTCGATGGAGGAGAAGGTGATGATTGGTTCTAACACGATGAAGCTTGCGCCGCTCGGTAAGCGGCAGATCATGGCGGTGGCTTTCTCCCTGCTACTCCTTTGTGCTGGCTCGATCAACGGCGCGCAGGCCGCTTCAGACAGCAGCAGCGCGGTCGCTTCGAGCCCGAAGCGAAGCTGGCTTAAAGAGGTTCCTGAACTGATTGCCCGGGGCGAAGTCGGCAAGGCACTTGACGAACTCAAGTCGCAAGACCAGGCGAGCGACGCCGATTGGCATAACCTGATGGGTTTTGCCTATCGAAAGCTGCAACCGCCTGATTTCACCCGCTCTGAGTTTCATTACAAGCAGGCCTTGAGCATCAAGCCGGACCATCGCGGTGCCTTGGAGTATTACGGTGAATTGATGCTGATGAAAAACAATCTTGCCGGTGCCGAGGATATGCTCAAGCGTCTTGAGAAAGCCTGCTTTTTCGGCTGTGAAGAGCTTAGGGACTTGAAGCGGGCTGTTGAGGCCTACAAGCGACGCTAAGCGGGTGCAAAGTCACGCAGGCAAGTGACAAAGTGATCAGACGCGCGTTGCTGCGATTGATTGACCGAATCGATCGCAGTGACAAGGCAGCAATCAGTGCGAGGCTTGCAGCCATTGATGCCTTCAGCAATCGGTTTGTCGATGTTCTCATTTTGGGAACTTTGCCGGGCTTGTACTATTTGCAGTATCGAAGATTCGGAGTCAAGGTTCTGGCCGCCTACCCGTCAAAGCGCGAAGTCCTTGTGGCCTACCACGAGCATCGTGTGCTGGCAGGTGTTGAAGAAATACATTGGTTGCGATTTTTGGGCGACCAGTCCCAAGCAACAATTCCTTATCTTTATCGCGATAAGGCGGAAGGCGCTGCCTATCAGGATTTTGATAAGGATTTGACCAATGCGGTGCTTGCGGCGGACTGGTTTTGTAAAAGCTATGGCACCGAAGAGCAAAGGATTGCCGCTGATGCCTTGATTGACGCCAGGCTTTATCACGCAATGCGCCGGCGCGGTTTGCTTGACGAGAGCCGAGAACCTGCACCCTCAGATGCCGCTCAGCAAACCGGGTGGGCATGGCTTTGGCAGGCATGGGAACTGTCCCAGGTTTTATATGAACTGGGAATCGCAGCAAAGATCGACGATTGGAGCTTCAGCGAGCGAAGCGGGAATCCCTTCCGTCAGCCGTCTCCCGATTACCTGATCACCGCCGACGACCACTGGCGCTTTGAGAAAACGCTTGAGCTATTGACCCAGTTGGTCAAGGCCTCAGTCGGTGGACGAACCTACACCGTGGAGGATTTCGATATCAGTCTTATTGGACGCTTTCGCCAGTTTCTTCCAAACCTTGAGGCGCGCGAGCGCTTCCTCGATGAGATGTACCGGCTCGGTGCGCACGCGGTTTACCCACCTGAGACCATGGCTGCGGTGTTGAATAGCTGTGATATTTCCTGCCAGGTAAGCGACTGGAGCGTTATTGTTTTTGATGATATTGAAATCCGGATCACAGAGCCCGAATGGGGTAAGTCAGGCATCTATGCAAGCGATGTTGTGCTTGCTGCAATCAAACGCTACGGCTATGCGATTGACTCGAAAATGACGGGTCGTGGCTTTCGCCATCGCGATTTGCTTTCAAAGCTTGCGGCCAAGTGGGGTGTCAAGCGCGACTTTGTCTGATCGCATCACCGCTTAGTCTCTGAGTTCAACCCGTTTGCTGCAGGCCTCAGTAAAACTTTTTTGGTAGCCACAACACAAGTTGCGGTACGTACGTGAGAACTGCGAGTGAAAACAACAAGGGGAAAAGCCATGGCAAGATCGCCATGGTGGTGCGTTCGACCGACAATTGCGCGACGCGGGCAAGTACGAAAAGGACCATGCCCATTGGCGGATGCAGCAATCCAATCATCAGATTGAGCACCATAATCAGTCCAAAATGGACAAGGTCGATTCCCAGTTGTTGACAGATCGGTACAAGAATGGGAACAAGGATTGTGATGGCTGCAGTCGGCTCAAGAAAACAGCCCACAAAAAGCATCAAGATGTTTGCCAGCAGCAAAAACACCCAAGGTTCTTTTGTAAATTCAAGTACCCATGAAGATATCGCCGCGGTAACGCCTGTTGCCGTCAGCATCCATCCGAAAATACTCGCAGCGGCAACAATAAAAAGAACGGTTGCGGTGGTTTCAACGGTATCGAGGCTGATTTTCAGCAAAGCCCTCAGGCTCAGCGTGCGGTACCAGACCAATCCAAGCACGATGGCCCATACGCAAGCAGCAATTGCCCCTTCCGTTGGCGTAAAAAGGCCTGTCGTCATCCCTCCAATGAGTAGGACCGGGGTCATGATGGGAAGAACAGCCTGGAATCGGAACAGTCGATCACAGATAAAGAGGATCGCAAGACCGGTAGCAACGGTCCACTGCGGATGCGTTCCCGCTTGGGTGATCATCAGCCAGATGCCTAAAGGCCAGGCTGCAACAACCACGCTCTCAAGGATCGCTTTGAAAAAGCGGACTCGGTCAAATCGCACATCGCTACCCCAACCGTGGCGGTGGGCAAAAAAGGCGACGGTGAACATCATCAAGAGGGCCATGATGATGCCGGGCAGGATGCCAGCCAGAAACAGTGCGCCTACCGACACATTGGCCATCATGCCGTAAATAACAAAGGGCAGGCTCGGCGGTATGATGGGTCCAAGCGTGGCACTCGCAGCCGTCACACCCACGGCAAACTCACTCGAGTATCCGTGGTCCTTCATGGCCTTTATCTCAATGGTCCCTAAACCGGCAGCATCGGCAATGGCCGTTCCGCTCATACCGGCAAAGACGACAGATCCGACAACATTGACGTGACCAAGACCACCTTTGAACCATCCGACGAGTGCGAGCGCGAAGGCATAAATGCGGTTCGTGATCCCCGCATTGTTCATCAGATTGCCGGCAAAAATGAAGAACGGGACGGCAAGCAAGGGAAAGCTGTCGACCCCACTTACCATCCGATGAACGACAGCGAAAGCCGGTAAGTTACCGGTGATCAAAATGTAGATCAAAGACGAACCGGCCATCGCCACGGCGACTGGAACACCGCCCGTCATCAGCAACAGGAATAGCAGTTTGAGCATGCGGTCTTGGGCGACAGATCAGCGGTCTTGCATGGAGGATTCTGGCCTTTCAAGCACGCTGTAACCCCTGCGCCAGTGGATGGCGCTGATCTGTAGCGATCGTAGCGCCATCGCAGCAAAACCGCCAAAGCAAACCCAATACAACATGCCTATAGGCAAATCAATCACGGTCATTCGCGAAGCGCCCAGTTTTTCGATGAGGCGGTAGCAAAGATAGACCATCGCAATGAAGAATGCGGTTCGCAAAACGTCAACCAAACTGGCTAGGATCCGACTGGCCTGCTTTGGAAGGTATCGGTAAACGAAGTCAACCTGAATATGGTTGTTGCGCGCCACCCCAATGGCTGCGCCACTGAAAACAGTGGCCACCAGGAGGTAGCGGGCAATTTCTTCGGTCCAAGATGCCGAATCGTTAAGGACGTAGCGCGTGACAAACTGGGTGAGTACAACAGCAGCTAAAAGCGCAAAAAAGAACACGCCGACCCAGGCTTCCCAGGGCACCCCTGAGAAGTCGACGTTTTCTTCCTCCACGCGAAGGCCCACATCGTCATTGCCCTGGCCAGATGGCGATTGCATCGGCGCGCTGCCGCTTCACTTACTTGATGGCAACCACGCGGTCCCAGTCGCGTTTATCGAGACCCATCGAGCTGAACTCGATGCTCTTGAGCACGCGCTGCTGAAATGCCGCGCGGTCGACTTCGATGATGTTGATACCCCGACCTTTAAAGACGTTTACAAGCTCCGCTTCGCTTTTGCGGATTTCAAGCGTTGCCTTTTCCGCGGCGTCCTGGGCCACCTCGGCGAGTATCTTTTGCTCAGCAGCAGACATCTTTGCCCACACCGTAGGTGCAACGATCGTGAGCAGGGCGTCAGCAATATGCCCGGTCATCACGATATGTTTTTGCACTTCGTAAAACTTTTTCGCATCGATCGTGGGAAGCGGATTTTCCTGTGCGTCGACCGTGCCGTTTTGTAGCGCAAGATAAACCTCGGCAAAGGCAATCGGGGTGGGATTGGCACCGCAAGCTCTGGGCATGGCCGTGTAGGCAGGCGCATCAGGCACCCGCATTTTCAGGCCCTTCATTTCGTCACAATTTTTAAAAGGCTTATTGGTGGTTGAGTGGCGAACGCCGTAGTAGGTAAGTGCAAGAACGGTGTTGCCATTGGTCGCTTTTTTATAACCTTCGGTCAGTTCGCGAAACACCTCGCTCTTTCCATACTTGATTACATGGTCGGCATCGCGAAAAGTGAATGGATAGTAACTGACTGCAAGGCGCGGAAACGAACGGGCAGCAAACGAAGCACCTGTGTAGATCATGTCCACGGTGCCAAGCTGCAATCCCTGATTGATATCGCTTTCCTTTCCGAGACTTGATGCAGGAAAGACCTGAATCTCGTACTTGCCGGAGGTGCGTTTTTTGAATTCCTCGCCGGCCCAAACCGCCCATTTGTGATAGGGCTCTGAGGTTTCATAGACGTGAGCCCATTTTAGCCGGGTTTGTGCCTGGCTGGCCGTCGTGTGAAGCGCGCTGCCGAGCGCAAAAAGCGCGACCCCCACTGCGAAACTACGACGCAGAAAACGCAACCCCAATGCGACGGATCCGACCACTCTGAGATCAGCGGTCTTATCGTTTCTGTTTTTCATCGATTGCTCCTCTTTGCTTTATGAGACCAAGTTGACTTCAACTCTATCACGCGTTCTATCACCTGCGTGAAAGCCGTTTTGAGGCCATCTGCTTGTGCGAAAAATTCAGTTCAGCACACTGACCAGCCATAAACAAATGCCCGGAAAGAACAGCAACAACAGGGTGCGAAGGCTGTCGCTCAGCAAAAAGGGCATCACGCCGCGGTAGCTCTCAGCGATCGGTACTTCCCTGGCCATGCTGTTGACCACATAGACATTCAATCCCACGGGCGGTGCGAGAAGACCGAATTCAACCACCATCAGCACCATGATGCCGAACCAGATGCCCACGGATTCTTTGGGCATCCCGAAATCCAGGCCCATCACAAGCGGGAAAAAGATCGGTATAGTTAAGAGAATCATGGAGAGTTCGTCCATCACCGCGCCGAGCACCACATAAAAGAGCAGGATCGCCGCCACGATTGTGAGCGGCGACCAGCCAAGCTGGTTCACGAAACCGCTCAGTTGGCTTGTCGCGCCACTGAGCGCCAGTGCGCCGCTCATCACGTCGGCACCCAGAAAAATCAAAAAAATCATGCCGGAACTTTCTGCGGTTGCATAAAAGCACTCTTTGAACCCCTCCCAGCTCAGTTCGCGTCGAAGCAAGGCGGTCACCAGGGTTGAAGCGGCTCCAACGCCAGCGCCTTCGGTCGGCGTGAAGAACCCGCCGTAAATGCCGCCGAAAACGATGAGAAAAATGCACAGGATCGGCGCAACCGACCACAACAAGCCGGCGTCGAATCCGGGCGCCTGCCGATCGACTTCCGGGGCATGTCCGGGCACAACCCGCACATAAATCGCAATCACGGCCAGGTAGCCAAGGGTTGCGATCAGACCGGGAATCATGGCTGCGGCAAAGAGCTTGGCGATGTTTTGTTCGGCAAGAATGGCGTAAATTACCAGGGGCACTGAGGGCGGGATCAGAATGCCCAGCGTGCCTGCCGCTGCAAGCGTGCCGGTTGCCAGGCGTCCGGAGTAGCCATGCCGCCTTAACTCGGGTAAGGCCACGCCGGTGATGGTTGCTGCGGTGGCCACCGACGAGCCGCAAATCGCACCGAAAGCCGCGCTCGCCAGTACCGCCGCCATGGCCATGCCGCCCTTGAATCGTCCTGTGATGCTGGCAGCAAAGCGGAACAGCGCGCGGGAAATGCCTCCCTGGGTTGCGAAATGACCCATGAGAATAAAAAGCGGAATGACTGAAAGGTCATAACTTGCAAAGCGGGCAAAGGCTTGAGCGTTCAGGTAGTTGGCAAATCCGCTCCATCCGGTTTGCGTTACATAACCAACACCCCCCGCGAGAAACATCGCTGCCGCTATCGGTATGCGAAAAGCCATCAGGGTCAGCATCAGGCCAAACATGACAGCAAGCAGCTGCAAGGCACTCACGGCAGCAGTCGCTTTTCGTCAGGCATCAGGCCAGCACCCTGGGCTAGTGCGATCAATCCTGCGAGAAAAAAGGCCGGCACCATAAAGGCGTAGGTCATCCATTCCGGAAAGCCAAGAATCATGGTTCCGCTGCCACTGCGAAACGCGTTGATCCCACCGACTGCGGTTCGCCAGGCCAATAGCGCAAAGCAAGCGGCAATCAGGATGGCGCCAAGCTGGTCCAATCGTTGGATCGTTTTGGCGCTGCAGCGGGTTGTGAAAAAGTCAACGATGATGTTGCCCCTTCGCAGCTGGCATAGCGGCATGAATAGGGCGATCGCAGCGCCTGCGGCAACACCAGACAATTCAAAGTCGCCGGTAATTGGCTTGCCTAGCGTTTCGCGTCCGATGACGCTCAGGCAGGTCATCAGGGTGATGGCTGTGAGCAGCATGCCCGCGACGATTGCGCAAAGGCGTGCCACCCTGGAAAGTGCTTTGGTCCAATCGAACATCGTGGCTTTGCCCTGATTTGAGATCTGATTTTTGAATCTACCATGCGCTGCGCTCGGGCTTGTCGCGGCAATCCTTAGAGCGGCCCCCTGCCGCAGATCATCCGAACAAGCCTGGCGCCTTATCGGGACTCACAGCGTCATCGGCGTAAAAACACGAGGGACAGACGGCGCGGTAACGCTCATTGCCGCCGATCTCAATCTGAGCGCCCTCTCGCACCCTTATTCCCTTGTGATCGATGCGCAGATTCATTGAAGCTTTGCGGCCGCAGGCGCAGATCGTTTTCATTTCTTCCAGATCGTCGGCAAGGCAAAGCAAGGCCAAGGAGCCTGCAAAGCCTTCACCTTGAAAGTCGCTGCGTAGTCCGTAGCAAATCACCGGCAGTCCGTCCTCGTGGGCAAGACGGTGCAATTGCCGGACCTGTAACGCGGTCAGGAACTGGGCCTCATCGATCAAGACACAGGACAGGTCAGGCTCAAGAAGCTCGCGTAAAAAGCTCGTCCCCGGACCAAACAACGAGGCGGGTCGTTCGATGCCGAGTCGCGAGCTGATAACGCCAAAGCCGCTGCGACCGTCGATCGCAGCGGTAAAGAGCATCACCCGCATCCCGCGCTCTGCGTAGTTGTGCGCCACCTGAAGTAAGGCAGTGGACTTGCCTGCATTCATCGCCGCATAGCGAAAATAAAGTTTTGCCATGGGCGAAGACTATAAACAAGCTTGCCTCCGGTTATGCTGCCCGAACCACGCGGACTGGCGTGCTCTGTTCGAAGAACTGCTCATCTTCGGTCGACCCTTTGAGTGCTGCGGTGGCAGCGTCGCGTTCGACGGTGGTGGTGACCGCATCAAAATAACCCGTACCGACTTCGCGCTGGTGCTTGACGGCAGTAAAGCCACGATCAGCGGCTTCAAACTCCGATTGCTGCAACTCGACAAAGGCGCTCATGTGATTTCGGGCATAGCCGTAGGCGAGATTGAACATCGAATAGTTCAGGCTGTGGAAACCGGCAAGCGTGATGAACTGAAATTTATAACCCATCGCGGCAAGTTCGCGCTGAAACTTGGCAATCGTTGCATCATCAAGATGCTTTTTCCAGTTGAACGAGGGCGAGCAGTTATAGGCAAGAAGCTTGCCTGGAAACTTGGCGTGAATCGCTTCGGCGAAGGCCTTTGCAAAGGCCAGATCAGGCTTTCCGGTTTCGCACCAGATCAGGTCCGCAAAGGGTGCATAAGCAAGTCCGCGGGCAAGCGCTTGCTCAAAACCGGGCCGGCTGCGATAAAAACCCTCGACCGTGCGCTCCCCCGTGAGAAAGGGCCGATCGCGTTCATCAACATCCGAGGTCACCAAATCGGCCGCCTCGGCATCGGTGCGGGCCAACAAAACCGTGGGCACACCCATGACATCGGCAGCAAGCCGCGCTGCCAGTAGTTTGGATATCGCTTCGCGGGTTGGGACGAGGACTTTGCCGCCGAGGTGTCCGCACTTTTTAGCCGACGCCAGCTGGTCTTCAAAGTGCACGCCTGCAGCGCCCGCTTTGATCATGGCCTTCATCAACTCAAAAGCGTTGAGCACGCCGCCAAAACCGGCCTCTGCGTCAGCAACAATTGGGAGCATGTAGTCCACATAGCCGGCATCCGTGGCTTGAATGCCTTCCATCCACTGGATCTGATCGGCTCGCAGCAAGGCATTGTTGATACGCTCAACCACCGACGGTACCGAGTTGACCGGATAAAGTGATTGATCAGGGTACATCTCGCCTGCCAGATTCGCATCGCCGGCGACCTGCCATCCCGAGAGGTAAACCGCCTTGAGCCCGGCCTTTGCCTGTTGCATGGCCTGATTACCGCTCAGCGCCCCGAGCGTATGCACGAAATCTTCACTATGAAGCAGTCGCCAGAGTTTATCCGCACCGAGTTTTGCAAGGCTGTGCTCAAGGTTGACGGAACCCCGCAAGCGCACGACATCGGCAGCCGAGTAGTTTCGCTCCAGTCCTTGCCAGCGCGCTTGCGCCCAATCTTTTTGTAATCTTTGCACTTCCAGTTCGAATCGCGACATAAACCGCTCCTGTAATCAGAACAAAATTGTGATTTGAGGTAGACGTCAAGTTAACTTGACATGTTGCAGTGTAACAAAAGTCATATTCAGATCAAAACCTTATAGACATATAAAAATCCATTACTTAGATAGATTTTTTGTAATGC
>DDPV01000015.1:96139-112125 GCA_002342365.1 Burkholderiales bacterium UBA2459 | reverse complement strand
TGTTTCCAAACTTGTGGCTGATGTTGGATCAGACTTCCGACCGGATCGATTCGTAGGGCAGCGTCCTTGAACAGATACAGCAGACATTCAACATCTGCTTCGGACAAAGACCCCTCAAGGCCCTGAGCTTGGATTCCGCAGGCATGCGCAAGCATGCGGGCAAAACCTAGTCCCAGGCGCGGACTAACGCCAAACACCGCATAGCTTGCGCCCTGAACGCGCAGCCTGAGGGTCAGGCCGTACTGGCCTTGTTCGGCCGCGATCGATTCCACCTGCGAAAACGCCATGCGATAGGGGTAGGCCGCTTCGCCAAAAACGAAGATGGCCTCGGAAGTCAACAGCCAAAACCCCTTGCCCTTGGAAACGACGCGTCCGCGCGCGAAGGCCTTGATGGACTCACCGAAAGCGAGCCGGCCACGCATCGCGTTAACTTCCGTGTCGCTGAGCAAATGCTCGGCCGCAGGGTTATCGCTGCCGGCAAACATCTGCATCAACGTATCGCCCTCTTTTAAGCTGCTGAACAATCCCATGATTCGCCTCCCTTTCGCAGCGCTCGCCGCAAAGACAATCCAGTCAAAAGCGCTAGTGTGCTGCGCCGCGGGCAATCCGCCCCTCAATTTCCCGAATACCCCTTTGGGTCGTATGCTCGCACCGCTCGGTGCTTTGGCATTGCTGAAGACCCACGCCTTTGATCAGCTTTTTGCTTTGATGTTTAATCTGCCGCTTTATCGGGGATAGCTGACATGGAAATGTTTTCGACAGCCTGGTGGTCAGCGCTTGCCGCGATCATCCTGATCGATCTGGTGCTTGCTGGCGACAATGCGATCGTGATTGCTTTGGCGGCGCGAAATTTGCCTTCGCATTTGCAGCGCAAGGCGATCATCTGGGGCACGCTTGGTGCGATCGTCGTGCGCTCGGCAATGACCGTGGGTGTGGTCTGGCTGCTCAAGATCCCTGGCCTGATGCTCATCGGGGGGCTTGGCCTGCTTTGGATTGCCTACAAGCTGCTTACGGACAGCGACGACGGCGGTCATGAGGAAGGCGGCGCGACCACGTTTTGGGGAGCCATGAAGACCATTGTGGTCGCCGATGCCTTGATGGGCATTGACAATGTCCTCGGCGTGGCGGGTGCTGCCCAAGGCGCTTTTGATCTGGTTGTTTTAGGTCTCCTGATCAGCATCCCCATCGTTATCTTTGGTAGCACACTGGTGTTGAAACTGGTCGAACGTTTCCCAGTAATTATCCAAATCGGTGCGGCCGTTCTTGCTTACACCGCGGCGCATATGGTGGTGGGTGAACCTTTACTTGATGCTTATCTTGACGGCGACGATTCGCTCCAACGAAGCGTCCGCGCTGCGATTTATGTATGCGCCATCCTCGGTGTACTTGGATTGGGTTGGCTGACCACGCGCAGGCGAGAGAAAGTCCGCAGTGCAGAAGCCGCTGTGGAGACAGCGGGTTGATTGGCCGCGAACGCCAACCGAAAAAGACTGGAGCATTTCGCCGGCTTTTGAAGGGTTTCCCCTGGGGCTTGCCGCACTGGAATCGGGGCGGCATCTTGGTGTTGATGATCTGGCTGCCCCTAAGCCTTGCTGCATGCGCGCATCACGCGATTGCAGCGAGTGCCGAACAAACAAGCGCTGGGCAGGCAACCGAGCAAGCGCTACAACAAGCCGATCTCGAGCCTGCGATCAGCGCTGCCGAACGTTTTCTCCGTGCGATGGATCAGCGAGACTATGGCGCTGCCTGGGACCAATCGGCAAGCCACTTCAAGGCATCGGTTGCAAAAGACCGCTGGGTGAACCTGGCCGGCGCTGCCCGTGAACCCTTGGGCGCAATCAGCGCCCGTCGGTTAGGACTTAGCCGAGCGACCAAAGATTTGCCCAAAGGGCCGGCAGGCGACTACATCATTATTGATTTTGAAACTGATTTCGCGATTGAACCGATCACCGAAATGGTCGTGATCTACCGCGAAAACACAAACGAATGGCGCTGCATCGGCTATTTCGTGCGCCCTCGATAGGGCTGCGTCTGCCCGCAGCCAAGCTTAATCGTGGATCGAAACAAGCACGCTGCAATGAGCGCGCTCGATCAGCGCAGCCGAAATCGGACTATTCCACCAGCGCTCGAGCCAGCCACGGTTGCGGTGATGGCCCACCACAATCAGCTGAGCGCCGATGCGTTCGGCCGTCTCGGCGATTTGTTCAACCGGGTCACCAAAGAGCACCTCACCACTCACCTCAAAGCCGTGGTCGCGCAGCAAGGCCATACCGCTGTCAAGGCGCCGCTTGGCATGCCCGCGTTGCTCAGCAGGATCCGGCATATCGAGCATACCGGCTTCAAAGGCAAGATGGGCGGTCGGTTCGGGTACAACCGCCACCAGATGAATCCTTGCACTGGTCATACGTGCCACCGCATCGGAGTCGATCAGTGCGCGCTGAGAGGCTGCGCTGCCATCGTAAGCAAGCAAAATCCGTTGAAACATGTTGATCTCCCTTCTGATGATTGCAGCGCTGCCATCCATGCGAGTCGCTGAGTCGCAAGGCACGGACCCACGCGTCTAAGCTTTGCGCCTTTTTATGTCCAACAGTATGAAAGACTTCATGGAAAGTTCAAGGCATTTTGACGGTGGTCACGCGGACATTTCGCGCTGTCATCGTCAGACCGCTGCGCAGCAGCACCCAAGCCGAATCGGTACCGGGATCGTCCAGTAGGTTTCTCCGACTTGTGGGAGCATGTCGTGATGGACACTTTCTTGCAGCAAATCATCAATGGCCTTGTCCTTGGCAGCATGTACGCTTTGGTGGCCCTTGGCTACACCATGGTCTACGGTATCGTCAATCTCATCAACTTTGCGCACGGCGAGGTGCTGATGATTGGAGCCATGGTGGCCATGAGCGTGATTGCCTTGCTCGCCGACGCTTCGCTCCCGGGCTGGCTGATCTTGCTGATTGCGATCCCGGTCTCCATGCTGGTTTGCAGCAGCTTGAACTTCAGCATCGAAAAGCTCGCCTATAAGCCACTCAGACAAGCACCACGGCTTGCGCCGCTGATTACCGCGATGGGCGTGAGCCTCTTGCTGCAAACGCTCGCGATGGTGATCTGGAAACCGAATCCCAAACCCTTTCCGCAGCTGCTACCGATTGATCCGCTTGACCTTGGAGGCCCGGTTATCACGGTAACCCAACTGCTGATCCTGCTGGTCACCGCGCTGATGCTGCTCATGCTCATGGTGCTGGTCAATCACACGCGCTTGGGTCGGGCGATGCGCGCCACTGCAGAAAACCCCCGGGTGGCCGCGCTGATGGGCGTGAACCCGGATCGCGTGATTTCGGCAACCTTTGTCATCGGTGCAGCGCTTGCCGCGGTCGCCGGCATCATGTGGGCCGCCAATTACGGCACGGTCCAACATGCCATGGGCTTTTTGCCGGGACTCAAGGCCTTTACCGCAGCCGTGCTCGGTGGCATTGGCAATTTGCCGGGTGCTGTGGTTGGCGCGCTTTTGCTTGGCCTGGTCGAAGCCATCGGCGCAGGCTACCTCGGCGATCTGACAGGCGGCGTGCTCGGTTCGCACTACGCCGATATCTTTGCCTTTGCCGCCTTGATTCTTGTACTGACCCTGAGACCCTCCGGGCTTTTGGGCGAACGGGTTGCAGACAGGGCTTAGGCGCGTGAAGTCGCTTGCCTACCGCTGGCCAATCTTTCTTGCACTGGCCTTTGCGCTGCTGATTCTGCCAATCGGCATGCAGGAACTGGGCGCGGGCTGGGTGCGCATCCTTGCTCTTGCGATGTTATACATTCTATTGGCGCTCGGCTTAAATATTGTGGTCGGCTACGCCGGTTTGCTGGACTTGGGCTTTGTGGCTTTTTACGCGGTTGGCGCCTACCTGTATGCGCTAATGGCTTCACCGCACTTGTTTGAGACCTTCGCTGCCGTCTCTCAAGGCTTTCCGCAGGGCTTGCACGCGCCGATCTGGCTTGTGATTCCGCTCGCTGCAGCGCTCGCCGCGCTTGCCGGCGCACTGTTGGGGCTGCCGGTGCTCAAACTGCGGGGTGACTACCTTGCGATTGTCACCCTTGGCTTTGGCGAAATCATCCGCGTGTTTTTGAACAATCTCGAACATCCGGTCAACATCACCAATGGCCCGCGCGGACTCGATCGCATCGATCCCATGAGTCTCTGGGGCTTGTCGCTGAGCAAACCGCTCATGTGGGGTGACTTCAAAATTGCTTCGGTCACGCTTTACTACTGGCTGTTTCTCGCCCTGGTTGTGCTTAGCGTTTTGCTGTGCTATCGATTGGAACACTCGCGCATCGGCAGAGCCTGGATGGCGATCCGCGAAGATGAACTCGCAGCCAGGGCGATGGGCATCAACACCCGCGACATGAAACTGCTTGCCTTTGCGCTGGGTGCTAGCTTTGGCGGCGTTGCCGGGGCGATGTTTGCGGCGTTTCAGGGCTTTGTGTCGCCTGAATCGTTCAGCCTTATGGAATCGATCATGGTTGTCGCCATGGTGGTCCTTGGCGGCATCGGCCACCTGCCCGGGGTCATTCTCGGTGCCTTGCTGCTGGCTGCTTTGCCCGAAGTGCTGCGCTATATCGCAGGCGACATTCAAAACCTCACAGGCGGACGTATCGATGCGGCGATCTTGAGGCAGCTTTTGATCGCTCTGGCGATGATCGGCATCATGCTCTTGCGCCCTCAAGGATTGTGGCCTGGTGGGCTGGCACAGCCCGGTTTAGCGCGTCGAACATGAGCTTGCTTGAAGTCAACCAGGTGTCTAAGCGCTTTGGCGGGCTTCAGGCCCTTGCTGACGTCGACCTGCGCATCGAGGTCGGAGCGATACATGGCCTGATCGGTCCGAACGGCGCGGGGAAAACAACCCTGTTTAACCTGATCACCGGTCTTTATACGCCAGACAGCGGACAGTTTAGCCTTGACGGAAAGCGCTACCGGCCACAGGCGGTTCATGAAGTCACCAAGGCAGGTATCGCGAGAACTTTTCAGAACATTCGCCTTTTTAAAGACATGAGCGCCTTGGACAATGTGCTTGTCGGGCGCCATATTCGCTCGCAAGCGGGGGTTTGGGATGCGATATGGCGCAGCCGGCGCTTCAAGCGCGAGGAGAAGGCATTGCGCGAGCAGGCGCTTGCCTTGCTCGATTACGTGGGTATTGAATCGTATGCTTGGCATCGCGCCAACAGCCTCTCGTATGGCGATCAGCGACGCCTGGAGATTGCGCGTGCTCTGGCCACCGAGCCGCGGCTGCTGGCGCTTGACGAACCGGCTGCCGGCATGAATGCCAGCGAAAAAAAGGTCTTGCGCGATCTCATTGAGCGGATTCGTGCAGACGGGCGCAGCATCTTGTTGATCGAGCACGATGTGAAACTTGTTGCAGGCCTTTGTGATCGCATCACGGTGCTTGATAACGGGCGCGTGATTGCCGAGGGCACACCGGATGCGGTTCAACGCGATCGGCGCGTCATCGAAGCCTACCTCGGAGCCTGACTGCATGGCTCTTCTCGAAGTTGAGCAGTTGCAGGTGGCCTACGGCGGGATTAAGGCCCTCAAAGGCATCTCCTTCGCTGTCGAGCAAGGTGAACTGGTCAGCTTGCTGGGCGCCAATGGCGCAGGCAAAACCACCAGCCTGAAAGCAATCACCGCACTACACCCGAAAAGCTCCGGCCTGATCCGATTTCAAAACCGTGATACCGACGGGATCGGCGCATGGGAACTCGCCAGCCGTGGACTGGTCATGGTGCCCGAGGGGCGCGGCAGTTTCACACGCATGACCATTGTTGAGAATCTTCAAATGGGCGCCTACCTGCGCCGCGACCCGCAGATCAGCGACGACATGGACAAGGTGTTTGCCCTCTTCCCCAGACTCAAGGAGCGTCGCAAACAACTGGCCGGAACCATGAGTGGCGGTGAGCAGCAAATGCTCGCCATGGGTCGGGCCTTGATGGCCAGACCGCGTCTGCTGCTGCTCGATGAACCGTCGATGGGTTTGTCACCGATCATGGTTGATACGATTTTTGAAGTGATACGCCAAATTCATCAAGAAGGTATGACGATCTTGCTTGTCGAACAAAATGCCGCCCGCGCGCTTCAGCTTGCCGATCGAGCTTATGTGATCGAATCCGGGGAAATGATCATGCAAGGCGAGGCAAAGGCTATGCTTAACGATCCCCGCGTTCGGGCGGCCTACTTGGGCGAGTGAGTCGATCAGGTTTTCGATACATTAGCGGCTCATGCTGCAAGTTTTTTAAGGCACGAGCCATCGATTTTTCAAACGGTCCGGTCAATTTTTAAGGAGATCATCCATGTTATTCAAACCTCATGCGATAGCCGCTTCCCTGTTGCTCGGTTTTGCTTCGCAACAAGTCCTCGCGCAAGAGACGGTGGTGCGCCTCGGCCACGTCGCACCCACCAGCGGCTCGATTGCCCACTTGGGCAAAGACAACGAAAACGGCGCGCGCCTGGCCATTGAAGAGCTCAATGCCAAAGGGGTCACCATCGGCGGCAAGAAAATCAAATTCGAACTGCTTGCCGAAGACGATGCAGCCGACCCCAAACAGGGAACCGCAGCCGCCCAAAAACTTGTCGACAGCAAAGTGGTCGGTGTGATCGGACATCTGAATTCAGGGACTTCGATTCCAGCATCTAAAATCTATAGCGATGCAGGGATCCCCCAAATCAGTCCTTCAGCAACCAACCCCCGTTACACCCGCCAGGGTTATAAAACCACCTTTCGTGTGGTCGCTGACGATGTGCATTTAGGCGGCACTCTTGGCAAGTATGCAGTCAACCAACTCAAGGGCAAGAGCATTGCGGTGGTGGACGATCGCACCGCTTATGGCCAAGGCGTGGCCGATGAGTTTGACAAGGCGGTCAAGGCTGCCGGCGGCAAGGTGGTGGGTCGCGAGTTCACCAACGACAAAGCAACCGACTTCACGGCAATTCTCACAAGCCTGAAGGCCAAAAAACCGGACGTGGTGTTTTTCGGGGGCATGGACGCTGTTGCCGGACCGATGCTGCGTCAGATGAAACAACTGGGGATCGATGCAAAGTTCATGGGCGGCGATGGCATTTGCACCGGCGAGTTACCCAAGCTTGCTGCCGGCTCCATGGGCGATGGTCAGGTGGTGTGCGCCGAGGCTGGCGGCGTTGAAGGCGAAGCAAAAAAATCGATGGAAGAGTTTGGCAAAAAGTTCAAAGCGAAATTCAATACCGATGTTCAGCTTTATGCGCCCTACGTTTATGACGCGGTCAACGTGCTGGTCGCTGCGATGCAAAAAGCCGATTCCACCGAACCGGCGAAGTTTTTGCCGGTACTTGCAGCGACCAATGGGTATAAAGGCGTGACCGGAACGATAGCCTTTGACCCGAAGGGTGATATCAAAAACGGAGCGCTCACGCTTTTTACCTACAAAGCGGGTAAGCGCGATCAGCTGGCGGTTGTTCGCTGATGCCCCTTGAGCCTTCAGAAGGCAAGGTCATCGGAAAAAATCGCGGCCGTAGCGACAGCGGCGAAAGCGGCGGTAGCGACAGCGGCGGCAGTAAAGGCTCCTTGCAGGAGCTTTTTGTGGCCAACAAGGCCTGGGCGCAGCGGATGGAATCCGAGCGTCCAGGCTTTTTCAAGCGACTGCAGGCACAACAACATCCACGCTATATGTGGATCGGTTGCTCCGACAGCCGGGTGCCGGCTAACCAGATCACAGGCCTTGAACCGGGAGAAGTGTTCGTTCATCGCAACATTGCCAACCTTTTTGTGCACTCCGACTTGAATGCCTTGTCCACGGTGCAGTTCGCCGTCGAAAGGCTTGGTGTCGCGCATGTCATCGTGGTTGGCCATTACGGATGTTCAGGCGTATTGGCCGCACTTGAGGCGGCGCGCATCGGCCTTGCCGATAACTGGCTCAGGCATATTCAAGATGTTCGTGACCGTCATCAGGCGATGCTTGATGCCTGTGACGCGAGTCAGCGCCACGACCGACTGGTTGAGCTCAATGTGATTGAACAGGTCAGGCATGTCGGACAGAGCACAGTGGTGCTTGATGCCTGGGCAAGGGGCCATCAGCTCTGCCTGCATGGCTGGGTTTATGGAATCGGCGATGGCCTGCTGAAGGATTTATTGATATCGGCCAGCGATCCGGAGGCGCTTAACCTGGCTTATGTTCAGGCCCTGGAGCGGATCGCTCGGCTTTGAGTCCGACGTAAAGACCGGCGCCGATAATCAAGGATGCGCCAAGCCAGGTGAAGCTGTCTGGCAAATCACCAAACATCCAGTAACCGACGGCAACCGAGCCGACCATTTGCCAGTAGTGAAACGGCGATACGAAGTTGGCCGGAGCATAAGTCATCGCGCGCGCCACACAGTAGTGCCCCGCAGCGCCAAGAGCGCCCAAACTACAAAGCAAAACAATATCCTTGAGCGAAGCTGGGTCGGTCCAAAACCAGGGCACGATAAAGCTCAGGATGACCGATCCCACCAAGGCGGAGTAAACCACCGAGGTTTCCGGCTGATCGAGTCCTGCGACTTTTCGCGTCAACAGTTGATAAATCGCATAACAGCTTGCGCTTCCAAGTATCCATAAAGAGGCCCACTGAAACACCGAGGTTCCAGGACGTATCACGATCAGTACCCCTACAAAGCCCACGCATACCGCAGCGACCCGAGCCAGGGTCACTTTCTCACCGAGCAAAGGACCGGCCAGCAGGATAACGATTAAAGGTGCTATGAACGAGATCGACGCAGCTTGGGCAATCGATATAAATTGAAGTGCGGAAAAAAACATGAAGGTTGAAGAGATCAGCATGCAGGATCGCAGGAACTGTATGGTAGGGCGCTTGGTAATCAGTAGCTTGGGTCCGTAGCGCGGCAACAAGACCACAAGCACCAGCAGCAAGTGGCTGACGGTTCGCGCCCAAACCACCTGCTCTGCGCTGTAGCTTGCACTCATCAGTTTTGCCAAGCCATTCATCACCGGAAAGAAACTGCTTGCCAGACACATAAAGAGAATGCCCAGCCAGGGCCGATAAGCTTGCATGCTCAGCGGGCTGCCGCCACGCGGTTCAAGGTCTCAGCAAGGCGGCGGCTGGCTTGTGCAAGCCTGCGAACAAGCGTGGGCCGATGCTTTTGCACATAGGCCTGGTCGACTTCTCGGGAGCTCGGGTAAAACCCGTCTTCGGCCACGATCCGACAAGACTCGAGAGCCCATGGCTCCATCGGATTTCGCCCTTCGCCCATCCGTTCTGGCCGCAGCGTGTCGAGCCGGGCCATTTGCAGCTTGACGTCGCTTTCCAGGGCTTCCAGCCCACCCTCGGCTTGGCGTGCCAGGGTGCTATCCCAAAAAGCATGCAAATTGCTGCCCCGTCCGAAAGCCTGCAGCTGAAATCGATTTCCGCCGCGATCCTCGCCCCAGGCTGCATGCAAGGGTTGGTGCACATCGGAGGTCAGGTGCACCACAAACTTGAGCGCACGCAACTGTTCGGCTGGATCTTTCGAAGTCTGCAAGAGCTTCAGTTGCTGGGCAAAGGCTTCAATCACGCAATGCCCTTCCGGGCAGTCACGGGCTTGCTCGTACTGGCATTGCCCTTTGGGAAAGTTCACGTAATGCCAGGTCGCTGTGGGAAACTCCCGATGCTTGTCAGCCCAGGTCGATATGCTGGGCAAGCTCGCGCCTTCTTCCTGCGCGAGAAGACTTTCAAGCATGGTTTTCGCTTGCTGCGAGAGCATGGCTTGCGCCTGACGGGCAATCAATTCATGCAACTCAAAACCCCAGGCCTTCACCTCGCGGGCCATTGCAGCACAAAGGATAGCTAAGGCAAGGACGATTGGAAAAGCTTTGAGCATTCTGATGAGTTCCGGCCTTGATCGATCTCTCAACGCGATGCAGCGCTTTGCCGCAGCAAAAGCAAACCCAGTGCAGTGCCGGTGCAAGCCATCGCAAGCCACTGCGTTACACCCAAGGGCTCGCCGTGCACCAGCGCGCCTGAAACCATCGCCACCATCGGGACTGCGATAGCCGACAGGCCAGCAACCTGCGTGGGCAGTAAGCCGACGATCGCGATCCAGCAGACATTGCCAATGAGCGTCGGTACAAGCGTAATGTATGCGATCACGGCGATCGACGAGGCGCTTGGCACAAACCCGTTCCAGTCCCCAAACCAGGCCGCACCGATCGAACAGGGTACTGCGGTGATCAACAACTGCCAGGCGGTGATCACCGATGGTGCAAGCTGCAGCGCTGCGCGTTTTAGAACGATCGTTCCCAAGGCCCAGCCAGCGCCGCCGGCCAGTCCCAGAACAAAGCCCAATGGCGCATCGGCATAATCACGAAAACTTGGCACCATCAACAAGGCAACACCGAATGTGCCAAAGGCCAGCGCAATCAACATGCGGCCACGCAAGGGTTCACGAAAAAACAACCATGAAAAAAGTGCTGCCCACAAAGGCATGGTAAAGCCCAGGACCGAAGCCTGCCCGGAGGGCAAAAGCACCGCCGAGTAGGTGCTGGTGATATTCCAGACCACCATGTATAAAAAACATGACACCACGACCACCTTCCAGTGCCTTCTTTCGATCCGTACCGAATGGCCCCGGAGCTTGACGTAGCCAAGCAGAAGCAGCCCGGCTGAAAGGCAGGAGACGGTGCGGAAGGTCCAAACCGAAACCTCTTTCACCGCAAGCGAAAAAAGCGGCCAATTGGTACCCCAAACCAGGGTGAGGATGACCAGTAACAGAAGGGCACGGGGCGGAATGTGCTGCGAACGATTAGCGCTTGCGCTACTTTCTGAGGGCATGCGCTCGGGCACTCATCGATTCTTCGCTTGCGGCAGCCAGTGCGATTTGGTCATGGGCCATGTAGCCCGCTGCATGATGCATCATGGTCGCAAGCGCCTGGATGCTTTCTTTGCTCATGCGCACAGCGCTGGCGGGCTTTTGCAGGACTTGCAAAGCAATGCTAAAGGCCAAGCCCCGCGCCTGACCCTCATCACTTACCCAGTCTACTAGACCGAATTCCTGGGCTTGAGGCGCTGGAATCCGCTCACACAAAATCGTCAGTCGCTTGGCCTTTGCCGGACCCACCAAGGCGTGAAGGCGTGGAATCGTTCCCCAGGTCAGGGGTATGCCCAGTGCAATCTCGGGTAGGGATAAAAAGGCATTACGCGCCATCACCCGCCAATCGCAAGCCAGCGCGATTGCAAGGCCTCCGCCCACTGCGTAGCCTTCAATCGCTGCGATCACAATTTGCGGCATGGCCTCCCACGCCTGACACATCCGAAAGCCAAGCGAAGCCATCTCGCGCCGCTCGAGCAAGGGTCTGTCAGTCTGAGCCCAAGCCTGCGCCTCACGCAAGTCGGCACCTGCAGAAAAAAAGTCACCATCACCGCGAAGCACAACCACCTGCACTGAAAGCTGCTCGCCCAAATCTCTCGCGCAACGAATCATCTCGCGCATCAAGGCTTGTGATAACGCGTTGCGTCGATCCCTCCGCTTCATGATCACTTCGGCGATCGAAGCTTCAATGTTCACTTCGAGCAGTTCAAAGTCCTGTGTCATCGGCCCGTCCACTGAGCTGCTCGCTTTCCCAAAAAGGCGTCGATACCTTCCTTAAAGTCCGCGCTGGCGTAAATCTTCATCACCAGATCATGATCGATCGCATCCGGGCCATCGATGCGAAGGCGTCGGAGGGCTTCCTTGCAAGCCATCATCGTGAGCGGAGCATGGCCGCAGAGTTGCTCGGCCAAGGCCCTTGCACGCGGCATCAAAGCATCGGCGTTTGGCACCACAGCGCTTAAAAAGCCCAGGGCCCTAGCCTCTTGCGCTTGCATCAGCTCAGCGGTGAAGATCATATGTTTAACCCGTGCCGGACCCAGCAAGTCGACAAGCCTTCGAAAATTCCCCATCGACAAGGTATTGCCAAGCGATCGCGCAATCGGAAAGCCAAAGCGCATATCGGCCGTGGCAACGCGCAAATCGCAACAGGCAGCAATCGCAGCTCCCCCACCGGTACAAGCCCCGGCAATCGCAGCAATCAGCGGCACCGGACACTTCTCAACAGGCTCAAGCACCGCTTCAATACGCTGCTCGTAGTCGATGCCGTCGCTTCCTGATGTGAAGGCCCGAAACTGCGCGATGTCGGTGCCGGCGGCAAAAGCCTTGTCGCCCGCACCCGTCAAAATGATCGCCTTGAGGCTTGGATCCTCGGCCGCCTCAAGGCACAAGCGCGAAAGTCTTTCGTACATGTCGAAGGTGAGCGCGTTTCGCGTTTGCGCACGATTGAAGGTCGCGGTGACGATTCCCTCATCGCGTGAAATGAGAAAATCGCCCTCGGCGTAAAGTGTCACCATAAGCCTTCTCGAATCGGTCAGTCCGCAGCATGATGCCATGCCGCACCAGTCACAACAAACAGGAGGGACAGCAAGCGAACATGGAAAGCGATATTCATCAGATCAGCGGTATCGTTGCGACCCTGCCCAACGCGAGACAGCGTGCGCTTGAGCCTTTGCTGCCACTTGAGCAAGAGCTTGCCTTTCATGTCCTGCGATTTGACAGCCCTCGCCCGGGACCCGCTTTGATCGTTACCGCAGCGGTTCACGGTAATGAAACCCATGGCAGCTTTGCGATTCAGCGCATTGTTCAACAACTCATAAACTCTGAGTTGCAGCTGCTGTGCGGCCGCTTAAGCCTGGTGCCGGTAACCAATCCGAAGGCCTGGCGCTTGCAGCAAAGACAGGGCGACCGCAATCTGAATAGACGCTTCAGGCCACCCACCCAGCCCATAGACTACGAGGACCATGTCGCCCATTGGCTCTGCCCGCTTCTCGCCGAACATGATGGCTTGCTTGATCTGCATTCCTTTCAAAGCGGAGACCAGGCGTTTGCCTTGTTCGGACCTGAAAATAATCAGAACGAACTTGAAGCTTTTGCCAAAGCTGAGCAAGAGGAGGCGATCGCCCTGCGCCTTGGTTGTGATCGCTTTGTGTATGGCTGGCTTGATACCTATGCCAAAGGCATGGCAAAACGCGCAAGTCGGCTCAAGGCCGGGCTGACCCCCATGGACTCAGTCGACATCGATCCGGCCTACGGTGTCGGCACCACCGAATACATGCGCTCGGTCGGTGGCTGGGCCATCACGCTTGAATGCGGTCAGCACGACGACCCGGCTGGCCGCGAGGTCGCCTATCAGGCGATCATCAACTGCTTGCGGTGCCTGGGCATGCTTGCAGGTCCGATGCCTGAGCCTTCTCCCAAGCCCGAGGTCATGGGACTGTTTGATGTTTTTGATCGATACGATAGCAATGACACATTCGCAAGACCCTGGAAAAGCTTTGACCGCGTCAATCAGGGCGAAATCATCGCTCGGCGGGCCGACGGTGAAATCGTGCGAACCGCCGAGGATGCTTATGTGATTTTTCCCAACCCGAAAGCGCAAGCTGGGCAGGAGTGGTTTTATCTTGCCCGCCCGGGCGGGCGGCTTGGCGTTTGATTACCGGTGAAGAGCGTACATTAATCGTCAAGTCCCGACATCCCGGCCCGATGCTCCAGCCGCTGCGCACCCGCAATTCTGAAGAGCACCAGACCTGGCCAGGCCAGGGAACCATTGAGCCGCCTCGCGAAAAGCACGCCCTCAGTCTGGGCGTGGATGGTGGTGCGAGCCGCTTCGCCATGCGGATTGGCGGGATCGATCACATCGCAAACAGCCTGGCCTTTTTTCACTTTGGCGCCAGGTTCGAGGTGATAGGCCAAAAACCCTGTTGTCGGGCAATAAGCCACATCCATGCCCTGAATCGGTGTTGCAGCTGCCTTCAGTCGAGGCAGCCGACCCGCATCACCCTTCACGATGCCCTGACGGATGATCCAGCGCATCAGATTGGCAGCGTCACGCGCACCTTGCGCATGGCTCACATCAAACTGGCTGCGCATTTCGACGGTACACGACATACAGGCCTGCGGAATAGCAGCCTCAGGAAACTGCTCGGCAAGCCTTGCCCACAGTGCGCCGTTGACACCGGAAAAGGTCAGCGCTGCGGGATAAGGTTCGTTGTACATCGTTGCCTCTGAACCCAGATCGGCTGCCAATTCGTAGGCAGGTCCGGATCGGGTCGCCTCAGCCTGGGGCCAGTCGCGGGCAGACATGAACAAATGCATGGCGGCGTGGATGTCGCAATGCAAATCGAGCACAAAGTCGGCGTCGACCGCAAGCTTTTGAATTTCAACCCGCAGTGTTCTCAACTCATTGGCAGGCTCAAGCGCTTCAAGGGCTGCGAGCGCTGCTTTTCGAATCCTTGCAACATTCGCTGTGGCGTCAGCGCCAAGTCTGCTACCAATACTTTGGGCAACCGCAGGCGCAAGATCGATCCAGTTTCTATTATAATTTTCATAATTCAAAAAGTGATAACGGCCAAGATGCTGGTTTCCGACCAGCTGCGCCTGCCCGATCGGATTCACCGTTGGCACGATGATGATTTCGCCTTCAATCAAGCCCTTGGCGTCAGCGTCAACAAGCTGCGGCATCAGGTGATGAAGCGCCATCGTGCCAGGCATTTCATTGGCATGAATTGCCGCTTGCATGTAAAGCTTGGGGCGCGCTAATTTTCGCCCGAAACGCAACCACTGAAGGCTGCGGACGGTGCCGGGGGTCATCACGGGCAAATGCAGCGTATGGCGTTGAAAACTCATTGGGAACTCCCTGGGTCTGCGCAACGAAAGTCTTTGTGTCTTTTATCGGGATCTTGATCAGCATGCAAGCGATCCCGACTTCCAAAGCATGCATCACCGAGGCAAGCAGCCAAAAGCTAAGGCAAGGAGCTGAAAGCGAAGGCTGGCAACCAAGGGCTAAGGCACGCAGCCAAAAGCTGCGCGAGCGCTGTGGCAAAAGCTTCCGAACGATGCATTCCTTGCGTAGTTGCGGCAACAAACATTTCCGTTTACCCTGCCAGCACAGGAGTGCTTCCCTTATCTCAACAAAACCTGATAACCAATAATCTGGGAGATCAACATGGCGATGCAAGATATCGAGCAAGTTCTGAGGCAGGAGATTGACGCTGTTCGAAGCGGAAAACTCAGCAGAAAGGCCTTCATTCAGCAAATGGTCATGGTGGGCATCAGTGCACCGATGGCCGCGCAGCTTTTAATGCACGCTGGCATCGCCCAGGCGCAACAGTACAAGTCAGCCTACACGCCGAGCAAGCGTGGCGGAGGCGGTCCCTTGCGTGTTTTATGGTGGCAGGGCCCGACTTTGCTCAACCCTCATTTTGCAACCGGCACCAAAGATCAGGAAGGTTCGCGAATTTTCTATGAACCGCTTGCAGCCTGGGACACCGACGGTAATCTGGTTCCAATCCTGGCTGCAGAAGTTCCCTCGACAGCCAACAAAACTGTCGCACCCGATGGAAAGTGGGTGATCTGGAAGCTCAAGCAGGGCGTGAGATGGCACGACGGCAAGCCCTTTACGGCTGACGATGTGGTCTTTACTGCGGCCTTTGCAGCTGATCCGGCATCGGCGGCCGTCACCATATCGACCTACCAAGACGTGAAAGTCACCAAAATTGATAACTTCACGGTGCGGGTGGAAAACACGCGTGCCAGCCCATTTTGGGCTGACCCATTGGTTGGCACTGCGGGCATGATCATCCCCAAACATCTTTTTGAACCGTATATCGGTGCGAAATCACGTGAAGCGCCAACAAACCTCAAACCTGTGGGCACAGGGCCCTACAAGTTTGTCGACTTCAAACCAGGCGATATGGTTCGTGGCGCCATCAACAGCGATTACCACGAAGCAAACCGGCCCTTTTTCGACAGCATCGAGATGAAGGGCGGAGGCGATGCGGTGTCGGCTGCCCGCGCGGTGCTGCAAACAGGGGAGTTTGACTACGCATGGAACCTGCAAGTCGAAGATGAGGTGCTCAAAAGGCTTGAAGCAGGCGGCAAGGGCAAGACCAGCATCACCGTGGGCGGCAATATTGAATTCAT